>NZ_JALM01000001.1 GCF_000737195.2 Sciscionella sediminilitoris
CGATTTCAGGGGAAGTCCAAAGGGCGTTGATCCCGGCCGAGACCGAGGCGAACAGATTCGCCTGCGAGGAACCGACGACGCGCACGGTCGAGGTGGAACAGCTCTGTTCGTGATCGGCGTAGAGCATCAGCAGCAGATCGAGTGCCCGGACGACCTCCGGATCGGGCACATAGCGTTCCCCGGGCGCGCCGAAGGTCAGCTGCAGGAAGTTCTCCAGCAGTCCGGCCTCGTTGTCCGGATAACCGAACGGCAGGCCGATCGATTTCTTGTAGGCGTATGCGGCGATCACCGGGACCTTGGCGAGCAGGCGCACCGTGGACAGCTCGACATTGGGTTCGTCGAACGGGTCCAGGCTGTCCTGGTGGAAGGTGGAAAGGGCGGACACGGCCGAGGAGAGCACCGGCATCGGGTGCGCGTCCCGCGGGAAACCGTCGAAGAACCGCTTCAGGTCCTCGTGCAGCAGGGTGTGCCGGTTGATCTGCTCGGCGAAATCCGCGTAGTGCGCGCGGTCCGGGAGCTCGCCGTGGATCAGCAGGTAGGCCACCTCGATGAAATTCGAGCGTTCGGCGAGCTGTTCGATCGGATAGCCGCGATAGCGCAGAATGCCCGCTTCGCCGTCGATATAGGTGATCTGCGAACGACAGGATGCCGTGTTCACGAAACCCGGATCGAGTGCCGTCATCCCGGCCCGGTCGAGCAGTCCGGAGAGCTCGATCCCGGGATGTCCTTCGCTGGCCTCGACGACTGGCAGCTGGATGTCAGCATTACCGAGCTGGAGGGTGACGGCGCCGGTCGTGTTGTCCCGCATGCGTGCCCCTAACAGGTGAGTTCGGTCGACCTGTACGGCACGCTAGACCACCACGGGCACCCTCGGGAACCCGGCTGGCGAACCGTTCGCGAAACCGTCATCGATCCGCTCAGCTCGCCAGCACGGAAACCGCGAACAGCACGAACCCGACGGAGAGCCCGATCAGCGAAGCATTGTCGACATAACGGTACAGCCGGGTATCGCCCCATTCCGGGCGGAAGGCCAGCGGGAAGAAGGCCAGCGGCGCGGTCCAGCACACCACCGAGAGCAGCACCGAGGCGAACAGTGGCGGATCGGGGACCGCCGCACCGAACGCGGTGAGCACGGTGCCCTGCATCAGCATCTCGATGTGCCCCTGCCGGATCCGGCGCGCGTCCCGCAGCCCGGCTCGTAACCGCTGCGCCCGCGGGGTTCGGGTCACGTACACCATGGCCCAGCCGGTGAGCGCGCCGACGGCGAGTTCGAGCACCCCGACCTTGACGAGGAAATGCATCAGCCGATCCCGCCGGGGAAATAGGGCGCTTCGGCGTACCACGGCAGCGCGGCCCACACCGCGGCCGCGACGGTGAACGCGCTCTGGTCCGCGAAGGGCGCCGCGACCACCTGCGCGCCGAGCGGCATCCCGGAGTCCGCGAGCGCGGCGGGCACCGCGACCACGGGGCAGCGGCTGGCGAGGTTGAACGGCGCGCACATCGCCGCATCCAGGTTGTGCCCGGCGTCCGCCCCGTCCACGATGATCGGCTCGTCCACGTAGTCGAGCCCGGCCCGCAGGCTTTCCATCCCGGTCGTCGGGCACAGCAGGGCATCGAAGCGGGCGAACACATCCGCGAGGTCGGCCTGCACCCGCGCTTCGGTGCGCACCGAGCCGTACCGGCCGAGCTCGGCGAAGGCGGCCTCCCCGCGTTCCACGAAATCCTTGGTATAGGGCAGGATTCCGGAACCACGCTCGGCCATCGTCGCGCGCACCATCGCGGCCAGGATCGCCCCGTAGTGCGCCCAGGCCGCGTGCATGATCTCCGCGCGCCGCCAGGGCAGTTCGATCTCCTCGACGTGCACGCCCTGCTCCCGCAAGCCCTCGGCGGCCTGGTGCAGCGCGCCTGCCACGCTCGGTTCCACCGGATAGTCCCCGAGCCGCGTGCACAGCGCCACGCGCATACCGCGCGCCCGATCGGCGACCCCGTCGACGCGGAAGTCCGGGTCGGGAACCGAGGCCGGATCGACCGGGTGCCGCCCGGCGATGACGTTGGCCAGCAGCGCGCAGTCCTGCGGGCTGCGGGCCAGCGGTCCGTCGTGGCAGTAGTGGTCCAGGTTGTACGGCGGGAGCGCGGGAACCCTGCCATAGGGCGGTTTGAAGCCGGTGACCCCGTTGAACGCGGCCGGGATACGGATCGAACCGGCGATGTCCGAGCCGGTGGCGAGCACGGCGGTCCCGGCCGCGAGCGCGGCACCCGAACCGCCCGAGGAGCCACCGGAGGAGCACTCCAGCCGCCACGGGGTCCGGGTCACGCCCCACAGTTCACTGTGCGTGAATCCGGCGGTGCAGAATTCCGGTGTCGTGGTGCGCGCGTGCAGGATCCCGCCCGCCGCGCGGATCCGTTCGACCGCGGGATGGGTCACGTCCGCGATATCGCCCTCGGTCAGCGCCGAACCCTCGCGCAGCGGCAGCCCGGCGATGGGCTGCTCCTCCTTGACCGCGACCGGCAGCCCCTCCAGTGGGCGAGCCGTTCCGTTGGCATAGCGGCGTTCCGCTTCGCGCGCCTGCTCGAGCGCCGATTCGAAGAAGGTGTCGGTGAACGCGTTCACCGACGGCTCCACCGCCTCGGTCCGTTCGATCACGGCAGTCATCAGCTCGTGCGGGGACAGTGTGCCCGCGGCGAACCGCCGCCGCGCCTCGACCGCGCTCAGGTAGACCAGCTCGGTGTCCATCAGTGCTCCAATGCTTCCGCGAAGAACGCCTTGACCGGTTCGAGCACGGGCATGCCCTCGTGCGCGACGCCGGGAACCACATCCTGGCGTACGGCGATCCCGTGCCGCTCCAGGCTCGTGCGCAGTGCGTGCATCCGGTCCTGCCGGTTGGCGCCCTGCCGCTCGACCCCGGGCATCCACCGCGGGCTCTCCGGCCCGATCGCGATCTCCCAGGTTTCGGTGTCCCGCTCGCCGATCACCAGCTGCACCGCGACCGCGCGCATCGCCTCGATATCGGCCGCGATGCCGAACCGCTGCTCGAGATCCCGTACCCCGACCCAGAAATCCGCCTCGGTGTCCAGCAGGGTCACCACACCGGGCGCGCCGACCGAGACCGCGCGCAGCCGGTCCGGGTGCAGGTAGTAGAAGCGGTGCGCGAAATGCCCGCCGCCGGAGAATCCGTGCAGCAGAAAACGTTCCGCGTCCACCCGCCAGGTCTCGGCGGCCTCGGCGACCATGCCGAGCAGCACCTCGTCGAACCGGATTCCCTCGTACTCGATGAATTTGTAGTTGTCCAGTTCGCCGGGGCGCCCGATACCCACCGGGAACAGCGGGGCGAGCGCGATGCACTGATGGCGCTCGCAGAATTCGATGAACGCGTACCGGTAGGTGCTCGCCCCGCGCTCGGTTCCGTGCACCAGCACGACGAGCGGATACACCGTTTCCCCGTCCTCGGCATAACTTTCCGGGACATAGGCGCAATAGCTGAACCGCTGATCGGCTTGTGCCGCGAAGAACGGAGTGGCCCCGAAATGGTAATAGGACAGCGTTTCACCGTGCCCCGGCACGTTGCGCATGCGACATTCCCTTCTGTTTTCCACGCTTGGCTTCCAGCCTCCTGGAAAGCCAGGAGAGCAACACGTTCAGCAGCAGATACACGGCGGCGACGGCGAGATAGGTGGGCAGCAGATTCGAGGTGTACTCCCCCATGACCTTCGCCGAGTCGAGCAGTTCGGGATAACTGACCACATAGCCGAGCGTGGTGTCCTTGAGCAGCGCGATCAGCTGACTCACCAGCGCCGGGGTGAGCGCGCGCAGCGCCTGCGGGATCACCACGGCCCGCATCGCCTGCCCGCCGGTGAGCCCGATCGCCTGCGCAGCCTCGATCTGGCCGCGGTCCAGGGCGAGCACCCCGGCCCGCACCAGTTCGGCGAGAACCGCGGTGTGGTGGATGACCAGCGAGAACACCAACTGCCACAAGGGGTCGATCCGGATCCCCGCGATCGGCAGCCCGAGCAGGAAGACATAGATCACCAGCAGCAGCGGGATCGCCCGGAACAGTTCCACGTATCCGGCGGCGATCCGGCTCAGCGCGCGCCGCCGGGACAACCGGGCCAGCGCGACCAGAATCCCCAGTGGCAGCGCGATCAACCCGGCAACCACCGCGGCGAGCAGTGTGGAACCCAAGGCCTGCAAGAGGAATCGTTGCACCGGCCATTCCACGAACACCGTCCAGCGGTCCGCGTCGAGCTGTCCGCGCGCGCCGAACCGCAGCACCACGAGCGTCAGCACACCGAGCAGCGCGAGCACGGTCAGCACGGTGACCGCGCGGATCCGGTTCCTGCCCCGTGGCCCGGGGGCGTCGAAGAGGAAGGTGCTCACCGGCTCACCGCCCGATCCGCGCGCGACGTTCGAGCACCCCGCCGAGCAAACCACCGGCCAGCGTGATGAGCACGTAGCAGAGCCCGGCGCACAGGAAGGCGGGCACCGGTTCCGCGTAGTTCACGTTGAGCATCCTGGTGACCCCGGTCAGGTCCAGCACGCCGACCGAGGCACTGAGCGAAGTGCTCAGCGCCACCGCGATGAACACATTGGTCAGCGGCTGGATCATGGCGCGGAACGCCTGCGGCAGCACGACATGGCGCAGCAGCTGACCGAACCGCATGCCGATCGCGCGGGCCGCCTCGACCTGGCCGATGCCGACATTGTTGATCCCGGACCGCACCGCCTCGCACACATAGGCGGCCGCGTAGGTGGCCACCCCGGCGACCACCGAGGCGAACAGGGACATGCTCAGCCCGATCTCCGGGAGTGCGAACACGATGAGCACGAGCAGCATCAGCAGCGGAACATTGCGGAAGACCTCGACATAGCAGCCGCCGAGCCAGCGCAGGATCGGCACCGGGCAGACGCGCAGCACCGCGACGATCGTGCCGAGCACCAGCGCGCAGCCGAACGCGGCCAGCGTCAGCTCCGCCGTGGTGAGCAGCCCGCCGCCGATCTTGTCCACATTGGACCAGAGGACATTCATACGCACTCCTTGACTAGGAACCCGGCACCGAGCCGAGCACCGGCGGTTTCGGCGGTTCGTGCCGCTCGACCGTGCCGATGGTGGCCCGCCAGAGCCGGGCCCAGGATCCGTCCGCGTAGATGCGCCGCAGCCAGTCGTCCACCACGCGCTTGAGCTGCGGGTCCTGTTTGGACATGCCGATCCCGAACGGGGCGTCCCTCGTGGGTGGCCCGGCGAATTTCACGTCGTCGTGTTTGAGCACGAACCCGGAGAGGATGGCGCTGTTGAGGAAGAACGCGTCCACCCGGCCCTGGCGCAGTGCCTGCAGGCACTGCGAAGCGGAGTCGAAGATGACCTGCTGCGCACCCGGCTGTTGCTGTTGCAATGCTTCGGCGGCGACCGCGGGCATCGTGGCCGTGGTGACCCCGTTCAGATCGGCGAGCCCGTGCACGCTCGTATTGTCCGCGCGCACCAGGATCGCCCCGCCGCCGATCAGATAGGGACCGGCGAAGTCCACCAGCCGCGCGCGCTGCGGGGTGATCTGATAGGTCGCGACGGTGAAATCGGTGGTTCCGTTCTCCAGCAAGGCTTCCCGGGTGTCGCTGGTGACGTTCACCCACTGCACATCCGTTCTTCCGGTCAGGTACTTCGCCAGCATTTTCGCCAGGCTCGCGTCGAATCCGGTGTATTCCCCGGTCATCGGGTTCTTCATGGAATAGAGCGGGACGTCGTAGCCGGCCCCGATCGCCACCGTGCCCTTGCGGTGGATGGCCAGCGCGGCCGTACTGCGGTCGAGCGCGCCCGGCCCGGCGACCGGTGCCGCGTCCAGCACGGCGCGCACCGCGGCCGGATCACCGCCGGATGCCTTGTCGTAGCGCGAGTTCACCGCCCCCGAACACGCGCCGAGGCCGAGCATCGCGGCCAGCAGGGCGGCGAGAGACCGCCGCGAGGAAACCATAGGAAACGACCCCATCACCGTTGATGTAGTGGCTATTGCATTTCTTCCGTCACTGCGTCGCGTGCACTACACTAGCCATCTGTTGTCGGCACCACAAGAGGGATCATCGGACGTAATGGCTACTACAAGCAGCGTGTGGGGGCGACCGCTCGCGGATCGCATCGCCGCGCACGCCCATGAGCTGACCGCCACCGAGCTGCGGGTCGCCGAGTACCTGGACGCGCACGGTGAGGAGGTCATCTTCGCCACCGCGGGCGGGCTCGCGAAGGCGATCGGCACCAGCGACGCCACGGTGGTGCGCACCGCGCGGGCACTTGGCTACTCCGGGCTTCCCGAGCTCAAACACGAGGTGGGCCAACAACTCGTGCAGGTCAACAAGCCCGCGGCGCGGTTACGCCAACGCATCGAACACGTCGGCGCGGAGACCGGGGAACTGCTGGACGAGGTGTTCGCCGAGGGCGCCGAACGGCTCGCCGAGACGCGGCGGCTGAGCCGGGCCGGGCACGTGCGCGCCTGCATCGACTGCCTGGCCGAAGCGGACGCGGTCGTCGGCTACGGGGTCGGGGTTTCCGCGCTGGCCGCCGACTATCTCGCGACCAGGCTCACCAGGATCGGCAAACCGGCGCGGGCGATCTCCGCCACCGGTTTCCGGCTCGCCGACGAACTGCTCTCGCTGACCGGCGGCGAGGCACTGGTGCTCTACGCGCCCGGCAGGATGCTCGCCGAGCTCGAGGTGATCCTGGAACACGCGCACCGGGTCGGCGCCAAGGTCGTGCTCGTCTCGGACGCGCTCGCCGCCCGGATCGGGGACCGGGTCGACCACGCGCTCACCGCGGTGCACTCCGGAAGCGGGCTCACCGGGGAATGCCTGGCCTCCGTGCTGCTCACCGACGCGCTCGTACTCGGCGTCGCCGCACGGGACCAGGACCGCGCCACCGCGGCCTCCGATCTGCTGACCGCGCTGCGCGGCAGGCTCGGCGCCGAATAGGTCAGCGCAGTTCCGCGCTCAGCCCGGCCAGCAGCACCCGGAGCCCGAACTCGAACCGGGCCTCGAAGTCGAAGAACAGGTCCATCGGCGTGGTCGCGACATGCGGATACGCGGCCCCGGGCAGCACGGCGGCGAGCAGTTCCCCGCGCTCCACCCCGTCGGCGCCCTGCTGCTCGAGCACCTCGCCGAGGACATAGCAGAACAACGTGGTGCAGGCCAGCAGCGCGGACTCCGGGGAGAATCCCGCGTCCCGCCAGATGGCGAAGACCTCCTCGGCCACGGTCAGCGTCGGCCGTTTCGTCGTGTAGCTGCCGCCGACGATCCGGGCCCCGTCCCGGTGCGCCAGCAGCGCCGAGCGCATCGCCTTCGCGAAGTCCGCGGCCCGTGCGCGCCAGTCCGCACCGTCGCGTTCCATCCGTTCGGGTACCTCGGCGAGGATGACCTCGGCCATCTCGTCGATCAGCGCCTGCTTCCCGTCGAACAGCCGGTAGATCGTCGGCAGCTGCATATCGAGGCTGGTGGCGAGCTTGCGCATGGTCAGCGATTCGAGACCGCCGGAATCCACGAGCGCCAGGGCGGCACGGGCCACCGTCTCCGCCCGTGCCGTGGTCTTCGTCTCCCGAATTGACACGTTAACGATGTTATCACTAACTTGGAGTCATCAGGTGTTAACGTTGTTAACGCATAGAGTCGACCACGACGAAAGCCGCTGCCATGACGAATGCCGCCGTCCTGCCGGAGACCGCTGCCGCGCCGAAAACCGTCGCGATGATCGTGCGCCAGCTGCGCTATGAGGCCGAGGGAGTCGTCTCGGTCGAACTGTGCGCGCGCGACGGCTCCGAGCTGCCGCCCTGGCGTCCCGGCGCGCATCTGGAACTGGTGCTGCCGACCGGGATCACCCGGCAGTACTCGCTGTGCGGATCCCCGCAGGACCGCTCGGTCTATCGCATCGGGGTGCGCAGGGACCGGATGAGCCGGGGCGGGTCCGAGTACGTGCACGCCTTCCTGCGGCCCGGCCAGCCGATCCAGGTCCGCGGGCCGCTGGACAATTTCCGGTTCGCCGAGGCAGCGGCCTATCTGTTCATCGCGGGCGGAATCGGGATCACCCCGATCCTTCCGATGCTGCGCGAGGCCGAGAACCTGGGCGTGCCATGGCAACTCGTGTACGGCGGGCACACCGCGGACTCGATGGCCTTCCTGGAGGAGCTCGGGCAGCACGGCGAGCGGGTCTGGCTGTACCCCAGTGACCGGGGCGGCCGGATCCCGCTCGAGGACTGGCTCCGCGAACCGCGCGCGGACACCGCGATCTACGCCTGTGGCCCGGAATCCCTGCTCACCGGGATCGAGGAGGGCGCCCAGCACTGGGCGCCGGGCAGCGTGCACCTCGAGCGGTTCAAATCCCGGCCGAAGGCCACGAGCGAGAACACCGAGTTCGACGTGGTGTGCGCCCGTTCGGACCGGACGGTGACCGTGCCCGCCGACCGCAGCGTGCTCACCGCGCTCGAGGACGAAGGGCTCCCGGTCGCCGGATCCTGCCGGGAGGGGATCTGCGGCACCTGTGAAACCCGGGTACTGGAAGGCACTCCCGAGCACCGTGACGACATTCTGTCCGAGGCCGACCGTGCCGCGGGCGACCGGATGTTCATCTGCGTCTCCCGCGCGTGCGACAAACGCCTGGTTCTCGATATCTAGCCACTCGCCATCCGGAAAGGAGGCGGCCATGACCGCCATCGCCCGCGGCGCGGCACCCGCACGTACCGCCGCCGACGACTACGAACCGATCGACCTGGACCGGATCCGGGAGATCATCGGAAAACCGGAACAGTTCATCCTGGAGAAGAAGGAACCGCGCCTCGGCGAGTTCGACATGCGATTCATCGCGCACAGCACGTTTTTCGTGCTCGCCAGCGGGAACGAACTCGGCCACCTGGACACCAGCCCGAAAGGGGACCCGCCGGGATCGGTGAAGGTCCTCGATCCGTGGACGCTGGCGATCCCGGACCGTCCGGGCAACAAGCTGGCCGACACCTTCGAGAACGTCACCCGCAGCCCGGGCGTGGGCATGGTGTTCCTGGTGCCCGGGGTGCGGGAAACCGTGCGGGTCAACGGGGACGCGTTCATCACCGAGGATCCCGAGCTGCTGGACCGGCTCGGCGCCGAGGGGAAACCCGCGGTGCTCGCCACGATCGTGCGGATCCGCGAGGTGTTCTCCCAGTGCGGCAAGGCGGTGATCCGCGCGAAACTGTGGCAGGGCGACGATCGCGGGCTCGGCGAGGCGGTCACGAACGGGAGTTCCTTCGCCACCATGGCCACCGCCCAGGACGCGGGCAAGTTCAACCGCAGCCTCGGTAATCAGGCGGGCGGACTCGGTGCCGTGCTCGAGGAACACTACGAGCACGGGCTCTACTAGGGCGTCTCGGCAAGGCTAGAGCGTCTCGGCGCAGATCCGCGCGGCCTCGGCGATCAGTTCGTCGTCGTAATCGGCCTTCGGCTCGTGTTTCCGTGTCATGACGGCGAGCACGAGCGGGGTTCCGGTGCCGGTCCACGCGATGCCGACGTCGTTGCCCGAACCGTAGGCGCCGGACCCGGTCTTGTCCCCGATCAGCCAGGAATCGGGCAGCCCGGCGCGGAATCGCTTGGCGCTGGTGGTGTTGCCGATCAGCCAGCCGGTCAGCCGGGCGCGGTGCACGGGATCGAGCGCGGTGCCGAGCGCGAGGCGCGCGTAGTTCTCCCCGATCGCGCGCGGGGTCGTGGTGTCCCGCGGATCCCCCGGCGCGATGTCGTTGAGCTCGGTCTCCCACCGGTCGAGCCGGGTGACCCGGTCGCCGAGGCTGCGGCAGAACCGGGTGACCCCGGCGGGCCCGCCGATCTGGCGCAGCAGCAGGTTTCCCGCGGTGTTGTCGCTGTAGCAGATCGCGGCGTGGCACAGTTCGGCGATGCGCATCCCGCCGTGCACGTGGTTCTCGGTGATCGGCGAGTTCTCGACCAGGTCCGCTTCGGTGTAGTGCACGATCCGGTCGAGGAAGGTCCCGTCGCCGTCGCGATCGCGCATGACGGCCGAGGCGGCGAGCACCTTGAAGGTCGAGCACATCCCGAACCGCTCCCCCGCGCGGTGGGTCATCGTGGCCCCGGTGCGCAGATTCCGCGCGTACACACCGAGATGCGCTTGGTGCGCGCGTTCCAGGGCGCGCAGCCGGTCACCGGCACCGGTCGTGGCGGCCGCGGGACTCGCGGCGAGCAGCCCCGCCGCCGGGACGGCAAGACCGGCACCGAGCAGGGAACGCCGGGATACGGACATGCAGTACTCCCCTCATCGATTCGGGTTCGTACCCCGAGCCAACCAGCATCGGCCCACTCATGTCCAAGAGAGATAGTTGAAGCGAACATGCCTTTTTGATATATGTGTCTCGTGGACCTGCTCGCGCACCTCGAAGCGTATGTCGCGGTCGCCGAGGAGGGCGGTTTCTCCGCGGCCGCCGAGCGGCTCGGGATCGCGCAACCCTTGCTGAGCAGGCGGATCAAGAACCTCGAGGAATACCTCGGCGGCGCGCTGTTCGACCGCTCCCGCAGGCGGATCGCGAACACCGAGCTCGCCACGCTGCTGCTGCCACACGCCACGGATGTACTCGGCCGCGCCGAACACCTGCGCACCCTCGCCCGGACCGCGCTCACCGGCCGGACCCCCGTACTCGGAATGCCGCCGGACTGTGCACCCGCTGCGCTGGCCAGGGTGCTGCGCGCCGGGGCGGACCGGGAGGATCCGCTCACCATTCGCGAACTGCCCGCACCGCAACGGGAAACGGAACTGGCCGAGGGTGGGCTCGCCTTCGCCCTGCTGCGGGTTCCCCCACAGCGCAGCCGGATGCGGGTGCCGCTCGGCCTCGGTACCGCGCAACCGCTCCCCCGGCCGGTGCATCTCGACCAGTTGCGGCCACGCCGGGCGAGCACCGAACGGGCCCCGCGCATCCTGCTCACCCCGGAGGACGCGGGCGGGTTCGCCGTCGAGCGGCTGCGCAAGGCCGTCGCGCAGGCCGGGCTCGCCGAGCAGTGCGTGCACACCGGCGATTCCACATCCACCGCGGTCGCCGAGGCACTGGCCGGGAACGGTCTGCTGCTGTGCCCGGAGGCCTTCGCGCGCACCCATGGGCTGGCCTGGTCTCCGCTGGCCGACCCGGCGCTGCACCGCGGTTACACCCTCACGGCCGCACACGGATCCCGGGCGCCCGGCTGGCTGGGCCCCTTGCTCGCCACGGTGATCGGGGCGGTCGGTGAAACCGGTGCGCCGCAACAGGAAGAGCCCGCGGACCGCGCACATCTGGCGGCGCGCGGATGACTCCGGTGTACCGGGCGAGCACCGCCGAACTGCTCAGCACCGCCGAATCGGTCGCCACCGCCTGGCAACGGATCGGCACGAGTGGTTCCTTCCTCGCCCGCGAGCTGCACACCGGGCGGGAACTCGGGTTCGATGTGGACACCGCGCTGCCACTCGCCTCCGTGGTGAAGGTCCCGATCGCCCTGGTGGCACTCGACCGGATCGCCGAGGGAACCCTCGATCCGGCGCAACCGGTGACCATCGACCCCGCGGACAAGAGTGTCGGGCCGACCGGGGTTTCCGCGTTCCGCTACCCCGCCACCCTCGCGATCGCCGATCTCGTGCACCAGATGCTGACCGTGAGCGACAACGCCAGCGCCGACACCGTGCTCGACCTGCTCGGCCTGGACGCCGTGGAGGAACGGCTGCGCGAATGGGATTGCGCCGGGATCACCGTCCGGCACCGGATGAACCGGATGTACGAGTGCGCCGCCGGGATCGCGGGCGAGAACAGCACACTCGCCCTGGAACTGGCCATTCGCGAGGAGAGCAGCCTCGAACCGCTCGATCCCGCGCACGCCAACCTCGGCTCCGCTGCCGCGCTCGTCGATCTGCTCGAACGCGTCTGGCTGGACCGTATCGCGCGCCCCGAAGCGACCGCGGAACTGCGCCGCATCATGGGCGCGCAGGTGTTCACCCAGCGCCTGTCCGCCGATCTGCGCGCCGACTCCGTCCGGGTGAGCGGGAAGACCGGAACCTACCTGCATCTGCGGCACGAAATCGGGGTGGTGGAAACCGATTCCGGGGACCGGATCGCGATCGCCGCGCTCACCAGAACCGACCGGCGGGCGAGCATCGCACCCGATGTGGACCTGGCGATCGGCGCGGCCGCGCGCGCTGCCTTCGAGGCCTTGCGGATCTAGGGCGCGTCTGACAATCCCGTAGCCTGCTGCGCGGGGCCATATCGGCGCCTCGCGGCGAAGGCGCGCAATCACCATAGCTGCCGCTATGGCTCAATCCTCCGCCTTGCGATGCATCCGATCTGCCTCCCGCTCGCGACGGCAGTGGATTATCAGACACACCCTAGCCCCGATGCAATCGGTGCGCGGCCACGGCCCGGCCGCCGATGAGGTGTTCCGCGACGATGCCCGGCACCTCCCTGGGACCGATCCGCCCGTACCAGACGTCGTCGGGATGCACGGCGAGCACCGGCGCGTGATTGCAGGGGAACAGGCAGCCGGTCTGCGTGACGAGCACCTGATCTTCACCGATTCCGTTGTCCCGCAAGGTTTCCTTGACCGCGGCCGCGGTACGCTCGGCCCCTTTGGCGCTGCACCGCGGACCGCGGCAGACGAACAGGTGGTGCCGGTATGCGGGAACGTGTTCCCAGGCCGGGGAGCACAACGGGGCGGCGTCGGTGACCGGCTTGGCCGGTTCGGTGAGCAGTTCGGTCAGCTCGCCGGGTTCGGTGAGCACTCGTGTGCCGACCTGGATGGTGAGCGGATGGTCGTTGGCGCGCAACCAGTGCGCGGCCACCCGGCGCAGCCAGGACAGCTGTCCGGGTTCGCCGTGCAGATTCACCGGGATGAGGGTGAGCTCGGTGTCCCCGGCCGCACGGCGCTCGTCGAGCATCGTGCACAGGCTGGGCTCGCCGAGGTGCAGGTACGCCACGTGTTCGGCGAGCCCGCGCAGTTTCTCGTGTTCCTGCGCGGCACGGAGGTTGAGCCCGACGAGCACGGTCACGGATTCCATTGGATATGCGGCCTTCCGGTGATCGGATGGGTGAGCACTTGCGCCGAGACGGCGTAGACCTCGGCAAGCAGTTCCGGGGTGAGCACCTCGCCCGGGGTCCCGAACGCGACGAGCCGCCCGGCATCGAGCACGGCGAGCCGGTCGCAGAAGGCGGCGGCGAGTTCGAGGTCGTGCAGCGCGGTGAGGGTGGTGATGCCGAGTTCGCGCACCAGGCGCAGCAGGCCGATCTGGTGTGCGAGGTCGAGGTGGTTGGTCGGCTCGTCGAGCAGCAGCAGGCTCGGTTGCTGGGCGAGCGCCCTGGCCAGCTGGGTGCGCTGGCGTTCCCCGCCGGAGAGGGTGGCCCAGCTGCGTTCGCTCAGCTGCGCGACCTCGGTCCGGCGCATCGCCTCGCGCACGGTGTCATCGGATTCCGTCGCGGAGAACGAATTCCGATGCGGTGTCCGGCCGAGCGCGACCACCTCGGCGACCGTGAGCGCGAGCTCGGTGTCCGCCTGCTGGGCGAGAAAGGCGATCAGCCGCGCCCGTTCCCGGTTGCCGAGCTCCCCCACCACCCGGTCACCGGCGAGCACCCGGCCGGTGCTCGGGGTGCGCAGTCCGGCGGCGAGCTGCAACAGGCTGGACTTGCCGGAACCGTTGCGCCCGAGCAGACCGACCAGTTCCCCTTCCGGCACGGTGAATCCGATCGTGTGCAGGATCTCGGTGCCGCGCACCGACCAGCCGAGGTCTTCGAAGCGAAGTTCGGTCATCGCGCCACACCTGCCTTGCGCCGCAACAGGATCGCGAACACGGGAACACCGATCGCCGCGGTGACCACGCCGATCGGCACCTCCCGGTCGGTGAGCACGGTCCGTGCCATGGTGTCCGCCCACACCAGCAGAATCGCCCCGCACACCGCGGTGAGCGGCAGCAGCCTGCGGTGCGCCGGGCCGAACACGAGGCGCACCAGATGCGGCACCACGAGCCCGACGAACCCGATCGCGCCGGTCACCGAGACGATCACCGCGGTCATCAGCGAGGTGCCGATCATCAGGCCCCAGCGGAATCCGGTGACCGGAACGCCGAGCGTGCGCGCGGAATCCTCACCGAAGGCGAGCGCGTCCAGCCAGCTGGCGAAGCCGAGTATCACCAGGACCGCGAGCACCGCGGTCACCGCGAGCCAGCTCGCCTCGGTCCAGCGCACCCCGGCAAGCGAGCCGAAGGTCCAGGAAAGTATCCGCCGCGCTGCATCGGAATCCCCGCGCACCAGGACCACGAAGGAGGTGTACGCGGAACAGAGTTGCCCGACCGCGACCCCGGCCAGCACGGTGCGCGTGGTGGCCAGCCCTCCGGTGCGGCCCATGGCGAGCAGGAAGACCAGTAGCAGTGCGCCGATCGCGCCGAGAAAGGCGCCGATACCGAGGGAGGCGAAACCGCTGGCCCCGAACACGATCACGGTGACCGCCCCGGAGGTGCCGCCGCCGGAGATCCCGAGCAGGTACGGATCGGCGAGCGCGTTGCGGGTCAGGGATTGCAGCACCGCGCCCGCGAGCGCGAGACCCGCCCCGGTCGCCGCGGCCGCGACCACCCTCGGCAGTCGTAGTTGCCAGACGATCTCGTCATCGAGCACCGTGACGCCACCGGCGACCAGCCGCATCCGCCGCGCGATCACCTCCAGCACGGTACCGACCGGAACGTGCACCGGGCCGAGCGTCACACAGACCGCGATGCTGACGAGCAGCACCAGGATCGCGGTGACCAGAATGAGCCATACCGCCGTACCCGTTCGGATCACCGGGAATCAAGCCCGCGCGCCACGGTTTCCGCGCCTTCGGCGAGCCGCACCCCGGGCATCGACTCGTCGAACGGGAGGATCACGAACCTGTTGTGCCGCACCGCATCCAGTGAGCGCAGCGCCGGATCCTGGCGCAACCGCGCGATCTTCTCCCGCGCGGTGGAGAATCCGGCGTCGCTGAGCACGATCACATCGGGGTCGGCCGCGATGACCTTCTCCCAGCTCGCATCGGCCCACCCGCCGGGCAGATCGGCGAACACGTTGCGCAGGCCGAGCGTGTTCATGATCAGTTGCGGGCCACCGTGCCCGGCGCCCGCATAGGGAGCCTTGTCCCCCGAGTCGTACCAGAAGGCGGTGCGCCCCTTGCCCGGCTTGCGCCTCTCCAGCGCGGTGACCTCGGCCCGCTGTCGCGCGATCAGCTGCCCGGCCTTGGTCCGGGCGCCGAAGGCCTTGCCCGCCTCGGTGAGTTCCTCGTACACGGTGGACCAGGAAAGCGCACCGCGCAGCCGATCCTCCGCGCAGCCGAAAGGGGAAAGATAGGACGGGATGCCGAGCCGGTCGAGCCCGGACTGCGGGCCGATCGCGTCCTTTTCGTAGGCGCTGGAGAAAGTCGCGTACACGAAATCGGGTTTGCCCGCGAGCAGCTTCTCCTTGCTCGGATACCCCTTGGCGAGCACCGGGATCTTCGCGTAGGCGGCCTGCCATTTCGCGGGCAGCGGGTTGTCCAAATAGGACGTTCCGGCGAGCTGCCCGGAAACCCCGAGGGCGAGCGCGATCTCGGTCGCGCCCTGGTTGAGCGTGACGGCCCGGCGCGGGCGCTCGCGCAGCGTCGAGGAGTGACCGCAGCTGGACACGGTGACCGGATAGCCGTTCCCGGAACCGCGTGGCGCGGCCCGCTCCTGCGGCGGACCGGCACAGCCCGCGAGCACGAATGCGGCGAGCAGCAAGGACAATCGGGCACGACCCGAGGCGCGCATGTGAGCTCTCCAAACCCTCGTGGACACACGCGCCGTGGCAGGTCTCCTGGCTCTCGGGTCGACACCACCACACCGGCCTTCCCGGGCTCGCACCCAGTGGCCGTCGTGCGACTCGGTGTGGTGACTCACCGATCACAGTGGCGAGGGCCGCGCCGGTCTCCCACCGGCTTCCCTTGACCACGGCTCGAGCGAGCATACCTGTTGGAGCCCACGGAAAAAGGAGAGACCGCGCACATCTTCCCGTCGCGGCCGGATACGCGCACAATGATCGGGTGATCGATCCTCGGCTGCGTATGCTCCAGCTCGTCGCCCGGTGCGGGACGGTGACCGCCGCCGCGGCCGCGCTGCACTACACCCCGTCCGCGGTCTCCCATCAGCTGCGCCAGCTCGCCGCCGAACTCGGAGTGGAGCTGGTCGTGCAACAGGGCAGGGGAATCCGGCTCACCGCGGCGGCGCACACGCTGCTCGAGCACACCGAGCGGCTGCACGCGCAGGTCGAGCGGGCCCGTGCCGAGCTCGCCACGATCGGCGACGAACCCGGCGGGCGGTTCACCATGTGCGCCTTCTCCACCGCGGCGAGCAAGCTGCTCCCGGCGGCGGCCGCGCGGCTGCGGGACGCCTATCCGCAGGTGACCGTGCGGCTGATGGAGGCGGAACCGAGCCGCTGCTTCGACCTGTTGCTCGCCCGTGAGGCCGATCTGGCCCTCGTGGTGGTCACCGCGCAGAATCCGCCCCTGGCCGATGAGCGCTTCCAGCAGTACTCGCTGCTCGACGATCCGCTCGATCTCGTTGTGCCGGAAGGACATCCGCTCACCACCCGGTCCTCGGTGCAGCTCGCCGATGCCGCGCGGGAACCGTGGATCGTCGGCCGCCAGGAGAGCACCTACTACCAGCTGGTGCTCACCGCGTGCATGGCCGCCGGGTTCACCCCGGACATCGCGCACTACGCCGATGAGTGGGACACCGGAACGGCCTTGGTGGCCAACGGTTTCGGGGTGATCCTGGTGCCGAGGCTCGCGCGGCTGCACTCCGACTGGCCGGTGGTGCGGCTCCCGCTGCACGGCGAACCGGCACCGGCGCGCCGGATCCTGGCCGCGGTCCGCCAGGGCGCCGAGGCGCATCCGACGGTGGCCAAGGCACTCGAGGTGGTGCACGAGCTCAGTCTTCGATGACCAGCGGCTCCTGGGGTTTCGCGCAGCACAACAGGATCCGGTTGCGTTCGATCTCCTTGCGCCGGATCCCGCCATTGTGTTGCATGTCGACCGATCCGGAGACGAGCGTGTGCTTGCAGGTGCCGCACATTCCCTGTCCGCAGGAGAACGGCACGCTCACCCCGGCCTGTTGTGCCGCGTCCAGCACGGTCTGTCCGGCCCCGCAGGCGAAACTGTGCGCACCGAGCCGCACCGGATAGCTCACCGCGCTCGGGCCCGCCTGCTCGACGGTGAACCGTTCTTCGGTGTAGTTTGCCGGATCCGCGCCGAGCAGCGTGAGGATTTCGGTGACCCGTTCCCGGTAGCCGTGCGGTCCGCAGCAGAACACGGCACGCTCGGTGAGATCGGGGACGAGCGCGGCGAGCGATTCGGCGGTCAGATCCCCGCGCCCGTAACCGGTGGCAACCCGGAAATTCGGGGCACCGGCGGCGATCGCGTCCAGCTCGGTGCCGAAGATCCGGTCGGCGTGAGTGCGCGCGGTGTGCAGGAACACCACATCGGCCGTGCTGCCGAGATCGAACAGGGTCCTGGTCATCGCCATGACCGGGGTGATCCCACTGCCCGCGGAGAGGAACAGATAGCGCGTTTCCGGGCGCGTGGTGTAGGAGAACTCCCCGAACGGACCGCTCGCCTCGAGTGTCTGCCCGACCCGCAGTTCCTCGTGCAGATAACCGGATCCGGCACCACCGGGATGGTGTTTCACCGTGATCTCCAGGGTTTCCGGCCGGGTCGGCGGGGAGGCGATCGTGTAGCAGCGCGGTCCGACCGGGAGCCGCAGCATCAGGTACTGGCCGGGCCGGAACGCGAGCGCGGTATCGGGTTCGAAGACGAAGGTCCGCACATCGTGGGTGACGGGCCGGATCTCCGTACAACGCAGCCGGAGTTCGACCGGTTCCGGGGTGTACCGCGTCTCTTCCGCGAGCAGAACGGTCATGCATACGCTCCCAACCGGTCGAGGTACCAGTCGCAGAACTGGTCGACCTGATATTCGCTCGTGGTGTACGGGCCGGGAACATAGGCGGGGCTGCGCACGCCGAGCTGGGCGCGCTCCACGAATCCGGCGTCCTGTTCGTTCGTCCTGCGCCACACCTCGGTCAGCTGCTGCCGGTCGAAATCGCGCCCCTCGACCGCGTCCTCGTGCACCAGCCAGGTGGTGCGCACCAGGGTTTCCCCCGCGGAGAGCGGGACCGCGGTGAACGTGACCGCGTGGTCGCTGCACACGTGCAGCCACACATTCGGTTGCAGGTGCAGGGAGAACCGGCCCAGCCTGCGTTCACCGATATCGCCGAGCAGTTTCGTGCAGACCACCCGGCCGTCCGTACTGAACGACTCCCCCGCGCCGTCCATCGGTTCACGCTGCACCCGGAATCCGCTCACCCGCCCGGACAACTGCTCGATCAACCGGTGCGCGAGGCCGAGCCGCTCGCAGGTGTCCCGCAGCGCGGTGTCCGCGGCGACATAGCGGTCGAACGCGGCCCGCAGCGTGGCGGGCACTTCCTCATCGGTGTAGCCGTAGGTCGGGAACAATGAGCAGGACAGTTCCGGGTGACCGTCGCAGTGATAGCACTCCCGGTTGTTCTCCATCACCAGCTTCCAGTTGCCCCGCTCCACCAGGTCCACCTGCTCGACCACCTTGGCGCGGTCGAGCCGGTGCGGTGCCGCGTAGCGTTCCACGATCGCGGCCACCTCGGCGAAATCCTCCGGCGGATGTTCGGCGAGGCAACAGAACACGAATCCGCCGGCCACCTGGACGGCCACCGGTTTGAGCCCGAAACAACCGGGATCGAAACCCGGCGGCGGGGAAACCGCGTGCAGCAGCGAGCCGTCGGTGCGATAGGTCCATTTGTGGTAGCCGCACACGATATTGCCGACCGAACCGCTGGTTTCGGTGAGGATCCGGGCGCCGCGATGCCGGCAGACATTGTGCATGGCGCGCACCTGTTCATCGTCGTCGCGCAGCACGATCACCGAGTACGGGCCGATCTCCACGGTGACGAAGTCGCCCGGTTCCGGGATTTCGGCCACCGTGGTGGCCAGCAGCCAGTGCCGCGCGAAGATCGCCTCGATATCGGCGTGGAAGACCTCCGGACTGGTGTAGAACTCGGCGGGCAGGCTGTGCCCGATCCTGCGGCGCGCGATGAGTTCGGCGATCCGCGTGTCGGCGAGCGTGGTCATTGTGCTGGCGCTCCTTTCTGGGCCTCGCGTGGCCCGATCGCGCTGCACAGGCGCAGCGCATCGAGCACGGCGGCGTGGATATTGCGGCTGGTGACCGCGTCACCGATACGGAAAAGGGCGAACTCGCCCGCGGGATTGGCCACGACGCGCTGTTCCCGCCCGGCGAGCAGCGCGGTGTGGTCGATCTCGCCGAGATTGCTGGATTCGGGAAGCAGCGCGAAATACAGTTCGTCATTGGGCAGGGTGCCGCGTTCGGTGACGACCCGGTCCACGGTGATCTCGTGTTCCTGCTCGGCGTACTCGCTGCGCAGCCGGGCCCGCAACCGGCCATCGGCGCGGCGGACCCCGACCAGTCGTTCGGCGAGCGTGGTGCGCACCCCGTGCTCGGCGAACACCTTCAGGTAGCCGGGGGCGATCATGGCGCCCACATCCGGGGCGAGGGTGCGTTCCGGGGTCGCGTACCGCACGTGCGCTCCGGCGTTCGCGAGCACCTCGGCCGCGTCCAGCGCCTGGTTGGCGCCGTGCTCGTCGTACACCAGCACGTCCCCGGTCCCCTGTGCCCCGCCGCTGAGCACATCCCAGCTGTCCTCGATGAGTTCGCCGCCCTCACCGAGGAATTCCCGCGCCGGACTGCCCCCGGTCGCGAGGATCACCATGTCCGGCCGTTCGGCGCGGATGTCCTCGGGTTCGGCGAGCACCCCGAACCGCAGCCGCACCCCGGCCTGTTTCGCCTCCCGCACCCGCCAGTCCACGATGCCGAGCAGGTCGCGCCTGCGCGGGGACCTCGCGGCGAGCAGCAGCTGACCGCCAGGATCCTGGCCCGCTTCGAACAGCACCACCTCGTGACCGCGCCCGCCGAGCACCCGTGCCGCTTCGAGCCCGGCAGGGCCCGCCCCGACCACCACGATCCGGCGCGGCGCACCGTGGATCGGGCTCAGCTCGTGCGGCAGGGTTCCCTCGCGCCCGGTTGCCGGGTTGTGCACGCATTTGGCCGCGCCGTCCGAGTAGATCGCGTCGAGGCAGTAGCTCGCCCCGAC
The DNA here is from genome assembly GCF_000737195.2 of Sciscionella sediminilitoris. Classification (GTDB taxonomy): domain Bacteria; phylum Actinomycetota; class Actinomycetes; order Mycobacteriales; family Pseudonocardiaceae; genus Sciscionella; species Sciscionella sediminilitoris. The sequence goes on from NZ_JALM01000001.1 coordinate 20,185, forward strand.
ACACGGGCGGATCCGGTCCTCCTGCCCGGAGCGGATCTTCGCCACCAGATGCGGATCGGCGAGGTGTGCCCTGGTCATCCCGACCAGGTCCAGCATGCCCTCGGCGACCGCGTGCCGTGCGGTGGCCACATCCGCGATGCGGGCGGCGTGCATGACCGGGATGCCGAGCTCACGTTTGACGGCGGCGGTGAACTCCAGGAACGGCGCGGAGGGCTCGCCCATCGGCGGGATCACCCTGGCCAGCGCGGCATCATTGTCGATCGTGCCCTTGATCGTGCTCAGGAAGTCGATCCCGTCCGCCAGATAACAGTGCGCTGCGGCGAGCCCTTCGGCCAGCGGCAGGCCACCGGCACAGGATTCGTCCAGCGCCATCCGGATCCCCATGATGAACTCCGGCCCCACGGCCGCCCGCACCGCCGTGATCACCCTGCGCGGGAAGGCCATCCGCTCGTCGAGAGTGCCGCCGTCCGGATTGGTGCGCGGCGAAAGGAAGGAGTCCAGGAGGTGCCCGTAGGACTGCAGTTCGATCCCGTCCAGCCCGGCCGCCGCGCAGCGCTGTGCGGCACTGACGTAGTCAGCGAGGATCCGCTCCAGGTCCCAGGGTTCGGCGATCTTGGGCACGCTGCGGTGCGCCGGTTCGCGCTGCGGCGAGGGGTGCACCAGCGGCAGCCAGTCCCCGGTGAAGTTGCTCGACCGCCTGCCGAGGTGGGTCACCTGGCACATCACCGCGGTGCCGTGCTCGTGCACTGCATCGGTCAGCTCGCGCAGCCAGGGCACGATCTCGTCGCGGTGCAGCTGCAGATTGCCGAAGGCCGGTGGACTGTCCCGGGAAACGACCGCCGAACCGCCGATCATCGTCAGCCCGACCCCGCCGCGCGCCTTCTCCACGTGATAGCGGCGGTACCGGCCCTTCGGCAGCCCGTCCTCGCTGTAGGCCGGTTCGTGCGAGGTGCTCACGATCCGGTTCGCCAGGCGCAACCGGCGCAGGTGATAGGGACGCAGCAGCGGGTCGTCTTCGCGCATGCCGACCAGTGTCGGGGCAATCCGGTGGTGCGGAAAAGCGAATGCTCGGCAACGGTACCGTGCAACCCCGGTACAAGATCGACAGTACCGGAAGTGATCCCTCAGTCACGCATGGTCGAGTCCCGCGCGATCAGTCGCGGAGGCAGCCGTTTCGACCGCACCGCACGACCTTCCACGCGGTCCAGCAACAGCCCCATGGCCGTGGTGCCCATCTCGAACATCGAGGACCGGACCGTGGTCAGCGGGACCGGCATGTCCCCGGCGACGGGAATGTCGTTGTAACCGACGACCGCGACATCGGCACCGGGGCGCAGCCCGTGTTCCCGCAGCGCCCCCATGACCCCGATGGCGGCGCTGTCGTTGACGGCGAAGATCGCGGTGGGACGGGGAATCCTGGCGAGCAGTTCGGCCCCGGCCACGTGCCCGCCCTGGGTATCGAACGGCGAGTGCAGCACGTAGTCGTCCGGGATCGGGAACCCCTCGGCCTCGAAGTGTTTACGGAATCCCCTCGTCCGCTCCACTCCGGTGCTCGCGTACGGCTCCCCGGCGACGACGGCGACCCGCTCGTGGCCGAGCGCGCGCAGGTGTTCCGCGGCGAGCCGCCCGCCCGCGAGGTCGTCGGTGGTGACCGAGAGGGTTCCCGGCAGCCGCCGGGAGACGAGCACATGCGGAATGTCCCGGCTCGCCAGCAGTTTCACCAGCGCATCGCCGCCGAGCCGGGCGTCCCCGAGCACGATCCCGTCCACCCGGCGTTCGAGCAGCTCCTCGAGCCGGTGCTGACGTGAACTCGGGTCGTCGCTGGTGTTCGCCACGAAGGTCTGGTATCCGCACTGCGCGGCGGCGTGGTCGAGCCCTTCGTAGATCCTGGCGAGCACGAAGTCGGTCAGCCGTGGCACGAGGACACCGAAGACATGGCTGCGCCGCGTGCGCAGGGCGGCCGCTGCCGGATCGCGGTGGTACCCGAGCTCCGCGGCAAGAGCCCGGATCCGTTCCACGGTCGCGGCGCCGACTCCGGATCCCGAACCGAGCGCACGGGAAACGGTGGACACATGCACCCCGGCCCGCTCGGCGAGCTCGGCGAGCGTGATCGGCCCGCCCGTTTGCGGGTCGGGAGAACGGGAGTGCATACCACGTTTGTACCGCATGTTCGGCGATCGGAAATTTCCGGCCCGAACGTCTTGCCATTACACAAACGATTGCGTAATCTCCACGCAATCGTTTGCACAAAGGAGGTTCCGTGACCCGCATCCGGCTGATCGCGACAGGTGGCACGATCGCGAGCCGGCACCACCCGCAAGGGCTGCGTGCCGGGGCGACCGGGTCCGAACTGCTCGATCAGGCCGGGCTGACCGGAATCGAGGTCGAGGACCTGCGCACCGCGGGCAGCTTCGCGCTGTCCACAGCGGACGCGCTCACTCTCGCCGTTCGGGTCGATGCCGCGCTGCGCGAGGGCGTGGACGGGGTGGTGGTCACGCATGGCACGGACACGATGGAGGAGTCCTGCTTCCTGCTCGATCTGTTCCGGCGTGCCCCGGCACCGGTGGTGTTCACCGGTGCGCAGCGGGGGTTCGACGATCCCGCCGCCGATGGACCGGCCAACCTCGCCGCGGCGTGCGCGGTCGCGTCCAGCACGGCGGCCCGCGGGCTCGGCGCACTGCTCGCCTTCGACGGCCTCGTGTGGCAGGCACGCGGGGTGCGCAAGGTGGAGACCCTGCGTTCCGGGGCGTTCGAGGCACCCGGTCGCGGACCCTGCCTTCGGGTCACCCCTTCCGGGATCACCCGGCTCGCCACCCAACCGCGCGGCCCCGCGTTCACCCTTTCCGGCATCGACGAGCTGCCCAGGGTGGACGTGGTCTCGGCCTACCTCGGCGCGGACGACGCACTGCCGCGCGCGGCCGTCGCCGCCGGAGCACGGGGCATCGTGCTGCAGGCCACCGGGGCGGGGAACAGCGCTCCTGCCCTGACCGGAGCGGTCGAAAGCGTTGTCGCACAAGGGATCCCGGTCGTCGTCTGCAGCCGCGTGCCGAGCGGCCCGGTCGCGCCGATCTATACCGGAGGCGGGGGAACGGATCTGTCCCGCGCCGGTGCGGTGTTCGGCTCGGACCTGAGCCCGTGGCAGGCGCGGCTGCTGCTCGCGGTCGCCATCGCCACCCGTCCGCACGATCCGGGTGCGGCGGTGCGTGACTGGCTGGAAAAGGAAAACCAGACGGAACACTGAGGTTCCGTCCGAGATGACAAGGAAGTCGCTATGAGCAAGGAAATCTTCGTCGGTTTCGGGGTAGACATCGATGCGGTCGCCGGATGGCTCGGTTCCTACGGGGGCGCCGATTCCCCGGACGACATCTCCCGGGGACTGTTCGCCGGGGAAGTCGGTGTGCCGCGCATCCTGGAACTGTTCCGCCGCTACGAACTGACCCAGACGTTTTTCTGGCCGGGGCATTCCGTCGAAACCTTCCCGGAACAGTTCGACGCGTGCGTCGCGGCCGGGCACGAAATCGGTGCGCACGGGTATTCGCACGAGAACCCCATCGCGATGACGAGGGAGCAGGAGACCAAGGTCCTCGATTACGGTATCGAGCTGATCGAATCGCGCAGTGGTCGCCGCCCGACCGGTTATGTCGCACCCTGGTGGGAATTCAGCCCGATCACCAATGAACTGCTCCTCGAGCGCGGCATCAAATACGACCACTCCCTGATGCACCGGGATTTCGAGCCCTACTACGTGCGGGTCGGGGACAGCTGGACCAAGATCGACTACGATCAGCCCGCCGAGGCGTGGATGAAACCGCTCGTGCGCGGCACCGAGACCGATCTCGTCGAGATTCCGGCCAACTGGTACCTCGACGATCTCCCGCCCATGATGTTCATCAAGTCCAGCCCGAACAGCCACGGATTCGTCAACCCGCGGGACATCGAATCCATGTGGCGCGACCAGTTCGACTGGGTCTACCGGGAATCCGACTACGCCACCTTCACCATGACCGTGCACCCCGATGTCTCCGGCCGCCCGCAGATGCTGCTCGCCCTCGAACGGCTCATCGAGCACATCAGCTCGCACGAGGGCGTCCGGTGGAGCACTTTCGACGGGATCGCCGAGGACTTCCTGCGCCGCTCTCCGAGGAACGCATGAGCGGCACCGAGGCCGCCGTGCCGCCGCGAACCCTGCTCAAGGTGTCGCTCGTCTGTTTCCTCGCCTGGGTTTTCTCGGTCTACGACTACACCCTGTTCGGCACCCTGCTCCCGAAGATCGCCGAGGAATTCGGCTGGAGCACTGCGACGGCAACGAACATCGCCACCCTGGTCACGGTCGGAACCTTCGTGGTCGCCCTGGCCGTCGGCCCCCTGCTCGATCGGGTCGGCCGCAAACGTGCACTGGTGATCACGATCGTCGGCGCGGGGTTGAGCTCCGGGTTCACCGGGCTGGCGGCGGGCGCGGTTTCACTGGTGTTCATCCGGGCGTTCTCCGGCTTCGGCTATTCCGAGGAACTGGTCAACACCGTCTACCTCAACGAGTTGTACGGCAAGGCGCGCAGGCGCGGGTTCATGTACAGCTTCGTGCAGAGCGGGTGGCCGGTCGGCGCGCTCGTCGCCGCGGGCCTGACCGCCGTGTTGCTCCCGGTCGTCGGCTGGCGGTGGTGCTTCGTCATCGCCATGGTGCCCTCGATCCTCGTCGCGCTGCTTGCCACGCGGCTGCCGGAATCCCCGGTGTTCGTCGCGCTTTCCCGGGTGCGTGCACTGCGCGCCGAAGGCAAGACCGAGCAGGCCGATGCGCTCGCGGCCGAGGCAGGACTCGAACTGGGCGCGGCGAACAAGGCACGGTTGCGTGATGTGTTCGCTCCGGGGCTTCGCGGGCACACCGTGTGCCTTTCGCTCGCGTGGCTGTTCAACTGGATGGCCATTCAGGTGTTCTCGGTCCTCGGCACCACCGTGCTCACCGAGGCCAAGCACGTCTCGTTCGACAACGCCCTGCTCGTGCTCGTGCTCGCGAACGCGGTCGGTTTCGCCGGTTACCTTTTCCACGGCTGGCTCGGTGATCGGGTCAACCGGCGCACGGTGATCATCATCGGCTGGCTGCTCGGCGCGGTGTGCAGCGCGGCCATGCTGCTCGGACCGGCCAGCGAGGGCTTCGTGATCGCGTTCTACGCCCTTTCCCTGTTCTTCCTCAACGGCCCGTATTCGGCGTTGCTGTACTACATGGGCGAGTCCTTCCCCGCGCAGGTGCGCGGGCTCGGCCCGAACGTCGCGCACACCATGGGGCCGGTCGGGGCGATCCTGGGATCCCTGCTGCTGACCGGTTTGCTTTCGGCGGGAGCCGGCATGATCACCGCCGCGCTCGTCACCGGATCGGCCTGCCTGCTCGCGTCCGGGCTCGCCATGCTCGGTACCCGCAGGGTCGAGCAGGCCGGCGAACCACTCCCGACACCGACAGACGAAGGACTGCGTATATGACACCGCGCGACGACGGACTCGAAGGCAAGGTCGCGATCATCACCGGGGCCGCGAGCGGCATCGGGCGCGCGCTCGGGCTGGCCTACGCGCGAGCGGGCGCGATCAGTGTGCTCGGCTACCACCCCGGCGACCCGCACGACGCCGATGCGGTCGTCGAGGAGATCCACGCCGAGGGCGGCACCGCCTGCGCGGTCGCGGCCGATGTCCGCGATCCGGACCAGACCGAGACGCTGGCCCGGGAGGCGGTGCGGCGCTACGGACGGCTCGACATCGCCGTGGCCGCGGCCGGGGTGCTGCGCAGGGCTCCGCTCGCGGAACTGAACGATTCGGCGTGGTACGAGATGCTTTCGGTGGATCTCACCGGGGTGCTGCGCACCTTCCGCGCGGCCGCCTCGGTGATGACCGGCCCCGGCGCCATGGTCGCGGTCTCCTCGATCGCGGGCGGGGTCTACGGCTGGGACGAGCACACGCACTACGCCGCGGCGAAATCCGGACTGCTCGGGTTGTGCCGCTCGCTCGCTGTCGAGCTCGCTCCGCGCGGGATCCGGGTCAACACGGTGATTCCCGGGCTGATCGAAAGCCCGCAGTCGCTGGATCCGGTCAACTCACTCGGCCCGGACGGGCTTGCCGAGGCAGGCGCGGCGATCCCGCTGGGCCGGGTCGGGACCACCGAGGAAGCCGCGCGCACCATCCGATTCCTCACCAGCGAGGACGCCGCATACGTCACCGGAGCCCAGCTCGTCGTCGATGGTGGCCTGACCGTCCGCTGGCCGAGCTGAAGGAGCGAACATGCCGCACGTACTCAAGTCGAACACCGCGATCGTCACCGGCGCCGCGAGCGGGATCGGGGCCGCGATCGCCGAGGCCTATGCGGCCGAGGGCGCCGACCTCGTCCTCGCCGACCTCGACCGGGACGGCGCCGAGCGCACCGCGGCCCGTGCCCGCGAGTTCGGCGTGCGGGCGAGCGCCGTCCAGGTCGATCTGACCGATGCCAAGGCGACCGAGAAACTGGTCGCCGAGGCCGAAACCACCCTCGGACACATCGACATCCTGGTCAACAGCGCGGGAATGCTCACCGAGGTTCCGCTGATCGAGATGCCCGTACGGACCTGGGACGAGATGATCGCCGCCGATCTGCGCAGCGTGTTCCTGTGCTGCCGGTGGACCGCGCCGCGCATGGTGCGCCGGGGAACCGGTCGCATCATCAACATCGCCTCGCAGCTGGGCATCAAGGGCGGCGAAGGCCTCGTACACTATTCGGCGGCCAAAGCGGGAGTCATCGGCCTGACCAAGGCGCTCGCCCGCGAACTGGCCCCGTCCGGGGTCCTGGTGAACGCCATCGCCCCCGGACCGATCGAAACCCCGCTCGTGGACGGCATCAGCGCGGACTGGAAACAGGCCAAACAAGCCGAACTGCCGCTCGGCCGATTCGGCGTGCCCGCCGAGATCGCCCCGAGTGCGGTACTGCTGGCCGGAAATCCCTCCGGAAACCTGTATGTCGGCCAGGTGCTCGGGCCCAACAGCGGCGATGTGATGCCCTGACGACGCGGAGCGATGCGATGTGTGGAGCGTGCGGGACCGGAATCGCGGCCGCGCCATGGGAAACCCAGCTCGTCGGCGAAGGCCCGCGAGCCGGCCGCGCCCTTGCCGCCGCCGCGACACGGGCGACCGGAGCACGGATCACCGTGCGAACCTGGGGCGCGGCCGGATTCGTCAGTCAGGCCCGCACCGCTCCCCTGCGCACTCATCCGAACCTCGAATCGCTGTGCCACGCCCTGCTTCCCGCGCTGCGGCTCGGTCTCCCCGAGCCCGCGGGGAGCATGGCACGACGGCTCGTGGTCCCGCTGCCCGGTGAGGTCGATGTGCCCGGCCTGACCGTCTGGTCCGCCCTGGCCGCGAGCAGCGGCGCCGCGAGCATCGCTTTGTGCGGCCCGATATCGCGGCAGTCGGCCCGGATCCACGGCAGACTGCTGCTCGAACCAAGCGCAGAACCCGGCTGGCGGGTGGCGATCACCGCGCCATGCGCCGAGGAATGCGCGCACAGCCTGCAAAACTTCCTGTCGCCCTAGTGCCCGAACAGGACGAGGTTTCGCGATCCGGTGACCTGGGCATCCCCCACCCTCACCGGGGGGCGACCCCGCATCCAGTATATCGGTTCTCAGGGGCGTCAACACCGTTCGCGAAAATCTGTGGACAACCTGGATCGCTGTGGATAGTTCGGCATACACACGAGATTTTCCAACCCATTTGTGCTGGAATTTGAAAACTAGCTTTCCGAGGTTTCCCATTTGGCCATTAACGATATTTCTGCTATCATTGATCCATGAACACTGGGGACGATGACGGCGAACTTTTGGACCGGTTGTGCGCATATGACCGCATGCAGGCCACTTTGGACGCCGCTGTACTGGATCGTACGTATGCGCTGTGGCGTGCACAGTGTCGGTATGTCGACGATCATCCGCTGGACTCGGTGATCGAGGAGATGCGGCTGGTGCGCAATATTCCACGCGGCCGGGCGATCGACACCGTGGAGACCGCGATCTTTCTGCACGAGCACATGCCAGGAGCGCTGACATGTATGCGCGAGGGGCTGTGGAATTTGTTCCACGCCTCGAAAGCGCGGAAAATTCTCGAAGGCCTCCCCGAGGAAGCGCTCGCAGCCGCGGACTCCCGGATCACTGAGCGGTTGCACGATAAGGGGCGCCCCAGGGAATGGGTTCGGTATGTGCGACGCCTCGCGGACGGTCTGGCCCCGGAAGCGAAGGCCGCTCGTATCGCAGCGGCGCGGGCATCCCGGTATGTGTCGTTTCAAGAAGACGAGGACGGCACCGGCAGCATGTTCGCCCGGCTCCCCACCGAAGACCTGGCCGCCTGCCAGACACGGGTCGACAAGATCGCACGCTCATTACGCGGGCGCGGCGACTCGCGCACCCTCGACCAGCTCCGCGCGGACGTGGTGACTGACCTGCTGACCGGGCGCGAACAGCATTCCGGGGTTCGGGTCCTACTCAACGTGCACGTTCCACTCGGCGTCGCGCTCGAGATGAGCGACGAGTACTGCCGGATCAACGGATACGGTGAGATACCCGCCCACACGGCACAAGCCATGCTCGCCGATCCGCGCAACGCGGTCCGTAAGGTTCTCACCGACCCGGACACCGGCGTCATCCGCGGCCTGGGACGACGCCGATACCGGCCCAGCAAACGACAACGCGAATACGTTCGCCTCCGCGACCAGCGCTGCCGAGTCCCCGGTTGTCGCCGACCCATCGCCGAGATCGACCACGTCAGATCCTGGGCCCACAACGGCACAACGGACCCGCACAACCTTCAAGGCCTGTGCCGACTCGACCACAAGCTCAAATCGGTCCCCGGCTGGCACCACACACTCGACCATCGCACCGGCGAACTCGAAGTCACCACACCGAGCGGGCACACCTACCGCAGCGACATAGCGGATTAGGGTTGCTCAGCCGAAGGCCTCGGCGAGCCACCAGGCGCCACCGTCCTCGGCGATCTTGGCGTCCACCACGAGCGGCCCACCCGGCCCGGCGGCGAGCCAGTCCCGCACGGTGTCCAGGTCCTCGCGGACGCGCACGGTGCACCCTTCGGCGCCGAATCCGCGGGCTATGGCGGCGATATCAGTGTCCGGGAACCGCACGGTTTCCAGGTCGGATCCCGCACTGAAGTGATGCACCTCGGCACCGTAGGCGGCGTCGTTGTAGACCACGATGAGCATCGGGATCCCCAGTCGCACCACGGTTTCCAGTTCCGCCACGGCCATGTGGAACCCGCCGTCGCCGAGCGCGGCCACCGGGATCCGGTCCGGGCGGGCGAGCGCGGAACCGATCGCGGTGGCCAGCCCGAGCCCGATCGACTGGAAGGCCTGGGTGAAACAGAAGCCGTATTCATCGGGCACCCGCAGATACGCGCTGGGATACCCCATGAAGTTGCCGGAGTCGATGGACACGATGCGTTCGGTGGGTAGCAGTTCGTCGAGCGCGATGCTCAGGGTGCGCGGATCGATCCGGCCCGGCGCGGTGATCTCGGGATACGGTTCGGCGCCGACCCAGCCGCTTTCCGCGATGCGCGCGCGGATCTCCTCGGTGCGGTACCCGCTCGCCCGATGGCCGCGGGCGCCGAGCTCGGTGCGCAGATCCGCGCAGGTGCTCGCCACGTCACCGAGCACCGCGAGCGCCACCGGGAAGTACGCGCCGAACGCCGCCTGGTCCACATCGACGTGCACAAGTTTGGCTTGCGTGCCAAGCAGTTTGCCGTGCCGTGTGGTCCAGTTGTTCAGTGCGGCACCCCAGCCGACGATCAGATCGGCCTCCGCGATCAGTTCCGCGGTGAGTGTTCCGGAGAATCCGCCGGAGATCCCGAGCGCGAAGGGATCCCCGGTGAAGAGCCCGTTCGCGACGGCGGAGGTGGCCAGCAACGCGCCGCTTTCCTCCGCGAGCGCGCGCAGCCCCGCCCCGGAACCACGCGCGCCCCGCCCGGCGATGAACACCGGCCGGTCCGCGGCGGCGAGCAGATCGGCGAGCGCGGTGACCGATTCCGCCGCCGGGCGCACGGTTTTCGGGGCGGCCACGGTGTTCGGCCCCGGTTCGGGAACCGATTCGGCCTGTACATCGGTGGGCACGCTGAGCACAACGGTCCGGCGCTGCTCGAGAGCGGTGCGGCAGGCGCGAACGGTGTCCGCCTCGGCGCTCGCGGCCGAATGCACGCGTTCGGCGACCGCACCGACCGCGCGCACCATGGCGTCCTGGTCGATGCGGAAATTCGAGCGAACCGCGGCACCGGGCGTATCCGCGGTGAGCACGAGCATCGGGGTCCTGCTCTTGGCTGCCTCGCCGATCCCGGTGACCGCATTGCTGAGCCCGCAGCCCTGATGCGTGGTCACCACGGCGAGCCGTTCGGTCATCCGCGCGTAGGCATCGGCCATCGTCGCCGCGCCCATCTCGTGGCGTGCGGCGGTGAACGGAACCCCCTCGGCCCGCAAAGCGTTCGTCAGCGCGAAATTCCCGCTCCCGACCACACCGAATGCCTGCCCCGCACCGGATCCGGCGATCACGTGCGCGATCAGTTCAGCAACGTTCATGCCCGCTCCACCAGGGCGAGCGCGCGAGCCGGGCTCCCGGAACCGCCCACGATCGGCAGCGGGCTCACCACCACGACGGCGCCGGTCGCGGGGAGCCGGGAAAGGTTCTGCAGTTGGGTGAGGCCGTATTTCCCGGCGCCGAGCAGCAGATCGTGACAGGGAAACGGCGGATCGAGTTCGAATCCGCGACCGGCATCGGTTCCCACGGTTTCCACCCCGACACCGGCGATCGGTGACTCGGCGAGATAACGCGCGCATTCCGGATCGATTCCCGGGGTGTGCGAACCGTTCTCGTCGGTGTTCAGGAATTCCTCGGTGTCCCCGGACCGCACGTCCCACCCGGTCCGGTAGAGCAGCCAGCCGCCCTCGGGGAGCGCGCCGTGCTCCTCCTCGAATGCGCGCACATCCTCGATGGTGAGCAGGAAATCCGGATCCTCGGCCGCTTTCCCGGACACATCGAGTACGACCGCGGGCCCGACCATGGAACCCAGCGGCATTCCCGCGATGTCCGCGCCGTCCTTGCCGGAGTACCAGTGCACCGGCGCGTCCACATGGGTACCCGAATGCTCACTGGTGTGAATGTTGTTGTGGTACCAGCGAGGTCCGCGGTCGTCGTAGCGGCTGACCTCTTCGAGCTCGAAGCCGAGCGTATTGGCGAACGGTTCGGGAAGCCGCAGGATCGGCGTCCCGGAATGCAACCGCGCGGTGAGATCCACGACCTCGACGGAGCCACCACGCAATGCGGCGGACAGTTCGGTCAACACCGACATGGACAGCCTCCAGTTCTCATACCGTGGCGACTTCCGGGCGGGGAACCCGGATGCCTTTCGCCTCGAGCCGGGGAATGACCTCCGCGGCGAAGAATTCCAGTTCCGTCACGTAGTCCACAAAGGACAGAGTCATCCCGGCTAGCCCGGCGCGGGCGTACCGCTCGATCTCCGCGGCCACCTCGTCCGGGGTGCCGATCAGCGGGCAGGTGCCGTGCCCCGCGGCGAACCGGGAGCGGAAGGTGGCGAGCATGTCCTTGGTGAACGACTGCGCGTGCATCCCCTGCAGCCGCATGAGGTTGTCCACGGCTTCCCAGTCCGCGTACTCCTCGGCGTAGTAGTGCAGATAGTCCCGCGCCTCGGAGTGGCTGGACCGGCAGACCACGTGCGCGGGCGACATCACGCCGACCTCGCGGCCGTATTCGGAGCGCGCCGATTCGGTCAGCTCGGCCACCACGCGCTCCCCCTCCGCCGGATCAGCGATGATGGTGAACACGAAATCCGCGTTGCGTGCGGCGAACGCGCGCCCCTGCTTGCTCGAACCCGCATTGAGGATCGGCAGGCTCGACCGCACCGGTTTCGGCATGGATTCCACGCCACGCAGGGAAAAGAACCGGCCGTCCAGATCGAAGCGCCCCTCCCTGGTCCACAGCGCACGAACGTGGTCCCACCATTCCTGGGCCATGGCGTACCGGTCGTCGTGCTCGCTGGGCAGCGCCACACCCATCGCCTCGTACTCGGGCTGGTTCCATCCCGCGACGATGTTCAGCCCCGCCCTGCCCTCGCCGACCTGATCGACGGTGGCCAGTTGTTTGGCGCTCACCACCGGATGATTGAACGCGGTGTGCACGGTCGCGAACACCACGATGCGCCGGGTGCTCGCCAGCAGGCCCGAGGCCCACGGGATCGGCTCGAGCACACCCTCGTGAAAGTTCGTCTCCCCGCCGTAACCGATCCAGCGCGCGATCGGCAGGATGAAATCGATCCCTGCCCGGTCGGCGAGCCGGGCAAGGCGCAGATTGTCCGGCCAGCTGGCGCTCCACCGCTCGGGAATTCTGGTCACCGCGAGTCCGCCGGTGCAGTTCGGGGAGAACAGCCCGAGCTTGAAGTCCCCGCCATCGCTGAGCGCGTTACCCATACCGGCTCCCTCGCAGCGTTATTGCGTCACGATGACCGTCGTCACTGTTGCGCATTATCGGCCGCGCGTCAACGCCGCGGCGACCAGATGCCCCGAACCGCCGCCGAGACCGGGGCCCGGATGCGTCGCGGCCCCGATGTGCCACAGCCCGCGCACCACCCCGGTGTGCCGCGCCGCCGAGGGCAGCGGCCGCCACAACAGGTTCTGGTCCAGTTCCGCCGAGCCACCATAGGGATCCCCGGCCACGGCGTTGCGGTTCGCCGCCAGCAGATCCGGCGGGGCGAGCACGTCCATGCCGAGCACCTGCGCGCGCAGCCCCGGAGCGTGCACCGCGATCCGGTCGAGCACCCGCTCGGCATAGGCCTTCGCGAGTTCCGGTGTCCACGGCCCCGCCGCCAGTTCCCCCGCCGCGTCCCCGCGCACCTCCCAGGGCACTTCCTGCAGTTGCAGCCACAGGCTCGCCGCCCCCTCGGGCACCCGCCCCGGATCGAGCACGTACTGCTGCCCGACGACCACGGTCGGCTCACTGGGCAGCAGCCCGGCTTCCGCCTGCGCGCACGCGATACCGGTGCTCGCCGCGCCGTCGGAGACATGGATCAGCGGGGCGCGCCCGAGCAGTGCCTCGCGCCAGCGCGGCGGACCGGAGAGCGCCACATGGATCTGCATGGCCGCGCGGCCGGGGCGATACCGCGCCGCCTCGGTCCGTACCGGAGCGGGAACCTCGTGCGGGGCAAGGAGTTCACCGTAGAGCGCACCCGGACCGACCGAGGCCAGCACCGCACGCTTCGCGCGGATCGTCTGCCCGGCCACCCGCACCCCGATCGCGCGCCCGCGCCTGGTCAGGATGCGGTCCACCGGGCTCGCGCACCGCACGTGCACCCCGAGCGTGTCGAGCAGCCCGGTGAACGCCTCGACGAACCGCGCGGCCCCGCCCTCCACCAGCGGCATCCCGGTGCCGTGCAGGGTCGCGGCGAGCACCGGAAGCATGAACCCGCCGGAGGCACTGTCCGGGGCGAGCCCGGCGTGCAGCAGCCACGGGGTCCACAGCCGGTCGACCTCCCAGCCGTCGAACTCCCTGCGTACCGCGGCGCGGCCACTGCTTGCCACCTCCCGGAGCAGCCGTTCGGCGCGGGAGGGCCTGCGCAGCAACGGCGCGGCGGTACGCAGTGCGCGCAGCGAACGCAGTTCCCCGCCGAGCAGCGCGCCCGCGACCGGTGCCACCTCGCCGAACCGCTCGAGCATGGCGAGATAGGCCTGCCGGTCGCGGGGCTGTTCGAACCCGGCGGCGGTGCGCTCCGGGTCACGGTGGGCGAACACCGCGTTCCCGTCCGCCCCGATGCTCGCGGTGATCAGCCCCTCGGTATTGCGATAGCGCAGCCCGTGCGCGTGCAACTCCTCGCCGAGCGCGGCATAGGCGGGCCCGGACACGAAAAGCGGATGCCAGGAGGAAAACGTGTCGTGCACATAACCGGGCAGGGTGCGCTGCTCGCTCGCGATGAACCCGCCGATCCGCTCGTTCGCCTCGAGCAGGGCGACCGACCAACCGGCCTTCGCCAGTTCGGCCGCCGCGACCATTCCGTTGATCCCCGCCCCGATGACGACCGCGTCGAATTCGTCCACGGCCGCAAAGCTATCCGAACACGCGGCTACTCGGAAGGCAGCGCGGCCCGGGAATCGTCCATTCCGGCCAGCAGGTCCCCGTGTTCGGCGAGCCGCTCGCGCACCTGTCCCGGACCGAAGGCCAGGGGTTCACCGCGTTCCACCTCGGCCCAGCGCAACGGGGTGGACACGGCCGGTTCCGGGCGGGCGCGCAGCGAATAGGCCACGATCGTGGTCTTGGCCGGGTTGTTCTGGCTCCAGTCGATGAACACCCGGCCGGGACGCACCGCCTTCGTCATGGTCGCGGTGATCAACTCGGGATGACGCCCCGCGAGCCGTTCGGCGAGCCGCTTCGCGTACCGCGAGCTCTGCTTCTCCTCGGTCGCCGTGATCGGGACATAGAGCTGCATTCCCTTGGAGCCACTGGTTTTCGGGTACGCGCACAGTCCGTCCCGGGCGAGCGCCTCGCGCAGCAGCACCGCGACCCGGCAGCACTCCACGATGCCGGCGGGCGCGCCCGGATCGAGGTCGAACACCAGCTGATCCGGTACCCGCGCGCCCTCCCCGATCCGCCACTGCGGCACGTGCAGTTCGAGCGCGGCGAGGTTGGCCGCCCAGACCAGGGCGGGCAACTCCTCGAGGAACACGTACTCGGCCGTGCCGCTGCGAGTGGGAATCCGCGCGGTGCGTACCCATTCCGGAGCGTGGCGTGCCGCGTGCTTCTCGAAGAACCCCTCCCGGTCCGCCCCGTCCGGGAACCGCATCAGGGTCACCGGGCGTTCGGCGAGCCGCGGCAACAGAGCGTCGGCTACCGCGACGTAGTAGTCCAGCACATCGCGTTTGGTGAACCCGGTGTCCGGATAGAGCACCTTGTCAAGATTGGAAATGCGCAGTACACGCCCGCCGACGGAGACCGGAATATGCTCCGAGCCCATCATCCGAACTCCTTTTCCCTCGGCGCTGACCTGCGAGAAAGGGTATCGTTTCGCAGGGAAGGGCACGATCATCGAGGCGAGAAGGGCGGGTGCACCCCCATGCGGTCGATGTGGAAGGGCACGGTCTCGTTCGGCCTGGTCGCCATTCCGGTGCACCTCTACGCGGCCACCGAGAGCAAGACACCCTCGTTCCGGCAGGTGCACGCCGCGGACGGCGGGCGCATCTCCTACCGGCGCACCTGCTCGGTGGACGGGGCCGAGGTGCCCTACAGCGAGGTCGCGAAGGGGTACGAGACCGAGGACGGTCAGATGATCGTGCTCACCGAGGAGGACCTGGCCAAGGTCCCGGTGCCCACCACGAAGGCGGTCGACGTGGTGGAGTTCGTGCCACTCGAATCCATCGACCCGATCTACTTCGACAAGAGCTACTACCTCGAACCGCAGAAGATGGGCATCAAGCCCTATCTGCTGCTGCGCGACGCCCTGCACAAATCCGGCCAGGTCGCCATCGCGAAGATCGCCATCCGCAACCGCGAATCGCTCGCCGTGCTCCGGGTGCACGCGGACGTGCTGGTGCTCTCCACCATGTTGTGGCCGGACGAGGTGCGTAAACCCGAGTTCGACTTCCTGAACGAGCAGGCCCCGGAGATCCGCCCGCAGGAGCTGACCATGGCGGGCTCGCTGATCGACTCGATGGCCGACGAGGTCTTCGACGCGCGCAAGTACACCGACGCCTACCGCGAGGCGCTCGAAGCGGTGATCGAGGCCAAGATCGAGGGCCGCGAGGTCACCGAGACCGAGCAGCAGCCGAGCGAACAGGTCGTCGATCTCATGGCCGCGCTCTCGGCCAGCGTGGACGCCGCCAAGCAGCAGAAAAAAGACGAATAGTCATTGCCGAGCCCGCCTGCGCTCGTATACGATCCGGCGCGTCAGTGAAAACCTGGTCAGCGCCAGGCTGGTGGTGGAGTGTGCTGACCGTATCCGTGCATGCGCGGATACGGACACCATGAGGACAACCACATGCCAGAAAACGACCAGCTCATCTCTCTTTTCCGCGAACACATCGCGTCTTCGGCTCCATTGGACGAGATCGACGCGGCGGCCGCACGGATCGCTGAGGCCGTCGGGGGCTCCAGCCCGCACCTTCGGTTGACGGCCCTGGTAGCAGCGGCCTATCAGGTGTTGCTCCGCCGCATGCCGCGGCCCGATGCCCTGTCGCTGGTGGCCGAGGCGTTCCACGAACCGATGCGGCCGTACGTGCACGACGGCACCAGGGCCGCGCTCGATGCCGCCGAGGACCCGTTCACGGTCATCACCGAGATTTCCCGGGACCGCGAGGAGAACTACTTCGGCGCGGACTTCTCGTTCAGCCGGACCGAAGACTCCTCCCGGTACCTCGTCGATGTGCACCGATGCTTCTACGTGCACGTGCTCGGCCTCGCGGGCGTGCCGGAATTGGGCACGGTGTTCTGCGACTTCGACACGGCGTGGATCAGCGCGATCGACCGGGACCGGCACGGCGTCGACTTCCGGCGTCCGACCACGATCGCCCGTGGTGGGACCACCTGCCGATTCCACTTTCTCCGGGTGGACCCCGGTCCTCAGCCGCGAACACGGATCGATCAGGGCTAGCCTGTCACGTTTCCCGCGCCTCGCTTGTCTGCACTGGCAACCGGCCAGAACCGAGCAAGGAGCGCGACCATGCCCCGTATCTCCCTCGACCCACCCCGAAGCCTCGCCTACCGCGTCGGCACCTGGTACACCAAGCGCATGGCGGGCCGCGCGTTCGACTCGCTCAAGGCCGTCGCGCACAACCGGCGGGTGCTGTCCACCATGCTGATCACCGAGCAGCGGGTGACCAAGTGGCGCGCCCTCGACCCGAAGCTCAAGCACATGGCGCTGATGGTGTCCGCGGCCCGGATCGGCTGCGCCTGGTGCATCGACTTCGGCTACTGGGAGGCCGCCGAGCTCGGCATCGCGAACGAGAAGCTGCGCAAGATCGCGGACTGGCGGTCGAACCGGGACGCGTTCGCCGAGCTCGAACTGCTGGTGCTGGAATACGCGGAGGCGATGACCGCGACCCCGCCGCAGGTCGGTGATGGGCTTTCGGCGCGGCTCAAGGACCTGCTCGGCGAGGCGGGACTGGTGGAGCTGACCGCGATCGTCGCACTGGAGAACTTCCGCTCCCGGGTGAACAGCGCATTCGGGCTGACCGGGCAGGGATTCTCCGACAACTGCGCGGTGCGCCCGGCCTACGATGATGCTCGTGGCTGACGTCTTCGAGGAGCACCGCGGGATGCTGTTCGGTATCGCCTACCGGCTGCTGGGCAGCGTGGCGGATGCCGAGGACATCGTGCAGGACGCCTGGCTGCGGTGGGCGAAGGTCACCGAACCGGTCGAGCATCCCAAGGCCTATCTTGCGCGCACGGTCACCAATCTGGCGATCAACCGGCTGCGCTCGGCCGCGGTCACCAGGGAGTCCTACGTCGGCCCCTGGTTGCCCGAACCCCTGGTCACCACGCCGGACGCCACCGATGGCGTGGAACTGGCCGAATCGGTCTCCCTGGCGATCATGGTCGTGCTCGAATCGCTTTCCCCGCTGGAGCGCGCGGTGTTCGTGCTGCACGAGGCGTTCGGCTTCGGCTACACCGAGATCGCGGGCATGCTCGACCGGTCCGCGGCGAGCGTGCGCCAGCTGGGCCACCGCGCCCACGAGCACGTGCAGGCCCGCCGCCCCCGGTACGAACCCGCCGAGCAGCAGCGCAAGGAACTCACCGAACGGTTCCTCAACGCGAGCGCGGGCGGGGACATCGCCGAGATGATGAGCGTGCTCGCCCCGGATGTCACGCTCGTCAGCGATGGCGGCGGCAAGCGCAGGGCCGCGCTGCGCCCGGTGCTCGGCGCCGACAAGGTCGCCCGCTTCATCCTCGGCGTCTGGCAGAAACTTCCGCCGTCTCCGGTGGTCAGCGGGGTACTGGTGAACGGGGCACCCGGGATCCTGGTCAGCGCGGGCGGCGAACCCGACACCGTGGCCTGCTTCGAGGTGGCCGCCGGCTTGGTCACCGAGATCAACGTGATCCGGAACCCGGACAAGTTGCGCCACATCACAGCGATCTGACTTGCCAAACCCATACCTCCTAGGGGTATGTTCATGGTGACGGACATACCCCCAGGAGGTATCGATGGCAGCCACCGAGCACCCCGGCTACGCCGAGAACAAAGCCGCCCACCTGCGCAGGCTCAAGCGCATCGAGGGTCAGGTCCGCGGTCTCGCGCGCATGGTCGAGGAGGACAAGTACTGCATCGACGTCCTCACCCAGGTCTCCGCAACCACACGTGCCCTGCAATCGGCTTCCCTCGCCCTGCTCGACGAGCACCTGCGCCACTGCGTCAGCGACGCGATCTCGGGCGGCGGCGACGAGGCCGAGGAGAAGATCGCCGAAGCCAATGACGCGATCGCCCGGCTCGTCCGTTCCTAGAAATCTCCGAAAGGACGAACTCTCATGAGCGAGCAAACCATCACCGTCACCGGGATGAGCTGCCAGCACTGCGTCAACGCGGTCACCGAAGAGGTCACCGAGATTCCGGGCGTCACCGGTGTCGAGGTGAACCTGGAGACCGGCGCGGTCACCGTGACGAGCGAGGCACCCGTTGCCGACTCCGCGCTCGCCGCCGCGATCGATGAGGCCGGCTACTCCATCAAGGGGTGAGCCGCCGTGCAACGGGTCGAACTCTCCCTCGGCGGGATGACCTGTGCATCCTGCTCGACACGAATCGAGCGCAAGCTCAACAAGCTCGACGGCGTGCAGGCGACGGTGAACTTCGCCACCGAGAAGGCCACGGTCAGCTTCCCTGACTCGCTCGGGCCGGACCAGCTGATCGAGACGGTGGAGCAGACCGGCTACTCGGCGAGCCTCGATGCGGGCGAGACCGAGGACAAGCCGGACAACGGCCCACTGGTACGGCTCGCGGTCTCCGCCGCGTTCGCGATCCCGGTGGTCGTACTCGGCATGGTGCACGCGCTGCACTTCGACGGCTGGGCCTGGCTGGCGTTCGCGCTGACCACCCCGGTCGTGGTGTGGGGCGCGTGGCCGATCCACCTCGCCACGGTCACCAATCTCCGGCACGCCGCCGTCACCATGGACACCCTGATCACGGTCGGGGTGCTCGCCGCCTACGGGTTCTCCGTGGTCGGCCTGTTCACCGGGGCAGCGGAGAACTACTTCGAGGTCGCGGCCGGGGTGACCGTGTTCATCCTGGTCGGGCGTTATCTCGAGCACCGGGCGCGCAGCGGGGCCGGTTCCGCGCTGCGGGCACTGCTCGAACTGGGCGCCAAGGATGTGGCGGTACTGCGCGAGGGTACCGAACAGCGGGTCCCCATCGACTCGCTGCGGGCCGGTGAGCTGTTCGTGGTCCGGCCAGGTGAGAAGGTCGCCACCGACGGCGTGGTGGAATCCGGGGCCTCCGCGGTGGACGCCAGCATGCTGACCGGGGAATCGGTCCCGGTGGAGGTCACCGAGGGTGATTCGGTGGTCGGCGGGACGATCAATTCCTCGGGCACGCTGACCGTGCGGGCCACCGTGGTCGGCGCGGACACCCAGCTGGCGCAGCTGGCCAAGCTCGTCGCCGACGCGCAGGCGGGCAAGGCCAAGGTGCAACGGCTCGCCGACCGGGTCTCCGCGGTGTTCGTGCCCGCGGTGATCGTCCTCGCGCTGCTCACCCTCGGGGCCTGGCTGGCCTTCGGTGGTTCGGTGGACGAGGCGTTCACCGCCGCGGTCGCCGTGCTGATCATCGCCTGCCCCTGCGCCCTCGGCCTCGCCACGCCGACCGCGCTGATGGCGGGCACCGGCCGGGGCGCGCAGCTGGGGATCCTGATCAAGGGTCCGCAGGTGCTCGAATCCACCCGTGCCGTGGACACGATCGTGCTGGACAAGACGGGCACGGTCACCACGGGCCGGATGCGGGTGGTCGAGGTCAGCGGCACGCCGGAGACCCTGCGTATCGCGGGCGCAATCGAGCACTCCAGCGCCCATCCGATCGCCCGCGCCATCACCGAGCACGCCACCCGCGAGCTCGGTGAACTGCCCGAACCGGCCGATTTCCGCAGCCTCGACGGGCTCGGGGTCAGCGGAACGGTGGACGGTGAGCGGGTGCTCGTCGGCAGGCCCGCCCTGCTGGCCGAGCACGAGATCGAGGTCCCCGCGGAGCTCGGCGAGGCCATGGATACCGCGCAGGCCAGCGGGCACACCCCGGTACTCGTGGCCAGGCAGGACAAGGCGATCGGCGTGGTGACCGTTGCGGACACGGTGCGCCCGGAAGCCGCCGGTGCGATCGAGTCCTTCCGTGCGCTCGGCCTGTCCCCCGTACTGCTCACCGGGGACAACGAGCGGGCCGCCCGTACCGTCGCCGCGGCGGTCGGGATTCCCGAGGTGATCGCCGAGGTCACTCCGGCGGGCAAGGTGGAAACGGTGCGCGCACTGCAGCAGCGGGGCCGCACGGTGGCCATGGTCGGTGACGGGGTCAACGACGCGGCCGCGCTCGCGGGTGCCGATCTCGGACTCGCGATCGGGACCGGGACCGATGCGGCGATCCAGGCCTCGGACCTGACGATCGTGCGCGAGGACCTCGGTGCGGTGGCGGACGCGATCCGGCTCGCCCGGCGCACCCTCGCGATCATCAAGGGCAACCTGTTCTGGGCGTTCGCCTACAACATCTGCGCGCTGCCGATCGCGGCGCTCGGACTGCTCAACCCGATGATCGCGGGCGCGGCGATGGCGTTCTCCAGCGTGTTCGTGGTGACGAACAGCCTGCGACTGCGCCGGTTCAGCTAGTAGTTCCGCAACAGCCGGTTCCGCAACAGCCGGTGCTGCAACAGCGAAAGGCCCCGGACCGATCGGTCCGGGGCCTTTCCGTGTCTGGCTGTGCTCAGTCGGCGACCTTGACGCCCATGGAGCGCGCGGAACCGGCGACCACCTTGACGGCCTGGTCCACGGTCTCCGTGTTCAGGTCGGGCATCTTGCGCTCGGCGATCGAGCGCAGCTGGTCCTGGGTGATCGAAGCGGCCGGGGCGCCACGGCCCGGCGTCTGCCCGCCGCTCTTGAGGCCGAGCTCCTTGCGGATGAGGAAGCTCGTCGGCGGGGTCTTGTAGCGCAGCTGGTAGCTGCGGTCTTCGAAGACCGTGATCACGACGGGCACGATGTCACCACGGCTGCCCGAGGTCGCCTCGTCGTACTCGACCTTCACGCCGCGGGTGTTCACACCGGTCGGACCGAGCATCTTCCCGAGGTCGACCATCGCGGCGTTGCCCGCCTCGAGCTCGAGGGTCGCCTCGAACGTGATCTTCTGCTTTGGAGGCATTCGCCTGACCCCTTAGCCCTTCAGTGTCGCTGTCTCATTCAGTGTCAATAATCCCCCGCGTGCGGGCACGTGCAGGCCCGAGCAACCAGTGTACGTGATCGCCGATGACCGGTTCGCAGCACCTCCCGGTCCCCGGCGCGGCGCCCCGATCGCACGGGTTGGGGACGGGATAATCACGATCGTGCATCATGGTGGCGTTTGCGTACGCCGATCTGGGTATCGGAACAAGCAAACGGCTATGACGATTAGGTGACATGTGACTCGCCGCGCAACCTGCGTGAGTGGTCATGCGTCCACTGGTGAGCGGCTTCCCAAGCGGCACCCGTGGACGTGCAGCAGGACGACCTGGAGGTTATGGGCGTGGAGGACTGGCGACGCCGCTCCGGCGAGCCCGATGGGCGACCGCCGCGAGCCCCGTCGACATCCCGCGACGTGCCGCCCCCCGGCCGCAGGCCCGCCCAGGACGGAGGCCGCCGTCCCGCCCAGGATCCGGCCCGGGCGAACCGCCAGGCTCAGTCCGGCCGCCGCCGCGCCGAGAACGCCGCGCGGCAGCCGGGAGCCAAACCTCGCAGCGGCGAGCGCCCCTCCCCCACCCCGCACACCCAGGCCACTCGCCCGGTCGGCCAGCCGCGCTCCAGCACGGCCCGGCGCAGGGCGCGCAACCGGCACCGGATGGGCCTGGTCAGCAAGATCCTCATCGCCACCCTCTCGCTCTGCGTGTTCGCGGTCAGCGCCTACGCCTGGGTCACGATCACCCGGCTGAACAACTCGCTGACCACCGCGGACATCGGCGGACAGAAGGCACCCGACGGGTCGATGGACATCCTGCTGATCGGGATGGACTCGCGGACCGACGCCCAGGGCAACCCGCTGCCGAAGGACCTGCTCGACCGGTTGCACGCGGGATCCTCGGACGGGGAGATCAACACCGACACCCTGATCCTGGTGCACATCCCGAACGACGGGCGCAAGGCGACCGCGGTCTCCATCCCGCGCGACTCGTACGTGCAGATCCCCGGCCACGGGAAACACAAGATCAACTCCGCGTTCGGGCGGGCCAAGAACGACGAGTTCAAGAAGCTGCAGCAGCAGGGCATCAAGGACCCGCGCGAGCTCGAGGTCAAGTCCAACCAGGCGGGCGAGAAGCTGACCATCCAGACGGTCGAACAGCTCACCGGAATGGGCATCGACCACTTCGCCCAGGTCAACCTGGCCGGTTTCTACGACATCTCCAAGGCCATCGGCGGCGTACCGGTCTGTCTCAAACAGGCCGTCAATGACAAGCAGTACTCCGGCGCGGTCTTCGCGAAGGGCGAGCAGACCGTGCAGGGCGCCAAGGCGCTCGCCTTCGTGCGGCAACGGCACAACATTCCCGGCGGCTCGACCGACCTGCAGCGCAACCGCCGTCAGCAGGCCTTCCTCGCCGGAATGGCGCACAAGATCCTCTCCGCGGGCACCCTGACCGACCCCGGCGCGCTGAACAACCTCATCGGCGCGGTGAGCAAATCGCTGGTGATCGACCAGGGCTGGGATGTCACCGGCTTCGCCCAGCAGATGCAGAACCTCACCGGCGGCGCGATGACCTTCTCCACCATTCCGGTGGAAAGCCTCGCGCTGAAGACCGATTCCGACGGAGAGGCCGTCAAGGTCGACCCGCAGAAGGTGAACGAGTTCATCCGGGGCCAGGTCGGCGAAAAGCCCGCCGCCCCGAAGTCCTCCGCCGCGGCTCCCCCCGGACAGGCGGACAACAAGGGGACCACCGTGGATGTGCGCAACGGCACAGGCTCCTCCGGACTGGCCGGCGCCGTGCTCGATGCGCTCGGTAAGAAGGGCTTCACCAGCGGTGGCACCGGTAATTCGAGCAGCCGCTCGAGCACCGTGATCCGCTACCCGAGCGGCGGCCGCTCGG
>NZ_JALM01000002.1 GCF_000737195.2 Sciscionella sediminilitoris
GCACCGAGTACGACTGGCGCTCGTTCGAGGACCGCCTCCATCGGATCGGCCAGTTCCGCACGACCATCGACGGTCTGGGAATCCACTTCCTGCACCGCCGATCCGCCCGTACGGACGCCACTCCGCTACTCCTGACGCACGGGTGGCCGGGAAGTATCGCCGAATTCATCGATGTGGCAGACGAACTCGCGGAGCCGAAGAATGCGAGCGCCCCGGCATTCCACGTCGTGATCCCCTCGCTACCCGGTTTCGGTTACAGCGACAAACCGGCCACGACCGGATGGGGAACCGAAAAGATCGCGGCCGCCTTCGTGGAATTGATGAGCAGGCTCGGTTACGAGAAATTCGTGGCCCACGGCGGCGACTGGGGAGGCAATATCACCACGGTTCTCGCCGGCAGGTTCCCGGAGCAGGTGCTCGGCATTCACACCCTGTTCGCTGCGGGCCCGCCCGGCCTGCCGACGGAAGGACTCACGGCGGCCGAACGCGAGTGGGCCGCGGAAACCCGCCATTTCTGGCGGCACCGCGCGGCGTATGCCAAGCAGCAGGCGACCCGGCCACAGACCATCGGCTATTCACTCGTCGATTCACCGGTCGGGTTGCTCGCCTGGATTCTCGACAAATTCGCCGAATGGTCGGACACCGAGGACAGCCCGTTCGAGACGATTTCCCGGGACCGGATTCTCGACGATGTCACCCTGTATTGGCTGACCCGCAGCGGCGCGTCCGCGGCCCGCATCTACTACGAGAGCCACAACTCGCTCGACCCCGAACTCCGGGTCGACGTTCCCTCGGCGATCACCACGTATCCCCGCAATATCGAGAAATACCCGCGCCCGTGGGCACAACAGCGGTACCGGCAGATCGTCCGGTGGCGAGAACCCGAGACCGGAGGACACTTCCCCTCGCTGGAGGTTCCCGGGTATTTCGTCGAGGACCTGCGAGAGGGCCTCGCCGCGGTACTGACCTGTGCGGGCCGATAGCCCTCAGGACGGCGGGCCCGGCAACGGAATCACCTCGCCGGTGCACCGCCCGTCCGGATGCATCAGCCAGCCGACCCGTTTGCTGGTGCGCAGGATGACCGAACCGTCCACGATCCCGCCCGCGGGCAGCAGCCGTTCGAGAACGTCCTGCAGGGAAAGGAGATCGGCCAGATCGGCGGTCCACGCGTTGACCACGAGGCTCGCCGAACCGGTCACCGACATGCACAGCCGGATCCGGGGATCCTCGCGCAGCCGGGCCACGGTTTCCGGCAGCGCGCTGATCGGCAACCGGCACCACCACACCGCGTGCATCGGCCAGCGGGTGTGCAACTGGGCGATCTCACAGCGCAGCCGCAGCACACCGGAACCGAGCAGCGCGGCGAGCTGGCGGCGCACGGTCGATGCCGGGCGGTGCAGCCGCTCGGCGAGCTCGGCCGCGGTGGCCCTTCCGTCGTAGGCCAGCGCGGTCACCAGTGGTTCGAACACCCGGGAACGCAGATAGACCGGCTCGTCCGGCCGGACCCGTTCGCGTTTCCCGGAGCGCAGGATCGCCTCGCGCTGTCCCCGGTCGAGCGCGTCGAGCTGCCACTGGCTGCCCTCGATGTGCATCCGGGCGCCGAGATGGGAGCGGACCGTGGCCACCCCCGGAATATGGCGCAGCTCGTCGAGCAGCAGCGCGGACAGCTCGCCGAAGGTACCGGCGGACACGGTCAGCAGCAGATCCCTGCCCTGCGCGGCGTGTTCGAGATTGTGTACCCGGGGCATGCGTTCCACCCGCGCCGCGACCTCGTCCACCGATCCGGGGAGACAGTCCACCTCGACCAGGGCGACGACCGCGTCCCCGGAAAGCGCCCCGTGCACCGGATAGGCGGTCACCCAGGCCAGCCCTGCCGCGCGCAGCCGCTGCCAGCGCTGGGCGAGCGCGGTGGGTGAGCTGCCGAGCACCGGGGCGAGCGCGGTCCAGGCGGCGCGCGGCCGCAGCTGCAGGGCGTGAATGAGCGCCAGATCCTCCTCGTCCACATCAAGGTGATCGTTTTCTGGCGGTACAGCGGAGTCAGTGGTCATATCCGTCGATCGAGCAGGTTTTCCCGAGTATCGTTCCAGAATACGGCCGGACAACGTGAACCGACCAAGGAGGGCTCGTGGACCTGCTCGACGACGCGGAGGCGATGCGGCCCGATCTGGTCCGGCTGCGGGAGGACCTGCACCGGATCCCCGAGGTCGGCCTGGACCTGCCGCGCACCCAGGAGCAGGTCCTCGAAGAACTCCAAGGGCTGCCGCTCGAGGTCAGCACCGGGACCGAGACCACATCGGTCACCGCCGTGCTGCGCGGCACCGGCGAGCCCGCCGAAGGACAGGAACCGAGCACCGTGCTGCTGCGCGGCGATATGGACGCGCTGCCGATTCCGGAAGGTTCCGGGGAGGACTTCGCCGCCACCAACGGCGCGATGCACGCCTGTGGCCACGATCTGCACACCGCCGGGCTGGTCGGAGCGGCGCGCCTGCTCAGCGCCCACCGGGATCGCCTCGCCGGGGATGTCGTGTTCATGTTCCAGCCCGGCGAGGAGGGGTACGACGGGGCACGCGTGATGCTCGGGGAGGGACTGCTCGAGACATCGGGACGGCGTCCGGACCACGCCTACGCGCTGCACGTGGTGCCGCACCGGCTGCCCGCGGGGCTGGTTTCCGGACGGGCCGGGACGACCCTGTTCGCTTCCTACACCCTCGAGGTCACCGTGCACGGCACCGGCGGGCACGGCGCGACCCCGCACGAGGGCAGGGATCCGGTCGTCGCCGCCGCCGAAATGGTCAGCACCCTGCAGACCGCGGTGACCCGTTCGTTCGACGTGTTCTCCTCGGTGATCGTCACGGTGGGCAGGCTCTCCGGTGGCACCTCGGCGAACATCATCGCCGACACGGCCTCCTTCGAGGCGACGGTGCGCACCACCAATGCCGGACTGGAACCGCGGCTGCGCGAGGTGTTCGGCCGGTATCTGGAGGGAATCGCCGCGGCACACGGGGTTTCGGTGGACATGCGGCTGGTCCCCGGTTACCCGGCCACCGTCAATGATGCCGCCGAAGCCGAGTTCAGCGCGACCGTGGCCAGGGAACTGTTCGGCGAGCGGCGATTCGACAGCCCCGAGCACCCCACCCAGGGGTCCGAGGACTTCTCCAGGGTGCTGCAGGAGGTGCCCGGCGCGCTGCTGTTCCTCGGCGCCCACATCCCCGGTGCGGATCCCGCCCTCGTCCCGGCCAACCACTCCCCCAGGGCCCGGTTCGACGGATCGGTGACCAGCCAGGGTGCCGCGTTGCTCGCCGGACTCGCTGCCGGGCGGCTGGCCCGCTGAACCGGGATCAGCGCACGATCCGGGTGACCAGGTCGTGGCCGAGCCCGTACAGCTTGCTGAGCACGATCCGGTAGCGGACGGATCTTCCCTGCCGCTCGCCGATGACCAGTCCCGCGTCCCGCAGTTTGCGCAGATGCCGGGACACCTGCTGCGGGCTCATTCCGGTGCGGGTGGCCAATTCCGTCGTGGTGCAGGCCTCGTTGATCAGGTGACGGCACAACCCGAGCCGCACCGGATCGGTGAGCGCCAGCAGCCGGATCCGCACCTGTTCGAGACTGTCCTCCTCGGTGTGCTCGGCGGGGAACTGAACCAGTACCGGCAGGTTCATTCCCGGTTCGGACTCCCCCTTGACCAGGAGATGCGGGTGGCCGAACCGGGTGGGGACCAGGACCAGTTCCCGTTCGGTCAGGGAAAACCGCGCGGACTGCAGCTTTTCGAACCGCACGGTCTGTGCGGCGTTGTCGACCTCCGCGGTCGGGGACAGGGAGCTGACCACGAGCGGAAGCGGGCCGGTGCGCACCCGTTCGCCGAGCAGCTCCACCGAACCCCGCATGGCTGAGCGCAATCGCGGCCACAGCGCACCGAAGAACAGTTCCCCGGCACCGAGCAGCACGGACAGCAACCGTTCGCGCACCCGTTCCGGATCGGCGACAAGTGCGGCGGCCAATGCTCCCCGCGCGGGCGAGCGATTGTTGCAGGCGCGCACGAATTCGCGCGCTCCCCCGGCATCGTCGAGTTGCCACGGGCAGCTCGGCGCGAATCCGTGCACCGCGTCGGCACACAACCTGGTGAACGCGCCGACATCCAGGCGCTGCAGCGCGGCGACCGCCTCGTCCAGCTCGCCGCTGCCGTCCGCGGTCAGGGGCAGCAGCAGCCGGGTCCGGAACCGTGCCCACAGCGGTTCCAGGCGGCCGAGCTCCACCGCGAACCACTCGGGGAAGCCCGCGCGCACCTCACGCACCCAGCGCGCCCGGTCTGGATGGTGGCCCGGTTCGGCGAGCACGTGCAGGCAGGCCATCAGTTCCGCGGCCGCATCGCATCGGGTCCGGACCGATTCCGGGCGGATCCCGTGCAGATCGAGTACGACAGCCACGAACGCATCCAACCATCACCACGGCACCGATGTTTGTCTCAGGTGCGGTAAACATCCATCCGGTTCCGGGCACTCGGTTGCCATACTCCCTCGCTGTACCGCCCAACCGACGTGAGGTGACCCGATGCCCGAAGCCGTGCTTTCCGGACCGATCCCGGAAACGGAGACCTCCCGGGCGCATGTGCTCGAACCGTACGGGCTGGACCGGCTCGCGGAGTACGACTACGTGCAGGAGGAATACCTCGTCGAGGGCACGGCCGCGGGTGCCGGGTTCGGTACCCGGATCCTGGTGCGCAGGCCCGCGGATGTGCGCCGGTGCAGCGGAACCGCGATCACCGAGGTGAGCCATATCTGGGGCGGTACCTCGGTATGGCGGGCGATCAACCGGTTCGTCATGCGCGGCAACCACGTCTGGGTGGAGATCGATTCGCAGGCACCGTCCGCGATGGGGCTCGTCGCGGCCTCGGATCCGCAGCGATACCGCTCGTTCCGGTTCACCGAAGGCGAACGTGCCAAGGATTTCGCCGCGAGCATCCCGTTCGAGCCCGGGCTGGGCCGCGAAGAGCTCGCCGCGCGCTACGACGCGTTCATGGCCCGCTGGCGGACGGCGACCCCGCAGTCACCGGAGATCATCGCCGCCATCGCCCGTGCCCTGCGCGCCGGACTCCCGGGATGTGGCTTCGCCGCCCGGAGAATCTTCTTCGGCGGGATCTCCCAGACCGGCGGCGTGGTACGCGAGTTCATCCGCAACCACCATGCGAGGTACCCGGTCTTCGACGGCTACCTGCCCGGCGCCTCCGGCGGTCCCGCGCTTCCGGACATCGATGCCCCGGTGATCGAGGTTCTCGGTGAAGCCGAATTCCAGTCCGTCCGGGAACCCTGCGGAGTTTCCGGCCAGGTGCGCGGGCTGAGCCACCGGCGCGCGGACGGAGCGCTGTTCCGGCTCTACGAGGTGGCCGGGATGGCGCACCGGGAGACCCGGTACATGTCGGCGGCCGACCGCACCCGGCTGGCCGGCTGCCCGCTGCCGGAGGACGCACGGTGGAGTACCTTCCCGAACGGGCACGTCTATCACGCGCTGTGGCAGGCACTGCTCGGCTGGAGCGAGCACGGCACCCCGCCGCCTCCGGGAAAGGTCCTGGAAACCCTTGCGGGCACCGAGGAAATCGCCCGCGACGAACACGGCAATGCCCTCGGCGGGTTGCGCACCACCTACACCGACGTCCCGGTTTCCACGCTCGTCGCGGCCACCCCGGTCGGGCGCCCGAGCTGGTACCACGGCAACGAAACCCCGTTCCCGGCGGACAAACTCCGCCGCCTCTACGGGGACGGCGAACGCTACCGGCGCGCCGTCGCGGCCCGCCTCGAGGAATACATCCACGAAGGCACCTATCTGCCCATCGACGCGGAAGAGATCCGCCGCGCGCCCGTTCCCGTCCCGAACTGAGGTCAGCCCCATGTCCGCTTCCGCCCGAACCACCGTGCGCGACGTCGCCGCGGCCACCATCGGACACGGCATGGAGAACTACGCGTTCTCCGTGTACGCGCTCATGTCCGGGGTGATCGCGGGAAAGTACTTCCCGGCGAGCAATCCCGCGCTTTCCCTGCTCGCCTCGGTCGCCACCTTCGGCGTCTCCTTCCTGATCCGCCCGTTCGGGGCGATCGTCCTCGGCGTGTACGCCGACCGCAAGGGCCGCATCCCGGCGCTTTCGTTGTGCATCAAGCTGATGTTCATCGGCACCGTGCTCATGGCGTTCATGCCCACCTACGCCAGCATCGGGGTGCTCGCGCCGATCGGCATGTTCCTCGCGCTGCTGATCAAGGGATTCTCCTACGGCGGCGAGTTCTCCAGCGCGGCCTCGTTCCTGATCGAACGGAATCCGGCACGGCGCGGGTTCTTCGGCAGCTGGGTCATCGCCAGCCAGTCGATCGCCAGCCTGCTCGCCGCGGTGCTGCTCACCGTGCTCACCGCGGCGCTACCGGACACCGTCTTCGACGCCTGGGCCTGGCGGATCCCGCTCGCCTTCGGCGTGCTCGTCGGCCCGGTCGGCTACTACCTGCGCCGGAAACTGCGCGATTCCGCCGAGTACCACGCCGCCCGCACCGAGGTCCGGCGGCATCCGCTGCGCGAGGTGTTCAGCACCCAGAAAACCCGCATGCTCCTGGTCATCGGGCTCGTCGCGTTCTCATCCTCGAGCAGCTATCTGGTCACCTACATGCCGACGATGAGCGTCCGCGAGCTCGGCATGCCCTCCTCGGCGACCTTCCTGGCCGCCGTGGTCGGTTACGCGGTCTCCGTGGTCGCCGATCCGGTCGCCGGGCACTGCTCCGACCGGTTCGGCCGGGTGCGGGTGATGGTCATCGGCAGCATCGGCCTCGCCGTCACCATCCTCCCGCTGTTCCTGCTGCTGACCACGAACCCGCTGCTGCCGGTCATGATCACCGTGATGGCGCTGATCGCCCTCATCAAATCCTGTTACACCGCGCCGAACACCGCGTTCAAGGCGGAGATATTCCCCACCCACATCCGCAGCACCGGTCTTTCCATCGGCTACAACATCGGGCTCGCCCTGTTCGGCGGTTGTACCCAGCTCATCTCGACCGGGCTCATCCAGCTCACCGGAACCGCACTGGCGCCCAGCTTCTGGCTCATCGCCACCGCGATCATCAGCACCGTCAGCGTCTGCTGCGCCGCACGGCTCGGCCGGAACAGGACGCGGGAACCCGTGCGCGCGGCGGTGCGGTGAACGGCCCGGTCACCGGACGGGAACCCACACCGCCGGTTCGTTGCCGCCCCGGTTCGCGGAAGTGGAACCGCCTGCCGCCCACCCGAGCACCTTCGCCATGAACTTCGCCAGTCCGCCGAACGAGGTCTGCGCGCGGTGCGTGCCGCGATCAACCGGTCAGTTCGGCCAGCCGGAGACGCAGGCCGGAAACCAGTACCCGCAGACCGATCTCGAAGGTCCGATCGGCGGCGATACCGGGCTTGGCCGCACGCGTTCGTTCGGCCGCCACGAACTCCGGCGCGTGTTCGGCAGCGGCGGTCAGCCGTAGGTTGTCGGCAGGTGCGAGGGCATCCAGGGCCGAGCCGATGACGAAGGACTCGAGGGTCACGATGACGTCCACGATCTCCTCGAGCGGCCAGCCTCCACGACGCAGGCCGCGGCTGATCCGTTCGTAGTCCTCGGCGACCTGCGGGGTGTCGACGGGCGTGGCGGCCAGCAGGTCGATACCGGCGGGGCGGGCAGCGAAAGCGTCCCGGTAGGACCACGCCCAGGGCACCACGGCCTCGTCCCAGGGCAGCCGGTCGAAGGGGGTGGCGTCGATGTCCTTGGCGACCTGTTCCCGCATAGCGTCGACAAGGGCCGTCTTGTTCCGGAAGTGGTTGTACAGCGCGGGAACCCGCACCGAAAGAGCCTCTGCGACCCGGGTCATGCTGAACTTGTCCGTGCCGGACTCGCGCAGAACGGCGAAGGCCGCGTCCACGATGCGCTCCTTGCTCAGGATCGCGGTACTCGGCCGACCGGCTCTGCGTGCACTGTCCATCACCGCCCATCCTGCCCGACGGGTTGACCCTCGGCACAGCACGCTGTTACTTTCCTAAAATTAATTATATTAATTTTAGGACGAAGAGGTCCGGTATGACGACTCCGACCACCAGCTTGCGGCGTACGCTCGGCACCTTCCGGCTGCTCGTGTTCGGGTTGACCTATCTCGGTATCGGCGCGGTGTTCACCGTGTACGGTTCGGGTGTCGCGGCCACCGACGGCCATCTGCCCGCCGCCTATCTCGTCGCCACGGTCGCCATGCTGTTCACCGCACACTCCTATGGACGCATGGCGGTGCGATATCCGGCAGCCGGATCCGCGTACACCTACGCGCAGCAGTCCTTCGGCGGGTACGCCGGTTTCCTGACTGGCTGGGCGCTGTTGCTCGACTATCTGCTGCTCCCGCTGATCAATTTCCTGCTCGTCGGGATCTATCTGCACGAGCAGTTCCCCGCACTGCCGCGCGATGTGATGATGCTGTCGGCGCTGCTGGTGGTGCTCGGCCTGAACGTACTCGGGCTCACCGTGGCCATCCGGCTGAACCTGATCCTCGTCGGCGCCGGAGCACTGCTCACCGTCCTGTTCGTGGTCCTGTCGATCCGTTACACCACAACGAATTCGGGGCCGGTGAACGTTTTCGGCGGGTTCGTCCCGAACGGCGGGGCCGGGCCGATCTTCGCCGGGGCGAGCGTGCTGGCGCTGTCCTTTCTCGGTTTCGACGCGGTGTCCACGCTCGCCGAGGAGGCCCGCAGGCCCAAGCGCGATGTCCCGCGCGCCATCGTGCTGACCGTACTGGTCGGCGGACTGTTCTTCATCGCGGTCGCCTGGGCGGGCAGCATCGTGTTCCCCGACTGGCACGCGATCACGAATCTGGAGGCGGCCGGTTTCTCCCTGATGGGGCGGGTCGGTGGGGCGGCACTGGTCTCCGCGTTCCTGGTCATCAATGTGGTCGGTTCGGTGCTGTGCGGAACCGCGGCGCAGGTGAGCACCGCACGCGTGCTCTACGCGATGGGCCGGGACGGTATTCTGCCCCGTCCGCTTGCCTATCTGCACCCACGGTTCCGCACTCCGGTTGTGGCCGCCTGCACGGTGGCGGTGGTGTCACTCGTCGGGCTGCTACTGGACCTGAACACGGCCATGGAGATCGTGAACTTCGGGGCACTGGCGGCATTCTCCATGGTGAACCTCGCACTGCTGCGCAGCTTCCTCGGCGACCGCGCGGCCCGCAGCCCACGCCGGTGGATCACCCACGCCGTGGCGCCGGGCGTCGGTTTCGTACTCACCGTGTGGTTGTGGACCTCGCTGAGCTGGCTGACCTTCCTCGTCGGGTTGTGCTGGCTGACGGTCGGTGCCGCGGTGCTCGCGGCGCGCACCCGCCTGTTCACCAGGCGCCCGCCGATGCTGGACCTCTCCGAAACCGAGACCCTGGAAACCACGGTCCCCCAACAGAAATGAGTTCCATGAGCGCCGACACGATCCTGGTCAACGCCCGCGTACACACCCTCGCCCCGGAGCACCCGCACTGCGACACGATTGCGATCGGAGGCGGGCGGATCCTGGACATCGGCGACACCGGGCTGCTCGCCGCGCACCGCGACGGGAGCACCGAGATCGTGGATCTCGGCGGAGCCACGGTCACGCCCGGCCTCGTCGACGGGCACATGCACCCGATCCAGGGTGCCGAGACGACCATGGGAATCGATTTCGGTGGGATCACTGATTTCGCCACCTTCACCGAGCGGTTACGCGCCGAAGCCGAATGCCTCGGTCCCGGCGAATGGGTTCGCGGCTGGAATCTCGACTACGCGCTGTTCGCCGGTCGCCGGATCAGTGCCGACTCCATCGAGGACGCGGTGCACGGCCTTCCGTGTTTCCTGTTGTTCTTCGACGGGCACACCGCGCTGGCCAGTCACGCCGCACTGCGGCTCGCCGGGATCCACGGCGGCCGGGAATTCACCGATTCCTCGGAGATCGTGCTGGATTCCATCGGGCACCCCACCGGGGAACTGCGCGAGCACACCGCCTATGCGCTGGTCGCCGACACCGCGCCCGCGCTGTCGGCGAAACGACTCCGGAAACGGGTGCGCGAGATCCTGTACCGGATCGCGGGCACCGGGCTCACCGGTGCGACCGTGATGAACGGCGATCCGGCCACCTTCGACCTGCTCGACGAGCTCGAACACAGTGGCTCCGGGCTGCCGGTCCGGCTGATGTGCGGGCTCGGCCACCAGCCCGGGTCGGACGCGGATACGGTGCGCGCCAACATCGCCGCACGCGACCGGCACGGCGAACGCTGGCGTGGCGGGCTGATCAAGCTGTTCCTCGATGGCGTGATCGACACCGGAACCGCCTGGCTGTACGAGCCGGACACCCAAGGCATGGGAGGGTCCTCGTTCTGGCCGGATCCCGGACGCTACGCCGAAACCGTGCGCACCTACGCCGAAGCGGGGTTCCAGGTCGCCACACACGCGATCGGCGACCGGGCCATCGGCGCGGCCATCGATGCCTACCTCGGCGCCGGTGTACGCGCGGCTTCCGGGGCACCACACCGCATCGAACACCTGGAATGCCTTGCCGAACATGACCTGCACCGGCTCGCCGCCGCGGGGATCACGGCCTCGATGCAGCCGCTGCACATGCAATGGCGCGCACCGGACGGATCCGACTCGTGGACCAGCCGCCTGGACCCGCGACGGGCGGCGCTGGCCTGGCGGACAGGCGACGTCCTGCGCTCCGGCGCACCGCTCGCACTCGGTTCGGACTGGCCGGTCGCGCAGTACGACGCCCGAATCGGGCTGGCCTGGGCCCGGCTGCGCCGCGAACCCGGGCACCCGGACGCGCACGTCTTCGAACCCGCGCAGCGGCTCTCCGCGTACGAAGCACTGTGCGGCTTCACCACGGGGGCCACCCGGGCACAGGGCGACACCGACCTCGGCAGCATCCGTCCCGGCAACCGAGCCGACCTCACCGTGTGGGCACAGGACCCGCTCGCGGTGTCCGCGGACGAACTCGTGCACCTGCCGATCCACTCGACCTGGATCGGGGGAACCCGCATCTACCGTGCGGAGAACTGACGTGGATCAGCGCGCGGTGAGTGCCGTGTACAGCTCGGGGCGGCGGTCCGCGAACAGTCCCCACATGGAGCGTTCCGCGCGCGCCTGCTCGAGGTTCAGCTGAGCCACCAGCACCTCCTCGCCGTGTTTCCCGGCCTCGGCGAGGACTTCCCCGTGATGATCGGTGATGAAGGAGCTGCCGAGGAATTCGAGACCGTCACCGTCCACAGTGGAATCTGTGCCGGTCCGATTGCTCGCCAGCACCGGGATGAAGTTGGCGGCCGCGTGCCCTTGCATGCAGCGCCGCCACTGGGACATCGGTGATCCACCCGGATACAGCGGATCGCTGCCGATCGCGGTCGGGTAGAGCAACAGGTCCGCGCCCCGCAGTGTCAGCACCCGGGCCGCTTCGGGAAACCACTGATCCCAGCAGATCCCCGCGCCGATCCGGCCGACCGCGGTGTCCCAGACGAGCAGGCCGGTGTCGCCCTCGGCGAAGTAGAACTTCTCGAAGTAGCCGGGATCGTTCGGTACATGGGATTTCCGGTAGGTACCGAGCGGGCTGCCGTCGGCGTCGATCATCGCGAGGGAATTGAACAACGCATCCGGTGTTCGCTCGTAGAAACTGACCGGAAGGACCACACCGAGTTCGGCCGCCAGCGATCGCATCCGGGCGAGAACCGGCGAACGGTCTGCCTCGCGGGCGCGCGCGAGATGGACCGGGTCCTGTTGCTGGCAGAAGTACGGCCCGGCGAACAGTTCTTGGAGGAGCACGAGTTGCGCACCGTGCGCGGCAGCGTACCGGATGAGCCGTTCTGCGCGGTCGAGGTTCTCGCTTTCCCTATCGGTACAGGCCATCTGGGTCACCGCGACACCGATCGTCATGTCATGCCTGCCGATCAGCCGGCGGTGTGCCAGTGCGCCAGCAACCGCACCGCGGGGGCGACCCGCTCGCGTTCCGCGGCCACGTCGATCCGGGACAGCAACAGTTCCGCTTCGCCGGTGCCGCGCGCGGCGGCCGCGACGGTGCGCCCGTCCGGGGCGAGCACGCGGCTGCCGCCCAGCATCGGTACCCCTGGCCCGCACTGCTGGTTGGCCATGATCCACCACTGGCCGTTGGTGATCGCGTGCGCCGGATACAGGGTGTCCCACCAGGATTCCGCGTCCGTCTCGTAGGCGGCGGGGGCGAGCACCACCCCGGCACCGGCGGCGGCCAGTTCCCGCGCGGTCTCGGGGAAGTCGCCGTCGAAGCAGATGGCGCAGCCGATGCGGCCGAGTTCGGCGGTGTCCACGGTCTCGAACCGGCTGCCCGCGGCGAACACCTCCGGCTCCCCGCCAGGGGGATACAGGTGCACTTTCCGTTGTGCCAGCACGAGTTCGCCGGTCGAATCGAAGACAAGCGCGGTGTTGTACAGCAACCCGCCCGCGGATTCCACGAACGTCCCGGCGCACAGCAGTATCCCGTGCCTCGCGGCGAGCGCGGCGAACCGGCGCGCCCGTGGCCCGTCGACGGGTTCGGCGACGGCCGCGGCATCGCGGGGCAGCGATTCGCTCCGGTAGCCGCAGGCCCACAGTTCGGGCAGCACGACAACCGAGCATCCCTGCCCCGCGAGGGCATCGATCGCTTCGGTGGCAACGGTTTCGTTGTGTTCCGGTTCGCCGGGGACCGGAACCAGCTGGGCGATGCCGACGGTGACCGGTTGCGCCGTGTTCATCGGGCCAGGAATCCGCCGTCCACGGGAAGCGCGACACCGGTGACGAATCCTGCGTCGGCCGAGGAGAGGAAGGCCACCCCGGAGGCGATCTCCTCCGGCTTGGCCAGCCTGCCCATCGGGATCGGCTCGGCGAGCTTGGCCTTCTCCGCCTCCACATCGCCCTCGCTGAGCAGCGCGTTCAGCAGCGGGGTGTCGCAGTCGGACGGGCAGATCGCGTTGACCCGGATCCCGGAGGTCGCGTACTGCACGGCCATGTGCCTGGTCAGGTTGAGCACCGCGCCCTTCGAGGCGTCGTAGGCGCATTCGTCCGGCAGCGCGGTGAACCCGAAGACCGAGGCGATGTTCACGATCGCTCCCCCACCGGCGGCAAGGATCGCGGGAACCCCGTGCTTTCCGGTCAGGTACATGCTCTTGACGTTGATCGCCATGACCCGGTCCCAGTCGTCCTCCGAGCATGCGACGACATCGCCTTCGGCGGCCAGGATCCCGGCGGCGTTGACGATCACGTTCAGCCCGCCGAGTGCCTGCACGGTCCGCTCCACGGCCGCGGCGACGGCCGTACCGGAGGCCACATCGCATTCCACGCCCACCGCGGTTCCGCCCGCGGCCTCGATGGTCTTCGCGGTCTCCTCGGCCGCGTCCTTACGGATGTCCACCGCGGCGATGGTGGCGCCTTCCTCGGCAAGGCGCAGCGCGCAGGCACGCCCGATGCCCGATCCCGCACCGGTCACGAACGCTGCTTTTCCGTCGAGTCCTCGCACTATCGTCTCCTTGGTATCTCGGTCCGGCTCAGTACTTCAGCCAGGTCGTCTTCAACGCGGTGTACTTGTCCAGCGAGTGCAGCGAGAGATCCCGGCCGAAACCGGACTGCTTGACACCGCCGAACGGGGTGATGGGATTCAGCGCGTCCACGGTGTTCAGCGAAACGGTGCCGACGCGCAACCGGTCGGCGATCCGGTGCGCCCGCGAGATGTCCTGGGTCCACACCGAGGCGGCGAGGCCGTAGACGCTGTCGTTGGCCAGCCGCACCGCCTCGTCCTCATCGGTGAACCGCTGCACCGCGAGCACCGGCCCGAAGATCTCCTCGGCCGCGAGCGGGGAACCGGCCGGCACCCGGTCGAAGATCGTCGGTTCGATGAAGGCGCCCCGGCCGTCGATGCCGACCCGGTTGCCGCCGAGCAGCAGTTCGGCAGAGGAGCGCGCCTGGTCGATATAGCCCTGCACGCGGTCGGCGTGCCCGGCGTCCACGAGCGCGCCCATGCTCGACTCCGGGTCGAGCGGATCACCGGGCCGGATCTTCGCGGCCCGTTCGGTGATGCGCCGCAACAGGTCATCGGCGATCGATTCGTGCACCAGGAGCCGGGAATTGGCCGAGCAGACCTCGCCCTGATTGGCGAAGATCCCGAAGCAGGCCAGTTCGGCGACCTCGTCGAGATCCCCGGCGTCGGAGAACACGATGTTCGGGCTCTTGCCGCCGCATTCCAGCCAGACCTGTTTCATATTGGACTGTCCGGCGTATTCCAGCAGCAGCTTGCCCACCTCCCCGGAACCGGTGAACGCCACGCAGTCGATGTCCGGGTGCCGCCCGATGGCCTGGCCCGCTTCCTCGCCGTAGCCGGGGACGACGTTGAGCACCCCGGCCGGAATTCCCGCTTCGAGGGCGAGTTCACCCAGCCGCAGCGCGGAAAGCGGCGACTGTTCGGCGGGTTTGAGCACCACGCTGTTGCCCGCGGCCAGCGCGGGCGCCACCTTCCATGAGGCCATTTCCAGCGGGAAGTTCCACGGTACGATCGCGCCGACCACGCCGATGGGTTCCCGGCGGATCATGGCGAGGTTTCCCTGTGCGGCGGGGGCGATCTCGTCGTAGAGCTTGTCGATCGCCTCGGCGTACCAGGCGAATACGTCCGCGGTCCCGGGAATGTCGAAGGCCGCGGCCTCGGCGACGAGCTTGCCCATGTCCAGCGATTCGGTCAGCGCCAGCTCTTCCGTATCGGCCCGGATGAGTTCGGCCAGCCGCAGCAGCGCGGCCTTGCGGGTCGCCGGATC
The DNA here is from genome assembly GCF_000737195.2 of Sciscionella sediminilitoris. Classification (GTDB taxonomy): domain Bacteria; phylum Actinomycetota; class Actinomycetes; order Mycobacteriales; family Pseudonocardiaceae; genus Sciscionella; species Sciscionella sediminilitoris. The sequence continues at coordinate 14,787 of NZ_JALM01000002.1, forward strand.
GGCGCGGGACCAGTCACCGCGCTCGAACGCGGCCCGTGCCGCGCGCACCGCACGGTCGACGTCCGCGTCCGTGCACCGGGCCACCTCGGCGATGGTCGCCTCGGTCGCCGGGTTGATCGAGGCGAAAGTCCGCCCCGATTCCGCACCGGTACGGGCACCGTCGATGAACGCCTCGCCCTCGGGACGGAACTCCGCGGCCAGTTTCGCCCACTGCTCGTGGGTGTTCTCCTCGGTCATGCCATTGCCTCCTTCACGAAGCCGAACTGGAGTCACCGGCGAGCACGGCTTCACCGAGCGGATTCGCCCGCCGCCGCGTGTACCGCGCGACCAGGTAGTAGAACGGGCAGGTGATCACGAGCCCGACGATCCAGGAGATGTCCACCCCGTTGAGCAGCCCGGCTATGGGGCCGGTGTAGAGGCTGCTGGAGAAGAACGGCACCTGGATGACGATGCCGAGCAGGTACGCGGCGATCGCGGCGCCGTTGAACCGCCCGTAGATACCGCCGTCCGCGCGGAAGAACGACTGCACGTCGTACTCACCGTGCCGCACCAGGTAGTAGTCGACGAGGTTGATCGCGGTCCACGGGGTCAGCACGTACAGCAGCAGCGCGATGAAGTTCTCGTACACGACGAGGAAGTTGTCCTTACCGGCCAGCGCGAGCAGCAGCGCGGCGGCGAACACGATCACCGCGACCACCGCACGGCCACCGGCCCGTGGAACCCAGTTGCGGCGCAGGGTCTGCCCGACGGTGATCACGCAGAGCACCCCGCAGTACAGGTTCATCGCGTTGGTGTTGGCCACCCCGATGGAGAACACGATCAGCACCACCGTGCTGATACCCGGGGTCAGCTGGGCGAGCCCGGCGACCGGATCGTCCCCGCCGACGATCACCCCGACCAGCGCGCCGAGCACCATCGGCAGCACCGAACCGAGCACGCATCCGCCGTAGGTGGCCCAGAACGCGGGCTTGGCACCGGTTCCCTTCGGCATGTAGCGCGAGTAGTCCGAGACATAGGGCGCGTAGGCGATCTGCCACAGTGCCGCCGCCGAGATCGTGCCGAGCAGCCCGGTGGGGCTGACGCTGCCGCGGCCGAACAGATCGGCGGGCACCCCGTGGACGAACAGTACCCAGCAGAACGCCAGCAGTAGCGCCAATCCCGCCGCGATCGTCATGATCTTGCTGTAGGTGTGGATCAGTTTGTAGCCTAATATCGTGGCCGCGACGCTGACCACGCCGACGATCACGATTCCCGCTGGCACCGAGAGAACCGGTGCCACCACATGCAGGGATTGCCCGCCGAGCACGAGGTTCGACGCGAAGTAACCGGCGTACATGATGATCACCAGCACCACGACCATCAGGGCGCCGTACACCCCGAACTGGCCGCGGGTCTGCACCATCTGCGGCACACCCAGTTGCGGTCCCTGCGCGGAATGCAGCGCCATGAAAATGCCGCCGACGAGATTGCCGATCAGGATGCCGGCCAGTGCCCAGCCGAGGGAAAGGTGATAGACCGTAGTCGAGAGAACACCGGTCGCTATGGTGAGCACCATGATGTTGGAGCCGAACCAGATCGTGAACAGATCGCGTGCCCGGCCGTGCCGCTCGTTCTCCGGGACCTGATCGATCGTCCGCACTTCCACGGTCGGTGTCGCTGAAGCGCTCTCCATTGAGTCAGCCTTCCTGCTGCCACGCCACACAGCGCTGAACGGGTAGTCATTTCCGTGGTCACACCGGATCATCGGTTGCCGTGTCCTGGACCACAGAGGGATTAGAAATCATCCTGATTCAATGGGAATCAACAGTCAATCGCATAATATTGGACCTAGGCATCAAAATATTTGATGATGTGAGCCGTCCGGCAACCCCGATGATGAGGTCTTCATGGCAGGCGACGTCAACTTCACTCTCGTCCAGTTACGGTACTTCGCGACCGCCGCCGAAGCGTGCAGCATGACCGCGGCCGCCCAGCAGCTCAGGGTTTCCCAGTCGGCCGTTTCCACCGCGGTTTCCCAGCTGGAGCACTCACTTCAGGTGCAGCTGCTGATCCGGCACCACGCCAAGGGGCTTTCGCTGACCGCGGCGGGCAGCCGGTTCCTGCAGGAGCTGAAGAACTTCCTCGCGCACGCCGATGACCTGGCCGAGACCGCGCGCGGACTGGGCACCCGGCTCAGCGGGGAGCTGATGATCGGCTGTTTCCTTTCGCTGTCCCCGTTTCTGCTGCCGCGACTGTTCGCGGGACTGGCCGAACAGCACCCCGATCTGCGGGTGCAGGCAATCGAGGGGGAAACCGAGGAACTGCAGGAGGCCCTGCTGAACGGCCGGTGTGAGCTGGCGCTGATGTACGAGATGGACCTCGCCGAACCACTGACCACCGAACAGGTCACCGTGGCGCCACCGTATGTGATCGTGCCGCCACGGCACCGGTTCGCCAAGCGGAAAGGGGTGCGGATCGCCGAACTCGCCGAGGATCCGTTCGTGCTCTACGACCTGCCGCACAGCCGGGAGTACTTCCTGTCCCTGACCGAGAGCACCGGAGTGTCCGTGCAGCCGCGGTACCGCAGCTCGAACTACGAGACCGTGCGCTCACTCGTGGCCAACGGCCAGGGCTATTCCATCCTCAACCAGCGACCGGTCCGGGACACGACCTACGACGGTGGCCAGGTCGTCACCCTCCCCTTGCTCGACCCGGTGCCGCCGCTGCCCGTGGTCCTCGCCTATCTGCGCAACACCCGGCTGACCCGCAGGGCGCAGGCCTTCGCCGAATTCTGCCGCGAACTGCTGCGCGGCGAGGACCGGCCGGCCGAGGGCTGACGGCCGAAAACTCAGTGCCGCTGGTAGGTGCTCTGGATGGCGATGTGGTCGGCCACGAACTTGGCGTCGTGCCACACGCCCCAGATGAAGCTCGATCCGCGCCGCGCCAGCCAGGGCAGCCCGAGGAAGTAGACGCCGGGCTCGGTGGAGATACCGCGCCGGTGCGCGGGCCTGCCCTGTTCGTCGAGCGCGTCCACCTGCAGCCAGCCGTAGTCGACCGCGTACCCGGTCGCCCAGACGATCGAGGTGACCCCGGCCGCGGCGAGATCGAGCTCGAGCATCGGATCGGTGACGCACTCCGGATCGGGCCCCAGTTCGTGGGCTTCCGGTTCCTCGGGCAGGTCGAGTCCGTAGCGCTCGACGTAGGCGTCGGCCTCCTGCAGCAGCGAGAGGTAATTGGCGTCGCCGTTGGCGATATTGGTGCCGAGGTCCGGCGCGAACCGGATGGTGCCGTTGTCGAAGGAACTGGTGAGCCCGACGAGGTTGATACCGAGATCGGCGAGCGCGCGGAAATCCACGGTGTGCCCGCCGCGTGCGCCGCTGACCGCGATGGTGACGTGTTCCGCGCCGCGCGGCGGGGTTTCGGCGTCCCACTTGCCGAGCACCCCGAGCCACCACACGAAGTCCCGGCCGCGGTACCGGCGCGGCGGCCGGTCGTGCGGGCCGACGGAGAGATAGACCGAACGCCCCGAACGGCGCAGTTCCTCGGCGATCTGCACCCCGGAGGATCCGGCCCCGACGACGAGCACGGCCCCCTCGGGCAGCTGTTCCGGATTCCGGTAGCTGCTGGAGTGGAGCTGTTCGGGTCCGGCGTCCGCGGGAATGATCGGGGGGATCACCGGCCGCTGGAAGGGTCCGGTCGCGGCGACGACGAACCGGGCGTCGATGGTGCCCTCGCTGGTTTCCACGCGGAATCCGTGCTGTCCGGATTTGCGCCGCACGGAGGTCACTTCCACCCCGGTGCGGATCGGGGCGGCGATCTTTTCCGCGTATGCCTCGAAATACTCCGCGATCTGGTCCTTCGAGGCGAAGTCGTCCGGGCCGATGTCGCCGAACTCCAGTCCGGGAAAGCGGTCGTGCCAGGCGGGTCCGTTGGCCACGAGGGAGTCCCAGCGCTCCGAACGCCAGCGCTCCGCGATCCGGTCCCGTTCCAGAACGAGATGCGGCAAACCACAGTCGCTCAGGTGCTCACTCATCGCCAGACCGGACTGTCCCCCACCTACGACGAGGACCTCAACCTCTTGGTTCGGCATCCCAGACCTCCACTTCGGAACAACGGGCCAACCGCTTCGGGGCCGCTTCGGCGCCGCCGAGCGCCTCATCGAATCCTCGCGGTGAACCAAGCCCCTGTCCAACAGATCTTGTTGGCCTTAAAGTTCTGATTTCCTGATGCAGCCCGGACCGGGCTTCATCTGCTGAGCTGATCTTCTGATGCTGAAAGATCTATTGGACAGAAGGCGCCTGGGCGCGGGACGCTGTCCGGGATCGGTGCAGAATCAGGAGACAAGCGATGACCGTCCACAAGCGGATCCGTCCGTTCAACACCCGGGACACCTATCCGGAGCAGAACCTCGACAACGACCTGTGCCAGGCCGTCGTCGCCAACGACACCGTCTATGTCCGCGGGCAGATCGGCCAGGACCTCGACACGAGCGAATCCGTGGGCATCGGGGACGCGGGCGCGCAGGCCGAGCAGGCGATGGCCAACATCAAGATGCTCCTCGAAGAGGCGGGCAGCCGGATGGAGCATCTGGTCAAGCTCACCATCTACCTGATCGATCCGCGATATCGCGAGGCGGTGTACCGCGCCGTGGGCCGTTGGACCCGTGGTGTGCACCCGATTTCCACCGGGCTCGTGGTCTCCGCGCTCGCCCGCCCGGAATGGCTCTGCGAGATCGACGCGATCGCGGTGATCCCGAAGGAGGAACAGTGACCTTCTCGCTCGCGGCACGCGAGGATTCCGGGGCGGGTCCCCGGTTCGGCATCGTGGCCAGCTCGTCCAGTCCCGCGGTGGTGGCCAGGGTCGCGCACCTGCGCCCCGGGGTCGGCGCCGCATCCTCGCAGAACATCACCGATCCGCGGCTGGGCCCGGCGCTGCTGGACCGCCTCGCCGCACACGGCGACGCGGAGCGGGCGATGTCCGAAGTGACGGGCTCGGCCGAACACATCGGCTACCGGCAGCTGACCGTGCTCGGCCGCACCGGACCCGGGTTCGCCTACAGCGGCGAGAAAACCCTCGGCACCCATGCCACCGCGGTAGCCGATGGCGCGGTCGCCGCGGGGAACATGCTCGCCGGCGAACACATCCCACAGGCGATGATCGAGGCCTATTCCTCGGCGACGGGCGAACTGGAGCAGCGGCTGCTGGCCGCCGCGCGGGCCGCGATCGCGGCGGGCGGTGAGGAAGGACCGGTGCACTCGGCCGGGATGGCCGTGGTGTCCGATGTGGACTGGCGGGACACGGATCTGCGGGTGGACTGGGCCGAGGATCCCATCGAGGGGCTCGCCGAACTGCTCGAGATCTGGCTGCCGCAACGGGACGACTACGTGCGCCGCGGCCTCGATCCGGCGGCGGCTCCCTCCTACGGCGTGCCGGGAGACCTGTGATGCCCTCGCTGAAGGACGCGGCCCGCGAACAGGTGGACCGGCATTCCGCGGAACTGGTCCGGCTTTCCGAACGGTTGCACGCCGATCCGGAAACCGCCTGGGAAGAGCACCGCTCCGCGGCCATGGTCCCGGAACTGCTCGACCGCGCCGGATTCGAGGTGACCCCGGCCTACCTCGGCCTGGAGACCGCGTTCCTCGCGCGGTTCGGCAACGGGCCGACCAGGATCGCGCTGTGCGCCGAATACGACGCACTGCCGGGCCTGGGACATGCCTGCGGGCACAACCTCATCGCGGCGAGTTCCGTCGGTGCGGCGCTCGGTCTCGCCGCCGTGGCCGAGGATGCCGGGATCACCGTCGAGGTGTACGGCACCCCGGCCGAGGAGGGCGGCGGAGGCAAGATCGAACTACTCGACCGCGGCGCCTTCGCCGGGGCGGACCTCGCCATGATGATCCACCCCGCCCCTGTGGATGTCGCCGAGGCACGGCCGTTCGCGGTCAGCCACTCGAAGATCAGCTATACCGGGAAATCCGCGCATGCCGCGGCCTATCCGGAGGCGGGCGTCAACGCGGCGGACGCGTTCACCGTCGCCCAGGTGGCGATCGGGCTGCTGCGCCAGCAGTTGCCGTCCACCACCCGCGTGCACGGCTGCGTCACGCATGCCGGTGATGCCCCGAACGCGATTCCCGAACACACCAGCGGGCGCTGGTACGTGCGCGCGGAAACCCTCGAGGAACTGGCCGAGCTCGAGCCGCGGGTGATGCGGACCTTCGAGGCGGGTGCGCTCGCCACCGGCTGCGAGCTGACCGTGGAACCGGAAAGCAAGCCGTACGCGGAATTCCGTACCGATGAGGCCACCCTGGCGGAGTATCGGGCGAACGCCGTGGAACTCGGCCGTGAGTTCGCGCCGCCCGGTATCGCGGGGCGGATGAACCGCGCTTCCACCGATATGGGAAATGTGTCGCAGGTCGTGCCCGCCATTCACCCCTATATCGGCATCGATTCCCTGCCGGCGACCAATCATCAGCGCGAGTTCGCCGCGTTCTGTGTCGGTGCGACCGCCGAGCGCGCGATGCTCGACGGCGCCATCGCGCTGGCCTGGACGGGTGTGGACCGGGCAATGCGGGAGCGCGCGGCATGAGCACCCGGATCGAGCACGACATGCTCGGCGAGATCGAGGTTCCGTTCGAGGCCTATTACGGCGCCCACAGCGCCCGCGCCCTCGCCAATTTCCCCATCACCGGCGAAAAACTCGCCGACCGTCCGCATCTGGTCACCGCGCTGGCCGCGGTCAAACAGGCGGCCGCCGCGGCCAATTCCGAGATCGGCGCGCTCGACGCGGCCAGTGCCGAGGCGATCACCCGCGCCTGCACCGAGATCCGCGCGGGCGCGCTGCGCGAGGAGTTCGTCGTGGACCTGATCCAGGGCGGCGCGGGCACATCCACGAACATGAACGCCAACGAGGTCATCGCCAACCGGGCACTCGAACTGCTCGGGCACGCCCGCGGGGACTACGGACACCTGCATCCGCTCGATCACGTCAACCTCGGCCAGAGCACCAACGACGTCTACCCGACCGCGGTGAAACTCGCGCTCGACGGATACCTCGGCGAACTCCTCGGCGCACTGGCCGGTCTCCGCGCGGCGTTCACCGCGAAAGCGGCCGAATTCGCCGAGGTGGTCAAGATCGGCCGCACCCAGCTGCAGGACGCGGTGCCGATGACACTCGGCCAGGAATTCGGCGCCTACGCGGCCACTCTCGCCGAGGACGAACAGCGCCTCGCCGAGGCCCGTCCGCTGTTGCACGAGCTGAACCTCGGCGGCACCGCGATCGGCACCGGTCTCAACGCCCGCCCCGGTTATCGGGAGCGGGCCATCGCGCAGCTACGCGCGCTCACCGGGATCGACACCCTGAGCAGTGCGCCCGATCTCATCGAGGCCACCCAGGATGTGGGCGTGTTCGTGCAGCTTTCCGGGGTGCTCAAACGGGTCGCGGTCAAGCTCTCGAAGATCTGCAACGATCTGCGGCTGCTGTCCTCCGGCCCGCAGGCCGGACTCGGCGAGATCGCGCTGCCCGCCATGCAGGCCGGATCCTCGATCATGCCCGGCAAGGTCAATCCGGTGATTCCCGAGGCCGTCAACCAGATCGCCTTCGAGGTCATCGGCAACGACGTCACCGTCACCCTCGCCGCCGAGGGCGGGCAACTCCAGCTCAACGCCTTCGAGCCGATCATCGCCCGCGCGCTCACCGCGGGGATCGATCACCTCACCAATGGGATCACGATCCTCACCCGGCACTGCGTCGACGGCATCACCGCCAACCGGGATCACCTCGCGGGCACCGTTTCCGCCTCGACCGGACTGGTGACCGCGCTGAGCCCCGCGCTCGGCTACGAGATCGCCTCCTCGGTCGCACTGGAGGCCCAGCACACCGGTCGGCCTGCGCTGGAACTGGTGCGGGAGCGGGGTTTGCTCAGCTCGCAACAGCTGCGCGCCCTCACCAGTCCGCAGGCCCTCACCGGCCAGGCTGGAGCCCCGTAGCGGCGCAGCAGTCTGACCCCAGCGGTCCACTGGCACCCCGGCGGAGCGATCTGGCGCAGTTTGACATCTGTCGCGAGTGAAGCGGTGGATTCTCGACAGGTCCACTTGATGCCCGGCCGCCCCGCCTCGGCCGCGCGGTGGACGATCTGACCCTCGCGTTCCGAGCTGACGAACGTGATCTGCCGGTCCCGTACCGCCTGTCGTGTCCAGGGATGCGAACATGCCTTGTCCACGATCACGGTCTCCGGTCATGGCTTGGGACGCCCGGGCCGAGCCGTACCACGTTGATGCTGTCCAACGGCGGAACCAGTCGTGGGTTTGTCTCCCGCTCAGACCGGAGCGAGCAGGAACCATATCGGTAGGCCACGCCCGTCGACGGCGAGATGGATCGTGGTGCTCAGCCCACCGCAGGACAACCACTGACCGAAAACGCCCTCGGCGATTCTCGAAAAGGCGTGGAAAACCGCGTGGCCATTCGGTAGTATAGATATTATGAGCACTGGGGAAATAGAAACACTGCTGTCGAGCCGGGAGCGGTTGGACCGGTTCATCGAACAGGCTGCCGTGGTGCGGCGTGCCGAAGCGGAAATGCTGCATCAGCTTGCCGAGTTGGACAAGGAGGGTGCTCCGGTCGAGTTCGGATACTGCGGTTCGGCGGCGACTCTGGCCCAGGATGTACTGCGGATCAGTCGTGCCGAAGCACGCCGGATGGCCGAACGGGCGCGAGTCCTGTTCGGTGCGCTCGGAATCAGCGGGGAACCATTGTCCCCGGATCTGCCGAGTACCGCGGAAGCGTATTCGCGGGGTGCGGTCGGTAGTGAACACGTGGATCGGATTCGTCAGTTCGCTGCCGAACTCCCCGCCGAGGTGCTGATCGGAACTGTGTTGGCCAAAGACCCGTGGCCGATCGCGGAAAACGCCCTCGCCCAGATCGCTGGTGAGGTGGGTCCGCGTGGGCTCGTCCGGCCAATCAGGGAACTACAGGCCCGCCTCGACCCAGACGGCCGCCCACCGACTGATCGTGATCCTGTGCGCCCGGATCGGGAAATCTGGCTCCGGCAACACGCCAACCAATGGGACATCCACGGACACCTGGACTACGAAACCGGACTCAAACTCCGCAGCCTCCTCGACGCACTCGGCAAACCCCGCAGCAGCGAAGCCAACGGCGGAACCCCCGACACCCGCACCCCAACAGAACGCGACGCCGATGCCTTCGCCGATATCGTTCAGGTGGCGGCGAATCCGGAGAACCTTCCCGAAAATGGGGTGAACCCTTCACCATCATGGTCACCATGACCGAACAGAGCCTACGCGAAGGGATCGGGACCGCCACCACCATGGACGGCACCCCCATCCCCGCCCAGCAACTCAGACGCATCGCCTGCGACGCCGGACATACCAAGGAGGCCGGAGGTAAGCCGACTCAAAGAACACGACCCATCCGACCGACGACACCCGGCTTACCGGAGGCCGGATTGGTATCTACCAACACAGCATCACAACAGTACTCGGATCAGACGGCGAAGTGCTCGAAATGGGATGCCGCGACCGCACCGCACCACCCAAACTCCGACGCAGACTCACCGCCAGAGACAACGGCTGCGCCCACTCCGACTGCGACAAACCACCCGCCTTAACGCAGGCACACCACATTCACCACCACGCCAACGGCGGACTCACCACCGAAGAAAACATGGTGCTGCTCTGCCGCCAGCACCATGCCCTCATCCACCACACCGAATGGGAAGTCCGCATCCGCCACGGCAGAGCCGAATTCACCCCACCCAACTACCGCATCCGCGCGGGACGCGGCGCACCATGGCGGCCGGACAAGGTGATCACCCCTTGAGCGGACCTCCGTTGATGGCCACCCGCTTGCCGTAGCGGGCGAACGGGTAGTAATCGTAGGTGGCGTGGTGCTGGACGCTGCGGTTGTCCCAGAACACCAGGGTGTTCGGGGCCCAGCGGACCCGGCACTGCAGGACCGGCCTGCGGGCGACCACGGCGTAGAGCAGGTCGAGCACCGCCCTGCTCTCGTCGGCGGCGAGCTCGTTGAGGCGCACGGTGTAGGCCGGGTTGACGTAGAGCAGCCGCCGATCGGTGTCCGGATGCCGCACCACGACGGGATGATCGTTGACGTGCACGATGTGCCCCTCCGGCGGGGTCAGGCCGAGCTCGCGGTACGGCAGCCCGCCGTCGTGCAGCGCGGTCAGCTCGTCGAGCATGGCCCGCAGCGCCGGGGACAGCATCTCGTAGGCGAGGTGCATATTGGCGAACAGGGTGTCCCCGCCGCTGCCCCCTTCCGGTACCTCGGTGATGTAGAGCATCGAACCGAGCGAGGGTTCCTCGTCGCAGGTGCCGTCCGCGTGCCAGCCGTTGCCCGCGACGTTCTCCGATTTCGGGTCGGTGTTGAGCTCGAGGACGTGCGGGTCGCCGTGCTCGGGCGGCGGGTTGACCGGCCGGGGCTGACCGAAGTGTTCGGCGAACCGCTTCTGCTGTTCCTCGGTGATGTGCTGATCGCGGAACACGAGCACGTGGTTGTCCAGGAAGGCCGCGCGCAGCTCGGCGATCTGGGTCGCGGACAGTTCCGTGGCCAGGTCGACGCCGGTGACCTCGGCGCCGAGGATCGGGGTGATCGAATCGACCCCGATGCTCGTGTACTCGGGGCGTTCCCGGGTGGTGATCGCCTTGATGGCGTCCAGTTCATACTGCTGCATGGGTTTCCCTTCTACGGTCGGCTTTCGATGTGTCCGGCGAGCGTTTCCACATGCGGGGCGCGCATGATGCCGTAGTGGTCGGTGTCCAGTCCGCCCCATTCGCTGTCCTCGGGCAGGTGCACCCGCCAGCGCTGCCACTGCCGCCACGGTTCCGGTTTGGCGGGCAACCCGTCGACGGGGCGTTCGGCGAACCACATCCGGACCGGTGTCGCGCCGAGCACGGGCATCCGGTACGTGCTCATCGCCCGCAGGTTCGCCATGCAGCAGGCGGCGAGCCGGTCGGCGTAGCCGCTCGTGGTCTCCTCGCCGAGTTCCCTGGCGAACAGGGTCCGCAGCTGAGGCTCGTCGTAGGCGGCGTACTCCGGCCCGCCTTCCGGTGACGGCGGATCGAACAGGTGCAGCGAGCGGGCCGGGTTCCCATCGGCCTCGGCCTTCGCTGCCATCTCGGTGGCCACGAGCGCGCCGAAGGACCAGCCGCCGAACCGCCAATTCCATTCCGTGCCGGGGAATCGGGCGCGCAGCGCGGCATGGTAGCGCCCGGCACGCTCCCCGATCGTCCACTCCGGACCGTCCACCCCGCGCAGTGCGGGATCCGCGATGAGGCACACGGTCAGCGCCGGATCCAGGGCGCGTACCAGTTCCCGGTAGGCCTGAATGTCCCCGCCGACCGGGTGCACCAGGCACAACGCCGCGTCCCCGCTGCCCTGCTGCCACACCTCGATCGCGATGTCCTCGGTGCCCTGACCGCCGCCGAGTGCTTCGGTGACGGTCGCGAGCAGTTCGGTGAGCGTGACCTGGTGGCTGAGCTTGGACAGTTCGATGTCCACCCCGAGATGCCGTTTCACCTCGTCGATCAGTTCGAGCATGGTGAGCGAATCGGCACCGAGCTCGTAAAGCTGCGCTTCCGGGTCGAGTTCCTCGATACCGAGGGCGGCACACAGCTGGTCACGCAGCAGCTCCACCGGTTCGGCCGCGGATTCGGCCGCCGCCGGTTCGCTGCGCTCCTGCGCGGCGTAGAAGACCGGCGCCTCGTCCAGGTCGGTCGTGCACACCAGCAACCGGGGGAAACCGAGCGCGCAAGCGTTTGCCAGGGCCCGTTTCCCTTCGGCATCGGTGAGCCCGACGGCAAGATGCGCCCGGTGCCGCGCGTCGCCCTGCCTGGCCCGCACCGCCATTCCGCTCTCCGCCCATACATCCCAGTCGATGCCGATGCGTTCGGTGTCCCCGCTCTGCTGCTGGGCGAGCCCGTCCAGCAGTCCGGCGGCGGCCGCGTAGTCGAACTGGCCCGCGCCACCGAATTCGGCGGACATCGAGGAGCAATAGAGCGCGAGCGCGGGCCGGTGTTCCGCGATCAGTTCCTCGGTGAGCAGCGCAGCGCCGTGGTTCGCCGCCGTGGCCGCACGCGCGGTATCCGGGTCGCGTTCCCGGATCAGGCCGCCCGCCGCGACCCCGGCCGCGTGCACCACGGTGGCCAGCCGGTCGGTGTGCCCGCCGATCCGCGCGGCGAGTTCCCCGGTATCCGCTCCGGCGAGGTCGCCATGGATCAGCGTGACGCGCCCGGTGAAGGGGCGCAGGGATTCGGGCAGCCGCGGATTTCTGGACAGCAGCAGCACCCGTCCTTCGCCCTGCTCGAGCAGCCAGGCGGCGATGGCGCTGCCGATGCCGCCGGTTCCGCCGAGCACCAGATGGTCACCGTCCGGAATGGACAGTCCCGGCCGTTCCGTGCCCACCCGCACGGGCGCGGTTTCCGGTTTCCACCAGTGCCTGCCGCGCAGCGCCAGCCGCCCGGATTCGCCCGGCAGCGCGGCGATCGCGGTGGCCGCGGCCGGAGTGAGTTCGGCACCCGGCAGGTCGAGCCAGAGCCCCGCACCGTGGCCTTCCTGGGCGGGGACCACACCGGCCCCGGCCAGCAGTCCCGCTTCGGGGCGCCGCACCGGCCCGTCCACCGCCTGAGCCCGCGCGGAAAGCCACACCATCCGCAGCCGCGGTGCCGCCTGGTACAGCGCAGCGGTGCTGTCCAGGCAGGCGATCCGCGCCTGCGCGAGGCCGGCCGCGTCCACCGGCCCGCGCAGTTCCAGGGGCAGGGCGTTGATCAGGTCGATGCCCTCACCCTCGGGATCGCCGAGCGCGGTGCACAGCGCGCGCAGCGATTCCGGATCGGCGGCGACCCGATAGTCATCCGCCCCGAGCCGGGCGAAGGACTCGGCCACTCTGGCGAACACCACCCTGCGATAGCCTTCCGCGAACGCGCCGCGGACCTCCTCCGCGATGGATTGCCCGCTCAACAGCACCAGTGTGCGGTCCCGCGGCCGCGGTGTTCCGGTGCGCCGGAACCGCGTCCACACCGGCTGGTGCAGCCATGCGGATTCCGGCAACCGCTCCGGCCAATCGTCCACAGTGGACTTCGGCCGCACACCGTCGTATTCGGCGAGGTCGAACCGCGGCGGCGGGAAATTCCAGGGCGCGGGTGCCGGACCGTTCGCCGCGATCCCCTTCCCGGCAAGCCATGCCTCGGCGAGCCCGGCCGCGGATGCCGCGCCGGGCACGGTTTCCGCGACCGGGTGTACCTCGACGGGTTCGGCCGTGCGCAGTGATTCGGCGCTGTGCCCGGCGATCCGCCAGCGCAGCGCGGGACGTCCCGCCTGCAGATGCCGGGCCACCGCGGGAAACGAGTCCGGTTCGACATCCAGGTAGTCGGCGATCGCGGCCGCTTCGGCGCGCGCGGCCGCCGCACTGTTCGCCGAGACCGGCAGCATCGGGGTGGCCTGTGCCGGTGTCACCGGATCACCGGATTCGAGCACCACGTGGGTGTTGGTGCCACCGATGCCGAAGCTGCTCACCGCGGCGATTCGCGGTCGGTTCTCCGGCCAGGGCAGGCATTCCACGGGCACGGTGAACGCGGCGAGATCCGCGGCGAGTTCCGGACCGGGACCGGTGAAGTTCGGCGTCGGCGGAAGACAACCGTGGTGCACGGCGAGCGTGGCGCGGATCAGGCCCACGACACCGGCGGCGGCGCCGAGATGACCGAGCTGACTTTTCACCGAGGACAGCGCGCAGCCGTGCCCTTCGGTGATGCCGAGCGCCGAGCGCAGCGCACCGACCTCGACCGGATCACCGAGCCGGGTGCCGGTTCCGTGCGCCTCCACATAGCCGATCTCCGCGCCGCTGCGCCCGCTCCTGCGCAGCGCGGTCTTGATGACCTCGCGCTGCCCCGCCGCGGATGGCGCGCTGTAGCTCTGTTTGGCCGCGCCGTCGTTGTTCACCGCGGAACCGGTGAGCACCGAATACACCGTGTCCCCGTCCCGGCGGGCGAGCCGCAGCGGCTTCAGCACCACGACCCCGACCCCACTGCCCCCGACGGTTCCGTCGGCGTCCGCGCTGAACGGGCGGCAGTGCCCGTCCGGGGAGAAGATGTGCTGGGCCCGGTAGCGATACCCCTCGCGCAGCCCGGGATCGACCAGCACTCCCCCGGCCAGCATGACCTCGGCCTCCCCACCGCGCAGCAGCCCGGCGGCCAGGTGCACCGCGAGCAGCGAACTCGAGCAGGCGGACTGCGCGGTGAACGCGGGCCCGGTCAGGCCGAGGTGATAGGCGGCCTTGGTGGCGAGGAAATCCTTGTCGTGGTGCTGGGCCATGGCGAACTCGTCCGGCAGATCGTCCACCTCCCGCAGCAGCCGCTGGAAGTAGGTGTTCTCCCCGCATCCGGCGATCAGGCCGATACTCCGCTGCCCCGGATCGGCGATTCCGGCGTGCGCGAGCGCTTCCACACAGCGCAGCAACAGCTGCCGCTGCTGCGGGTCCATCAGCTCGGCGTCCCGCGGGCTGATGCCGAACCGGGCCGGGTCGAACTCCAGCGGGCCGTCCAGCTGACTGCGCGCGCCCACGAGCCCATCGGCGGCCGGGAAGTGTTCGATGCCCTCGCGCCCGCTCGTGGTGAGCTCCCAGAACTCGCCGAGATCGCGCGCACCGGGCAGCCGGACGGCCATGCCGATCACCGCGATCGGTTCCCCCGCACTGAACGATTCCGGTTCCATGGCCGGGGTTTCGGTGGGTTCGGTGTCCATGGACCGGGCCAGTGCCCGGATCGTGACGTGTTCGAACAGTTCGGCGATGGTGAACCGGGTGCCGAGCTCGGTGGCACAGAGCAGCTGGAACCGCATCAGGGCGAGGCTGGACGCGCCCGCCTCGAAGAAGGTCTGCTCCGGTCCGATCGGGCGTCCGGTCACCGCTTCGAAAACCGCCGCGAGCTCGGCCTCGCGTGCGGAGACGGGTTCGGCGACCGCCGCGCGGCGCAGTTCCACGCCCGGTGCCCGCAGTGCCGCCTCCCGGTCCAGTTTCCCGCTCGGGGTGCGCGGCAGCTCCTCGAGCACCCGGAACCGGTCCACCCGCAGATAATCCGGCAACAGCCCGGAAAGGTGTTCGGTGATCGAGGCGACGTCCGGCACGCGTTCGGCGCACCGCAGGCAGGCCACCAGCCGGTCCCCGTCGGCGACGGCCACCGCCCCGGTGATGTCCGGGTGTCGCAGCAGCGCCGCGTCGATCTGCTCCAGTTCCACGCGGTAACCGCTGAGCTTGACCTGTTTGTCCATCCTGCCCAGGTAATGCAGCAGGCCGTGTTCATCGAACCGCGCGAGATCCCCGCTGCGGTAGCACAGGCCGGTTCCGGGCAGCTCGGTGAACCGTTCCCGGTGCTCCTGCCCGAGATAGCAGTGCCATGCGGGCAGCCCGCCGATCAGCAGTTCCCCGGCCCGCCCAGCGGGAAGCGGCTGACCGCCCTCGTCCACCACGTGCAGCACCGTGCCCGCGACCGGGGAACCGATGGCGGGGCGTTCCGGCCAGTCCGCGGGATCCCCATCCAGGCGCAGCGCGCTCACCACGTGGGTTTCGGTCGGGCCGTAGTGATTGTGCAGGCGCGCCCCGGGCATTCCGGCGAACCAGTCGCGCACCGCCTCGGTGCACACCAACTGCTCCCCCGCGGTGATCACATCCCGGAGCCGGGCGGGATAGCGACCGAGGTACGCCCCGTGTTCGGCCAGCAGCCGCAGCGCCACCGCGGGCAGATGGATGCGCTCGATTCCCGCCGTGTCCAGATGTTCGAGCAGCGCGGGCAGATCGGTGCGCAGTTCCTCGCGCACCAGATGCAGGGTTCCCCCGGTGCACAGGGTGGCGTAGATCTCCTGAAACGAGACGTCGAAGGAGAGCATGGAGAACTGCTGGGTGTGCGCCGGTGCGCCGAGGCCGCCGTGTTCCTCCTGCCAGCGCAGCAGATTCACCAGGGTGCGATCGGGAACCCGCACACCTTTGGGCTTTCCGGTCGAGCCCGAGGTGAACAGCGTGTACAGCGGCCGGTCCGCGTACCGCGGGCCGACCTTGGTCCCGGTGTCCACCAGCCGCACCGGGTGACCGGGCACCGCGCCGAGTTCGATTCCGCGCTCGGTCCCTGGACCGAGCAGCACGCACAGCGGCCGGGTCTGGTCGAGGATGTCGCGCAGCAGCGCGGGCGGATAGGCCGGGTCGAGTGGCACCGCGGTGAGGTTGAGCCGGGCGAGTGCGAGCAGGGCGACCACGTGCTCGACCGAAGGGGCGCAGTGCAGCGCGACATGGCACGGCCCGTCCGGGATGGAGTGCCGTGCCAGGATTTCCCCGGCGAGCCCGCAAGCGTAGGCGTCGAGTTCGGCATAGCTGACCTCGCGCCCGCCCGCGTTCAGCGCCACCGCGTCCGGGGTGCGGGCCAGCTGCGCGGCGAACCGGTCCGCGATGGTCTCCCCGTGCCTGCCCGGATGGGGAGAACGCCCCGGTTCGGGCAGCCTCGCGCGGTACGGCGCGGCGAACTCGGCCGCGCTCGTGCGCCCGCCCATGGCCTCGAGCACGGCCTCGAACTGCGCGCCGAGCGCGGAAACCTCGGCCTCGGCGAAGGCTCCCTCGGCGTACTCCCACAGGCAGTCCAGGCCGTGTTCGCGTTCGATCACCGAGACCGTCATGGGGCATTTGGCCTCGGCCGGTGCGGGCCATTCCGGTTCGGTTACGCAGCCGGAAAACCGCAGTGCGCCGAAGTCGGTGTTCTCCAGGACGAACAGGAAATCGAACGGGGACTCACCCGCGATGCCCGCTTCGAGTACATCGGCGAACGCGACATCCTGGCGATCGAGCACCGCGCGGGTGTCCGCCCCGATGCGGGCGAGCAGTTCGCGCAGCGGCAGATCCGGATCCACGTGCGCGGGCAGCAGCACGGTGTTGGCGAACATGCCGACGCTGTGCTCGAATTCGGCGATCGGCCGGTTCGCCGCCGGGGCCGCGATCCGCGGACGGCTCATTCCGGTCACCGCGTACAGGCTCACCGCGAAGGCGGCGAGCAGCAGTTCGAACCGGGTCAGGCCGGACTCGGCGCAGCGCGCGTCGATCAGTTCCACGGCCGCCCCGTCGAGTTCCGTGCAGCGCAGCCGCGCCCGGGAGGTACCGCCAGCCAACGGTTCCCCGGCCGGTTCCCGGTTCGCATAGTGCTCCAGCAGTGCGGTGCGCTCGCCGCGATAGGCCGCGGAGCCGAACCAGGCGGACTGCCAGTGCGCGTGGTCCACGGGTGTGGGTGCCCTCGTGTCATCCGGTTCGGCGCCCGCATAGGCCCGGGACAGTTCGGTGAACAGGACGTTGAGCGACCAGCCGTCCACCGCGATGTGGTGCATCCGCAGCAGCAGGATGGCGCCGTCTTTTTCCGGGATCAGGGCCGCTTCGAACATCCTCGGTGTGCCCAGATCGAACGGCCGCTCGAGGAAATCCGCTTCCGGTTCCGCGATCAGCGGATCGTAGGGTTCGCCGTGCACTTGGCGCAGACCGCCCGGTCCGGCCCGGAACCCGGTGCGCAGTGCCGGAAACCGGCGCACGAGCCCGCCGAGGGCGTGCCGCAGCGCGGAAGGGTCCACGGTGCCGCGAATCCGGAACCGGAAGCCGATGTTGTACGCGGCCGAGCCCGGATTCCGTTGCTGGAACAGCCAGAGCCGGTGCTGCTCGCTCGTGGCGGGCCCGGATTCCGCACCGGAAACGGTCGCCCGCGGGTACCCGCTCGCCGGGTTCTCGGCGAGCGCCTCGGCGATATCCCGGAAACTTCCCCGCAGCACGGCAGCCTGGCTCGGCTCGCGGCCGAACCGCTCGCGCAGGGCGAACCGCAGGCGCAGCGCGCTCAGCGAATCCCCGCCGCTGGCGATCCAGCCGTCCTCGGCGCGCAGTTCCGCGCGGCCGAGCAGATCCGCGGCCAGTGCCAGCACCTCGGCGACCGGACCGTCCCCGGTACCGCCCGCGCGCACGGGCGCGCGTAATTCGGTCACCGCGGCCTGCTCCAGCGCGGCCTCGTCCACCTTGCCGTTCGCGTTGCGTGGCACCGAATCGAGCAGATAGCTGCGGTGCGGGCGCAGGAAGGCGGGCAGCTGTTCGGAAAGGTGCCGTTGGTAGTCCACAGAGGACAGTTCCGGATCGGCGACCAGATACGCGCGCAGTTCGAGCGGGCGATCCGGAGCCGGGCGGTGCGCGAGGACATGAGCCTGGCGGATCCGTGGTTCGGTGAGCAGCTGGCGCTCCACCTCGCCGGGTTCGATGCGGAACCCGCGCACCTTGACCTGACGATCGGTGCGGCCGCGGTAGGTCAGCAGGCCCTCGGTGTCCCTGGTGACGAGGTCCCCGGTCCGGTAGTAGCGGGTGCGCCCGCCGTCATGCCAGGGCAGCCGCACGAACTTCCGCGCGGTCTCCGCCTCCAGATTGCGGTATCCGTGCGCGAGCGCGGCACCGGACAGATAGAGCTCGGCCTCCTCGCCGGGCGCTGCGAGCCGTTCACCGTCCGGGTGCACGAGCAGCGTCCCAGTGCCCGGAAGCGGGCGCCCGATCGGCACCACGGCATCCGCGAAGTCCCTCGGGATCGGGTAGCTCAGCGCGAAGGTGCTGGTCTCCGTAGGCCCGTACCCGTTGTAGAGCTGGGTGCGGCTTTCCGGATTGTTCGCATACCACCGCCGGATCGTCTCGGCGCTGAGCTGTTCGCCGCCGATCAGCAGTTGCCCGGTGTGCGCGAAACACGCCGGTTCGGCATCCACGACCGCGTTGAACAGCGCCGAGGTCATCCACAGCGTGTCGATGCGCTCGCGCACCAGCGCCTCGGCGAGATCGCGCGGGGTCTGCACGAGCTCGTCGGGGAAGACCACGCAGGTGCCCCCGGTCAGCAGCGGTACCCACACCTCGAAACTGAGCGCGTCGAAGGCCGGATTGGCGCACCACGCGAACCGCATCCCCGCCGCGAGCCGGATGTAGCCGGGCTCGGCGAGCCGCAGCACGCCCGCATCGGGTACCCGGACCCCTTTCGGATTGCCCGTCGTCCCGGATGTGTAGAACAGGAACGAGGAATCCGCGGGCGCCGGCACCGGCCCGGGCTCCGGAACCGGACCGCCGAGCAGTTCGGCAACCGGGATTCCGCGCACCGGCTGCGGCAGCTCCTCCGGCGGCTGGTCGCCGTGGATGACCGCGACCGAGCCGGAATCGGTGAGCATGTGCCGCCGCCGGGCCGCCGGGCTCGCCGTGTCCAGCGGGACGAGCTCGGCGCCGAGCCGGAGCACACCGAGCATCGCGCACACCAGCCGCCAGCCGCGCGGCAGCGCCACCGCGACCGGATCACCGGCCCGGATTCCCTGCCCGGCAAGGCGTTCGGCGAGCAGTGCCGCGGTGGCGTCCAGCTCGGCATAGTTCAGGTTCCGCTCGGGATCGGCGACGGCGAGCGCTTCCGGGGTGCGGGCGGCCTGTGCGTGCACCCCGCCCGCCACACTGGTGACCGCCATCAGCGCTGCCCGAGCAGTTCGAGTTCCGCGGCGATCCGCTTGGCCACGTTCGGCAGCTCGGCGCTCTCCAGTACATCCCAGTGTCCGCAGTGCAGCGCCTCGGTCAGGAACTCCCCCTCGGCGCGGCGGCGCCAGCTCTCCCGCATCGCTTCGAGATCGGTCTCGGCCTCGTCCACGGCTTGCAGGAACACCAGCCGGGCCGCGCTCGATCCGGGGTCGTAGGCCTTGGCCGTCATCCGGTTGTGGTTGTACACCTGGTGATACCGCGCGATCTGGCTGTCCTCGATGCCCGGATACATCCCGTTGAACCGCACCAGTTTCTCCCGGAACTCGGCGAGCTCGACCGGTTGCACGGCCGCGCGCGCCGCCGGATCCCCGGCCAGATTCGTGTCCAGCAGCACCACGCTGACCGAATGCCCGCGACGGGCCAGCCGCGCGCCCATCTCGTGGGCCACGAGACCGCCATAGGACAGCCCGCACAGGACGATCAGCTCATCGCGACCCGGTGCGATCAGGCGCAGGTATTCCTCGGCCATCTCCTCGACACTGGCAAGGGGCTGCTCGCCCGCGTTGAGCCCCGGCGACTGGATACCGTGCACCGCAACGTGTTCCGGGAGGGCGCTGCTCAGCGGCAGATAGCAGAACGCGGTACCGCCCGCAGGATGCACGCAGACCACGCGTTCCCTTCCGGTTCCGGAGCGGAACTCGATCAGGTTGGCGTCCTCGCCCGGTTGCGCGTCCCGGCGCAGCAGCGCGGCGAGGCCCTCGATAGTGGGGTGCAGCAGGATCTCCCGGACGGGCAGCTCGCGGCCGAACTGTTCGCGCACCGCGCCGGCCACCTTGATCGCGGAGACCGAGCTGCCGCCGAGGGCGAAGAAGTCGTCCGTGATGCCGATGTTCTGGTGCAACAGGAGATCCCGCCAGATCCGGTAGAGCGCGAGCTCCACGTGGTCACGCGGGCTTTCGGTGTTGACCTGTTCCGGGGCGGACCCGGCGCGCTCCAGCAACGCGACCCGGTCGGCCTTGCCGCTGCGGTTGAGCGGAATCCGTTCCATGGTCAGGAAAACCGCGGGGATCATGTATTCCGGCAGCCGCTCGGCCAGTGCCGCGCGCCACTGCTGCTCCGGCTGTTCCCCGGTACCCGCGAGCGCGGCGATGAGCCTTCCCTCCCCGGATGCGGACCGGTCGGCGAGCACCACGGCATCGGTGACCCCGGGCAGTTCGCGCAGCGCAGCCTCGATCTCGCCGGGTTCGATGCGGAACCCGCGCAGTTTGACCTGCGCGTCCGCCCTGCCGAGGTAGGTGGCCGCGCCATCGGGCAGCCAGCGGGCGAGGTCCCCGGTGCGGTACATGCGTTCCCCGGGGACGAACGGATCGGCGAGGAAACGGCTCGCGGTCGCCCCCGGGTCGCCGTGATAGCCGCGGGCGAGGCAGGCCCCGGCGAGATAGACCTCACCGGCCATCCCGGGCGGCACCGGACGCAGCCGCTCGTCGAGCAGGTACAGGCGGGTGCCGGGCACCGGGCGCCCGATCGGGGTGGCCCGGTGCAGCGGGCGTGGTTCGGTGTGGGCGGTGCTGTACAGCGTGGCCTCGGTCGGGCCGTATCCGAAGCAGATCCGGATCCCCGGCTGCGCTTCCGCGATGGCGGCGAGCGCGGTCTCCTGGATGGATTCCACCCCGGTCAGCAGGGTGCGCATGGCGAGCCCGTGCAGCCGCCGCGGATCCTCGCCGAGCCAGGTGACATAGGCCGGAGGCAGAAAGGTGTCGCTGATCTGCCGGGCCCGCATCCAGTCGAGCAGCTCGGCCGGATCACCGCGCAGCCGCTCGGGAACGAGGTGCAGGCTCGCGCCGGTGGTCAGGGGCAGCAGGATCTCGTGCACGCTCGCGTCGAAACCGATCCCGGACCACGCCGAGCAGTTCCTGCCCTCCGGGGCGCCGAACCGGTCCACCCACTGGTCGAACAGGTTGCGCACGCTGGCCTGGGTGACCGCGACACCCTTGGGTTTCCCGGTCGAGCCCGAGGTGTAGATGACGTACGCCAGATCCAGGTCTCCGGTGGCGGGCGCGGGCGGGCTGGTCGCCGCGCCGCGGTCTTCGAGTTCGGTCAGGGCGAGCCAGCCGGGCCGCGGCTCGGTGCCGTGCTGCAGCACGGCGGCCGCCCCGGCGTCCTCGACCATGGTGGCCAGCCGTTTCGGTGGCTGCCCCGGATCGAGCGGCAGGAACGCGGCACCTGCCTTGAGCACGCCGAGGATGCCGACCACGAGTTCCGGGCAGCGGCCGGTGTGCAGGCCGACCACATCGCCCCGGCCGATGCCGAGTTCGCCGAGCGCGCCCGCCAGCCTGCCGGACCGCCGGTCGAGGCTCGCATAGTCGATCCGTTCCCCATCGGCTTCCACGGCGATGCGGTCCCCGTGCGCGCGCACCTGTTCGGCGAACCGTTCGAGGATCCCGCCGGGCAGCGCGGGAGCGGGCGCGGTGCGGCACTGCCCGTCGAGCAGCGCGCGGGTTTCCGCCGCGTCCAGCAGCGGCAGTTCGTCCGCACGGCGTTCCGGATCCCGCACCAGTTCGGTGAGCAGCCGCCGCAGCAGCCGCTCGTGACCGGCCGCGGTCTCATGGTCGAACAGCGCACTGGCGTAGTCGAGGCTCCCGGAGAGCACGGGCCCCTCGTCGGCGATGCTCAGCGCGAGATCGAACTTTGCCGGGGCGACCGGGATATCGAGCGGTTCCGCGCTGATCCCCGGCATCTCGAGCAGCCCGTGCATGCTCGGCACCCAGGCGAACATGGCCTGGAACAGCGGGGCGTGTGCCGCGCTGCGCGGTGGGTTCACCGCCTCGACGACCCGGTCGAACGGCAGCGCGCCATGGCTGAGCGCCTCCTTGAGCACCCGGTGGGTGCGGCGCAGCAGTTCGCTCCCGCTCGGTGCTCCGGCGCGGTCCACCCGTAGCGCGACCGTGTTGACGAAAAACCCCATCAGATCGGCGATATCCGCGTCGCGCCGGTTCGCGATCGGAGCCCCGATGACCGCTTCGGGCTGGTCGGCGAGCCGGGAGAGCAGGAGTCCCCATGCGGTGAGGATGGTCGAGTAGAGGCTCACGCCCGTGCGTTCGGCGAGCGCGCGCAGCTCGGAGGTCAGCTCCTCGTCGATGTGGATGAGCACGCGCCCGCCCCGGTAGTCCTGCTCCGCGGGGCGCGGCCGATCGCTCGGCAGTTCCAGCAGCGCCGGTGCCCCATCGAGCTGCTTCGTCCAGTAGGCGAGCTGTGTTTCCGGTTCCGGACCGGCCAGCCAGTCCTGCTGTCGGCGCGCGTGCTCGGCATAGCTGTGGTGCAGCGGAGCCAGCGCGGGCGCCTCCCCGCGCTGTGCCGCCGCGTAGCACTTCCCGAGCTCGCGCAGCAGAATATCGCGCGACCAGCCGTCGAAGACGATGTGATGCAGGGTGATGATCAGCACGGACCGCTGTGGTTCGAGGGTCGCGATCCGGGCCCGGGCCAGCGAGGCACCGGAGAAATC
The DNA here is from genome assembly GCF_000737195.2 of Sciscionella sediminilitoris. Lineage (GTDB taxonomy): Bacteria > Actinomycetota > Actinomycetes > Mycobacteriales > Pseudonocardiaceae > Sciscionella > Sciscionella sediminilitoris. The sequence continues at coordinate 37,788 of NZ_JALM01000002.1, forward strand.
GAACGGGGTTTCGGTCTCCTCCGTGAGCAGTTCGGCCACGGAGGAGACCGATTCCTCGACGGTGCAGGGAAATCCGGAGTCCGGCGGCCCGATCAGCTGACGGGGGCCGTCCTCGGTCTCCGCGATCCGGGTACGCAGCGGGGCGTGCCTGGCGGCCAGCATGTCCAGCGCCTCGAGGAGCGCCGTGCGATCCAGTGGCCCGCGCAGTTCGAACGCGAGCAGCTCATTGTACGCGCTTTTCGCGTTGTCCAGCTGGGCGAGCAACCACAGCCGCTGCTGCACAGGCGATAACGGCGCCACTTCTGCGTGTTCCGAACGAATGTCCTGACCCTGGTGCTTGACGTGTGTCGACAAACCGGCCTTCCCAGACGCGTCACCGGACCATGGCGCGGCACCTTCCGAGCGCGCGTCGACTCCGGCGACGTCGGGGAGGTCGATGGCAGGAACGGAACGTGGCGGCACCAGCCCACCATGTTTGTGCATGCCCCCGGCGAATGTCAACGGCACACCGGAAAGATTGCCGTTCACCACATTATTGACAAATGACCAACGCGGATTTTTCCTGTTTCCCGCGAAGATCTTCCGGTTGTGATGATGTGATCACGCAAAGTGCCCTCTTGCCGGTCCGGTACACCGGGTCACCCGGGTAATTCGTACTGTGACCGAGGAATCGGCTCGGGAATCGGCTCGCGCACCGCGCGCTCAGAGCCGGTGGTAGGTGCGGCCGGTGTCGTCCTCGGGGTGACCGTGCGAGGTGAGGAAGTAGTTGGGGCCACGGCGCTGAACGCTCTCCGGTGGCGGGAAAACACCGGTCAGATCGGCACGGACGAAGAACGCGTTGGCCCCGGCCATTTCGCAGTGCACCAGCCGATAGCCCTTGTCGGCGGCAAGCCCGGTCAGGGCACCGAGCGAGGCGCCGAAGAACGCGGTGCCCGACCAGGGTTCGGTACCGGGCGGCTGGACCAGTTTTTCCTCGGGCGAAAGGGCGGAATTGTATTCGATGACGAGTGCGCGGGGACGATAATCGTGCAACGCTTCCCAAATCCAGTAGTCACCGCCGTCGATATCGATCGAGACGACATCCGGTTCCGCGGGCACCTTTCCGATACCGAAAAGCTCCTCGACCCGATCGGGAGTGACGGTGGCGTGCAAAGTGCTCACCGCCTGGTTCCAACGGTATTTCTGATGGAGCAGGTGATGGTGCGCCGGGTCGGCCTCCATGAACAATCCGTGCCAGCCGAGGACATCGGCGAGCGCGACGCAGTTCCCCTCCCGGCCGGATTCGACACCGAACTCGACGAACCAGCGGCCGGTGACACCGATCCGGCGCAGGATTTCGGCGAGCACGCCGTCCTCGCCGTTCTGCGAGAAGAGCCGGTATTCGTAACCGGTGAGCGCGGTTTCCCCGTCCACGCTGCCGGGATGCGTGCCGATCCGGCGGGCCCGGCGCATGTACTCCGGGAGCGCGGCGTACACGGCATCGGCCTGACGCCTATCCGACTCGGTGAACACGGCGACACTGTAGCAACACCGCACCACCTGGCGGGTCGTTCGCCGGGACCGGTCCCGAACGGTTCCGGTACTCCTGTTCCGTGCCACCGTTCGCCCCTCCGTTGGTGTGAGGAGACCATGACTGCGGAATTCGCGGAACTGCTCGACCGGGTCCAGCGGCGGCTGGACGGCTATCGACGGGCACCCGGAACGCGATCGGTGCTGGACAGAAGGGCGCTCGCGGAGGCGGACGAGCTGTGGCGGGCCATGCGGTCCGAGGACACCGAGCAGACCCGTTCGGCCCGGCGTGCCCTCGCGCAGCTGCACATGTACCGGGCGACGGCGCTGCCGCAGGAGGACTGGTATCCCGAGCTCGCGCACGCGATCGTCTGTCTGGCCCCGGTGGCCAGGGAGATCGAGGCGGTCCCCACCGGGCTCGGCCCGCTGCTCGGCCCGGCCGCCGATGCCGACCATCAGGGCGACCTCGGCGCGGACCTGTTGCGGCACAATACGGACACCGCGGATCCACGGCTCGTCGACGCCGCCATCATCCTGCTCGAGGGCGCCGTCCTGGCGACCCCGGAGCGCCATGCCCGGCGCCCGGCGAGATTGTCGAATCTGGGCAACGCCTACTTTCAGCGATACCGCCGCTGCGCCGATCCCGCCGATCTCGACCGCGCCATCGGATCCGTCACCCAGGCCACCGACCACGCGGGCCGGGGGCACCCGAACCTGGCCGAATTCCGCCTCATGCTCGGCGATTTCCACCGGGAGCGGTACCGCAACGGCGGGGCCGCCGCGGATCTGCACCGGGCGATCGAGCTGCTGGAACGGTCCCGGTCGGCGCTGCCCGCTGGACACGCACTGCACGCGATCCTGTCCGCCAAGACGGGCAGCGCGTACCTCGAACGCTATCTGCGCACCCCGTCGGACGGCGGCCTCACGCAGGCGATCGAGCTGCTCAGTGCAGGGCTCGCCGAGGAAACCGCGACAGACCCCGGGCACCTGCAGGACCTGGCGCGCGCCTGCTACCTCCGGTTCCTTGCCGGGCACCGGATGGCCGATCTGGACGCCGCCATCGAGGCCGGTGAGCGGGCCGTCGCGGCGACCCCGGACGAGGACGCCGTACTGCCGTGGCGGCTGGAGGAACTGGCCCGCGCCTACGAGGAGCGCCACCACCACAGTTCCTCGGCGCTCGATCTGGAGCAGGCGCGCCGGTGTTCCCGCCGCGCGGCGACACTTCGGCCTCGGCGCCGCCGCTGGCCCTGGCGCCGCGAACGCGAACGCTGATCCTGCCGCGAGTCAGGGGGCAACCCGCTAATCGATGAGCGCGCCGAGCGCTTCCAGGTCACCGGGCACGATCGTGGTGGACAGCACCAACTCGGTCAACAGGTTGTGGTTGAGCGAATTCCCGACCGGCTCCCCCACTTCCTCCCGGGTCAGCCCGGTGACACCGGTGCGGGCGAGCCTGCCGCGGATACCGGCGACGAGATGCTCGACCCGTTTCGCCGTCCAGCCCTGTCCGGGTTGCAGATCGGCGAGCGCGGCCGCGGCCTGCCGCCAGGCGAGCGGCTGCGGATTGGCCTCGTGGTAGAGGTAACGCTGACCGAGCACGACGACGGCGAGCTTTTCCTTCTCCGAAAGGCGCCAGATGCTCGGCGGCTGGGTGAGGTCGGCGTGTTTGGAGCGGGGCCGCTGGTCGAGGTTGCCGACCACGAACAACTCGAGCAGATGTTCGCGCCCCGAGGAACCGCGCAGGAACAGCGGGGCGTAGCCGTCCCCGAGCGGTACCGGCTCCCCGCCGGGATGCAGCCAGACCGAACCGGGCAACCGGATCGGCAGTCGTCCGGTGTTGTGCAGCCACCACCGCGTACCCGCGTAGTCGAGCTGCCCGTGCCGCCTGCTCACCCTGCGGTCGTCCTCGCCGACGCAGATGTGCACATCCGGGCGGTTGCGGCCGAAGTAGAGCCGTCGTCCGTCCTTCGGTGCCATGGTCAGCCCGCCGCACAGGCTGAGCGCGAACAGGGTACCCGGCGCGGATTCCGGTACCCCGGCCGCGAGCGTCCTGTCCACTCCGGACAGTGGAAATTCCCGTGTCATGACTGCTTTCCCGGGAGGTTCGGCGCGGCGGCACCGGCGAGTGTTCCGGCATACCCGCACAGTCTCCGTTGCGGGAGTTCGCCGCGCAGTTCGACGTCGAGCAGTTCGTTCACCGGATCGGCGTTCGCGTCGTGCACGGTGCGGTTGACCAGTTGCACGGCGCAGGTCCCCTCCCCGTCGAATTCGGTCCGCAACACGGCCGGGTGCCCGGCGAGCCGCATCGGGGTGCCGTCCGCCGCGCTGAACGGTTGATCGTGGTCGTAGGACAGCCGCAGGCTCAGGTGTTCGGTGGTGCTGTCCCAGGAACAGTCCCAGCCGACGTAGCCGCGGTCCGGATCGTTCGCGTCGATCCCGGGAACGGTACCGAGCGCCTTCGCGTCCAGCAGGGTGCACGCGTCCACTGTGGCCAGTGACTCGGCGGGGAATCGCCGCTGCCCCAGCCGGTTCTCGTTCAGCACCCGCAGCGCGGTTCCGGTCGCGGTGTCCGCCATGGCGCAGAGCCGGTCGTCGGTGGCCTCGTCGAGTTTCGCCGTGACATCCACCCCGGTCCGGCCGGGAAGCAGGATCGTGCGCTCACACTGCTCGCTCTGCCCCGGCTGGTCCACCACCCGCAGCGCGCCGACCTCGCGCACGGCACCGGAACGCTGACGAGCCTTGTCCCCCTCGGTGAGCTGCACCTCCACGTCCACGCGCGCGGATCCCTTGGTGACCAGCACATCGCAGCGATCGAAGTTGCCGTACAGCGGGTCCTGTTCGGCCGTCCCGAACCGGCCGAGGGCGCGCACATCGGTGAGCGAGCAGGGATCCGCGCTGTGCCGGTCCCCGAGTCCCGGCGGGTTCGCGGCCGCCGGGTGTTCGGTTCCGCCGCTGCCGCGCACCAGTTCCACGACGCCGAAGGCCACGATCACCACCAGCGCGACCGCGGCACCGGCGGCGAACCCACGGCGGCGCGGCACGAAACGCCGGTGCGGCGCGGTGCCCGTGGGCTGTCCGAGGCGCTCGGCGACGGCGGTGGCCTCCGGTCGCCGCCCGGGATCCTTGCGCAGCAACTCGGTGAGCAGCCTGCCGAGTTCGCCGTCCGCCCGGCGCGGGGCGAGCATCCTGGCGCGCGCCGCACGGCCGAGCAGCTGCGCCGCGGCCTCGGCCTCGCCGTACGGGGAGGTTCCCTCGGCCGCGTAGAACAGCGTGGCACCGAGCGAGAACAGATCGGATGCCGGGCTCGGCCCGCCGCCCTTGACGAGTTCGGGAGCGAGATAGGCGGGGGTTCCGATGATCTCCGCACCGGTCAGCGTGGCATCCGCCCAGTCGGCGCGCGCGATGCCGAAATCGATGAGCTTCGCCGTCCCGTCCTCGGTGAGCAGCACATTGCCCGGTTTCACATCGGCGTGCACGGTGCCCGCACGGTGCAGTGCGGCGAGCGCGTCCGCCAGCTGGGCGCCGATGGTGCGGACCTCGGTTCCGGAGAGCGGCCCGGTCTCCAGTACCCGGTCGCGCAGGCTCTTCGCCGGAAGGTACTCCATGACCAGCCACAGATCGCCGTCCTCGCGGAGCACGTCGAAGAGGGTGACCAGGTGCGGATGCTGCAGCGTGGCGGCCGCCTTCGCCTCGCGCAGCGCCCCGGTGCCGCCGGTGTGTGCGCGCTTGAGCGCGACCGTGCGGTCCAGTTCCAGATCGGTGGCCCGCCACACCATCCCCATACCGCCCGCCCCGACCTCGTCCTCGAGCCGGTAGCGGCCGGCGATCAGCTGGCTCCGCACCGCCGCGCCTCCCTCCTACGGCGCGTGTTACGCCGTACGGGCTAGGTTCAGCGGATCACGTTACTGCATGAGCACGGGCCGTGGGCAGTCGCGCGCGGTTACGGATCGCAACCCGGTTCGGGGCCCTGATAGCTCTCCCGCGAGGAGTCGTCGATACCGACCTCGCAGCCGATGGACGGGTCGAGTCTGTTGTCCCGCACGTGCGCCCCGGTGGACCCGTTCTGCAGGCCGATCGCGTGATCCGGCCCTGCGGCCCAGGTGTTCCCGGTGATCGTCAGCCGTTGCACATCGTCGATCATCACGGTCTGCGAGGCTTTCCTTGTCTCGCAGAAATTGCCGGTGAACCGCCAATCCTGCGAGGTCCCCTCCTCGCTGCCGTCACCGGCCGCGGAGTTCGGGCCCTCGGCCATCAGGCACATGTTGTCGATCCGTTCGCAACGGTTGCCGTCGATGGTGACGTTCCGGCTGGCCACGTCCTGGTCATCGGTCGCGAAGGTCTGCATGCAGTCGGCGTGCGCCCCGGTGCTGTTGTCGGTCCTGCTGATCGTGTTGTGCAGGATCCGGATGCCGTCGCCGAAGAACCGCAGCCCGTCGCCGTCCCCGCCGTGCGGCGCGGTGATCGTGTTGCCCTGCACCGTCACCCCGTTGCCGTGCACCTCGATCCCCGGGGCGGACGGCCGGTCGAGTACGTAGTTCCGCACGATCACGTTGTCCGCGGCCACATCGATGCCGCCGGCCCGGTGCCCGTGACCGTCGTAGACCTTCGGCTCGTCCGGCGAACCGCCCTCGGTGATCCGCAACCGGTCCCCGTGCGGCGCGGCGATCGCGACCGCGGGCCCGATGAGCGCGGCCCCGGTGAGCACCAGAACGCCCAGTGTTCTCCTGATCATGTGCTTCCCCTGTCTGCCGTTCGGTCACCGCGAGGCTAGGGCCCCGGTCCGGGACCGCTCCCGGGAAGCGCGCGGGCGCGGCACCCGGAAACCGCGGGTGCGGTGCAGCAGCCAGACGAAATAGGGGGCGCCGATACAGGCGGTGACCAGACCTGCCGGGAGCTGGGCCGGGGCGATCACGGTCCGGCCGAGCAGGTCCGCGAGGCACACCAGGATGCCGCCGAGCAGGGCCGCGACCGGGAGACTGCGCGCATGCCTGCGCCCGATCAGTGCCCGTGCGGCGTGCGGGGCCATCAGGCCGACGAACGAGATCACCCCGGCACCGGCGACCGCGGTTCCGGTCAGCAGCACCGCGCACACCAGGGCGATGAGCCGGGTCCGCGGCACCGGAACACCGAGCACCCGGGGCGTTTCCTCGTCCAGCGAAAGCAGGTCGAGCTCGCTGCGCAGCCGCACCAGGACCGGTGCCACGAGCAGCACCGCGGCCGCCATCGGCATCAGCTGCTCGAAGGTCCGGCCATAGGTGGATCCGCCGAGCCAGGTGAGCGCCTTGGTCTGGTTCCACGGATCGGTCAGCGTGATCAGCACGGTGACCAGTGCCTGGCTCGCGGCCTGCGCGCCGAACCCGATCAGCACGAGCTGTTCCCCGGCGAAACCGCGCTTGGTGGACAGCGCCACGACCAGTGCGGTCACCAGTGCGGCACCGATCCCGGCGAACCCGGTCTGCGCCCAGAAACCGATGCTGGGCACGATCGTGATCGCGGCGACCGCGCCGAGGCTGGCCCCGCCCGCGACACCCAGGATTCCGGGCTCGGCAAGGGGATTGCGGGTGAGCGTCTGGATGAGCGTGCCACCGATGGCCAGGCAGGCACCCGCGAGCAGCGCCGCGAACACCCGGGGAAGGCGGTTGTCCAGCACGCTGCGCACGATCGGCCCCGCCTGACCGCCGAGCCAGTTGCCGATATCGCCGAGCAGCAGTTTCGCGTCCCCGAGCAGCGCGGCGGCCAGCACCACCCCGACGACCGCGGCGAGCAGCACGACGAGCGTGCAGGTGAACCGGAACCGGGACACCCTGCCCGCGACCCCGGCCGCCGGTGGTTCCACCGCACCCGAACCACGCGCCGAACGCGCCAGGGTCACCAGGAAGAACACCCCGAGCAGGGTCGTGACCACCCCGGCGGGGACCTCGAGCGCACCCTGCGCGCCGATGATCGCCCGCAGCAGCACATCCGAGCCGAGCAGCAGCGCGGCACCGACCGCGGCGGAGAACGGGATCGCGGCGATGTGCCGGTGCAGGCCGCGCACCGAACGGGAGAGCAGCCGCACCAGTGCGGGCGCGGCGAGACCGACGAACCCGATCGGCCCGGTCAGCGTCACCGCACACGCGGCGAGCAGCACCGCGAGCAGGATCGCCGTCCCGCGCACCAGCCCCACCCGGACACCGAGGCTGCGTGCCTGGTCGTCCCCGAGCCGCACCAGATCGAGCCTGCGGGACAACAACAGCAGCGCGGCGAAGGCCAGCACGACGACCGGGGCGAGCATCCGGATCCCGCCGAGCCCGTTCTGCGAAAGCGATCCCGCTCCCCAGGCGAACAGGCCCTGGGTCCGCTGGGAGAACAGCACCAGCAGCATCGAGGTCACCGAGCTCATCGCGAGTGCGATCGCCGTGCCCGCGAGCACGAGCCGCACCATCGCGGTGCCACCGGTCCCGGCGAGCGCGAGCACCAGCACGGCGGTGGCCAGCCCACCGGCGAAGGCCACCCCCACCGTGCCGAACAGCGGGAAGGAAACGCCGGTCACCGCGACCGCGGTGACCGCGAGATAGGCGCCCGCGTTGACCGCGAGCGTGTCCGGGGCTGCCATGATGTTGCGGGTCACCGATTGCAGCGCCGCGCCCGCGGTGCCGAGCGCGGCACCGACGAGCAACGCGACGAGCAGCCGGGGCAGCCGCGATTCCAGCACGACCGCGGTATCGGTGCCCGAACCACCGCCGAACACCAGCCGCAGCACATCGAAGGCGTGCACCGCGGCCGTTCCCTGGGTGAGGTGCACGATCGCGCCGAGTACCAGCAGCACACCCAGCCCGACGCCCAGGAACAGCAGCCGCGACCACTTGGCGGGCGCGGCACCGTCGAGATCCACCGCGCGGCTACTTCTTGAGCGCGGCGACCGCGGCGTCGGCGTACTGCTGCATGGACTTCGGCCCGCCGAACATCCACAGCGAGTCCGGAAGTCGTTGCACCTTCCCGTTCTTGACGAACGGCAGACCCTTCCAGATCGCGTTGTTCGCCAGTTCCTCGGTGAACGGGTCGCCCTCGGAATCATTGGCCGAGTACCAGAACCGCGCATCGGGCAGCCGGGTCAGTCCCTCGACATCGGCCTTGCCGAGGCCGTAGGCGGGATCACCGGTCATCGGCCACGGGTTGTCCAGGCCGAGCCGCGCGAACACCTCGGAAACCTGCGAACCCTTGGTGTACGGGCGGATCGTGACCGTTCCGGAGGCGACATAGGCATCCGCGAACGCCACCTTCTCCCCGTTCGCGCCGAGCCCCTCCACGGCTTTGCGATCCTCGGCCAGTTTCGCGTCGAACTCGGATTTCAGTTGCGTGGCACGCTTTCCGGTTCCGGTTGCCGTGGCGATCGTGTTCAGCCCATGGAACATCGTGCCGATCGAATCCTTGAGGTCCCCGCCCTTGATGACGACCACCGGGAGCTTCGCCTCGATCTGTGCCAGCGCGCTTTCCGGGAGACCTTCGGTGACCACGACCAGATCCGGCGCCAGGGACATCAGCGTGTCCAGACTCGGTTCACCGCGGGTTCCGATATCGGTGACCGCGCCCTTCAGCGGTGCCGCGCTGACCCACTGCCCGTACCCCTTCGGATCGGCGACCCCGACCGGCATCACCCCGAGCGAGACCAGATCCTCGACCGCGTTCCATTCCGTTGCCACGACCCGTTTCGCGGTGTGCGGCAGCCGCACCGTCTTGCCGCGGGAATCGGTGACCGTGACCGGCGCACCGGTGTTCTCCGGCGAGCCCCCGCTGGGCTTCTCGGTGGTGCCGCAACCGGCGAGTGTGACGGCGGCGAGCAGCAGCGCGCCGAGAATTGCCTTGGTACTACGCATTTTTCTCCTGTTTCCGGGGGCGATCAGGCTGGGGTGCGCGCGTTGAACCGGCCGAGCGCGCGGGTGCGGATACGCCCGTCCACCGGATCGGTCCGCACATCCACGTGAATGTCGTAGGCGCGGCTGAGATTGTCCGCGGTCAGTACCTCGTCCGGTGTTCCCTCCGCGGTGACCCGGCCCTGCTCCAGCAGCAGCACCCGGTCGGCCACCGCCCCGGCCTGGTCGAGATCGTGCAGGACAACGCCCACCCCGACGCCGTGTTCATCGGCGAGATCGCGGACCAGGTCCAGGATCTCGACCTGATAGCGCAGATCCAGGAAGGTCGTCGGTTCGTCCAGCAGCAACAGCGCGGTGTCCTGGGCGAGACAGCTCGCCAGCCAGGCGCGCTGAGCCTGGCCACCGGAAAGCGCGCGCACCGGCCACTCGGCGAGCGCGGTGAGCCCGGTCGCCGCCATCGCGCGCCGCACCGCGGCCGCTCCGCCCGGATCCTGCCCGCGCAGCCGCGAACGGTGCGGATGCCTGCCGAACTCCACCAGTTCCTGGACCGAGAGCCCATCGGGAGTGGTGCGGTGCTGGGAAAGCAGGGTGATCCGGCGTGCCAGGTCCGTTGTGGACAGCGCACGCAGATCCGTACCGTCGGCGAACCCGATCTCCCCGGAAACCGGCCGGTGCAACCGGGCGAGCGCACGCAGCAGCGTCGACTTGCCGCTGCCGTTGGGGCCGATCAGCGCCGTGACCGTGCCCGCGGTGAGCGAGATCGAGGCCGCGCGCACCACGACGTCGCGGCCATAGGCGATATCGACCGCGCGGGTGCTCAGGCCGTCGATGCCGGGATGCGGGGAAGCGGACACTCCAGCAGACTAAGGAAAGGCTTACCTAAAGAACAAGGTGCTGCTGATCACCGAGAACGCTGTGCGGCGCCGCCGACACGGCGCGTCAACGCCGTTGCAGTGCCTTGAATTCGTCGAGCCACGCGTAGTTGGGCGCGGGGGAACCGTCCGCGAGCGGGCGCACCGTGCGCGAGGCGAACAGGCTGTTCAGCAGCCAGGGTTGCTTGTCCGGGCCGAAGTTCTCCGACATGGCGGCGTCCGGGCTCACCCCGTAGGTGGCCACGGCGAGCCTGCCGGTGGCGCGGAACTTCTCCGTCTGATCGCGCAGGAAGTTCCTGTTGTTCTCGAACCACGGGCTGGTGCGCAGCAGGTCGTACCACCGCTGCTGGGCGAACGGCTTGTCGAGCGCGTTCTTGATGACCTGCCACACCTTGGTGTCCGGCCGGACGTGGTACTTGGCGGCGTACTCGGCGCTCACCCGGTCGGTGAGATGTTTCTGCCAGAGGTGCACCAGGGAGAACTCGGTGGCGAGGAATTTCTTGTCCGGGCCGAGCCGCGCGCGGACGTAGTCGAGGTAGGTATCGACACCGGCCGGGTCCCCGACGTGCGGGTGGATGTCGGTGCCCGCGATCTCCGGGGTGTCCCGGACGTAGGACATCCAGCGTTCGGTGCCCTTGCCGATCTCCCCCGGCTCGTCGAGTTTGGTGAGCGCGCCCAGATACAGCGCCGTCTTGTCCCCGCCTTGATGCGCGGCCCGGGTTGCGATGACATGACCGGCGACGGCCTCGTAGAACTCGTTGAGCGCACCGTTGTTCCGGTCCGGGCGCGGACATTCGATGAACGGCTCATTGCCGAGCACCAGAATGTTCACCTTGCCGAGCACCGCATCCAGCACCTTGTCCAGGCGGGCGAACTCCGCCTTCATCGCCTCGGAACCCTTACGTGGCAACGGCTTCCCACGGTTCGGGAAATACGGGAACTTCAGCGAGAGCACGGTTCCGTAGCCGTGCGCACCGGCGCGCAGCAGGGTACCGATCGCACGCGACCGCGCGGGATTCGCCTTGTCCGCATCGGGCATCGCGAAGAACCCGCGCACCCACGTCGCCTCCGCGGCCCCGAGCTCACCGAAAAGGTTCTCGCTCGGGGCGCCGTTGAAGTTCGCGCCGAGTACCCCGTCCGGCGCGGGCGCGTGCACCCGCCGGACGGGGTCAGCGCTGCCCGGCTTGCCGGGCAGCGAGTTACAGGCCGTGACGCCGAATGCGCCGAGCCCCGCGAGCATGGGCACCTGGAGCAGGCGGCGCCGGGACAATCCACTCATCCCCGGACCCTCTCAGCCGCACCGTGAAATCCCTATCTGTCCCGGTCGCGGCGCGCATCACCGTTAGGATCCCGCCATGACTCGGTACGTGTTCCTCGGCGCCGGAGCGGTCGGCAGCGCGCTCGGCGGTCTCCTCACCCGGCAGGGCAGCGAGGTCCTGCTGGTCGCCCGCGGCGAACACGCGCGGCGGATGTCCGGGCACGGCCTGAGCCTGCGCTGCCCGGACACCGAATTCACCGTTCCCGTGCCGGTATCGACCGCGCCGGATCAGGCGCGCCTGACCAGCGAGGACGTGCTGGTGCTGACGACGAAGACCCAGCAGGCGGCCGCGGCGGTCGACGAGTGGGCCGATGTCCCGGTGCACGACCGTGCGGGCACCGTGCTGGGCCGGGCCGCGGATCTGTTGCCGATCTGCATCGCACTGAACGGTGTCTCCGGCGAGGAGATCGCGCTGCGCTATTTCTCCCGGGTGTTCGCGGTCTGCGTCTGGTTCCCGACGATCATGATCGAGCCGGGCGAGGTGCTGGTCCGGACCGCACCGTCGCGTGGGTTGTTTCATGTGAGTCGTTACGGTGCCTGCTCCGATCCCGCCGATAGCCCGCTGCTCGAGGAACTGGGCAGGGACTGGGCAGCGGCGGGCTGTCTTGTGCGGCAGCCGGACTCGGCACTGGCCTGGAAATACCGCAAACTGCTGACCAATCTCGGCAATGTGCTGCAGGCCCTGCTCGGGGACGCCTCGGGCGCCGAGAACCTGCGCCAGGCGATCGAGGCGGAGGCGGCGGCGATCCTGGAGGCCGCGGGGATTCCGGTCACCGGCGCGGAAGAGGCCCGGGCCGCGTGGCAGACCGAGGAGCTTTCCGTGCGCCCGGTGCCAGGGGAACCGGCCCAGATCGGCGGTTCCAGCTGGCAGTCGCTGGTCCGGGGCACCGGCTCGATCGAGACCGACTTCCTCAACGGGGAGATCGCGCTGATCGCCCGCCGGATCGGCCGCTCGGCGCCGATCAACGCCCGGCTGACCGCGCTCGCCAGGCGGGCCGCGCGGCAGGGCCTCCGGCCGGGCGCGATCGGTATCGAGGAACTGCGGGCGGAACTGCCGGTGTGACGGCTCGCCCTCAGCCGCCGGTGATCTCGTCCTCGGACAGCTCGGACAGGGTGCCGAGCGCGCGCAGGAAGGCCTGTCGCTGCCCAGCGGGGAGCAGGGCGAGCAGCCGGTCCTCGTTGGCCTGTATCCGATCCCGCACGGCGGCCCGCAGCGCGCTTCCGGACTCGGTGATGTGCAGCAGCCGCGCCCGCCGGTCGGCGGGATCGGGCTCGCGCGCGATCAGACCGGCCTCCTGCAGCTCGTCCAGGGTTCCGATGATCCGCGTCTTGTCCGCACCGATCTCCTTGGCCAGCGCGGCCTGGGTGCTCGCCGGGCACCGATCCAGCGCGTTCAGCACCACATAGCCCCACATGCTCACCCCGTGCGCGGCGAGCACCGGGCGTTCGGCCGCGATCAGGCCACGCACCAGTTGCCCGAGCATGGCGGCGAGGTCCGGGCGTTCTCCCTCCGTTCCGGTCATGCCGGGAAGATACACGTTGACCAATGATATGCACGTGCTTACGATAAGCACATGCATATCAATTATCTTGCCGAACAGACCTCGCGGCTGCGCGAACTCAACGCGACCGCGGTACGCACGAACATCGAACTGGTTTCGCACGCCCGGGCCGCGGACCTGACCCGGCCGACCCCCTGCGCCGGCTGGGCCTTCGCCGATCTGCTCGTGCACATGACCCGGCAGCACCACGGCTTCGCCGCCGCGGCCCGGGGCAGCACGGATCCCGAGGACTGGCGACCGCGCGCACTCGGCACCGATCCGGTGAACACCTATCGTGAATCGGCGGAACACTTGCTGAACTCGTTCGCCGCCGGGGACCTTTTCGAGCGGACCTTCGAACTGCCCGAGTTCGCCAGCCCGGAACCGTTTCCGGCGTGGCTCGCGGTCAGTTTCCACTTCCTCGACTATGTCGTGCACGCCTGGGATGTGGCGAAAACCCTGGATCTCGGACTCGAATTCGACCCCGGACTGCTGACGGTCGCGCTCGACATCGCCCGGATCGTGCCGACCGGAGAGCAGCGCGCGGCGGCCGGCTCCTCGTTCGGCCCGGAAATCAGCTATAGCGGGGAATCCGCACTCGAGGCCATCATGGCCCACCTCGGCAGGTCGCCGGAATGGGCGGGAACCACGGCCGCGTAGCCCGCGCGGCCACGGACATCACACTGTCCACAACGGACCGAACCGACCCGGCGAGCCACCCCCTCGACCAGCGCAGCAGCACGGCCATGCACGCGGTGATCCGCCCGCGTGCATGGCCGTTCCTCCGTTCGGCGGCAGCGACTGACGCACTCGGCGCACCCCTGGCATGTAACGAAAACCGCACTTCAGCGATGGCGTGACGACCCTCAGCACCCGGGTCCCCACCATGGGTGATGAGCACCGGAGATCACCCATGCCACCGGAAACGTGCGCGCAACATCTGAGACATTCGTACAAACCACGGTGAGCTCGCGGTATTCACGGAGAAATGAACCACCCGACATATTCGTGGTGGACCATTCGTCCCTTTTTTACCGTGTATGACGAGCGTCACCGCATCGGAGTCTTGGCCGGGCGTGGCTTTCCATTGCTAGCGTTGCCCCGTCAGCAGGTTTCTCCGCGAGGCAACGGTGCGATTTTCGCGGATCCGCTGCCTCATTTTATTTTCTGTTCCTAATGAGAGCCGCTGATTTATGTTGTCCATCGAATACGAATCGAGGTCACCAATGAACACGCTGAAGAAGGTGGGCGCCACCGCGGGCATCGGGCTCGCGCTCGCCCTCGGCGTCACCGCGCCGAGCATGGCCGCCGAAACCCACGGCGGGGTCCACTTCCAGGAGAAATGGCAGGGCATCGTGTGGCCGTGGACCCCGGTTCCGCCCGGGTGCCAGAAGAACATCATCTGGATGCAGTGCAAGTAATCCAGTAGCGGGTGGCGGCCCTCCACATTCCCGCTCTCCGTCCGGAGGGCCGCCACCTCACAAAAAACGCGCCTACCGACATAATTGGAAAAGGGCGCGGATAACGATCAGAAATACGTTTGCCAAACAGTCGGCGTATTGCTCCCCCACCATGGTGAGCGCGTCGAATATCGCTCGAACCTCTCAAGAAGTTGCTCGAGGAAACTCCGGAAAGCGGTGCGCTCGTGACCGAACCTCGTCCCATCCAGATCAGTGCCGAACACGAATCGCCACGCGAACTCCGACTCTCCGCCGCGCAGTCCGCGGTGTGGTACGGACAGCGGATCGACAGGCGGAACCCGATGTTCAACATCGCGCTCTACCTGGATGTACGCGGCGCGGTGGAGCTCGCCCGGCTCGGCGATGCCTTCGATGCGGTGCTCGGCGAGACCGAGGCGCTGCGCGCGCGGGTGCTCGCGCACGACGAGCAGCCGGTGCAGGTGCTCGACGCCCCGGGAACCGGTGTCCTCGACGTGCTGGATCTGCGCAGCGAGCCGGATCCGGTCGCCGCCGCGCTCGACTGGATGCGCGCGGAGCACGCCCAGCCGCTGAATCCGGTGCGCGGCGGGCTGTATCGGGCCGTGGCCTTGCACGTTGCCGAGGACCGGGTGCTGGTGTACCAGCGGGTGCACCACCTGATCATGGACGGCTACGGCGCCGCCCTGGTGCTCGCCCGCACCGCGGAGATCTACCAGGCGCTCAGCACGGGTTCCCGGCCACCGGAGTGCTCCTTCGGCACCCTCGCCGATCTGCTCGCCGAGGAGGACGCCTACCTGGCGGGCGCGGAGTACGCCGCCGACCGGCGGTACTGGCTGGACCGGTTCGCCGACCGGCCGGCCGCGAGCAGCCCGGCGCGCCGCGACGAGCCGATGGGGCACTCCTTCCTGCGGCACAGCACCGAGATCAGCGAAGCCGCGCGGATCGAGCTCGCCGGGACCGCGCGGGCGCTCGGTACCGGGATCGCCCCGCTGATCGTGGCCTGCTTCGCGCTCTATCTGCACCGGGTGACCGGGGACCGCGATGTGGTCTTCGGCCTCCCCGTTCCCGCGCGGCGCACCAAGACCGCACGGGTCACCCCGGGCATGCTGTCGAACATCCTGGCGCTGCGGCTGCGCGTGCACCCGGAAACGAGCATCGCCGAACTGGTGCGCTCCGCATCGGCCGAGATCCGCGCCGCGCTCCGGCATCAGCGCTACCGCAGCGAACGGCTGCGCGCCGAGCTCGGCTCCGCGGTGCTCGACGGCCCGACCATCAACATCCTTCCCCAGCAAGCGAAACTGCCCTTCGGTCCGCACGAGGCCAGCACGCACAACCTCGCCGTCGGCCCGGTCGAGGACCTCGCCGTCGTCGTGGAGCAACGCGCGGACGGGCTGCTGCTGAACCTGGACGCCAATCCCGGCCGGTACACCGCGGAGGAACTGGCCGGGCACGCCGAGCGGTTCGCCGCCGTGCTGCGCGCCGCCGCTGCCGATACCGGGGCACGGGCCGCGGACGTGGTGCTGCACGAGGAATTTCCGCTGGCCGCCGAATACGCCACCGCGGAGCCGACGATCCCGGACCTGTTCGCCACCCGGGTCGCCGAGACCCCGGAAGCGACGGCACTGCGGGAAAAGACCGCCGCGATCAGCTTCCGCGAGCTCGACGAATGGTCCAACCGGTTCGGCAATGCCCTGCTGGCCCGCGGGATCGGGAAAGGCGACACGGTCGCGGTGCTCGCCGACCGCTCCTGCGCGACGATCGCCGCGCTGCTCGGGGTGTTCAAATCGGGTGCGCGGTACCTGCCCGTCGATCCCGCCTATCCGGCCGAGCGCATCGCTTTCCTGCTCGAGGACGCGGAACCGGCGCTGGTGCTCGGCGCGAGCGAGCCCGGCCCCGGCGGGCTGAGCTTCGCGCAGTGCGCCGCTTTCCCGGCCACGCCACTGAGCTGCCCGGCGCCCGCCCCGGAGGACGCCGCCTATCTGGTGTACACATCCGGTTCGACCGGAAGGCCGAAGGGTGTCGTCGTCGAGCACGGCAGCCTCGCGAACCTGTTCGCGCACCAGCGCTCGGCGATGTTCGATCCGGCGCGCACGGCGACGGGTTCCCGGGCGCGGGTGGCGCACCTGGCCGGAACCGCGTTCGATGCCTACTGGGATGCCGTGCTGTGGCTCGCCGACGGGCACGAGCTGGTGCTGCTCGAGGACGAGGTGCGCACCGATCCGCAGGCCTGCCTCGACCGGCTCAGACAAGCCGGGATCGACGCACTCGGCACCACTCCCTCCTATCTGCGCCAGCTGCTCGCGAACGGCCTGCTCGACGGTGCGGGGCACCCTTCGGTGCTGTTCATCGGCGGGGAGGAGATCGATCCGGAGCTGTGGAACCGGCTCGGTTCGGTTCCCGGGCTGCTCGCGGTCAACCTCTACGGCCCGACCGAGACCTGCGTGGACGCGGTCACCGCGCGGCTCGCGGAACGCGAAACCCCGGCGATCGGGCAGCCGGTGCGCGGGATGCGCGCCTATGTCCTCGATTCCAGCCTGCGCCCGGCACCGGACGGGGTGCTCGGCGAGCTCTACCTGAGCGGGCCCGGTCTCGCCCGCGGTTACCACCGCCGCCCCGGCATGACCGCCTCGGCGTTCCTGGCGGATCCGTTCGCGGGCAACGGATCACGCATGTACCGCACCGGGGATCTCGCGGTGCGCTGCGCGGACGGCAGCATCGAGTTCGCCGGGCGGGCGGACCGGCAGGTCAAGATCCGGGGCCACCGCGTGGAACCCGGTGAGGTCGAGGCGCAGCTCGCCGCGCTCGAACCGGTGGACCGCGCGGCCGTCGCGGTGCGCGGAACCGAGGAGTCACGCAGGCTGCTCGCCTATGTTACGCCGTCCACTGTGGACACATCGGCGCTCGCGGAGCGGCTGGCCGGGCAGCTGCCCGCGCATCTGCTCCCGGCGCGGATCCTGGCCATCGCCGAGCTCCCGCTCACCGCGAACGGGAAGCTGGACCGCGACCGGCTCCCCGAACCGGAATCCGCACCGGCAACCGCATCGGCCAGCCACGCCGAACAGGTCTGCCGGGAGCTGTTCGCCGAGATCCTCGGGCTCGGCGCGGTGGGCCCGCAGGAGGATTTCTTCGCACTCGGCGGGCATTCCCTGCTCGCCACCCGGCTGCTGGGCAGCCTGCGCGAGGCACTGGGTGTCCGGCTGCCGATCCGGGCGCTGTTCGAATCGCCGACCCCCGCGGAGCTGGCCGCCCGCATCGAGCTCGGCCGTACGGTCACCGAGCAGGACCGCCGGCGCCCCGCGCTGTACCGCAGGCCGCGGGGACCGCGCCTGCCGCTTTCCGGCGCCCAGCGGCGCCTGTGGTTCCTGCACCGGATGGACGCGGCGGGCACCGAGTACCACATGCCCGCGCTGCTGCGGTGCACCGGAACGCTGGACCTCGGTGCGCTGCGGGCCGCACTCGGCGACCTGCTCGCCCGGCACGAGGCGCTGCGCACGGTGTTCGCCGAACAGGACGGCGAGCCATACCAGCGAGTGCTCGAAGCACCGGAAATCGCCCTGCCCTACGAGCATCCGCGGGACTGCGCCGCCCGGGTGCGCGCCGAACTGGACCGCCCGTTCGACCTGAGCACCGAACTTCCGCTGCGCGCGCTGCTGCTCGGCACCGGGGAGCACGAACACCTGCTGGTGCTGGTGATCCACCACATCGCGGGCGATGGCTGGTCGTTCACCCCGCTCGCCAGGGACCTCGGCACCGCCTACGCCGCGCGGACCAACGGTGAGCAGCCGGAATTCGAACCGCTCGAGGTGCAGTACGCGGATTACGCGCTCTGGCAGGCCGAACTGCTCGGGGATCGTGCGGACCCGGAGAGCCCGGCCGCCCGCCAGCTCGCCTTCTGGACTTCCGCACTCGCCGGGCTTGCCGAACCGGAGCTTCCGCTGGATCACCCGCGCCAGGGCACCCGGCGGCCCGCGGCCGGCTCGGTGCCGCTCGAGCTCTCCCCGCAAACCCACGTGCGCATCGCCGAGCTCGCCGCCGCGCACGGGGCGAGCACCTTCATGGTGCTGCACGCCGCGCTCGCCGCGTGGTGCCACCGGATCGGGGCGGGCACCGACTTCCCGATCGGCACCGCGATCGCCGGGCGCACCGAGCCCGCGCTCGCCGAACTGGTCGGGTTGTTCGTGAACACGCTCGTGCTGCGCGCCGACCTGTCCGGGGCGCCGAGCTTCACCGAGCTGCTGCGCCGGATCACCGAGACCGATCTGGCGGCCTTCGAAAACCAGGATCTCCCCTTCGATCAGGTCGTCGAGGCGCTCGCACCGCAGCGGATCCCGGGCCGCAACCCGCTGTTCGACGTGATGTTCACGCTGCAGAACAACGCGGCCGCCCAGCTCGAACTCCCCGGGCTCACCGTGACCCCGGCCCAGGGCGAGCCGGGCGCGGCGAAGTTCGACCTGTCGTTCAGCCTGCGCGAGACGTTCACCGAGGCCGGGGAACCGGCCGGGATCACCGGAACCCTGGAGTACGCGAGGGATCTGTTCGACCCGGCCAGCGCGGACGGGTTCGCAGCCACGTTCACCGCGCTCACCGGGGAACTCACCAGGGCGCCGCACCGCCCGGTCCGGTCCGCGGACCTGCTCGGTTCCCGGACCGGATCCCGGCTGCACGGCCCGGATTCCGCGCTGACCGGTGCCACGGTCGGAGATCTGTTCGCCGCGCAGTTGCATGCCCGCCCCGGGGAACGCGCCCTGGTCTGCGGGGCGGATGAGCTCACCTTCGCCGAACTGGATGCCCGCGCCGGAGAACTGGCCCGGTTGCTCGCCGGGAACGGGGTGCTGCCCGGCCGGACGGTCGCGGTCGCGCTGCCCCGCTCCGCGGACACGGTCGCCGCGCTGCTTGCGGTCACCCGGATCGGCGCGGTGTACCTGTCGGTGGACATCGAGTACCCGGACGAGCGGATCGCCTATCTGCTCGCGGATGCCCGGCCCGCCGTCGTGTTGTGCACCCGGGAGACCGCCGCCCGGTTCGGCGCGGAGGTTTCGGTACTGCACACCGATCAGCGGGCCCCGGAGGTCGAGCTGCCCGCCGGTCCGAGCGCGCAGGACCCGGCCTATCTGCTCTACACCTCGGGCTCGACCGGGAAACCGAAGGGCATCCTCGTCGAGCACGGTTCGCTGGAGAACCTGCTGCAGAATCACCGGCAGCGGCTGTTCCCCGCGCGGCGCGCGCGGGTGGCGCACCTTTCCGGGGTCGCCTTCGACGCGGCCTGGGATCCGGTGCTGTGGCTGCTCGAAGGCCACGAGCTGCACCTGATCCAGGAGCGGATGCGCCGCGATCCCGAGGCACTGCTCGACTATCTCGACCGGGAGGGCATCGACTTCTTCGAGACCACACCGTCCTATGTGGACCAGCTGGTTTCGGTTGGCCTGCTCGAATCCACCCGGCCGCGCATCCTCGCGGTCGGCGGGGAGGCGGTGGAGAAATCGCTGTGGGACCGGCTCGCCGCGGCCCCGCGGATCCGTGCGGTGAACATGTACGGACCCACCGAAACCTGCGTAGACGCGGTGTTCAGCGAGATCGGCGAGCGGGAGACCCCCGCGATCGGTTCCCCGGTGCCGAACACCACGGCCTACGTGCTCGACGCCGGACTGCATCCGGTCCCCGCGGGCGTACCCGGTGAGCTCTACCTCGCCGGTCCCGGGCTGGCCCGCGGCTACCACGGGCGGGGCGGGCTCACCGCCGAACGGTTCCTCGCCGACCCGTTCGCCTGCGACGGAACCCGCATGTACCGGACCGGGGACCTGGTACGGCTCGGCCCGGACGGGGCACTGGAATTCCTGTCCCGCACCGATGATCAGGTCAAGCTGCGCGGGTTCCGGATCGAGCTGGCCGAGATCGCCGCGGTGCTCTCCGGGGCGCCAGGGGTCGCGGCGGCCCGGGTACTCGTGCACGGGCAGCGGCTGCTCGGCTATGTGATCGGCACCGAAACCGAGGTGGACCTGGACGGGGTGCGCGCGCACGCCGCCCGCGCACTGCCGGAATACATGCGCCCGCACGGGATCGCGGTACTCGAGGAGTTCCCGCTCACCCCGAACGGCAAGCTCGACCGGGACCGCCTTCCGATCCCCGAGGCGCCCGCGGGCAGTGGCCGGGCGCCAAGGGACGCGGGTGAGGAACGGCTCTGCGCGCTGTTCGCGGCCACCCTCGGGCTGCGCGAGTTCGGCGTGGACCAGGACTTCTTCGCGGCCGGCGGGCATTCGCTTCTGGTGACGAAGCTGATCAGCCGCATCCGCACGGAGTTCGGCGTGGAACTCCCGCTGCGCACGGTGTTCGAGGCACCGACACCGGAGACGCTGGCGCAGTGCTGGTCGCAGGCGCGCACCGCAGGGCCCCGGCTGGTACCCGGACCGCGCCCGGAGCGGATCCCGCTTTCCTACGCACAGCTGCGGATGTGGTTCCTCAACGACTTCCAGGGCGCGGACGGCGGCTACAACATCGCGATGGCGGTGACCCTGCGCGGGGAGCTCGATCGCCCGGCGCTGCACGGGGCGATCACCGATCTGTTCGCCAGGCACGAGAGTCTGCGCACCCTCTACCGCAGCGTGGACGGGCAGCCGTACCAGCTGGTGCTCGGTGCCGAACTGGCCAAACCGCCGCTGCCACTGGTGGATGTGGAACCCGAGCAGCTCAGCGGAGCACTGGCCACCGATGGAGCGGAGGGTTTCAAGCTCGAGGGGGAACTGCCCGCGCGGGCCAAGCTGCTGCGGCTCGGCGAGCGCGAGCACGTGCTGCTGTTCGTGGTGCACCACATCGCCTCGGACGGCGCCTCGACCGCCCCGCTGGCCCGCGATCTGGCCGAGGCCTACCGCAGGCGGATGGGATACGCCGAACCGCCCCGGCCGCCGCTCGGCGTGCAGTACGCGGATTACGCGCTGTGGCAACGGAAGGCGCTCGGCGGTGAGGACGAACCGGACTCCCCGGTGCGCGCCCAGCTCGACTTCTGGACCCGCACCCTCGCCGGTCTTCCCGAGGAACTGGCGCTGCCGCACGACCGGCCGCGGCAGGCGAATCCGGCCCACCACGGCGGAATGGTGCGCTTCGACCTTTCCCCGGAGACCTATTCCCGGATCACCGCGCTGGCCACCGGGCACGGGGCGAGCGTGTTCATGGTGTTGCACGCCTGCCTCGCGGTGCTGCTCTCCCGGCTGAGCGGGGAAACCGATCTGGCGATCGGCACCCCGGTCGCCGGGCGCGGGGACGAGGCGCTCGAGGAGCTGGTCGGCCTGTTCGTGAACACCCTCGCGCTGCGCACCGACCTCTCCGGGAATCCGGGCTTCACCGAGCTGCTTGCCAGGGTCCGGGACGGCGACCTCGCCGCGTTCGACAACCAGGAGGTGCCCTTCGAACGGGTCGTGGAGGCGCTGGCCCCCGCACGATCCCTCGGCAGGCATCCGCTTTTCCAGGTGATGCTCACCCTGGAGAACAACACCCGCCCGGAGCTCTCCCTACCCGGCCTGGAGGTGGAGATCGCGGAGTTCGACAGCGCGGGCGCGGCCAAGTTCGACCTCTCGCTCTCGTTCACCGAACGGGACGCGGGGCTGGCCGGAACCCTGGAGTTCAACGCGGACCTGTTCGACGCGGTGACCGCGCGGGAGATCGCCGACCGGTTCTCCGCACTCGTCGAGCAAGCGGTCACCGCACCGGAGCGGGCGATCGGCGATTTCGAGCTCACCCTGCCCGGTGAACGGGACCGGCTGTCCGCGGCGGCCCGTGGTGTGCGGGTGGTCCCCGAGGGCCCGACCGTGGTGCACGCGTTCGAGCGGATGGCCGCACAGGCGCCCGCGGATGCGGTCTCGGTCGTCTGCGAGGACGAGGTACTGCGCACCGCGGAACTCGATGCGCGGGCGAACCGGATCGCGCGGCTGCTGCACGCCCGCGGGGTACGCCGTGGTTCGGCGGTCGCGGTGGCGGTGCCCCGTTCCGTGCGCACCGCGGTCGGCATGCTCGCGGTGCTCAAGGCGGGCGCGGTGTACGTGCCCATCGACATCGGCTACCCGAGCGAACGCATCGAGGCGGTGCTCACGGACGCGGATCCGGACCTGGTGCTGACCGAGACCGGGGTTCCGCTGCCCGCCGGGTATTCCCGGGTGGAACTGGACACCGACCCCGAGGACGGGTTCTCCGGAGCGGAACTGGAGACCGAGCGGCCGCGCGGCGCCGATCCGGCGTATCTGATCCACACCTCCGGATCGACCGGTCGCCCCAAGGGAGTACTCGTCCCGCACGCGGGCCTGGTGAATCTGCTGCACCAGCACCGTGGTGAGCTGTTCGGCCCGGACCGGTTGCGGGTGGCGCTGACCGCGGCGATCTCCTTCGACGCATCCTGGGATCCGTTCCTGTGGATGGTCGCCGGGCACGAGCTGCACATCCTGGCCGAGCGGCACCGCAAGGATCCCGAGGAACTGGTCGGCTATCTGCACGAGCAGCGCATCGATTCGGTCGAGGTCACCCCGACGCAGCTGCGCCAGCTCGACGCGGCCGGGCTGTTCGATTCCGCGCACTCCCCTTCGGTGGTCACCGTCGGCGGGGAGGCGATCTCCGCACAGGGCTGGATCCGGCTGCGGGACCTGGACGGGGTGCGGGCGCAGAACTACTACGGCCCCACCGAGACCTGTGTCAACGCGATGGCCGCGCGCATCGAGCACGGAGATCGCCCGCATCTGGGCCATCCGATCGTGAACACCGATGCCCATGTACTGGACGCGCGGCTACGGCCGGTGCCGTTCGGGGTGGCCGGTGAGCTCTACCTCGCCGGGGCCGGTATCGCGTACGGCTACCTCAACCGGACCGGGATGACCGCGGAGCGGTTCGTCGCGGATCCGTTCGCGGGCAACGGAACCCGTATGTACCGCACCGGGGACAGGGTGCGCAGGCGCCGCGACGGGAACCTGGAATTCCTCGGCAGGACGGACAATCAGGTCAAGGTCCGCGGGTTCCGGATCGAACTCGGCGAGGTGGAGTCGACGCTGCTCGGCCAGCCGGGCATCAGCGAGGCCGCCGTGCTGGTGCGCGGGGAGGCGCTGGTGGCCTATGTGGTCACCGACACCGAGGATGTGCGCTGGCTGCGCGCCGCCCTTTCCCGGACGCTGCCGGAGTACATGGTGCCCTCGGTGTTCGTTGCGGTTCCCGCGCTTCCGTTGACGCCCAACGGAAAGCTCGACCAGTCCGCGCTACCGAGCCCGGGCCGCAGCACCGAACTCGCCGGGCCGCGCTCGCCGAAGGAGGACGTGCTCTGCCGCCTGTTCGCCGACGCGCTCGGCCTGGAACGGGTCGGTATCGACGAGAGTTTCTTCGAGCTGGGCGGGCATTCGCTGCTGGCGAGCAAGCTCATCGCGGATGTGCGCGAGACGCTCGGGGTGCGGCTTTCCATCCGCAGGCTCTTCGAGTATCCGACCGTTGCCGGACTGGCGGACAAACTGCGGGACGCGGGCGGGGACGACTCGTTCGAGGTGCTGCTTCCCTTGCGCACCACCGGATCGCGACCGCCGCTGTTCTGTGTGCACTCGGCTTCGGCACTGGCCTGGCCGTATGCCGGGCTGCTCCGGCACCTGCCCGGCGATCAGCCGCTCTACGGTCTGCAGGCGCGCAAGCTCAGCGAGCCCGGATACACCCCGGCGAGCCTGACCGAGATGGCGCTGGACTACCTGGAGCAGATCCGCCGCATCCAGCCGCACGGGCCCTATCATCTGCTCGGCTGGTCGCTCGGCGGGAACATCGCGCACGAGATGGCGGTGCGGCTGCAGGAATCCGGGGAACAGGTGGCGCTGCTGACCATCGTGGACTCGCATCCGCACGCTTCCTCGGACGGGCTGGCGACGGTGAGCGAGCCGGAGCTGTTCCAGTCCTATCTACGGCTGCAGGGCCACGATGTGCCCGAGGACTGGTACCCGACGCGGGCCGAGGTGCGCGAGCTCTACCAGCGCACCGGAAACCCGCTCGGCAGCCTGGACGAGGAGGCGATCGGGGCACTGGTCGCGGCGTTCTCCTCGCACGGCGACATTCTCAACGGCGCGGAGATCGGCACCTACCACGGGCCGACCCTGTTCTTCGGCACGCAGGAGGATTCCCCCTTCGACCGTGGCTGGGGCGAGTACCTGAACGGCCCGGTCGAGCACCACAACGTGCCGTTCCCGCACACGCTGCTGATGCGGCCGCCCGCGCTGCAACAGCTCGGCCCGGTGCTGGCGAGGCGACTGCGCACGGCACAGGACGAGATCACCCAACAACGGACGAGTATCGGGAGCTGAGCATGGCCGATCGCGTGACCAATCCGTTCGAGGCGCAGGACGAGGAATACCTCGTGCTCGTCAACCACGAAGGGCAGTACTCGCTGTGGCCGCAGTGGTGTGCGGTGCCCGGCGGCTGGACCGTGGCCTATGGCCCGGACGAGCGCGCCGCCTGCCTGGAGTACGTGGAGCGCACCTGGACCGACATCACCCCGCGCAGCCGCACGGCCGGTGCCCGATGACCGCGCACGTGCGCATCGAGGACCTGCACAAGTCCTTCGGCGGCAAACCGGCACTGCGCGGGGTGGACCTGGCCATGCGCGGCGGTGAGGTGTTCGCGCTGCTCGGCCGCAACGGCGCGGGGAAGACGACCACGGTGCGGATCCTGACCACCCTGCTGCGCCCGGATTCCGGCCGGGTGTTCGTCGCCGGGCACGATGTGCTGCGCACCCCGGACCGCGCCCGTTCCGCGATCGGGGTTTCCGGGCAGTACGCGGCGGTCGACGAGAAACTCACCGGGTTCGAGAACCTGTACCTGGTCGCGCGGCTGTACGGGATGCGCCGGGCGCGGGCGGCGGACCGGACGAGGGAACTGCTCGCCCGGTTCCATCTGGACACCGTGATGCACAACCGCGCGGGCAGCTATTCCGGTGGTATGCGGCGGCGCCTCGACCTGGCCGGTGCGCTGATCGCCGAGCCCTCGCTCGTGGTGCTGGACGAGCCGACGACCGGGCTCGATCCGCAGAGCAGGCAGGACACCTGGGCGCTGGTGCGCGATCTCGCGGCCAAGGGCACCACGGTACTGCTGACCACGCAGTACCTCGAGGAGGCCGATCAGCTCGCGGACCGGATCGCGGTGCTCGAGGACGGCGCGGTGGTCGCCGAGGGCACCGCGGACGAACTCAAGCGCATGGTCGGCGGGGAACGCATCGAGCTCGTGCTCGCCGAGGCACGCGATATCCCCGCCGCGGAACAGATCCTCGCCGAGATCGGGGACACCGTGCCGCACGTGGACGAAAGCGCGCGGCGGCTCGAACTGCGCACCGAGAGCGGGCAGATCGCGCTCGCCGATGTGGTCGCCCGGCTGAACATGCGCGCGATCCCGGTGCTCGATCTCGGACTGCGCCGGGCCACGCTCGACGATGTCTTCCTCGCGCTCACCGAGGAACCGGCTGCCAAGGAGGTTCCGGCATGACCGTGCTCAGCG
Organism: Sciscionella sediminilitoris; assembly: GCF_000737195.2. Classification (GTDB taxonomy): domain Bacteria; phylum Actinomycetota; class Actinomycetes; order Mycobacteriales; family Pseudonocardiaceae; genus Sciscionella; species Sciscionella sediminilitoris. The sequence goes on from NZ_JALM01000002.1 coordinate 63,807, forward strand.
CCCCCGCCGGCGGACTGACCCGGATCGCGCGCGATGCGGGCAGCCTTGCCTGGCGCAACCTGCTCAACATCCGGCGCACCCCCGGTTCCCTGCTGGCCAGCATCGTGCAACCGGTCATGTTCGTCGTGCTGCTCGCCTATGTGTTCGGCGGCAGCCTCGGCGGTCCCGCCTATCGCGAGTACATTCTCGCCGGGATCTTCGTGCAGACCGTGACCTTCAACGCCTCGTTCACCACCATCGGGCTGGCCAACGATCTGCAGAAGGGGCTCGTGGACCGGTTCCGCGCGCTGCCCATGTCCCGGCTCGCGGTGATCCTCGGGCGCACCAGTTCCGATCTCACCACGAGTGTGCTCAGCCTGCTGGTCACCACCGTGTGCGGGCTGGCCATCGGCTGGCGCATCCGGGGCAGCGTGCTCGACGCCGTCGCGGCCTACCTGCTCGTACTGTTGTTCGCCTTCGCCATGTCCTGGGTCGGCGCGTACATCGGGCTGGTCGCGCCCAGCGTGGAGGTCGCGCAGAGCCTCGGGCTGATCTGGCTCTTCCCGGTCACCTTCATCTCCACCAACTTCGCCTCGGTGGTCGCGATGCCCGAGCCGCTGGGCAGTATCGCCGCGTGGAGCCCGATCAGCGCCGTGTCCACCAGCGTGCGGCACCTGTTCGGGAATCCGGCCCCCGCGGGGCTGCCGCAACCGGACGGCTGGCCCGCCCAGCACGCCCCGCTGTACGCGGTGTTGTGCTGCGTCGGGTTGATCGCGGTGTTCATGACCCTGGCGGTGCACCGCTACCGGCGGGTGGCGAGCCGCTGACCGTGCGGGGACTGCCGCGTCGGCAGAACTGATCAGGTGAGCAGCAGGGCGGCCGGATAGCCCGCCGCGGCCACGAGGATGGTGACGCCGATACCGAGCAGCACGTTGCCGCTCCTGCGTACGAGGATTCCGGTCAGCAGTGCGATACCGGCCAGGATGGCGAGTACCCAGTAGATCCATCCGGTGGTGTCCGCGATCGCGATCAGTCCGTAGCTGCCTTCCCCGATCGCGATCCCGGCCAGCAGCCCGGCGCCGAGGGCAGCTCTGCGGGGTTCACCGCGCAGCCAGCAGGCGGCGATCCCCACGAACGGTCCGGCCAGCAGGCCGATCAGCCCCCAGAACCAGGGGTGGTAGGTGAATCCGCGCAGTTCCGCGGCGATGGTGTAGCCGAGGACGAGCGTGCCGAACCCGATGACGCCGTACACCGCCGAGACCGCGGTCTCCTGCCGGGTCAGCCACACCAGCAGCGCGGTGATCAGGGTCCAGCCACTGACCGAGTTCGCCAAGGGCGCCAGGGCGAACGGCAGCAACCCGCCTTGCGCGAACGAAGTGGCGGCACCGAGCAGGAGACCGGCGAGCAGCACGGCAACACCGCACGACAGGACATACCGGATCTTGGCAGGGGCAGGCATCGAGGCGGGAGCCTACCGGTGTTCCACGGATTCCCCCAGGACACCGGGTCGACAGTGGTGTCATCCGGAAAAGATCTTCTAAGCTGTGCCGGGTGGAACTCGGGTTGCACGACCAGCTCGGCGGGCGCGCGATGCGCTCGGGGACGCGCCGATGACCGAGTCCCCGAAGTGGTCACGCCGCAGGCTCCTTGCCGCGGGCGGTATCGGCCTGCTCGGGCTCGCCACCGCCGGTCCCGCGGTACTGCAGAACTTCTCCGAGGCCGCGGAGCCGCTCGGTCCGCAGTGGTTCTGCGGCCCGTATCAGGGCGGTCCGGTGCTGGACACCCAGGGAACGCCGATCACCCTTCCGCATTGTCCGGTCATGCTGTCCTGGCGGGACTGGCGGCCGACTGCCTGGGAGCGCACCTGGGTGTATCGCTGCCGGTTCGACGCCCCGCCCGCCGAACGGCTCTTCCTCGACATCGGCGCGGCGCTGACCAGCTCGGTGGTGTACCTCAACGGGCAACGGCTCGGTAGCCGGATCGGCGGGTACCTGCCGTACACCCTCGAACTGACCGAGCTGCTCGGCCCGCAGGACAACGAGCTGGTGGTGGTCGTGGACGGCCGGTGGCAGCAGAACGTGCCACCGAACCGGCCGCATGCCAGGAACCCCTCCGCGATCGACTTCTACCAGCCGGCGGGCATGTACCGGCCCGCCCGATTGCGTGCCGAAGCCGCGCTGTACGTGCGGGATGTGTTCGCCAAACCGGTGGATGTGCTCGACGAAGGACGGCGGCGCGTCGAGGTGACCGCCGCGCTGAACACCACGCGTCCGCCCGCCGAACCCGTGACGGTCTCCGCCGAACTACTCGACGGCGAGCGGGTGCTGGCGGCGGTGAGCACCAGGACGCGGATCGGCGCGCCCGGCGAACACCAGGTGCGGCTCACTCTTTCCGGGCTGGCCGGGATCCGGCTCTGGGATGTCGAGGCGCCCGAGCTCTACCGCGTCCGGGTTCGGGTGCGCGACAGGGTGGAGCGCACCGTGCGGATCGGGTTCCGGGAGGCGCGGTTCCGCGAGGACGGGTTCTATCTCAACGGCCGCCGGCTGCAGCTGTTCGGGCTGAACCGGCACCAGTGGTATCCGTACACCGGTGGCGCGATGCCGGACCGGGTGCAGCGCAAGGACGCCGAGATCCTGCGCGGGGAACTGGGCTGCAATATGGTCCGCTGCTCGCACTATCCGCAGTCCGAAGCGTTCCTGGACGCCTGCGATGAGCTCGGCCTGCTGGTCTGGGAGGAGGCGCCCGGCTGGGATTATCTCGGCGATGTGATCTGGCGCGCCCGCTCCCGCCGGGATGTGCGGGACATGGTGCTGCGGGACCGGAATCACCCCTCGATCATCATCTGGGGCACCCGGCTCAACGAGACCGGTGAGGACACCAAGCTGTACACGGTCACCGACGAGATCGCCGAACGACTGGACGGAACCCGGCCCACCAGCGGGGCGGTCCGGTACATGAAGCGCGAGGCGAAACGGGCCCGCGCCTATGCCAGTGCGCGGCGCAGCCAGGATGTCTTCGCCTACAACGACTACAGCGATCCGCGCACCGGGCTGCAGCCGCCCCGCGCGGACCTGCCCTATCTGGTGACCGAGGCCGTCGGGGCGATGATCGGTCCCGGGCATTACCGGCGCACCGATGCGGCGCACCTGCAGTCCGTCCAGGCCCTGCTGCACGCCGCCGCGCACGATGCGGCCGCCTCCGATCCGGAGTACTGCGGGCTGCTCGCCTGGTGCGCCTTCGACTACCCGTCCTCCTGGAAACACTCCATCGACGCGATGAAATGGGCCGGGGTGTGCGATTTCTTCCGCATCCCGAAGCTCGGCGCCGCGTTCTACCGCGCGCAGCGCGATCCGGAACGCGAAGCGGTCGTCGAACCGGGATTCTATTGGGATTTCGGGAAACCACTCCCCGAACACGGACCGGGCAGGCGCGCGCTCATCTATTCGAACTGCGAGACGCTGACCCTGGCCCTGGATGACGGGCCGCCACGGGAACTGCACCGGGATCGCGAACAGTTCCCGCATCTGCGGTTCCCGCCGTTCCGCGCCGATCTGGAATTCCCCGGGCACCGGCCGGTGGAACTGCGCCTGGACGGCCTGCTCGGCGGCCGGACCGTGGTCACCCGCCGGTTCTCCGCCGACCGTTCGGCCGACCGGCTCGAAGCGGTCTGCGACGACGGCGAACTGCGCGCCGACGGGGCGGATGCGAGCAGGCTGGTGCTGCGCGCGGTGGACCGCTTCGGCGCGCAGCGCACACACGCCTCCGGGGACGTGCTGCTCGAATCCACCGGCCCGGTGCTGATCATCGGCGACAACCCGTTCCCGATCGGCCGTACCGGCGGCGCGGGCGCGGTCTAGTTGCGCACCATGGCCGGCGAGCCGGGGCCGATCACCGTGCGAGCCAGGCATCACCTGCTCGGCGGCGCGACCGTCCGGCTGCGGGCACGCTGATCACCCTCACGGCATCGCATGCGGATCATCGGTGCGCACACCCTGCCAGCGCGCAGGCGGCCAGATGATGAACTGCGCCTTGCCGATCACGTTGTCCACCGGAACCGTGCCGCGAAGCGGGTCGGCCTCCGCTCCGTTCTGGTACCGCGAATCCTCGGAATTCTCGCGGTTGTCCCCCATCACCCACAACTGCCCCTGCGGGATCTTCACCGGCCCGAACGGAGCTCGCCGGTCCTCGAGCCCCGGCTGGTGGTAGATGTAGGGCTCGTTCAGCGGTTTGCCGTCCACCAGCACCCGGTTCTGCGCGTCGCAACAGGAAACCGTCTG
>NZ_JALM01000003.1 GCF_000737195.2 Sciscionella sediminilitoris
GGTGCGGTGCGGTCGCGGCAGCCCATGTCGAGTACTTCGCCGTCTGACCCGAGCATGGTGGGGATGCTGTGTTGGTAGATACCAATCCGGCCTGCGGTAAGCCGGGTGTCGCCGGTCGGATGGGTCGTGTTCTTTGAGTCGTGGCGTGGCCGATGCCTTCGCGCAGGCTCTGTTCGGGCATGGTGACCATGATGGTGAACGGTTCGCCGCCGTTCTCGGGGAGGTTTTCGGGGTTCGCGGCGAGTTGGACGATCTCGGCGAACGCGTCGGCGTCGCGTTCTACTGGGGTACGCGCATCGGGTGTGCCGAGTGCGTCGAGAACGCTGCGCAGTTTCAACCCGGTTTCGTAGCCCAGGTGTCCCCGGATTTCCCAGTCATTGGCGTGTTGCCGGAGCCAGATTTCCCGATCCGGACGGGCGAGTTCATGGTCGGTGGGTTCGGGCCCGTCCGGGTCGAGGCGCGCCCGCAGTTCCCGGATCGGCCGGACGAGCCCACGCGGACCCACCTCACCAGCGATCTCGGCAAGGGCCGTTTCTGCGATCGGCCACGCGTCCCCGAGCAGTACCTCCGCTGGAAGCTCGGCGGCAAATGTACGGATCCGATCCACATGCTCGATACCGACCTCACCACGCGAATACGCTTCGGCGGTGTTCGGCAGATCCGGGCACAGTGGTTCCCCACTGATCCCGAGCGCACCGAACAGGACCCGTGCTCGCTCGGCCATCCGACGGGCCTCGGCACGACTGATCCGCAACACATCCTGGGCAAAAGCCGCCGCCGAACCACAGTATCCGAACTCGACCGGCACACCCTCCTTGTCCAACTCCGCAAGCTGATGCAACAACTCCGCCTCAGCACGGCGCACCGCTGCGGCCTGCTCAACAAACCGGTCAAGCCACTCCCGGCTCGACAGTATCGTTCCGAATTCCCCAGTGCTCATAATATCTATACTACCAGTGAAGAGGCCCCGTTCGGGCGGTTCAGGCAGAATCGCCCGAACGGGGTTCGCCGACCTCAGATCCGTTCGATGATGGTGACGTTGGCTTGCCCGCCGCCTTCACACATCACCTGCAACCCGTACCGTCCCTGCACCCGTTCGAGTTCGTGCAGCATGGTGGCGAGCAGTTTGGTGCCGCTGGCGCCGATGGGGTGGCCGAGCGCGATCGCTCCGCCGTTGCGGTTGACCCGTGCGGGATCGGCGCCGGTTTCGGTGAGCCAGGCGAGCACGACGCTGGCGAAGGCTTCGTTCACCTCGAACACGTCGATGTCGGCGACGGAAAGGCCGGTGCGTTCGAGTGCGTGTTTGGTGGCCGGGATCGGGCCGGTGAGCATGTAGACGGGGTCGGCGCCGCGCGCGGAGACGTGGTGCACCCGTGCCCTGGGGCGGAGTTCGTGCTGTTCGACGTAGCGCGGGGAGCACACGAGCGCGGCGCTCGCCCCGTCGGAGATCTGGCTGGCCAGCGCGGCGGTCATCCGCCCGCCTTCGCGCAGGGGTTTGAGCCCGGACATCTTCTCCAGGCTGGTGTCGGCGCGCGGGCCTTCGTCGGCGCGCAGTTCGCCGTAGGGCGCGAGTTCGGCATCGAAGCGCCCGGCGCGCATGGCGTCCAGGGCCTTGGTGTGACTGTCCAAAGCGAACAGTTCCATGGATTCGCGGGAGATCTCCCAGTATTCGGCGATCAGTTCGGCCGCGTTGAACTGGGAGACCTCGACGTCGCCGTAGCGTTTCTCCCAGCCGATGGAGCCTTCGAACGGGGTCGGGAAACCGAACTGTTCGCCGACGGTCATGGCCGAGGCGATGGGGATCGCGCTCATGTTCTGCACTCCGCCCGCGATCACCGCGTCGGCGGTTCCGGAGAGCACGGCCTGCGTGGCGAACTGCACCGCCTGCTGCGAGGATCCGCACTGCCGGTCCACGGTGACTCCGGGCACGTATTCGGGGAATCCCGCGGCGAGCCACGCGGTCCGCGCGATGTTGCCGGCCTGCGGACCGAGGGTGTCCACGCAGCCGAAGATCACGTCGTCGACGGTCGCCGGGTCGACATCGGTGCGCGCCAGCAGCGCGGCGAGCACGTGTGCCCCGAGGTCGGCGGAGTGCACTCCGGAGAGCGCACCGCCCTTGCGCCCGACCGGGGTGCGGACCGCGTCGATGATGTAAGCCTCGGTCATTACGCCTCCTTCAACTTTTTCCGGTCCCCGACCCCGATCCCGTCGATCAGGATGGCCAGGTATTCCTTGGCGATCGCGCCCGCGGTCAGCGCCCCGTCCGGGCGGTACCAGCGCACCGCGAGCCACACCGTGTCCCTGATGAACCGGTAGGTGAGCTCGATGTCCAGGTCATCGCGGAAGACTCCGTCCGCGGCCCCCTTGTTGAGCATATCGGTCCAGTACCCGCGGAATTCGGCATTGCGTTTCGCGAGATAGGAGAACCGTTCGAACTGGGCGAGGTGCGCGGATTCGTTCTGGTAGATCGCCACATCCGATGGCCGCCGCTCGATCGCCTCGAAGGAGACGAGCACGAAGGCCTCGAGCGCCTCGCGCGGATCGGTCTGGGTGCGCATGATTTCGGCGTAACTACCGAAAAGCTCGTCCAGGAAATCGGTGAGTATCTCGTCCACCATCGATTCCTTGGAGTCGAAATGGTGATAGAGGCTGCCCGAGAGAATACCCGCCTCGTCCGCGATATCGCGCACCGTCGTCGACCGGAAACCGCGTTCGGCGAACAGTTTCGCGGCGAGGCCGAGCAATTGCGCCCTGCGCACCGAGGAGCCCGAATCCTTACGCTGTTTGCCCTTATTCATGTGCCGCCGCCTCGCTCATCGTTTCTCCCCTGCTCGTTCACGGATGCTGGCTGCTCGCCGAAATGACCTCGCCGGTCAGATAGGAAGCATATTCGCTCGCCAGGAACACCATCACGTTCGCCACCTCCTCGGGACGGGCCGAACGCCCGAACGCCTCCTTCGCGGTCAGCTCCTCGAGCAGCTCGCCGGTGGTCACCTTCTCCAGGAAGGGATGCATGACCAGACTCGGCGCGACCGCGTTCACCCGGATTCCGTGCTCGGCAACGTCCATGGCCGCACACCGGGTCAGCGCCATCACTCCGGCTTTGGCCGCCGCGTAATGCGCCTGCCCGGGCTGCGCGCGCCAGCCGATCACCGAGGCGTTGTTCACCACCGCCCCGCTACCCTGCTCGACCATTCTGCGCAGCGCGGCGCGGGTCGCGCGGAAGGTGCCGTTCAGCGTCACATCCAGCACCTTGGCCCAGGACTCGTCGGTCATCTCGAGCACCGAGCAGGTGTCCCCGAGCCCGGCGTTGTTGATCAGCACGTCGATGCGCCCCCACTGCCCGGCGGCGAAGGACATCAGCTCCTCCACCGATTCGGTCGAGGACACATCGCACGGGGTGGCGAGCACCGAACCGGGATAGTCGGCGGCGAGCTCATCGCGGGTCTCGCCGAGCCGGCGCTCGTGCCGGTCGCTGAGCACCACGCGCGCACCCTCCTCGAGGCAGCGCCGAGCGGCCGCCGAGCCGATCCCGGTTCCCGCGGCCGCGGTGATCACGACCACTTTTCCGGTGAGCATGTCCGTCATCGCGCCTCTTTCGGTAGGCCGAGCACCCGCTCGGCGATGATGTTGCGCTGTATCTCGTTGGAGCCGCCGTAGATGGTGTCCGCCCTGCTGAACAGGTACAGCCGCTGCCACTGGTCCAGGCCGTCCTCGGCGGTCAGTCCCGCGGCGCCCTCCGCGCGCACGGCGAGTTCACCGAGGCGGCGATGCCAGTTGGCCCACAACAGTTTCGCTACCGAGGCCTGCCCCGCTCCCCCGTCCTTCTCGGACATTCCGAGGGTGCGCAGCGCGTGTTCGCGCATCACCTCCAGCTCGAGCCGGGAGCGGCTAAGTTCCTCGGCGAACCCGGGATCCGCCAGCATCCCGCTCGCCGCCGCCCGCGCGCGCACCCCTTCCCATTCCCTGCGGAACCGCACCTGCTGGCCGAGGGTGGAAACGCCGCGTTCGAAGGTGAGCGTGCCCATCGCGACCCGCCAGCCCTGGCCCGGTTCGCCGACGACGAGATCCGCGGATGTGCGCGCGCCGTCGAAATACACCTCGTTGAACTCGCTGGTCCCGGTGAGCTGTTCGATCGGGCGGACGGTCACGCCCTCCTGGTTCATCGGCACGAGCAGATAGCTCAGTCCGGCGTGCCGTTTCGAACCCGGTTCGGTACGGGCGAGCACGAAACACCAGTCGGCCAGGTGCGCCAGCGAGGTCCAGATCTTCTGCCCGTCGATCACCCACTCGCCGTCCTCGAGGCGCGCGGTGGTGCGCACCGAGGCGAGATCCGATCCCGCGCCCGGTTCCGAATATCCCTGGCACCACAGCTCCTCGATCGCCCGGATCTCGGGCAGGAACCGCCGTTGCTGTTCGGGGGTGCCATAGGCGATCAGCGTCGGGCCGAGCAGCTGCTCCCCGAAATGGTTCACCCCTGCGGGGGCATTCGCGGCGGCGTACTCCTCGTGGAAGACCACCTGCTCGGCAAGGCTCGCCCCGCGCCCACCGTGTTCGGCGGGCCAGCCGAGACAGGTCCAGCCCGCCGCGGCGAGATGGCGTTCCCACTCCAGGCGGGCTTCGAACGCCTCGTGTTCGCTTCCCGGCCCACCGAGGCCGCGCAGCTCGGCGAACCGGCCGCGCAGGTTCTCCTCGAGCCAGGCACGGACCTGCTGCCGGAACCCGGCGAGATCGGGGTCTGCGGTCACCGGAACCTCCATCGCGGCGGACATCTGGCCAACGGACGAAAGCTAGCGTAGCCTACCAAGCACTTGCTAGGTAAGGAGTAGAACGTGCCGATCCAGACGACACCGCAAGCGGTCGCCTCGGCTGCCGAGCGGTTCGGCGCGGGTGAGGCGATCGTCGACGGGGAAACCCGGCTGTCGTTCACCGAACTGCACGAGCAGGTGCGCATGCTCGCCGGATTCTTCGCCGAGCAGGGTATCCGGGCAGGTGACCGGATCGCGCTGTGCGCGCCGAACACCTGGCACTGGGTGGTCGCCGCGCTCGGCGCGCAGTACGCGGGCGGAGTGCTCGTCCCGGTCAACACCCGGTTCACCGGCCCGGAGATGCTCGATGTGGTGCGCCGCAGCCAGGCACGGGCGCTGGTGATCGCGGGCACGTTCCTGGACACCGACCGGCTGGCCGCATTGCGCTCCAGCGCGGCCGAGGAAGGTGTCCGGCTGCCCGGGACGGTGCTGCGTATCCCGGTGGAAACCGAGGAGCCCGCGGAACCGGGGGTGCACGAATGGCGTGACCTGCCCGCACGGCCGGTGGACATCCCCGTCACGGGCGATGATCTTTCCGACATCCTGTTCACTTCCGGGACTTCCGGGCGCAGCAAGGGGGCGATGAGCGCGCACCGGCAGGCGATCGGGGTCGCGCAGGCCTGGGGTGCGCGCACCGGACTGCGCGAGGGCGATCGCTACCTGGCGATCAACCCGTTCTTCCACAGTTTCGGCTACAAGGCGGGCATCCTCGCCTGCCTGCTGTACGGCGTCTGCCTTGTGCCACAGGCGGTTTTCGAACCGGGCCGCACACTGGACCTGGTGGAGTCCGAGGGAATCACCGTGCTGCCCGGCGCGCCGACGGTGTACCAGTCGCTGCTGGACCGGCCGCGCCGCCCGAGCGGGGGCACCCTGCGGCTGGCGGTGACCGGGGCCGCGACCGTGCCGGTGCCGCTGATCGAGCGGATGCGCACCGAACTCGGATTCCGCGATGTGCTCACCGGATACGGGCTCACCGAGGCGGTGGTGGCGACCCTGTGCTCCCCCGAGGACGACATCGAGACCGTGGCGCACAGCGCGGGCCGGGTCACCGCGGACTTCGAGCTGCGCATCGCCGCGAACGGGGAGATCTGCCTGCGCGGCCCCAATGTGATGCTCGGCTACCTGGACGATCCGATCGCCACCGCGAACGCGATCGACGCGGACGGCTGGCTGCACACCGGGGATGTCGGGGTGCTCGACGAGAACGGGAACGTGCGGATCACCGACCGGCTCAAGGACATGTACATCAGCGGCGGATTCAACGTCTACCCGGCCGAGATCGAGCACGAGCTACACGGCCTCTCCGGGGTGCGCGATGTGGCGGTGATCGGGATGCCCGACGAACGGCTCGGCCAGGTCGGCAAGGCCTATCTGGTGACCGAGGAGGGCAGCGGGCTCACCGAACCGGACGTGATCGAGTTCTGCCGCACCCGGCTGGCGAACTACAAGGTCCCCCGCGCGGTCGAGTTCACCGCGACGCTGCCGCGCAACGCCGCGGGCAAGGTACTCAAACGGGTTCTGCGAGAGGAGGCGTAATGACCGATCCTGATCGTTTCCCGCGGTCATGGAGCCGACCGGGTGCGGGTGGCCCGCAAAACACAGAGGAGAAGGAACAGCATGGCTGAAGAGGTGGTCAGCTACGAGCGGCGCGGGCGCATCGCGGTGGTGACGATGAACCGTCCCGAATACCGCAATGCCCAGAACTCCGCGATGACCTACGCGCTCGACGACGCGTTCACCCGCGCGGTGAACGACGACGAGGTCGGGGTGATCGTGCTCGCCGGTTCCGGCAAGCATTTCTCGGCGGGCCACGATATCGGCACTCCCGGCCGGGATGTGGACCAGAGCTTCGAGCGGCGCGCGGTGCAGTGGTGGGACCATGTCGGCGCCAGCGGCGGGGACAATCGCTTCGCCAGGGAGATGGAGGTCTACCTCGGCATGTGCCGCCGGTGGCGGGAGCTGCCGAAGCCGACCATCGCGATGGTGCAGGGCGCCTGCATCGCGGGCGGGCTGATGCTGGCCTGGGTGTGCGATCTGATCATCGCGAGCGAGGACGCGTTCTTCGCCGATCCGGTGCTGCGCATGGGAATTCCCGGGGTCGAGTACTTCGCCCACCCCTGGGTGCTCGGGCCGAGGGGCGCGAAGGAGGCACTGTTCACCGGGCAGCGTTTCGACGCGAAGCGGGCCTATGAGCTCGGCATGCTGTCCAAGGTGGTACCGCGCGCCGAACTCGAGGAGCGGGTGTTCGAGACCGCCGAGCAGATCGCCACGATGCCCCGCTTCGGTCTTGCGCTGGCCAAGAAAGCGGTCAACCAGGCCGAGGATCTGATGGGCATGCGGTCCGGGATGGACGCGGCCTTCGGGCTGCACCACCTCGCGCACGCGCACAACGCGGAGACATCCACGGATTCGCTCGGCGGCCAGGATGCCCGCTCCATGCGGGAAAGCGGGGCCTAGCGTGGACCTGGAATTCGACGAGGAAGCCCGCGCGTTCCGCACCGAGGTCGCCGACTGGTTGCGGGACAACGCACCCGCACTGTCCTCGATGGACACCGCGGAGGGTTTCGAGCAGCACCGGGCCTGGGAACACCAGCTCGCCGAGCAACGGCTCTCGGTGGTTTCCTGGCCGCGTGAGTACGGTGGCCGGGACGCGGGGCTGCTGCACTGGCTGATCTTCGAGGAGGAGTACTACGCGGCGGGCGCTCCGGGCAGGGTGAGCCAGAACGGGATCTTCCTGCTCGCCCCGACCCTGTTCACGCACGGCACCGAGGAACAGTGCGCGCGCATCCTGCCCAGCATGGCGAACGGCGACCAGATCTGGGCACAGGCCTGGTCCGAACCGGAGGCGGGCAGCGATCTGGCCGCACTGCGCGCCAGTGCCGAACGGACCGAGGGCGGCTGGCTGCTCTCCGGGCAGAAGACCTGGAGTTCCCGGGCCGCGTTCGCCGACCGGGGTTTCGGCCTGTTCCGCACCGATCCGGACGCGGTGCGCCATCGCGGCCTCACCTATTTCCTCTTCGATCTGCGCGCCGAGGGGGTCACCGTGCGCCCGATCCCCCAGCTGGACGGGGAACCGGGCTTCGCGGAGATCTTCTTCGACCGGGTGTTCGTGCCCGACGCGGATGTGCTCGGCGAACCGGGCGGGGGCTGGCGGGTCGCGATGAGCACCGCGAGCAACGAGCGCGGGCTCTCCCTGCGCAGCCCCGGCCGTTACCTGGCGACCGCGCGGCGGCTGCGCGAATTCTGGGGCGAGGGCGGTGAACCGGCGGATGCCGCGGACGCGGTGGCCGATGCGGTGATCGGGGCCCGCGCCTATCAGCTCTCCACCTTCGAGACCGCGAGCAGGCTCGCCGACGGTGGCTCGCTCGGCGCGGAATCCAGCGTGAACAAGGTGTTCTGGTCCGAACTGGACATCGCGATGCACGAGACGGCACTGGAGCTGCGCGGCCCGTTCGCCGAGTGCCGCGATCCCTGGCTGGACGGGTACCTGTTCTCCCTCGCGGGGCCGATCTACGCGGGCACCAACGAAATCCAGCGGGATCTGATCGCCGAACGCATTCTCGGCCTGCCACGGGGTGACCGATGAAACTGACACTGGAAACCGAACGCGAACAGTTCGCCGAGAGCATCACCGCCCTGCTCGACGCGGCCCGCGTCCCGGAAGCGGCGCGCGCCTGGGCGGCGGGGGACCACGCTCCGGGGCGCACGATCCTGTCCGGGCTGGCCGAGCTCGGGGTCACCGGGCTCGCCGTCCCCGAGGAGCACGGTGGCCTCGGTGCGGAGGGACCGGATCTGGTCACCGCGTTCCGGGTGCTCGGGGAACACGCGGTGCCCGGCCCGCTCGTGGAGAGCATCGCCTTCGTTCCCGCGCTGTTCGCCGAACTCTCCGAGGTGGACGACTGCGCGAAATGGCTGCCGGAACTGGCTTCCGGGTCCGCGCTGGCCAGTGTGCGGTCCCTGCCGCTGACCCCGTACGCCCTGGACGCCGACCTCGCCTCGGTGCTCGCGGTGCTCGAGGGCGAGCGGTTGTGCTTCGGCACTCCCGCCGCGACCCTCGGCTCGGTGGATCCGACCCGGCGGCTGTTCGAGGTGGATCCCGAGGCGGGCGTCCGCGCGGAGGGGCCAGCGGTGCGCGCGGCCGGGGCGCGCGCCTTCGAACTCGGCGCGCTCGCCTGCGCCGCCCAGTTACTCGGCCTCGGCACGGGCGCGCTGCGCATGGCGGTCGAGTACGCCAAGGCGCGCACCCAGTTCGGCCGCCCGATCGGCAGCTTCCAGGCGGTGAAACACCAGCTCGCCGAGGCGCACATCGGGCTGGAGCTGGCCCGTCCACTGGTACACGGCGCCGCGATCACCCTTTCGTCCTGGGATGTATCCGCCGCGAAACGCGCCTGCGCGCGGGCGGCGGACCGGGCCGGGCGGGCGGCACTGCAGGTGCACGGCGCGATCGGCTACACCAGCGAGCACGAGCTTTCCCTGTGGCTGACCAAGATCCGCGCGGCGTGCGCGGCCTGGGGCGGGAACGCCTTCCACCGGGACCGGGTGCTGCACGGAACACGGGAGGAGCCGTGATCTCGACGAGCAACGCGGGGTTCCCGACCAGCGAGCAGCGCGCCCTCGCCGAGAGCGTGCGCGCCCTGCTCGCGGCGGGGAACCCGGATCCGTGGCCACGGCTGTGCGCGGAGATCGGGGTCGCCGCGCTGGAGATCCCCGAGGAATACGGCGGTTTCGGCGCGGGCGTCGCCGAAACCCAGGTGGTGCTCGAGGAACTGGGCAGGGTGCTCGCACCCGGCCCGATGCTCGGTTCGGTGGTGCTCGCCGGGCAGGCATTGCTCGCCAGCCGGGACGAGGCGGCCTGCGCCCGCCTGCTGCCGGACATCGCCTCCGGGGAGAGCACGGCCGCGCTCGCGTGGACCGGAGTCGAGGGCGACTGGGCGGCACCGGCACTGCGCGCCGAGGACGGCTACCTTTCCGGGACCGCGCACTACGTGCTGGACGGCGCGGCGGCGGACATCCTGTTGGCGTTCGCCGAAACCGGGGACGGGATCGGGCTGTTCGAGCTCGGTGAGGGCGCGGATGTGCGCGCGGTGGCCACCCTCGATCCCGGGCGGCCGCTGGCGCGGGTGACGGCGGACCGGGTCCCTGCCACGCGGATCGGCGGCGAACTGGGCGATGCGCTCGGCCCACTGCGGGACCGCGCCTGCCTCGCGCTGGGCGCCGAATCGCTCGGGGCCGCGGCACACTGTCTCGAACAGACCATCGCCTACTGCGGACAGCGGGTGCAGTTCGGCCGCCCGATCGGGAGTTTTCAGGCGATCAAGCACCGGCTCGCGGACGCGCACGTGCAACTCGAAGCGGCCCGCTCGGCCTGCTGCGCCGCCGCGGCCGAACCCGGCCCGGAGCGGTCGGCGATCGCCCGGATCCAGAGCAGCGAGGCCTTCTCCGCGATCGCCGCGGAGATGATCCAGCTGCACGGCGGGATCGCGATCACCGCGGAGCACGAGGCGCACCACTATTTCAAGCGGGCGCACGGATCCGCGGTGCTGTTCGGGTCGCCGCGGGCACAGCTGGCCAGGCTCGGCGCGAACTGGCTCAGCGAACCAGTGCCGACCTGAGCTGGTCCAGCTGTTCCTCGCGGACACCGAGACCGGTGAGGAATCCGGTCACCGAACCGTGCAGTTCGGTGATACCGCGCAGGAACACGAGCATGGTCTCGTGTTTCGCGTGCAGCATGGCGGGCGGCAGCGTGGCGAACGCGGGCGGGGTGTCGTCCTCGTTCCCCGCGGCGAGCGAGGCCACCCAGCGCGCGGTGGCCTGCTCGCTGAGCGCGTAGTCCGCCGCGATCACCTCTTCGGAGACGCCGAGAACGGCGAGCAGCAGCGCGGCCAGCACCCCGGTCCGGTCCTTGCCCGCCGCGCAGTGGAACACCGCGGGCAGCCGCTCCGGTGCGGTGAGTTCGGTGAACGCCGCGCCCAGCGCGGTCGCCCCGGTGCGCGTGGTGTCCAGGTAGTGCTCGGCGGCGAAGGCCGGATCGGCGCGCTCGAGCTCGGTCGCGGACCACACCGGCGGTTCCGGGCGCAGCGGCAGCACCCGGCGGCGCCCGCGCCAGTTCTCCGGCGGAGTCCACGGCCTGCGCAGCGTCTCCTCCTCGGCGCGCAGATCGAGCACCGTCCGGATGCCGAGCGCGGCGAACCCGTCCCGCCCGCGCGCGGTGAGCCGGTGCAGGCCATCGGAGCGGTAGAGCAGTCCGGTGGCGAGGGTGCCGCCACCGGATGTGCGATAGCCGCCGAGATCACGGAAATTGAAGCAGCCCTCCAGTTCGAGAAACCTGGTCACGTCAGCTCTCCGATCCGGGCCAGCCCGTCCCACAGTTCGGCGAATCCGGTGGAAAGCGGCGCGGGGCCGAGCCGGATTCCGTCCGGATGCCGGAAATCCACGATCACCCCGTGCTCGATGAACCGTTGCGCGAGCTCGGCCCCGCGCTCGTGTTCCAGGGTCACGTGCCCGCCGCGCAGCGCGTCCTTCTCCGGGCTGGCGAGCCGAAAACCCAAGGGCCGCAACCATTCCCGCTGGGCTTCCAGGATCATCCCGGTCAGTGCCAGCGATTTCGCCCTGATCGCCGCGATGCCCGCCTCCGCGGTGAGCCCGGCACCGGCGGCGACCCCGGCGAGCGCGAGCACCGAAGGGGTACCGGACAGCGCTCGGCGGATCCCGGGCGCCGGGCGGTAATCCCGCTCCATCGCGAACACATCCGCGGCGCCGATCCATCCGGTGATCGGCTGGGTGAACTCCTCGAGCAGCCCGGCGCGGGCGTAGAGGAAAGCGGGCGCGCCCGGTCCGGCGTTGAGGAACTTGTAGGTGCATCCGACGGCGAAATCGGTGCCGCTGTCCTCGAGCCGGACCGGGATCGCGCCGGCACTGTGGCACAGGTCCCACACGGTGAGCGCACCCGCCGCGTGCGCGAGCTCGTTGATCGCGGCCATGTCCGCGATGAAGGCGGAGCGGTAGGCGATGTGCGAGAGAGTGACCAGCGCGGTCCGCTCGCTCACCACCTCGCGCAGCAGTTCGACGGTAACCCCGCCGTCCCGCTCGGGTTCGACGCAGCGCACGGTCAGGCCGAGTTCGGCGGCGACCGCGTCCACCAGATAGCGGTCGGTCGGGAAGTTGTCGGCATCGGTGACGATCTCGGTGCGCCCGGGCCGCAGCGCGAGCGCCCCGCGCAGCACCTTGTACAGGCACACGCTCGTGGAGTCGGCGAGGATCGTCTGCCCGTTCCCGGCGCCGAGGCAGGATTGCGCGATCAGGTCACCGAGGACCTGCGGCAGTTCCAGCCAGCCCTCGCTCCAGGAGCGGATCATCCGGGTGCCCCACTGGGCGAACACGAGCTCCCGCAGCCGTTCCCATACCTCGCGCGGTGGCCTGCCGAGCGAGTTCCCGTCCAGATAGGCGATCACCTGCTCGTCCTCGACCGGAAGGAAACGGTCCCGGAACCGGCCCAGTTCGTCCGCGCGGTCGGCCGCGACGGCCTGTTCCCTGGTGATCACGAGTGCGCCAGTTCCGTTCGCACGGCGAGGATTTCCGGGAAGAACCGGGAATCGAGCGCGGCACGCAGGAATTCCACCCCGGAGGAGCCGCCGGTGCCCCGGTTGCTCCCGATGATCCGTTCCACCGCCTTCATGTGCCGGAACCGCCACAGCTGGAAGGATTCCTCCAGATCCACCAGCTCCTCGCAGGTCTCCCACAGCTGCCAGTGCTCGTGCGGGCCGCGGTAGATCCCGGCGAACAGCGCGGTGATCCCGGCGTGCTCGGTGTGCGGGGCGCGCACATCCCGGTCCAGCACCTCGGCGGGAACCGGATGACCGGCCCGGGCCAGGTAGCGCAGGAACTCGTCGTAGAGGCTCGGCTCCTCCAGCGCGGTGCGCAGCAGCGCTTGCCCTTCCGGGTCCTCGTCGAACACGGGAAGCAGTTCGGCGTTCTTGTTGCCCAGCATGAACTCCACCACCCGGTACTGGGCCGACTGGAAGCCCGAGGACTGCTTGAGCACGTGGCGGAACGCGATGAATTCGTCCGGGGTCAGGGTTTCCAGCACGGCCCACTGCTCGAACAGCTGGTGCTGCACGTGTTTGACCCGCGCGATCGCCTTGAGCGCGGCACGCAGATCATCGCCGCGCAGCCGCGCGCATGCCCAGCGCAGCTCGTGGATGATCAGCTTGAACCACAGCTCGGATGTGTGGTGCTGCACGATGAACAGCAGCTCATCGTGCAGCTCCGGATCGGTGCGCGGGCGCTGCGCGGACAGCAGCAGGTCCAGGCGCAGATACTGGGCGTAGGTCAGTTCCTCGTTCTCGGTTCGCACGAGCACTCCTCCTGGACTATCCGTGGGTGTACGGCCGCTCCAGCGCGCATTCCGGGTTCAGCTCTACTCCGAATCCGGGGGTCTCGTCCAGGGAAAGGGTTCCGTTCTCCGGCACCGGTTCGCCGAGCAGCAGCGGATGGAACATCGGCACCACCTCGCTCGCCCGCGGGTGCATCATCAGGAACTCGGAGAACGGGCTGTGCTGCCTGGTGATCGCGAAATGGTACGAGTACACGCTCGAACCGTGCGGTACCACGAGCACTCCCGCGCTCTCCGCGAGCACGGAGATCCGCAGCAGTTCGGTGAGCCCGCCGCACCAGCCGACATCCGGCTGGATGATGTCGCAGCAGCGCATCTCCAGCAGCATCCGGAAACCCCAGCGGGTGGCCTCGTGTTCCCCGGTGGTCAGCAGCATTCCCTTGGGCATCCGGGTGCGCAGCTCGGCATAGCCCCAGTAGTCGTCGGGGATCAGCGGTTCCTCCAGCCAGCGCAGCCCCACCTCGTGCAGCGCGCCCGCGAGCCGGGTCGCGTAGTCCACGTCGAGTGCCATCCAGCAGTCGGCCATCAGCCAGAAATCCGCGTCCACCACATCGCGCATGGCGCGGAACTGTTCCACGGTCTCGGCGAGCCCGGCCGCCCCGTCGGCGGGCGCGTTGTGCACCGGCATCTTCCCGCCGAGAAACCCCATGCCCTCCGCGAGATCCGGGCGCGCCCCGGTCGCGTAGAAGGGCTGGCGATCCCGCACGGCCCCGCCGAGCATCGCGTACACCGGCTCCCCGCGCAGCTTGCCGAGCAGGTCCCAGAGCGCGAGGTCTATCGCGCTGATCGCGTTGAGGACAAGGCCTTTGCGACCGTAGAACAGGCTCGCCGAGTACATCTGGTCCCAGATGCGTTCCAGTTCGTGCGCGGGCGCGCCCTCCAGGAAGCGGGCGAGATGGCGCTCCACGATGAACGCGCCCGGTTCCCCCGCGGTGGTCACGCCGAACCCGATCGTCCCGTCGTCCGCCTCGACCTCGACGACCAGGGTGCCGAGCACATTGAGCCCGAAGGACCGGCGGCTCTCCCGGTAGGCCGGGTACTTCGACATCGGCGTGGCGATCCGGTCGTCGATCCAGTGCCCGCCCTGCTGGTCGTGGTAGTCCGCGCCGCCGCCGCGGACCGTGTACGCCCGCACCTCGCGAACCGTCCGTGCCATCACCGGTGACCTCCTCGTCATCAGCGTGCCTGTGACATCCCTGTCCCCGGGCATCCTATCCAGCTATCCCTGCCCGGCGTGGAGATCGAACCGGCCGCGGTGTGCGCCCGGTTCCGCGCCGGGCTGCGCCGTCCGAGCGCCGGACTCGCACCCGGATACACGCAGGCGAACCTGGTCGTGGCGCCCGCCGTTCGCGATCACCCACGCCCCGGGGCACATGTTCGTCACCGATGTCCCCGAACATCACTACGCCGACCGAGCGGGTGCGATCCTGGTCCGGTGCACGAGGAACTGGATCCGGTCAGGGCGGCGCGCGATCTGGCGCGCCACCGCTTCGGCGCGGCGCAGCTGGTGATCGTGGGCGGCAGCGTCCTCACCCCACGCAGGACGGCGACCTCCGATCTGGACATGCTGGTGGTCACCGCGCCCCGCGAGCGGGCGACCCACCACGCGCTGCACTGGCAGGGCTGGCCGGTGGAAGTGCTCGAACACGACGAGCGAACCCTGTCCGCCGCCTGCGCGGACCAGCTCGCCCGCCGCTGGCCCGGGGTTCCCCGGTTGATCGCCGAGGGAGTGATCCTCGCCGACCGCCGGGATCTAGGTTCGCGCCTGCAGGAGGAGATGCGCGGCAGGCTCGCCGCAGGTCCCGCCGCGGCGACCGGGGCCGAACTCGCGGCGCACCGCTTCGAACTGACCGATCTGCTCGACGATCTCACCGGCAGTGCCGACCCGGCCGAGACCGCGTTCATCTCGGCCCGGCTGCTCACCAAGACCGCGCAACTCGCCCTGCTCGAGGGGCGGCACTGGCAGGGAACCGGGAAATGGCTGCTGCGTGAGCTGCGCGAGCACGATCCCCGCCTCGCCGAGGAGCTCAGCGCCGCACTCGCCGATCCGGTGGCACTGCGCGCGCTCGCGAACCAGGTGCTCGACCGGGCAGGCGGGCCGCTACGGGAGGGCTACCAGACGGCGCTGTAGCCCGCTCACATCCGCGCGGCGCGCAGGGCGGCGCGGCGTACCTTTCCGGTGTCGTCCCGCAGTGGCTCGGTGACCAGTTCGAAGGTCCGCGGCCGTTTGTGCGCGGAGAGCCGTGGTTCCAGGTGCGCGGCGAGTTCGGACTCGGTCACCCCGGCCGCTTCGACGATGGCGTGCACCCGGCTGCCGAGGTCACCGTCCGGCAGTCCGATCACCGCGCAGGACAGGGCACCGGGATGCTCGAGGATGGCGTTCTCCACCTCGGCCGGATAGACGTTCACCCCGCCGACCAGGATCATGTCGGTGAGCCGGTCGTGCAGATAGAGGTACCCGTCCTCGTCGAATTCGCCGACGTCCCCGAGTGAGGCCCAGCCCTGTAGTTCCTTGGCCTCGGCGCCGATGTAGCGGTAGGAGGCGGGCTCGCCAGGGGTGACCCTGGTGTACACCTCCCCCGGGGTGCGCGGCGTCGTCACCCGCGCGCCCTCCTCGTCGAACAGGGCCAGCTCACCCCAGGTCTGGGCACCGACCGAACCGGGATGCTCGAGCCACTCGGTGCCCGAGATCGTGCAGCCCGCTTGCGCCTCGGTGCCCGCGTAGAGCTCCCAGATCCGCTCCGGGCCGAGCCAGTCGATCCAGGCCCGTTTGGTGGCCGGTGGGCACGGCGCGGCGACATGCCACACCATGCGCAGCGAGGACAGGTCGTAGCCGGTGCGCACGGACCGGGAAAGCGCCTCGATCCTGCGCATCATGGTCGGCACCAGGTACAGCCAGCTGATCGCGTTCGGGGCGACCGCGGCGAGGGTGGCCTCCGGATCGAACCGTTCGAGCATGGTCACCGTGCCGCCGCCGAACAGGGCATAGCTGGCCACGCACAGCGGCGCGTTGTGGTGCAGCGGGGCGGGCAGCAGCAACCGCTCCCCCGGCTCGATGCCCCACACCAGGGCGTCGAGTCCGCGGTAGACCGCCTCGCGACCGGCGAGGATGATCTTCGGCCGTCCGGTGGACCCGCCGGAGGTCGGCGCCTTCCAGGACGGGGCGATCACCTCGGGCAGATCCGCATCGGAATACCCGGAGAGCTCGTCGACCGCGGCGGTTCCCTCGAGGACCGCGCCCGGATCGGCGAGCTCCAGGATCTCCCGGCGCTCCTGCTCGGCCAGCCGTGCCGAGAGCGGTTGCGGGATGGCGCCGGCCTTGTAGCAGGCGAACAGTGCCACGATCGCCGCGCAGGAGTTCGGCAGCAGCAGCGACACGATCCACCCCGGTGCCACCCCGCGCTCACGCAGTCCGTGCGCCACCCGGTTGCTCGCCAGATGCAACTGCGACCAGGTCAGTTCCTCGTTCCCACAGCGCACGGCCACCTGATCCGGGCGATCGGTGGCGTAGGCCTTCGGGATCGAGCACAGCGGGAATCCGTCCTCGGGCAGGAAAGTCATGCCTTCTCCTCAACCAAACCGCTTCGGGTCCACAAAGGACAGATCGGTGAACGAGGGCTCTCCGGTCACCGTGTCCGCGAGCGCCTCGCCGAGCGCGGTGGCGTGTTTGAAGGCGTGCCCGCTGCCCCCGCCGCCGAGCACCACACGATCCCCGATGCGCCCGAGCACGAACTGCTCGTCCGGGGTCTTGGTGTACATGCAGATGGTCACCCTGCTCGGTTCCGGATCCAGGCCCTCGATCCCGCGCCGCACCAGCGAACCGATCAGTTCCCGGTCCTCCGGCCGCACCCGCCGGTCCAGCGCGTCCGGATCGGCGGGCGGATACGCCGGGTTGTCCGCGGGCCCGCATTTCGGGTCACCGCCGTCCATCCCGCCGTGCCCCCACATCCGCGGCCCGTCGTCGAACTGGCGGATGAAGGTGGGGAACCGGTCCACCGCGAAGGCTTCGGGATCCGCGCGCGGGGTGAACCAGGTCTGCGGGGTGCGGAACGGTTCGAGCGGGATTCCGGGCGCGAAGGCGCGCAACCAGGCCCCCGTGGTCAGCACCACCTGTTCCACCCGGTAATCCCGGTCCGTCGTGCGCACCAGCACCCCGTCCTCGTCCGGGGTCACCTCGCGCACCCGGCTGCCGAACACGGTCTGCGCCCCGGCCCGTTCCGCCGCCTGGCAGGCCGCGGTCACCCCGCGCTCCGGACGCACCACACCGGCATTCTCGTCGCGCAGTGCGATGTGCCCCGGTGCGATCGGCCGGTGCTGCGGGAACTCGGTGGCCAGGTCGACCTCGGCCAGCCGTTCCCCGTTCACCTCCGCCGCCTGCCTGGTCGCGGTCACCAGCGGCGAGTCCGGCGCCCCGATGGTCAGTCCCCCGGTGAGCTCGAGCAGGTGGGTCCCGGTGCGTTCCTCGAGTTCGCGCCACAGTTCCGCGGCCCGCCGCGCGAGTGGGACCAGGCCCGGATGTTCCAGGCACACCGTGCGGAACAGCCGCGTGTCCCCGTGCGAGGAACCCCGGTCGTGCCCGGCGGCGAACTGTTCGATCCCGATCGCCTCCACACCCCGTTCGGCGAGCCGCCACAAGGCGTTCGAGCCCATCGCCCCGAGCCCGATCACCGCGACCCGCGCGTCCGTGCCACCCATGCGTTCTCCTTTCGCCAGCGCCGCGTATGAGTCTGCCACGGTTGAGAGCACATCTGAGAGCTCCATGTCCTGCTGCGCGGGGGCCATATCGGCGCCTCGCGGCGTTGTCGCCTTGCCGATCCCGGGGCGGGTGCCCAGCAGGACACCGGCGATCTGGCTCCCGCTCGCGAGGGACGAGAGCTCCCGAGACGCACTCTGAGACACAAATTACTTAGCCACACTAATAAAAAATGTTAGACTGGCTAAGTGAATGATCCGATCACCGATCTCGCGGCAGCGCTGCGGCCGCTGGTGTTCCGGCTGTACTACGTCGCCCGGCGCCAGACCCCGCAGCATCAGCTGACCCTGACCCAGGGTTCGATCGTGCGCGCCCTCGTGGAGGGCGGACCGGCGCGGATGAGCGCGCTCGCCGAGGCCGAGGGGGTTCAGCTGCCCTCGATGACGAACGTGATCGGCCGCCTGGAACGGATGGGAATCGTGCGCCGGGTCCCGGATCCCGCGGACCGCAGGGCGACCAGGGTCGAGCTCACCGAGACCGGGCGGCGGTTCTACGACGAGGTCGTGGCGGCCAGGGAGGAGTTCATCCGCGACCGGCTCACCGGGCTCAGCACGGCGGACCGGACGGCGATCGCGGCCGCGATCCCCGCATTCGAGCGCTTGCTCGACCAGGAAGCACCTGCCGATTCAGGAAGGAACGACTGATAGCCGATGAGCACCGAAGCGCATCCGCGCCTGCTCGACGCGTTGAAAGGACAACCGAAACAAGTCTGGATCACCGCATTCGCCGCGGTGATCGCATTCATGGGGATCGGCCTCGTCGACCCGATCCTGCTCTCCATCGCCAAGGGGCTGAACGCGAGCCCCTCCCAGGTCACCCTGCTGTTCGCCTCGTATCTGGGGGTTCAGGTGGTCGCGATGCTGGTGACCGGGGCGTGCAGTGCCCGGTTCGGCGCCAAGCGCACCGTGGTCACCGGGCTGGCGCTGATCGTGATCGCCACGGCGGTGTGCGCGCTGGCCGGCGATATCGGCCAGCTGATCGCGCTGCGCGGATTGTGGGGTCTGGGCAACGCCTTCTTCATCGCCACTGCGCTCTCGGTGATCGTCGGCGCGGCCACCGGCGGGCAGAAGGGCGCGATCCTGCTCTACGAGGCCGCGCTCGGGGTCGGGCTCGCGATCGGGCCACTGCTCGGCGCGCTGCTCGGTTCGATCTCCTGGCGCGGGCCGTTCCTGGGCACCGCGGTGCTGATGGCGGTCGGTCTCGTGCTGTGCGTGGTGTTCCTGGCCAAGGACAACCACCTGCAACGGGAACGCATCCGCATCTCCGATCCGCTGCGCGCGCTGCGCCACGGCGGCCTGCTGCGCACCTCGATCGGTTCGGCGCTGTACACCTTCGCGTTCTTCACGGTGCTCGCCTGGACTCCGTTCGTGCTCGGGTTCTCCGCCATCGAGGTGGGGCTGGTGTTCTTCGGCTGGGGCCTCGCGGTCGCGGTGGCCGGGGTGTTCCTGGCGCCGAAGCTCGCGGGCAAGCTCGGGGAACGGCACGCCACCGCGCTCTCCGTGCTCGCCTACGCCGTGCTGATGGCCGTGCTGATCGTGCCGAGCAAACCGCTGGTCGTGGTGCTGGTGATCGTCTCCGGTCTGGTCTCGGGCCTGCTGAACACCCTGTTCACCGGGACCGCGATGAGCGTGAGCCCGGCCCCGCGCCCGGTCGCGAGCGGTGGCTACAACTTCTGCCGCTGGCTCGGTGGCGCCGCGGCCGCGATCCTGGTCAGCCACATCGCGGAGTGGACCGGTTTCCCGCACGCGCCGTTCCTGGTCGCCGCGGTCTGCTGTGTGATCGCCGGGCTGTTGCTGCTGGGCAGGGGCAAGGATCAGCGCACGGTGCCCGAGGAGGCCGCGCTGGTCGGCGCCGAGGAACTGTGAGGATCCGGCCGCTCGGTCTGCAGCCTGCGCCAGCTGGCCAGGAAGACCAGGGCGGCCAGGATCGAACCCGCCGCGGCCAGCGAACCCGCACCCAGGTACACCGTCCAGGTGTTGGTGCGCACGGTCTCGGCGAATCCTTCCGTCCCGATCGGCACCAGCCACAGGACCAGGCCCAGCGCCAGCGAGGCCGCGGCGACCCCGCCGAAGAAGACCGCGATCAGCACTCGCGGGATCTTCCGCGGACCTTCGTAGGCGCTGACCAGGCCACGTCGGGCCAGCCACACCGAGGCGAAGCAGGCGATGGCCAGCGAGACCGCGTCGGCGGCGAGGGTGTCGGAGAGCCGGTGCCATTTCGCGGTGATCGTGTAGGCCCCGATCCAGACCGCCCAGCTCAGTACGAAGAACATGGCCACCCCGCGCCAGCGGTGCGGCAGCACGATCAGCACGGCGAACAGCACGGTCATCGCGATGGTGGTGTGCCCGCTCGGCAGGCTGTTGCCCTGGTAGGCATCGGAGACCGGGACCAGCTCCGGGCGCGGCAGCACGAACCGTTTGAGCGCCTGGGTCACCACCTGGCCAAGCCCGATCACCCCGACGGCGGCGATGGTCAGGTCGAGCCGCCTGCGCAGCAGCCCGACGGCGGCGACCACGACTACGGCCGCGGCCAGCGAGTACACGGTGATCCGGCCCAGCGCGGTGTCCGCCTGCCCGCTCTCGGCCGCGGCGGCCTGGTCCGCACCGCGCAGTGCGGCGTTCTCCAGGGCCTGCCCCACGGGGGTGAGCACGGCGAGCACGTAGACCGCGACGGCGACCGCGATGCTCGCCCAGGCGATGATCAACCAGCGGTGTTTGACTTCTCCCGGTACTGCTCCGGACATTTCTCCCGACACGGCACGGGATTACATCACAACGCTGTGTTCACGGATGGGCGAGCCGGGCGCCGAGCTCGGTGAGCGCGGTGCCGAGCGGGCGCTGCACGCGCAGCACGGCGTGTTCGTCGCCGCGGGTCACACCGTTGTTCACGATCAGCACGGGCTTGCCGGATTTGGCGGCGTGCCGCACGAACCGCAGCCCGGACATGACCGCGAGCGAGGAGCCGAGCACCAGCACCGCGCTGGCCCGGTCCACGAGCCCGAAACAATGCGCCACCCGCGGGCGCGGCACGCTCTCCCCGAAGAACACGACATCCGGTTTGAGCACCCCGCCACAGGATTCGCAGTCCACGACGGTGAACTCGCGGACGATTTCCTCGGCCAGCTCCACATCCCCGTCCGGGTTCACCTCGCTCGCGGTCGCGGTGAAGTCCGGGTTCGCCGCGCGCAGCCGCCGGTCCAGGGCTTCCCGTTCGCTGTACCGGGAGCAGCCCAGGCAGATCACCCGATCGAGATTTCCGTGCAGTTCCACCACATCCGGGGTGCCCGCGCTGGTGTGCAGCCCGTCCACGTTCTGGGTGATGACCCCGCCGATCCGGCCCGCGGCGCGCAGTCCGGCGACCGCGTGATGTCCCGCGTTCGGCCGGGCGCGGGCGATCGTGCGCCAGCCGAGGTGACTGCGCGCCCAGTAGCGGCGCCGCCCGGACACGCTGTGCAGGAACTCCTCGTAGGTCATCGGGGTGTGTCTGCGCAGGCTGCCGGTCTCGCCGCGATAGTCCGGAATCCCCGATTCGGTGGAGATCCCCGCCCCGCTCAGCGCCAGTACCCCGCCGGTGCGCAGTGCCTCCTCGATCGCGTCGAGGTCCCCGGTGACCGGGCAGCCTCCGGTCTCACCGGTCCAGCTCAGCGTCGGTCGGGTGCGCACGCTGTTCAGTCTAGGGTGTGCGCGGTGTAGAAACCGGCGACAGGCACCTCGGCGAGGGCGATCCAGCCGTGGTTCTCCTGGTCCGGTGCCACCCCGCGCACGGTGAGGGCGAGCCGGGGTTCCTCGTCGATTCGCCTGGTCAGCGCGTACAGCGTGGCGAGCAGGTGCACGCAA
The DNA here is from genome assembly GCF_000737195.2 of Sciscionella sediminilitoris. GTDB lineage: Bacteria > Actinomycetota > Actinomycetes > Mycobacteriales > Pseudonocardiaceae > Sciscionella > Sciscionella sediminilitoris. The sequence continues at coordinate 21,790 of NZ_JALM01000003.1, forward strand.
CGGGGTTTGCGGCTGGCGCAGCCGCAGTGCTGTTCGCCCAGCTCGGCGAGCCCGATCCCCTGTTCGGTGAGGCGCTCGTGCAGCTCGTCCGCGAGTTCCCCCGGTGCACCGGCGGGATACTCGGCCCGCAGGCGGACGACGGTTTCGCGGTCCTCGAACGGCGGGACCTCGATCCGGACCGGGTGGCCGCGTACCTCCGCCTCGACCAGCCCCGGAGTGACCCGCGGCCCCGGCACCTCCGCGTTGCGCGCCATGTTCCGCGCCCTGGGCAGCGCGGGCTCCGGTGCGGTCAGCCGGGCCGATTCCACGGTGCGCAGCCAGGCTCGTCCCCATGGGGTGACACCGAATTCGCCCGCCATCACCGCACCCCCGCCGGGTCGAGGCGGAGCACCTCGTGCAGTTCCTCGTCACCGAGTTCGGCGAGCGCGGACACCTCGGACTCCCCGGAGACCACTCCGGCCAGCGCCCGTTTGCTCTCGTGCATGCGCGCGATGTAGTCCTCGATGGTGCCCGCCGTGACCAGGGTGTGCACGGTGAGCGTGCGCCGCTGGCCGATGCGGTGCGCGCGATCGCTTGCCTGTTCCTCCACGGCGGGATTCCACCAGCGGTCGTAGTGCAGCACGTGGTTGGCGCGGCTGAGGTTGAGCCCGAAACCGGCCGCGCGCAGGGAAAGCAGCAGCACGGGTGCGGCATCCGGATCGTGCTGGAACCGTTCGACCATGCGGTCCCGCTGCGCCACCGGCAGTCCGCCGTGCAGGAACGGCACCGTGTCCAGGCCGAGCTGCCCGGCGAGATGGCGCGCCAGCAGCTCGCCCATTTCCCGGTACTGGGTGAACACCAGGGCATGCTCCCCGTCGTCGGCGATCTCGGCGAGCATTTCCGTGGCCCGGTCCAGTTTCCCGGAGCGCCCGGTCAGTTCTCCGTCCTCGGCACCGGCCTGCACGGGATGGTTGCAGATCTGTTTGAGCGTGGTGAGCAGGGCCAGCACCCGGCCGCGGCGTTCGATACCGGAACCGAAGCCGTCGCCGAAGGCGCGGTCCACCGCCCTGGTGTAGGCGCGAGCCTGTTCCCCGGTCAGGGTGCAGGCGACCGTGGCATACAGCTTCTCCGGCAGATCGGTGGCCACCTCGGATTTGGTGCGGCGCAACAGATGCGGCCCCAGCAGCCCGCGCAGCCGGTTCGTCGCGCTCGCCGAGCCACGCTGCCGGATCGGGTTCGCGAACCGTTCCCGGAAGCGGGCGCGGCTGCCGAGCAGTCCGGGATTGGTGACCGTCACGATGGACCACAGCTCCTCGAGGTGGTTCTCCACCGGGGTCCCGGTCAGCGCGATCCGGGTCCGCGCGGTGATCCGGGCGGCGGCACGGGTGGCCTGCGCGGTGGGATTCTTGATCTGCTGCGCCTCGTCGAGCACGAGCACACCCCAGCCGATCCCGGTGAGCGCGGCCGTATCGGTACGCAGCACCGGATAACCGGTCACCACCACGGTGGACGGTTCGAGTTCACCGGAGAGTTCACGCCCCGGGCCGTGGTGTACCACGACCGGGGTGCGCGGGCTGAACTTCTCCAGCTCGCGCCGCCAGTTACCGAGCAGCGAGGTCGGGCACACCACCAGATGCGGCCCGTCCTCGCGAGTCGCGAGCAGGCAGATCGCCTGCAGCGTCTTGCCGAGCCCCATCTCGTCGGCGAGCACACCGCCTCCGGCGAGACCGGTGAGCCAGGCGAGCCCGGAGCGCTGATAGGGCCGCAACTCCGCGTGGATCCCGGCCCGGTCCAGTGCCCGCCCGAGTCCCGCGCTGGAGCGGAGCAGCCCGAGCAGCGCATCCGGGGCACGGATCGCGTCCTGTTCGGCGTCCAGCACCGCGTGCGCCGCGGCGGGCATCGCGGCCGCGAGATCGGCGAATTCCGGGTCCCCCGCATCGTCGTCCAGTAATCGCGCGGCCCGCCGCCAGGCCCGCAGCGAATCGGCGAGGCGCGCGTCCTCCGGCAGCGCCCGCAGCGCGGGGAGGGCCGCGTCCAGTTCCACCACCCGGCTCGGCACCCGGGCCGGGCCCACCCGGTCCCCGTCCGGCACGGCCAGCGCACACTCCGCCGCGCGCCCCTCGGGCAGCCCGAGCGCGCGCACCGCCTCGACCGGCTCGGCCAAGCCCCAGAACGCGAACCCGCCCTCGTCCGGCACGAAGGTGGCCTGCAGCTCACCAGGAAATTCCATGCTCACCCCGTTCCCGATTGCCCGAAGAAGGATATTCACGAACCGGACCGGTGGCAAATTTGACAAATCCGCGATCGACGTGTCCATGGGCGGAAAAACCGAACTGTCAAACCAGGAAAAACCGAGCGGATTCGACAATTCCAGGACTGGATGATCATTTTTTTCAGGAAAGAAAACGGGGCTGGAAATCGCCCCGAAACGCACCCTGTGATCTACGTTTCCCGCGCGGCCTGGTTGACGAAGGTGATCATCCGCTCGGGTTCGATCCGCGCCCACGGCAACACGCTCATCCAGGTGTCCCAGGCCTCGCGGCCGTACACACCGATAAGGAACGCGGCCAGTTCCGGATCCGCCGCCGGGGAGACCTCCCGGGCGTTGCCGTGCACGGTGATCTGCAGCCGCTCCCCCTCGATGACCGAAGCGGAGACGGCGGGACGGGCACGGATGTGCCGGAACCGCACGGAGTCCGCGCCCGATCCGAAGTGGAACCGGCCCCGGTAGAACAACCCGTCGACCGGGCCCACCCGGGGCTCGCCCCGGGCCGTGATGGTGGCCAGCGCCAGCACCCGCATGGTCCCCAGCTCGGCGACCACACCCGCGGCATCGAGCCGGCGTTCCGGGCCGATGATCGACCGCAGGTGCGGGCCCGCCGCGGCGTACGAGTCGTCCAGCAAGCGCTGCAACCGGTCCAGGTCTTCGGAAGTCTCCTGCATACCGTCAGCCTGCCGTACCGTAGCGCAGGCCGTCGAAGAGCAGGGCGGTGATCTGCCTGGCCTCGTCCTGCCAGCCTTCGGTGGCGCGCATTCCGCAGATACCGCCCAGGGCGCGCAACAGCGTAGGACCGGTGACGCCGTCCCGGACGACACCGGCCGTCACACCGGCATCGAGCAGTTGCGTCAGGGCGTCGGCCATCTGCGTGCGCGCGGCCTCGAAGACCGGAGAGGCCGTGGCCATGATGCTCTCCAGCGCGACCGACATTCCCTTGCCGACGGCGGCGTGTTCCACGAGCAGCAGCAGGAAGCGCCGCAGGGCCTCCTCCGGGGAATACCGCTCCAGGAGTGCGGCGGGCGCGGCGCACAGTTCGTCGACTTCCTGGCGATACACCTCTTCGATGAGGGCTTCGCGGGTCTCGAAGTGCCGGTAGAGCGTTCCCACGGCCACCCCGGCGCTGCGGGCGATCTCCTCCACGTGCGAGTCGGTGTCACCGCTGAGGAACGCTTCCCGCGCCGCCGCCAGCAGTGCCTCGCGGTTCCGGCGTGCGTCGGCGCGCAGCGGACGTGCTGAGGACAACGAAACCTCCATAAGGTGAGTCCGACTCAGGTTGTGTATCGTATCCGGAGTCGGGTTCATCTTAGGCGAGGAGATCTCATGACGATCACGGAGGAAGGGCTGGAGGGACTGCGTGTACTGGTCACGGGCGCCAGCCGGGGACTGGGCGCCGCGACCGCCCGCCGGTTCGCCGCCGCGGGCGCGACCGTGCTGACCGCGTCCCGCAGCAGGCCGGAGGCGGATATCGGCGCCCAGTTCATCCCGGCGGACCTCGCCACCAAGGAGGGCGTGGCGGAACTCGGCCGATCGGTCCTCGATCGCGCAGGTGGCGTGGATGTCCTGGTGAACAACGCGGGAGCGGCGAGCGCGCCGGCACCGACCCTGGACCGTTCGGAGGAGTCCTGGCAGGCGGACCTGGAGATGAACCTGCTCAGCGCCGTACGCCTGGACCGGGCCCTGGTGCCGGGGATGGTCGAACGGGGCCGTGGTGTCGTCGTGCACGTCTCCTCGATCGCCAGCAGGCTCCCGCAGCGCACGGAGGCTTCGTACGCCGCGGCCAAGGCGGCGCTGAACACCTACAGCCGTGAACTGGCCACCGAGGTGGGCGCGCACGGGGTGCGCGTGGTGTGTGTCCTCCCCGGGTTCGTCGTCACCGAAGGCGCCGCCGACCACCTCCGGCAGCTGGCCGGGCAACAGGGCGTGCACGCCGATGCGATGACCCAGCAGATCGTGGACGAGCTGAAGGTTCCGCTTGCCCGGCCGGGAGATCCCGAGGACGTCGCCGAACTGATCGCCTTCCTCGCTTCCGGGCGCGCGAAGTGGCTCACCGGAGCACAGTTCCGCGTCGACGGCGGCATCATCCCGGCCGTATGACCGGCATCCGACCCGAGAACAGGAGAATCCCGTGACCATCACCCTGAGTTCGGTGATCATCGAAGCCGCCGAACCGGAGCCCGAGAGCGCCTTCTGGCATCGCCTGCTCGGCGGCTCGGTCACCCGCACACCGAGCCATCACTTCGTTCAGGCACCCGGCTTCCCGGTGGTCGTGATCCAGACGGCTCCGGGACACACCGCCCCGGAGTGGCCGGACGGCCTCTCCCAGCAGCTGCACCTCGACTTCACCGTCGACGACCTCGCGAGCGCCGACCGTACGGCGATCGCGGCCGGTGCCACCCGGCTGCGCCCCACCGGTGAGATCGGTCCGGCCACCCGCGTCGGCAGCCGCGTCTACGCCAGCCCGGCCGGACATCCGTTCTGCCTGCGCGCGGCCTGAGGACGGGTCCGCGCTCAGGAATACTGCCGTGCCGCCGGTTCCGCGGACGGTGCCCGGTTGCGCCTGGCGATGGCGTACCCGCCGAGCGCGAGCAGGGCGATGACCGCGAGCGTGCCGAAGGTGAACAGTTCGAATTCGGCCCGGGAAATGCCCCAGGTGCCCCGGAAGTCGTACGGCACCCCGAAGGCGCTCTCCAGCACGCCCGGTGCGACGGTCTGCCACACCCCGAGCAGCACCCACAGGTAGCTGATCCCGAAGCACACGCCGAGACCGAGGCGCCCGAACGGGACCTTGAACGGCCGCTCGGCCCCGGAAGCCTTGCGGCGCAACACGAGCACGGTCGGGAAGATGACCAGATAGGACATCAGCAGGGTACTCACCGCCACGTTGAGCACCACGCCGAACACAGCCGATCCGGAACCGCTCTGCAGCTGGGTGGCCACGAGCATGAACGCGGTGGCGACCACGCCGGAGAGCAGGTTGACCCGCAGCGGTGTGTTGAGCTTCGGGTGGAAGGCGCCGAACCAGCGCGGGAAGGCACCGTCCATCCCGGCGACCGCCTGCACCCGGTCCGAGGCCATCATCCAGGAAACGCCCTGGTTGAGCAGGACGAGCACGAACACCGCGGCGGCGATCGCGGTCAGCGCGGGCGCGGCGGAGCCGTAGACGGAGAAGACCTCGCCGATCGCGCCCATGAACCCGTCGAGCCCGTTGATCTTGTCCGAGGGCAGCACGGCGACGATCCCGAAGATCGGCACCAGATAGCACAGTGCCGAGGTGATCCCGGAGACGGCGACCATCCGCGGCACATCGCGGCGCGGATTGTGCATCTCCTCGGCCGCCCCGTTCGGGGCTTCGAACCCGACGAGAGCGAACATCAGCACCGGGGCCACGCCGAGGAAACCCGAGGCGGTCGGGGCGAAGGCGCCCGCGGCGTAGCCGTGCACCCCGTTACGCGCGGCGTAGATGAGCACGGTCACCGCGAACACGGCGACCAGGCCCACCTTGCAGATGGCGCCGAAGGTGACGAACCATTTGCCGTACCGCAGGCTCACCACCGCGCCGAGGATGGCGATCCAGATGAACACGATCTTGAACAGGTAGTCGCCGACTCCACCGGCCTTGCCGGGCACCAGGAAACTTTCCCAGGTGGCCGCGGCGAGGAAGGTGATGGAACCGCCGAGCCACACCGGATTGGTGATCCAGTAGAACATCGTGCCGACACCGGCGGTGAGTTTCCCGAATGCCTTGCGCAGCCAGACATACGGCCCGCCCTCGTGCGGGAACGCGCTGCCGAGTTCGGCCATGATCAGCCCGTAGGGGAACAGCAGCGTCACGACGAGCACGGCGGTCCAGGTGAACGCCTCCGCGCCGGATGTGGCGATCTGGCCGATGGTGTCGATCGAGATGATCGCGGCGATCGCGAAACAGATCGTGTCGAACCGGCGCAGGTTGCGCCGGATGTTCTGCGACTCGGTGTTGACGAACTCGCCGGTGGTCGAGGGCGGGCCGGACATCAGCGGGCCCCGCTGGAATCGGTGCCGCGCGGGCGCACGGTGCCGTCGGCCTCGGTGCGCGCGAGCACCTCACCGATCGCCCGTGCCACGGCGCTCGCCTCCTCCTCGGACAGGGTCAGCGCCGGGGAGAGCACGAGCGCGGTCGCCGCGTCCCGCACGATCACCCCGTTGTCCGCGCGGATGGTGTCGGCGATCTGCTGGATCCCGGGCAGCGGCTGCCTGCTCTCCCGGTCGGTGACCAGTTCCACGGCCAGCATCATGCCCTGGTTGCGCACCTCGCCGACCCGGGCGAGTTCGCCGAGTTCCCCGCGCAGTTCGGCGGCGAGGAAGTCACCGATCTTGGTGGCCCGCTCCAGCAATCCCTCGCGCTCGATGATGTTCAGATTGGCCAGGGCGACCGCGCAGGCGGTGGGATGCCCGTTGTAGGTGTAGCCGACCGGGAAGCCGTGCTCGCGGCCGAGTACCTCGCCGACCTCCCCGCTGGTGAGCACCGCGCCGAGGGGGAGGTAGCCGCTGGTGATGCCCTTCGCGGTGACCACGATGTCCGGGCGCACCCCGAAGTGTTCGGCGGCGAACCAGCTGCCGAGCCTGCCGTAGGCGGTGACCACCTCGTCGAAGATCAGCAGGATCCCGTTGCGGTGTAAGACTTCCGCGATCCTCGGCCAGTAGTCGGCCGGTGGCACGATCATCCCGCCGACCCCCATGATCGGCTCGGCGAGCATCGCGGCGATGTTCTCCGCGCCCAGTTCGGCGATGGTGCGTTCCAGTTCGGCGACACAGAAATCGGTGCAGTCCTGCCCGTCGAACAGTTCGGTGCGGTACGGCCACGGCGGGGTCAGGTGCAACACATCCGGCATCATCGGCCCGAAACCCTCGTGGTACAGCGAGAATCCGTTCACCGAGCTGCCACCGATACCGCCGCCGTGGTACCCGCGGTCCCTGCCGAGGATCCAGGTCCGGTTCGTGTCCCCGCGCCGGTGGTGGTAGTAGCGGGCCATCTTGATCGCGGCCTCGTTGCCTTCCGAACCACCGGAGGTGAAGTACACCCGCTCCAGGTGCGCCGGGCTGATCGAGACGAGGCGTTCGGCGAGCTCGATCGCGGGTTCGTTGGAGAACTCCCAGAAACTGGTGAAGTACTCGAGCTTGGCCATCTGCGCGCGGGCGGCGTCGGCGAGTTCGGCACGGCCGTGCCCGATCTGGGCGAGCCAGAGCCCACCGGTCGCGTCGATGTACTCGCGGCCCTCGGTGTCCCACAACCGGGAACCGCGGCCCTCGGTCATCACGACCCGCTCGGTGCTGCTCGCGGGAAGATACGGATGGATGATGTTCGCGCGGTCCCGCGCGGCGAGATCGGTCGTCATGGTGTGTGTCCCTTCTGCGGTGTTCTTCAGTAACTGATCCAGGTCGTGCGTTGCCCGGTGAATTTCTCGAGCGCGTGCAGCGAGAGGTCCCTGCCGAATCCGGACTCGCCGAAGCCGCCGAACGGGGTCTGCACGGTGAGCACATCCACGGTGTTGACCGAGACGGTGCCCACCCGCAGCGCGTCCGCCACCCGGTGCGCGCGGGCGAGGTCGGTGGTCCACACCGAGGCGGCGAGCGCGTAGCGGCTGTCCGCGGCGATGGCGAGTGCTTCCTCCTCGGTGTCGAACGGGATCACGGTGAGTACCGGGCCGAAGATCTCCTCGCGGGCGATCCGCATGTCGTTGCGGGCCCCGGCGAACACGGTCGGCGCCACGAAGTTGTCCTGCGTTTCACCACCGGCGACCAGCCGCGCCTCCCGCTTGCCGAGTTCGATGTAGCCGCGCACCCGTTCGGCGTGTTCGGCCGAGACCAGCGCGCCGATCCCGCAGTCCGGGTCGAGCGGATCACCGGGGCGGTACTCGTCCAGGTGCGCGCCGATGCGGTCGAGCAGTTCCTCCTGCGCCGAGCGCTGCACGAGCAGCCGGGTGTTCGCCGAGCACACCTGGCCCGCGTTGTAGAAGGCGCCGAAACAGGCCTTGGCCGCGGCCGCCTCCAGGTCCGCGTCGGCGAACACCAGGTTCGGGCTCTTCCCGCCCATCTCCAGCCACACCTGCTTGGCGTTGGATTCCGCGGCATAGCCCAGGAAGAGTTTGCCGACCTCGGTGGAACCGGTGAAGGTCACGCAGTCCACGCCCGGATGCTGGCCGAGCGCCCTTCCCGCCTGCTCCCCAAGACCGGGCAACACGTTCAGCACCCCGTCCGGCAGTCCGGCCTCCACGGCGAGTTCGGCGAGGCGCAGCGCGGAGAACGGGGACTGCTCCGCGGGTTTGAGCACCACGGTGTTGCCCGCGGCGAGCGCCGGGCCGAGTTTCCAGATCGCCATCTCCAGCGGGTAGTTCCACGGCACCACGGCCGCGACCACCCCGAGCGGCAGCGCGTCGACCCAGGCGTGGTTGCCCGGTTCGGTCGGCACCGCCTGCCCGTAGCACTTGTCGATGGCCTCGGCGTACCAGCGCAGGATCGCCGCCGATCCGGGGATGTCCACCGCGGCCGCCTCGCGCACCGGTTTGCCCATGTCCAGCGAGTCGAGCAGGGCCAGTTCTTCCGCGTCCCGTTCGATGAGCCCGGCCAGCCGCAGCAGGGCCTGTTTGCGCTCGCCGGGGCGCTTCGACCAGCGGCCGTCGGTGAACGCCGCGCGCGCCGCCGCGACCGCGCGGTCCGCCTCTGCGGTCCCGCAGGCGCTGACCTCGGCGAGCACCTTCCCGGTCGCCGGGTTCACCGAGGCGAAGGTCTCCGGTGCGCTGACCGGTTCCCCGCCGATGAACGCGGCCTTCCGAAACCGGATCCGGGCGGCGAGCTCGGTCCAGTGTTGCAGGGTCTGTCCGGTCACGGGCACTCCTTGTTCTTTGCGTTCTCGTTCAAAGTATTCAGCCGCGCTCGTACACGAGCCGGCCATCGGCGAAGGTCATCCCGACCCCGATCGCGCCGATGTCCCCTGGCGCCACGCCCACCGGGTCGGCGTCCAGCACCACGAGGTCGGCGGCGAACCCGGGGGCGAGCCATCCGGCCCGGTCGTCGAGCCGGTTCGCCCGCGCGGATCCGGCCGTATAGGCGTGCACGGCCCGTTCCGCGGTGATCGCCTCCCCGGCCAGCAGCGGATCGGTGCGCGAGCGCGGATCGGCGGCGTGCGGGTCACCGGGTGGTGCCGTCCGGTTGACCGCGACGTGAATTCCCCACAGCGGGGCGGGATCCGAGACCGGCCAGTCGCTGCCCATCGCCAGCCCGACCCCGGCCCGGTCCAGCGCGCCGAACGCGAAATGCCGGGCGCGCTGGCTTTCGGTGAGATAGGGCAGCTTGGTCTGCACCAGCACCGGATCCTGGCGCGCCCACAGCGGCTGCAGGTTCGCGAGCACCCCGAGCTCGCGCATCCGGGTCACCTCACGCTCGGCGATCAGGTCGATGTGCGCGATCTGGTGCCGGAAATCCCCGTCCCGCCCGGTTTTCTCCACCGCGTCCAGGCATTCCCGCACAGCCCGGTCGCCGACGGCGTGGAAATGCAGGTCGAAGCCGACCCCGGTGAGCGCGTCCACCAGCGCGGCGAGCCGCTGCGGATCCAGGAAGCTCATCCCCCGCTCCCCGGGGGCACCGTGGTAGTCCTCGAGCACCGCGGCGGTCAGGTTCTCGCACACCCCGTCCTGCATGATCTTGACCGCGCTCGGGGTGAACCCGGGCCCGGCCAGCCGCCTGCGCCGTTCCACGAGTTCGGGAACCTGCTCGAGCCCGCGTTCCCGGTCCCACCACAGCGCCCCGGTCACCTTCGCGGTCAGTTCCCCGTTCGCGGCGAGCGCGGCATAGGCGGGCCCGATGTCCGGCAGCCCGAGCGCGCTGCCCACCGCCGCGTCCTGCCATGCGGTGATCCCGAGCCCGTGCAGGTATCGCTGCGCGTTCCGGATCGCCTTGCGCAGGGTCCGCTCCCCTGGCTCCGGCAGCAGCCGGGTGACCAGTTCGGCCGCCGACTCCACGAGCATCCCGGTCGGTTCGCCCGCGGCATCGCGCAGGATCCGCCCGCCATCGGGATCCGGGCTCGCCGCGGTGATGCCGGCCCGGTCCAGGGCGGCCGAATTCGCCCAGACCCCGTGCGCGTCGTGGCTGCGCAGCACCGCGGGCCGGGAGCCGACCACCCGGTCGAGCGTTTCCCGGTCCGGGAAACCGCCCTCGAACACATCGCCGTACCAGCCGCTCCCGGTGATCCACTCCAGTTCCGGATGGCTGGCCGCGTAGGCGTGGATCTCGCGCAGATAGTCCCGCAGGGAGTGCCAGGCGCTCAGGTCGCACTCCATCCGGTGCAGCCCGCCGAGCACCGGATGCGCGTGCGCGTCCTGGAACCCGGGAAGCAGCGCACCACCGTCCAGGTCCACGACCTCGGTACGCGGCCCGAGCAGCGGGCGCACATCCGCATCACCGAGCGCCAGGATGCGACCGCCGCCGACCGCGAGCGCATCGGAGGGCGCACCGTCCCCGGTGCGCACCGTGCCGTTGCGGAAGATCAGCTCCGCCTCGTTCATCGCCTGGCACTTCCCTTCGAGCGGAACACCGCTGTCCTCGCGAGGGCTTATTCTTTGCACTACAATTCAAAGTATCGAGCGGTACCGTGTCAATGGATGTCGGGAGATACGGCTATCGCCGTTCCCGAAGCCGTGCATCGATTTGAAGAATGAAGCCATGCCACGACCCAAACGCCAGGGCGAGCGACGCTCGCTGATCATCGAGGCCGCCGGGCGCGCGGTCCGCGAACGGGGACTCGCCGAGGTGCGGGTACGCGACATCGCCGAACACGCCGGACTGTCCCCCGGCTCGGTGCTGTACTACTACCCGGAGATCGCCGAGCTGATGCTCGAGGTGCACAACGGCGCGGTCTCGGACTTCTACCGGGCCAGGGTCGAGCGGATCGGCGCGGAACGGGAACCGGGGGCCAAACTGCGCGCCGCGGTGCACTCCGGGCTGCCCGCCGACGCCGAGGACGCGGTCGCGCGGCTGCTCTACGAGATGCACTCGCTCGCCGACCGCAGCGCGGGCCATGCCGCGCTGATGTCCAGCCTGTTCGACCGGGAGGTGGCCCTCTACCGCTCGGTGCTCGAACTCGGCTCCGGGCTCGGCGAGTTCACCCTGGCCCGCCCGCTCGAGGAGATCGCCCGCAACACGGTCGCCCTCGAGGACGGCTACGGCCTGCACCTGATCAGCGGGAACCGCTCACTGAACGCGGCCGAGGCGCGTGCCGCCCTGCTGGGCTACCTCGCCGTGATGACCGCGCGGACGGATCTGCTCGACCAGCGATGAGTTCGCCGCCCCTGGCCGGTCCCTCCGTACGACATCCGCGAACGGAAGGACGAGGAGCATGGCGATCACCCGGATACTGGCGAACCTGACCGTGACCGAGCTGGACTGCGCGCAGCGGTGGTACACGACCCTGTTCGGGCGCGGCCCGGACGCCCGCCCGATGGACGGGCTACTGGAATGGCACCTCGGCGAGAGTTTCGGCGTGCAGGTGTGGACCGAACCCGAGCGGGCGGGCCGCTGCACGGTGGTGCTCGACGAATCGGATCTGGACGCGCGCGCCACCCAGCTCGACCGGGACGGGATCGAGCACGAGGGTCCGCTCGATGCGACGACCGTGCGGATCATGCCGTTGACCGATCCGGACGGCAATCGCATCGTGTTCACCGGGCCGCTGCGGGGATGAACCCGGCACCGAGCGTGCACACCGGGATTCGGGTTCACCCGGTTGCATGCTCGTGCCGCTATGCAAATCTCGCTATCCTGGGCGCGCGAAAGTTCCGGGAAACGCCGCAGAACGGATTCGTGAACCGCCGATTCAGTGAATCCTCGGAGTGAATTCGAATGGAATGTTCCGCGCCACGGAACGCGAAAACCATTGAAACTATTGTTCTACTTCTGCGCTGTTGACATAGCCCGAAGCACCGTGGATATGCTTGATCGGCTCTACGAGGAGCCCGTCGAAGGGGACGGGAATAAATCCTTCCGCACATCCCAAACGCGCCTCAGTAGCGCTAATTCTCCCGGACGGTGCCGACATGGTGAAATCATGCCCGTAATCACCGATCCTCCGCCACGAAACGCGATAGCACGCACGATCGGTCTGCTCGAGCTGCTCGATGCCTCGCACCGGGCGCTCACTCTCACGGAAATCGCACAATCCACCGGGCTCGCGAAGAGTACGGCACATCGGTTACTCGGCGAACTCATCGCCTGCGCGACAGTCAAGCGGATGGGCGATTACTACACCATCGACTGGTCGCGACTCACGGAGAATCATTCGAATGAATTACTGTTGAGACGCTTGATAAAACCGGTTTTGCTCGAACTCTATACGGCGACCCGGGAATTGGTGAGCCTCGGTGTCGCGCATGGTTTGCTGGTGCACTACCTCGACACATTCTTCGATCAGCACCAGCTCGCGGTCGTCGCCCAGACCGAGGAACGGGCGTTCATGCACTGCACGGCCGCGGGAAAGGCATTGCTCGCGCACGATCCGCTGCTCGCGAAACGGTTCATCCGGCACGCGCCCATGATCGCCTGCACCCCGCAGACGATCACCTCACCGGTCACCCTGGAGGCCGAGCTCGCCGTCGTGCGCAGGCGCGGGCTCGCCAAGTGCCGGAACGAGTACGTGCCGGACACGATCGCCCTCGCGGTCCCGTTGTTCGCCAGGGACGGTCACGTCATCGCCGCGCTCGGGCTCGGCGGGGACACCCAGCGGTTCAACGAGAAGGCGATGGCCGCGAAACTGCTCCGGGCCGCGGCCACCGCCCAACGGCTCGTCCGGAAATCACTGATCGGCCCGCCGGTCGAATCGCTGGTGCCGCGGCCACGCGCGGGATCCTGAACGCGTCCCGCATGGCGGGCGGCTTAAGCTCGATCGCGATGAGGGCGAAACGCAGGGCTCCGGCCCCGGTTCCCGCGCAGGCGCGGGAACACCGGGTGCCGATGAGCGACGGGGTACGACTGGCCACCGATGTGTATCTGCCTGCGCGGGGATCGCGCTGGCCGGTGCTGCTGACCAGGATCCCCTACGACAAGGCGGCGCCGGAGTGCCGCATCCCGGATCTCGCCCGGTGGTTCACCGAACACGGGTACGCCGTGGTCGCCCAGGATGTGCGCGGCAAGGTCCGGTCCGAGGGTGAACTCCCGCCGTTTCGCGCCGAGGCCGCCGACGGGTACGCCACGATCGACTGGATCACCGGGCAGAGCTGGTGCGATGGCACGGTCGGCATGTTCGGCAACTCCTATTACGGGTTCACCCAGTGGGCGGCCGCTTCGAGCGGTCATCCGGCCCTGCGGGCGATCGCCCCGCGGGTGTCCAGCGCGGATCTCGACGCGGTGCTCGATCGGCAGGGGGTGTTCCCGCTGGAGCTCGCCGCGGTGTGGGCGCTGGAGACCTGGAGTGACCGCGAGCTCTACGAGTACGCCGATGCGCTGGACTGGTCGGTGCGCCCGCTGGCCAAGCTGCTGCCCGAGGCACTGGGTTTCGGCAATCCGCTGCTCGAGGAATGGGCGCACGGCGGCCGCACCGGGGCCGCGTACCCGGTGCGCGGGGACATCCCGGCGCTGCATCTGGGCGGGCATTTCGACTTCCTGCAGCGCGGGCACCTGGCCACCTGGCGGGCGGCCCGCTCGGCCGGCCGTGCCCCGCAATACCTGCTGCTCGATGCGGTGGACCACGGGTGGACGGCACTGCGGGAACCGGACGAGCCGTGGTCGGATCCCGGGATCGAGAACTATCTCGCCCCGCTGCTCGAGTTCTTCGACCACCATCTGCGTGGCCTCGGCGAGTACCCGCATCCTCCGGTGCGCTGGCGGCTGGCCCGGTCCGGGGAGGGCCTGCGCGCCGCCGAGACCTGGCCGCCGCCGGAGAGCGCGCCCCGCTCCTGGTTGCTCGACGGATCCGGTGCCCTGGGCGAGCGGCAGGCAACCGCGCTGGAGTGGGTGCACGATCCGGCCGATCCGGTGCCCAGCCTCGTGGATCCCTATGTCCCGCTCGTGGAGCCGCCCGAGGAGAGCGTGGTGCACGAGCGCGCGGATGTGCGCGCCTGCACCACCGAGCCCTTCGCGGCGCCGCTGGACCTGGCCGGCCCGGTGGAACTGCGGGGCGAGGTCTCCGCGCACGCCCCGAGCGCCGATCTGATGGTCACGCTCGCCGACGTGTACCCGGACGGGCGCGCCTTCCGGATCCTGGACGGGGCGGCGCGGGTCACCGGGCCGTGGCCGTCGCCGGTGCGGGTGGACCTCGGCGAGACCGGGTACCGGATGCGCCCCGGGCACCGCCTGCGGGTCACCCTGGCCGGTTCCGCGTTCCCCCGCTACGCCCCGCATCCCGGCAACGAACAGCATTTCTGGACCGCGACCGAGACCAGCACGAGCACCATCCGGGTCACCGGGGCGGAACTGCGCTGCCAGGTGCTCTGAGCGCGGGTTATTCCCCGCGCCAGACCGGCTCGCGCTTCTCGGCGAACGCCGTGGCCCCTTCCATGGCGTCCGCCGAGGCGAGCACCGGGCCGATGATCTCGCCCTGGGCGGCGAACGCCTCCTCGTCGGTCCACCGGATGGTGCCGGAGACCAGCCGTTTGGTCGCGCGCACCGCGAGCGGCCCGTTGCGCGCGATCCGCCCGGCCAGCTCGCGGGCCCCGTCCAGCGCGTCGCCCGGATCGGTGAGCCGGTTCACGATCCCGTGCGCGTGCGCGGCCTCCGCGGTGATCGGATCCCCGGTCAGCGCCACCTCCATGGCGAGCTGATAGGGCAGCGCCTTGGGCAGCCGCAGCAGCCCGCCTGCCGCCGCGATCAGTCCGCGCTTGACCTCGGGAAGGCCGAACTTGGCGTCCCGCGCGGCAACCACGAGATCGGCGGCGAGGGCCAGCTCGCAACCGCCCGCGAGCGCCCAGCCCTCCACCGCGGCGATCAACGGCTTCTCCGGCGGCTTCGAGGTCAGTCCGCCGAACCCGCGGCTCTCCACCGCGGGGGACTCGCCCCTGGTGAACGCCTTGAGGTCCATTCCGGCACAGAAGGTCCCGCCCGCGCCGGTCAGGATCGCGATCACCAGGTCGGTGCGCGACTCGAACTCGTCGATCGCCGCGGCGACCCCCTCGGCGACCTCGGCGTTCACCGCGTTCTTCGCCTCCGGACGGTCGATCGTGATCAGGGCTACGCCCTCACCGAATTCGGTCCGCACACTGTCTGCCACGTCTACTCCTCACACGCTGTCGTCCGGCTCATTCTTCGCAGCGGACCGGGAGCCGGTCAAGATCGGCTCACCCGGCGCCTGACCAGCCAGACCGCGATCCCGCCGAGGAGCAGCCCGCCGACGCCGGTGAGCGCGTAGGGCCACCAGTTCCCCTCGGAGCCCCGGTAGTCCGGGACATCCGCGGGATCACCGTAGTGCCCCTTGCGGGCCAGGGTTCCGCCGTCCGCCCAGCCGCCGCCGAGGTCGCAGTTCATCCGGTCACGCGCGGTCTCCTCGCTGCGCAGGGACATATCGCTGCTCTCCGGGTTCATCGTCTCCCCTTCGGGAACGGTGACCTTCGGCTTGTGGATCCCGCCCTCGGCCTTGTCCTCGGCCAGCTCCTTGTCCAGCAGGTAGTCCCCGAGTTTCAGGCCATCGGTGGCCCAGCCGGTGCTGGCCTCGGTGAGCGTTGCCCGGGCACCCGCGGCGTCCCCGGAGGAGAACTGCTCGCGTGCCTTCTGCTCGACATCGCCCTGATCGCGCAGGATCTGCGCCTCGTAGCCTTCGAGGGCCTTGGTGACCTCGCCCAGGTATTTCTGCGGCCGCGCGCAGGTCGCGTACATCAGCCGCTTGTAGGTCTGGGTCGCCGATTCGGTGGCCTCCTGCTCGGCGAACTGCGGGTCCAGGTACTCCTCCGAGGCGCCGTGGGTCAGGTACCGGTGCTGGCGATACTCCGGCGGAACCGACTGGGTGCCGATGTAGATCGGGATGTAGGGAGCGGTGACCGCGGCGGTCGTGGCCAGCCACAGTTTCGAGAGATCCTTGTCGGGCACCGAATCGTCGAGTTCGGCGACCTGACCGTATCCGGAGCGGTCGTCCGACCAGCGCGGGTCACGCACGATCCGCATGACGTCCTGCAGGCGCACCGGTTTGAGCTTGCGGAACTCGGCCTCCAGGGACGGCGGGTTCCGGTACGGCGAGGGATCCTGGGGATCGGCCGGTTTGCCGACCGCGACGGGCTTTCCGGGGAACGGCGTGCCGTACACCTGCTGCGGGTCGAACGGGGTTCCCGGCTGCCACCAGCCGCGCTCCTGCGCATACGAGAAGAAGTTCGGCGAGGCCATGAAGTTCGGGTTGTGCTGCCAGTCCGGGGGAAACTCGCCGAGGTAGCCGGGATAGGAGACGTGTACGTCGTCGGGCCCGAGGCGCTGCGCCGCCCAGAGCCCCTTGCCTCCGGAGTACTCGATGAGCACCCAGCCCTCGTTGGCATCGGCGAACAGATGCGAATTCCCGCCGTAGGTGGTGTAGCCGTACTTGTCGATCTGCGAGCCGACGATCTGCGCCGCCTCGCGGGCACTGTGCGCGCGTTCCATCGCGATCCGGGACAGATCGCTGTAGTTCGGCCCGGTCTGGTCCTTCGGGGTCTGGTCGACGAGTTCACTGCGCGAATCGGACCATACATCCCGCGCGGCGACCCCGTATTCGTTGAGTCCGCCGTTGGTGAGCGGGGCCGGGAATCCGACGAATTCGGAGTAGTCGGAGCTGATGTAGCGCGCCGTTTCCGGGGCCTGCGGGATGCGGGTGAGCTTGCCCGGCATGTCCGCCTTGTCGGTGGCGCCGACCTGGATCGTGGATCCCGCGGGGTGTTTGCGGTGCGCAACGATGTCCACCCAGTGGCTCGACGGTTCGTGCCCGAAACCACCGAGGAAGGTGTGCTTGTTCTCGGTCAGGTTCTTGCCGACGTAGACCGCGAAACTCTTGTCCGAGCCGGGCGAGCGCTGCTTGTTCGCAGCGGCCGGTTTCGCCTGCCGCGGCGCCTCGTGTACCGCGGCCGTTGCCAGCGGTGCCGATCCGAGTACGCACACCGCGACTGCCGCTATCGCCACCAAACGCGGCATACCCACGTTTTCCTCCTCGTTTTCCGCCTGATTTCCGAAATGGGATGCTAGCGGCGAACAAACGGAAACCAAACACACCACCGGCCGGGCACCGGACCGGGACGGCTAGAATCACCACCCGCGCGCGGGCCGGAACGGTGCGCCGAGCCACCGGGATTGCGCTGTTCAGCGCGGATTCCCGGCCGTGGTTCGGTACTCGAGGTCCACTGTGGACACCGCGGCAGTACCCGGACGCGCGGTGATCGCCCGGACACGCCCGGTCGTGTTTCCCACTATGTGATGGTCGTATTCTTTCTCACGCCGCTCAGTACACCTCCGGACGGGCGGCGTCCTCCGGATCGGCCCAGCGGTCGTTGGGCAGCAAGGGATACCAGCCGGGCCGCCCCGGATCCCGGTCGTACGGGTAGTTTCCGGTGCGCTCGTAGAATTCGGCGTATTCGGCGAGCTTGTCCCGATCCAGGCGCACCCCGAGTCCGGGTGCGTCCGGTACGGCGATCTTCCCGTTCCGGTAACGGAATTTCCCGCCTTCGATGATGTCCTCGCGCAGGTGGTGGTAGTGCGCGTCGGCGGCGAAGGCGAGGTTGGGCACCACCGCGCCGAGGTGCAGCATGGTGGCCAACTGGATACCGAGCTCACCCGAGGAGTGCACGGCCACGCCGAGCTGGAAGGTCTCGCACACCCCGGCCGCCTTGACGCATGGCCGGATCCCGCCCCAGAAGGTGGTGTCCAGCAACACCACGTCCACAGCCGGATCGCGCACGTTCGCGGCGAGTTGTTCGAAGTTCACCACGACGGTGTTCGTGGCCAGCGGCACGGTCAGTTTCTCCCGGACCTGGCGCATCCCGTGCAGGCCCCAGCTCGGGTCCTCGAGGTATTCGTTGTTCAGGTCCGCGGTCGCCGTGCCGAACCGCACCGCCTCGGCGACCGAGAGCGCGCCGTTCGGGTCGTAGCGCAGCAGATCACCGGGGAATTCCTCGCCGAGCGCCCGGTAGCAGTCGAGTTCGTAGCCCGGCGGGAACACCCCGCCCTTGAGTTTGTGCGTGCCGAAGCCGTGTTCGGCTTTGAGCGCCCGCGCGTGTTCCACGAGCTGTTCCGGAGTGCGCACCTCCCCCTCCCCGGTGCGCGAATCGGCGTAGCGGAAGAACAGGTAGCTCGCGAACTCGACCTCCGCGCGCAGCGCCCCGCCGAGCAGGGTGTGCACCGGGACACCGAGATGCTGGCCGAGCAGATCGAGGCAGGCGAACTCGACCGCGGCCAGCAGCTGGGTGCGGTTGTTGTACAGGCTCGCGGTCGGGTTCGCGAGCATGAACCGCAGCGCTTCGAGCTGGGCCGGATCATGGCCGAGCAGATAGGGTTTGAGCCCGGCGAAGGCCAGTTGCGCGCTCTCCCCTCCCCCGCCCATCTCACCGAGACCGATGAGTCCGTTGTCGGCCTCGATCTCCACGATGGTGCGGATGAACCGGCCCCAGTGCGCGCCGTTGCTGTGCCGCAGCGGTGCCTCGAGCGGAACGGCGACGGTGGTCGCGCGGACATCGACGATCTTCATGGTCTCCCTCGTTGTTGAGTCCGAAAGCTAGATCTGGGACAGGGTCAGTCCCCTGGTGAAGAATCGCTGGGTGAGCAGGAAGACCAGCACGGTCGGCAGCGAGACGATCAGCGCCCCGGCGAGCACCACGGGCACGGTCGCACCGGCGTAGGCGCTCTGCAGCGAGGAGAGCGAGGTCATCACCGGGCGCACGTTGTCGCTGCGGGACAGTGAAAGCCCGAGCAGCAGGTCGTTCCAGGTGAAGGTGAACTGCAGGATGAACACCGCGATCAGCGCGGGCCGCGCCATGGGCAGATAGATCTGACCGAACACCCGCGGAATCGAGGCACCGTCCATGATGGCCGCCTCGAACAGCGAATAGGAGATGCCGGAGAAGAAGTTCCGCATCATCAGCGCGGCAAGCGGGACGCTGATCGTGGTGTAGATCAGCACCAGCCCGAGCTGGCTGTCGTAGATGCCGCCGCCCGCGTAACCGAGGAACAGCGGAACGAGCAGCATCTGCATCGGCAGCACGGTCCCGCCGAACACCACGATGAACCAGGCGAATCCGTGCCGCAGCCGCAGTACCGTGATGGCGAACCCGGCCATCGCGCCGAGCACGACCGCGATCAGCGGGCCGAGCACGCTGTAGAGCACGGTGCTGCCGATACTCGGCCCGAGATCGGCGCGCTCCCAGGCCTGCGCGATGTTGGCGAACAGGCCGAAACCGTGCGGCGGGGTCCAGTTCTCGGTTCCGTCGTATTCCTCGACCGGCCGGATGGCGTTCACGATGAGCAGGTACACCGGGGCGAGCCAGATCGCGGAGAGCACCGCGAGCACGACATAACGCAGCGATTTCACGGCCTTCATTTGCCGCCTCCGTCCACATCGAACCCGCGCTTGGGGCTCAGCTGCTGGCGCAGATACAGCACCGAGGCGATCCCGGTGACCAGGGTGAGCAGGACCGCGACCGCGGATCCGTAGCCGTAGTCCCCGGCCACGAAGGAATCCCGGTACATCGTCACCGCAAGCGTTTCCGAGGTGCGCCCCGGACCGCCCTGGGTCACGATCCACACGATGTCGAAGGTCTTGAGCCCGGCCACGAGCGCGAGCCCGACCGCGACGGCGGTCAGCGGGCGCAGCAGCGGCCAGATCACCAGCCGGAACCGCTGCCAGGCGTTCGCACCGTCCAGGGTGGCCGCTTCGAGCGGTTCGGTGGGGATCGCCTGCAGGCCGACCACGAAGATCAGCACGTTCACCCCGATCATCTGCCAGGTGCTGGCCAGGATGAGCACGATCGTGTTCAGCGGACTGGACTGCAGCCACAGCGAATCGGCGCCGGGAGCGTGCAGCGCCTCGAGGAAGCTGCTCGCCGCGCCCCCGTTCATCAGCACGAATCCCCACACCACGGCCGTTCCGGTGCCGGAGAGCGCGTAGGGAAGCAGGAACGGGAGGCGGAAGTACTGGCCGCCCTTGATGTTGTAGGTCAGCATCGCGATCAACAGGCCGAGCCCGACCGGGAGTACCACGGTGCCGATCACCCAGAACAGCGTGTTGCGGATCGCGGTCAGCAGCGCGGGATCGCTGAACAGCCGTCCGTAGTTGGCGAGCCCGACCCAGTCGGACTGCGAACCGTCGCTGTCGGTGAAGCTGGTGATCAGCGACCACAGGAACGGCAGGTACAACAGCACCGCGACCAGGAGCACCGAGGGCGCCACGAAACCCGGTGCCCACCAACGGGTCGAGCGCTGCACGGCGGAGCCACGGCGGGCCCCGCGCGGGCGTGCGCGGGCATAGTCAAGTTGCATCATTGCCACTCTCTCGCGACTGTGCTCAGTCGGTTTCGTGTTTCTCCGCCTCGGTTTTCCAGTAGTCGTCCGCGGCCTGTTGCACGATGTCCAGCTGCGCGCGGTACTGGTCGGGGTGCACCATGACCGCCCCGAACGCGTCGACCGCCGGAGTGAGGATCGGTTCGGGTGTGATGTCGTAGTACCGGTTGAGCAGCCGGTACGCGCCGTTGTTGGCGGCGTTCGCGACGGCGTTGAGGCTCGGCGCCTTCGTGGTCACCTTGGGATTGGTGGAGACCTCGTCCCGGATGGTCGACCACGGCCGCTGCGCGGTCTCGCCGAGCCACCAGGACATGAACTTCTCGGCTTCGGCGAGCCGGTCCGATCCCGACGGCGCGCACAGTGCTCCGGTTTCGTAGAGCACCGAGGTCTTGGGCAGCTTCGGGTTGACGTTCGGGATCGGGAAGAAGTCGTAGTCCACCCCGATCCGCTGACCGGAGAGCAGGAACTTCGAGTTCAGGTAGGTGCCTGCCGGGGCCATGGCGGTCTTCCCGGATTTCAGCTGCGCCTCGGGTTCGATCTTGCTTCCCGAATCGGAGAACAGGCCCTGCTCGGCCAGCTCCCGGAAGCGCTGCATGACCGCGACCACACCGGGATCGGTGTATTTCGCCTTGCCCTCGGCCAGCCGCTGATAGAGGTCCGGATCGGAACCGGCGAGCAGCTGCTGGAACCAGGCGAAGCTGAACAGTTTCGTCGTCTCGTAGAACGGCGCGATTCCGTGCGATTTCAGGGTTTTCGCGATCCCGATGAGCTCGTCCCAGGTCTTCGGCGGGTGCAGCCCGTACCGGTCGAACAGGTGCTTGTTGTAGAACATGCCCCAGTAGGAGTTGGCGAGCGGAATGCAGTACTGCCGCCCGCCGACCGTGTAGTACTGGCGGACCTGCGGGCTGATGTCCCCGTTCGCGACGGCCTTGTCCCAGATCTCGGTGGTGTCCGCGACCTGGTGGCGTTCGACGAGCTTGCGCAGCTCCGGTCCGGTGGTCCAGGTGAACAGGTCCGGCTTCACCTGGGTCTGGAAGGAGGAGCGGATCGTGGCCTGATAGGTCGGCTCATCGGTGTACCCCGAGGGTTCGAGGTCGAGCCCGATCTTTTTCTTGGCAAGGGATCCGAGCTGCTGGAAATAGGGTTTCCAGGCATCCTTGTCGTTGAACAGGGTGAGTGTGCCGGGTTTCTGGGTCCCGCCCGCGCAGCCGCCGAGCGCGAGGATCACGACGGCGAACACCGCAAGTACCCGCGGGCGGTTCACGATTCCTCGCTCAGGTTGGCCGCCACGATCTCCCGCACCACCTCGAGGTGCTTGGTGATCAGCCGCCGGGCCACCACGGGTTTTCCCGCCTCGATGGCGGCGAGGATGTCCAGGTGCTCGGCGTGGTCGCGCTCCCGGTCGTTGTAGATGCGCAGGATCTGGCGCTGCTCCGGGCCGTGCACCGACAGCAGCGAGTCCACGACCTCGGCGAGCACGGAATTGCCCGCGGTCTCGGCGATCAGCCGGTGGAAGTCCATGTTCTCGGTATGCAGGGCGGCGTCGTCACCGAGCTGCCCGGCCGCCCGCTCCAGGCACTCCCGCAACCGGTCCACCTGCTCCCGGGTGCGGTTGCCCGCGGCGAGTTCGGCCAGCCGGGGTTCCACCAGCAGCCGCGCCTCGAGCAGTTCGTCGAACCGTTCCGGGGACAGCACCCCGGCGTTGCGGTTCGGCAGCACGGTGCGCCCGATATTGGGCCCGACATAGATTCCCGAGCCGTGCTTGATCTCCACGATCTCGGTGGCCTGCAGGCTGCGCAGTGCCTCCCGCATGGTCGGGGTGGACACACCGAAGCGCTGGGCGAGATCCCGCGCGGTCGGCAGGGCGTCCCCGCGACCGAGCCCTTCGGCCCTGATCAGCTGGATGGTCCAGTCGGCGAGGTTGGCCGACAGCGTGTTGTGCGTCATCGCCTGCTCGGTCATCGCCACTCCCTAGTGTTTCCGTCCTTCGGTGACCGGCACATCCACGAACCGGGGCCGGTAGATCGAGGTGTCGGCGTAATTGTCGTTCGCCTGCGCGGGTTTCGTGGTGTCCAGGGTGTTCACGTTGTACGAGAGGGTGAGTCTTCCGCTGCCGCTCAGCTCCGGATGCACGTGCGCGTTGTAGCTGTACACCTTGTCGCTGGTGTGCCCGTTCGGTCCGGTGTAGACACTGCCGGGCGCGCCTTCCGGGGTCCGGTACAGCACGGTCTTCCCGGTGAACGGACCGTCCGGGGCGCAGCTGGTATAGGCCACGATCTCGTTGTTCCACTGCTTCGTGGTGTCCTGGGTGACGAGTACATAGGCGTCGCCGAGTTTGCTGACGCTGTACTCGTTGGCCACCCCGCCCAGCAACGGCGCGGAATCGGCCTCCTTGTCCGACCAGCCGTCCGCGGTGCGGAACTCCCATTTCCCGCTCAGGTCGGTCCCGCGCACCCTGGCCAGTTCCATGTTCTTCTCCGCGCCGTGATCACGCACCCCGTACAGGTAGGTGTAACCGCCCTCGGTGAGCAGCCAGGAACCCCGCTCCACCAGGGGCAGCGCGGACGGCAGCGGATGGGTGTCGATCAGGTGCAGGTCGCCGAGCGAGTACCTGGCATAGAGGTTGCCGCGGAATTCCAGGTCTCCCAAGGGATCCTGGCTCCCCTTCGGCAGGTGCCACTGCAGGTACAGCACGGTGAGGGTATCGCCGGTGACCGACGCGGCCCCGACCCAGTACCAGTCGGTTTCCGGATCCGCGTCCGGCGGATGCAGCACCGCGTCCGGCCCCTTGCCGTACACGGTGGACAGTTCGGTCCCGCGCTGGGTGACGAAGGAATTGTGGATGAACGGGGAATCCGGGGCCCGGGTGCCGTCCCCGCGCACCGGACCGAGGAAGGTGTCGGAGAACAGCCAGACGATCCGGCCATCGGGCAGCCGCACCGAATAGGTGCTGTCCCCGCCGGACCAGTTCCGGCCCGAGGCCTGTTCGCCGTACCGGGAGAACTGCCCGGTCAGCTCGGTGTTCGCGGTACCCGTGCCGAAGCTCGGGCGCGTACAGTCGCCCGTTCCCGCTGCCTGCGCGGGAACGGCGGCGCACAGCGTCGCGATCAGGCCCGCGGCGGCGAACACGGCCAGGCCGCGCGCGGTCATCGCTGTTCCCGGATGCCGTCGCGGTCCACCTCGTAGACCCGGCCCTGGATGCGCAGCCCACGCAGCCGCGCGTGCTCATCGAAGCGCTCCAGCCGTGGATTCGCGCTGACCTCGCCGTCCAGTCCCACGTCCACGCCGAACACCGACTGGATCACCATGCCCGCGAAGCTGCCGCCCGAGGAGCACGCCCAGTCCATCAGGTACGGGTACTGCGGAAGTCCTTTCACCGCATGGTCTCCCTCGGCGAGGTGCCCCTGGGCCAGTGGTCCCCAGCGGCAGGCCTCCGCGAGCCCGGGCAGCCACTCCATCGCGGTTTCCGCGCCACCGAGCGCGCACAGTGCCGCGACCGCTTCGGCGGGCCAGGCCGTGTACGCGCCGTTGTACTGGTGATCGGGTCGGATGCTGTAGGCCGCGTCCTCGTCGCAGGCCGAGAGCGCGCGCATCCATTCCGGGGTACGCAGTTCCCGTTCGAAGAAAGCGATCATCTCCGCGCGCCGCCGCTGCGGGAGGTCACCGCCGATCGCCTGGCCCGCGGTGTTGAAGTCGTAGCAGTGCCGCACCGGGAGCAGGCTGCCGTCCGGCTGGCGCGCGTTCCAGTAGCCGCCGCCGTCCACGTAGAGCTCGCTCACCGCGCCGACCAGCTCCGCCGCGGCGGCACGCAGCCGCTCGGCCTCCTCCTGTTCGCCGAGCAGCCCGCGCGCCTCGGCGGCCGCGCGCATCGCCCACACGTTCGCCGCGTTCAGCCCGGCGACCTCGTGCACATAACTGGAAACGCATTCGAGCAGGTTGTCGGTTCCGCCGTAGTCGGCGAGCTCGCCGCTTCCGCGCAGGCCTTCCCAGGCGCGCGCCCATTCGGTCATGTGGTCGGCCACCCGCCGCGCACCACCCTGTTCGGTGGCGATCGTGCTGGACAACCAGTCGGTGTCCCCGCTCCAGCGCACGTAGTCGCGGGTCAGCCGGGTCATCGCGTAGTCGTTGACCGAATACCAGCAGCCGAACGGTTTCCCGGTGAGCCATTCGGTGCCGTAGTGGGTGTGAATGTCGGTGGTGATCCAGTGCTCGAGGTGGCGGCGCATGACGTTCGGTTCGAGCAGCGCGTGCACGGTCGAGCTGAGGCTGTAGTCCCAGATGAACGTCGCGGACTGCCAGTACCGCGGCATCAGGGTGTCGAAGGTACGCCCGAGCACGCTGTGCGGATTGTCCCTGCGGAAGTAGAGCACGCCGAGGATTCCGGTCCAGTACAGCCTGCGCAGCACCGGGGAATCGGTCTCCAGCACCGGAAGATGCCCGTCGAACAGGTCGTTGCCCGGTTCGAAGACCGCGGCAAGCGCGTGGTCCCACTGCTCGCGGGCCGCGTCGAGCAGCCCGGGAACATCCGCGATGAGCCGGTCGTACCCGGCGAGCGCATCCGTCTCGTTGTCCGCGAGCACGTGCAGATAACCGAACGCCTCGGACTGTCCCGGTTGGACGGTGAGCTCGACCTCGGTGATGCGCTCGTCGATCCGGCTCGGCTCGGTGTCCAGGCCCTGTACGGCGACCGCTGCCGCGCTGCTGCCGAGCACCGCGCGCCGTTCGCGGTCGACCGCGAGGGAATTCTCGGTGCCACCGGGGAACGTGGAGTGCACCCCGCCGCCGTTGCGCACCGCGGTGGAGAACACCCGCAGCCCGATCCTGGTCGTGCGCGCGGTGAGTCCCTGATTGGCCACCTCGATGTGCACGGCGACGGCGGTCGTGTCCGGGACGCACACCGTGGTGCTGGTGATCCGGAGGTCGCCGAAGACCGCGGTGCGCACCACCCGGTCCGGGCGCCAGCGCACCTCGACCGGGATCCCGAGCGAACGGAACAGCCGTCCGTCCACATAGCACAGTGCGGTGCTCGTCGGTCCGTGTCCGAGTGGCGGGAAGTTCACCCCGCGCAGCCCGGTGAGATCGTGCTCGGCCTGTACCGCACCGAGGAAGTTGGTCAGCCCCGGCGGGTTCACCATCTCGTCGAGCCGGTCGAGTACGGGATCCGCGGCGAGGTCTCCCACCGTTGGGATGTGCTGGTGCATAAATTCATCTAATCACTTTATGTCTGTCCGGCCAAGAGGGAGACATCAAGTGATTTAATGACTTCCATGTTGTTCGGCATCGACGAGGCTGAGCTGCGCGGATACCGTCCCGCACGCCAGGAACCAGCGGACTTCGACACGTTCTGGGATCACACGCTCACCGAAACGACGGCATTCGCACTCGGCCCCGAATGCGTTCCGGTGGCAAGCCCGCTACGCACCGTCCGGGTGTTCGATGTGACGTTTCACGGATTCGGCGGCCAGGAAATCCGTGCCTGGCTGCAGATCCCGGAAAACGTACCCGGTCCGATGCCGTGTGTGATCGAGTACATCGGCTACACCGGTGGCCGCGGACTGCCCATCGACCGCCTGCTGTGGAGTGCTGCCGGATACGCGCAACTGGTCGTGGACACCCGCGGCCAGGGCACCGACACCCCGGACCCGGTCGGCGATCACACGCCCCAGGTCTCCGGATTCCTCACCAGGGGCGTGCTGGATCCGCTGCACCACTACTACCGCAGGGTGTTCGCGGATGCGGTGCGCGCGGTCGAGTTCGCACACGGCCACCCGGACATCGACGCGGAACGGGTGCTGCTGCACGGCGGCAGCCAGGGCGCCGCGATCGCACTCGCCGCCTCGATTCTCGCGCCACGGCGGGGTTTCGGGGTCGCCGCGCTGCTCGCCGATGTCCCTTTCCTCAGCGACATCCGGCACGCGGTCGAGCTCACCGAGGCCGATCCCTACGTGGAGCTTGCCCGCTACTGCCGCACCCATCCCGAACACACCACCCGGGCCTTCGCCACCCTCGACTACTTCGACGGTCTGCAGTTCGCGGTGCGCGCCCGGATTCCCGCGCTGTTCTCCGTGGCACTGCGCGACGAGGTCTGCCCGCCGCACACCGGGTTCGCGGTGCACAATCACTACGCGGGCCCGAAGGATCTCGTCGTCTGGCCCTATTCCGGGCACGAGGGCGGCGGCACGTTCCAGAAACAGCTCCAGCTCGAGTTCGCCGAGAAGATCAAGGAGTCGTGATGACACAGGGAGAATTCGCCGGATCGGTGGCGCTGGTGACCGGCGGCTCCGCAGGGATCGGGGCGGCGGCGGTGCGGCGGCTGCTCGAGGGCGGCGCGCAGGTCGCCTACTGCGGGACCGAGACCGCCGAACTTCCCGGGGCGAGCGGAACCGTGCTCGACGTGGCCGAGCCCGCCGCGGTCGCCGACTGGGTCACCGCGTGCGCGGAACGGTTCGGCGGTATCGACATTCTGGTCAACTCCGCGGGAATCCAGCGCTATGGCACCGCGGAGCACACCTCGGACGAGCTCTGGGACGAAGTGTTCGGGGTGAACGTGAAGGGCATCTTCCACGCCTGCCGCGCCGTGCTTCCGCACCTGCGCGCCCGGGGCGGCGGGGCCATCGTGAACGTCTCCTCGGTGCAGGCCTTCGTGGCTCAGACGAACGCGGCCGCCTACTGCGCGAGCAAGGGCGCGATCAACGCGTTCACCAAGGCCATGGCCGTGGATCACGCGCACGAGGGGATCCGGGTGAACGTCGTCTGCCCCGGATCGGTGCACACCCCGATGCTGCGCTGGGCGGTCGGACTCACCGCGGACGGGCGGGACACCGGGGAACTGCTCGGCGAACTCGGCGCGGCGCATCCGCTCGGGCGGGTCGCCGAACCGGAGGAGGTCGCCGAGCTGATCGCCTTCCTCGCCGGACCGCGCGCCTCATTCATCACCGGTTCCGAACACCGGGTGGACGGCGGGCTGCTCGCGGTGAACGCGGCGGAGGGACCTTACCGGCCCTGAACCGGGGTCACCAGCGCTGCGCGAGGAACCGGGCCCCGTACTCGCACGCGGCCTTGGCCTCCGGAAGGGAGTCGGCGCCGAGCATCTGGAACCCGTGCACCTGCCCCGGCCAGATCTGCACCTCGCAGCGCCGCCCGCGCAGGGCTGCACCGAGCAGCTCCGCATCGGCGACCACGCACTCGGTGCCACCGGTCTGCACCAGCACGGGCGGCCAGCCGCCGGTATCCGTCTCCAGCGGGGACAGCCGCGGATCATCGGTACGCCCATCGGGCAGGTAGGCCTCGAGCAGCCAGTTGACGGTCTTCGCGGGCGGGTACACCGGATCGGGCTGTTCGGCATCGCGTGCGCACGCCGCCTTCCCGGTGATGTCCACGGTCGGCGAGAGCAGCAGCGCGGCGCCGGGCATCGGCAGCCCGTTGCGGGCGAGATCCCCGAGCAGGCCCACGAGCAGATACGCCCCCGAGGACCCGCCGCCGAGGCGAATGGACTCGGCGGGGAATCCCGCGTCCAGCAGTCCCCGATACGCGGCGAGCACATCGTCCTGCGCGGCCGGGAAGGGATGCTCCGGCGCCAGCCGGTAACTCGGCAGGAACGCGGGCAACCCCGAACGCTGCGCATAGCGGGCCGCGAAACCCTGTTCTCCAGCAGGGGAACCCGCGACCAGACCGCCGCCGTGCACCCACAGCAGCACACCGTTCGCGGCATCCGTCCCGGCATCGCCGACCAGCAACCCGGGTCTGCCGTAGGCGACCTCGCGCACCGTGCAGTCCTCCGGGGTCTTGACGCTCAACAGCTTCTCCCCCATCGCCCGCGCCAGCCGCAGCCGGATCCCCTTCGGCCGCATCAGCCCCGCCATCCGCCGGTTGTGCCGCAGCTTGGCCAGCGCCCGCACACTCTCCTCGCTCGGCCGCTCGGGAATCGGGTTCGCGAAAAATCCGGTAAACGTCTCCATTACACCCTCCTTTGCGTGTCAAAACCATTCTAACCGATCGGTCAGAATGGTGCACAGAGGTTTTACCGGCGAACCTCACCCGGGTGATAGTGTTCTTGACCGTGCGGTCAGCAGGGCGCGACGAGGAGCGCAGGGAATACCTCGTGCAGTGCGCGATCGAGGTGATCGCCGAGCTCGGGGTGAAGCGCGCCTCGCTGTCCGAGATCGCAAGCCGGGCGGCAATCACCAAGGGCGCGATCTTTTACCACTTCACCAACCGCAAGGAACTACTGGACGCGGTGTTCACCACCGTCGCCGGGCGCGGGGCCGGGTTCATCCAGGAACGCATGGCCGGCGCGTCCGGCCCGACCGCGCGGCTGCGCGCCTATCTCGAGGCGTTCCCCGCCGCGCTCCTGATCGCCCCGAACGACATCCATGCGATGATCGCCGTCGCCGCCGAACACGAGCTCGGCGGGGATCCCGCGCTCGAGGAAATGGCCCTCGCCCCGATCGAGGAGATTCTGCGCGAGGGGCAGCGGACCGGCGAATTCCTGGATTTCCCGATCCGCTCGATGGCCTTGGCGATCCGGGGCACGACGGAAACGCTTCCCGGCTACGCGGCCCGCCATCCGGACCTGGATCTGACCGCCCACGGCCGGGCCCTCGCCGATCTTTTCGAACGCGCGGTCACCGGGACCGTGGCGCACAACGGCTGAGCGCGCGCTCGAGCACATCCGCGGCGTGGTGTGCCTGCGCGAGACTCAGCACCAGCGGCGGCTTGATCTTGAGCACGTTGTCGTGCGGCCCGTCGGTGGACAGCAGCACGCCGTCGGCTTTCGCGGCTTCCACCACCCGGTTCGCGCGCTCCTTGTCGGGGCGTTTGCTCGCGGTGTCCTCGACCAGTTCCATCCCGAGGAACAGCCCGCGCCCGCGCACCTGCCCGATTCCGCCGTCGTGTTCGGCCAGTGCGGACAGCCGCTGCACCAGGTGGCCGCCGACCACCTGCGCGTTCGCCATCAGCCGTTCCTCGGCGAGCACTTCGAGAACCGCCTGCCCGGCCGCGCAGGAGACCGGGTTCCCGCCGTAGGTGTTGAAGTACTCCATCCCGGTCCGGAACCGGCGCGCCACCTCGGGCGTGGTGACCACCGCGCCGATCGGATGACCGTTCCCGATCGGTTTGCCGAGGGTGACGATGTCCGGAACCACACCGTGTCGTTCGAAGGCCCACATGTGCTCGCCGACCCTGCCGAATCCGCACTGCACCTCGTCGGCGATACACAGCGCGCCCGCCTCCCGCGCGTGTGCGTAAGCGGCGGCGAGATACCCCTCGGCGAGCTCGACCTGGCCCGCGCAGCCGGGAATCGACTCGTGCACGAAAGCCGCGGCCGGGGTGTGGCGTGCGGACAGTTCGGCACAGTGCCGGGCCACATCCGCGGCATAGCGCGGGCCGTCCGCACCGAACTCGCCACGGTAGGGATCCGGGATCGCGCAGACCCGGACGTGTTCACCGGGCCCCGTTCCCCCGGACCGGTTGAACTTGTACGGGCTGATCTCGATCAGTGAGCTCAGGTTGCCGTGATAGGCCCAGTCCAGCACCAGGGTGTGCCGCCGCCCGGTCGCGGTGCGGGCCAGCCGCAGCGCCAGGTCGTTGGCCTCGCTCCCGGAATTGGTCAGCAGCACCACGTTCAGCGGATCCGGGAAGGTCGCGGCCAGCGCGCGGGCGTACTCGGTGAGGTTCGCGTGCAGGTACCGGGTGTTCGTGTTCAGCCGCCCGGCCTGCGCGCTGAGTGCCTCGACCACCCGGGGATGACAGTGCCCGACGTGGCAGACGTTGTTCACCAGGTCCAGGTAGCGCCTGCCGTGCACATCGACCAGTTCCGCGCCCTCCCCCTCGACGATGTGCAGCGGCTCGGCATAGCTCAGTGACAGGGTGGGCGCGAGGTTCGCCGCCCGGCGCGCCGCGATCTGTTCCGCGTCCCGCGTGGCCGCCGCCTCGGTCACGGCCCGCGCGCGCAGCACGAGGTTCGGATCGGGGCAGATGCTCTCCCACACATCCACCTCGCTCGGCCGCACGGCGCCCGGCAGGTCGGTCGAGCGGCCGAGCAGCGTGGTGAACAGCTGCACGTGAATGTGCGGCGGCCAGCCACCGTTCTCCCCCGCCGCGCCGACCCGCCCGATCCGTTCCCCGCGGCCGATGCCCTGCCCGGCGCGGATTCCGGTGACGCTCTCCCGGTCGAGGTGCCCGACGAGCAGCCAGAACGGGGTGCCCGAACCGGTCCGGTACTCCAGCAGGAGCACCCCGCCGTAGTCGTAGTCCGCGCCCCGGAACTCGGCCGCGGCAACGGTTCCCGCGAAGGGACTGAACACCTCGGCGCCCGCGGCGGCGAACACGTCGATACCCATGTGCACGCTGCGCCGTTCCCCCTGCGCGCTCGCGAAGGCCGCCGAGCGGTACACCACCCGGTCCTCGCGGTAGCGGCCGATGCTCAGCGTGGCCGCGCCCGCCGCGCGCTGCCTGGCGATCGCGGTGTCCACGGCGGCGGCCCCGTTGCCGATGTGCAGCTCCGCGGGGCCCTCGGCGCTCCAGTCGATGGCGTGCACCCGCGCGCTCGCCGGATCGGTGCGCAGCATCGGGGCGGGAGCGCAGTCCGCCCCGCGCAGCCAGGTCACGATCTCCCTGCCCGCGGCGACCGGGCGGTATCCGCAGGCGTCCCGGAACCGCGCGGTCAGCAGCTCACGCGGTACCTCGGCGAGCCTGCCGAGCAGCTCCCGGATCGCGGGCTGGCTGGTCTCCAGGTATGCGTTGCCCGGATCGGCGGCGTGCTGGTCGGCGGCGTTGCACAGGCTCATCGCCAGTCGCAGATCCACCAGATCCGGCAGCAGGTCCAGTTCCGCCGCCGACAGCGGGGAATTCCCGTGGTACCCGGCGAGCACCGAACAGGCCGCCGCGACCGGGTCGGGCGCGCCGAGCTGGGCGTAGGCGAGCGCGACGGCCAGCCCGCACACCCGGGGCGCGCGCACCACATCGCCGAGGTCCACGATTCCCGCGATCTCCCCGTCCGCGCCGACCAGGATGTTGTGCTCATTGGCGTCGTTGTGGATCGCCTGTCCCGGCAGCGCGGCGAGCCGGGGCGCGAACTCCGGCAGCCGCGCGAACACCCCTGCGGCGAACTCCCGCTCCGGTCCGGCGAGCAGCACCACCGCGTGTTCGAGCGCCGCGGCGTGCAGCGGATTCCACCGGTAGTCCCGGTCCAGTTCCGGATGCTCGAATCCGGCCAGCCGTTCGTCCAGCGCGGCGACCGCGGCCCCGAGCGCGCGCAGCCGGGCCGGACCGGGGGCACCGGCGTGCGCCCACACCGTCCCGGGAACCCAGTGCAGCAGGTGCGCACGGCGCCGTTGCCCGTCCAGTTCGACGTCCGCGCTGGCCGCGAGCCGGGTGGTCGGTACCGCCGTGCTGTCCCCGAGGTGGGCAAGCAGCGCCTCCTGCATGACCAGTTCCGCGCTCGCCGTGCCGGCCGCGTACACCTTCAGCAGATAGCGCGGGCTCCCGGCCACGTCCAGTCGCAGGTTCGTATGCCGTTCCCCTTGCAGGGCAACGGCTTCGGCGTGCACATCGAAGGCATCGCTGGCGAGCTCGGCGAATTTGCGCATACTCCGGAAGCTAGGCCGCGGCCGTCCGGGCTGTCGAGAGAATCCGCACGGCGAGCGCGAATCTTGCAATAATCCGGCGCATGGACGAGATCGATCGCGGAATCTTGCATGAACTGCGCCGGGACGGCCGGAGTTCGCTCGAACGTCTTGCGCACGCCTGCGGCCTGGCCGCATCCTCGGTCAAGCGCCGGATCGCCCGGCTCGAGGAGTCCGGGGTGATCCGCGGCTACACGGTGCGGCTCGACCGATTCGCACTCGGCCGGGGAACCCAGGCGCTGATCGGGGTGTTCGCCGCTGCGGGCACCACGCGGGAGGCGCTCACCGCGGCGCTGACCGGACAGGAGGAGATCGTGCGGGCCTGGACGACGGCGGGGAACGCGGATGCCCTCGCCCTAGTGCAGGCAAGCGATATCGATCACCTCGAGGAGGTCATCCTGCGGCTGCAGCGCACCAAGTGCATCGCGCACACCCGCACCCAGGTCCTGCTGAGCGAACTGGTGGAACGGGACTGTTGAGCGGTTTCCGCTGACCTCGGCGCCGCTACCTCAACGAGGAGGACAAGGCCATGGCGACACCACTGCACGACGGTACCCGGCGCACCACGGTCCGGCTGGACACCGGACTGCGCCGGGACATCGGCCGCCGGAGCCTGCTGTTCACCGGAGTCGGCTCGATCATCGGCTCCGGATGGCTGTTCAGTTCCCTGGAAGCGGCGCGGATCGCCGGTCCCGGCGCGATCTTCTCCTGGCTGATCGGTGCGGTGATGGTCACCCTGATCGGGCTCACCTTCGCCGAACTCTCGGTCATGTTCCCGGTCGCGGGCGGGGTGATCCGCTTCGCCCAGTTCGGTTTCGGTTCGTTCGCCGGATTCTTCGCCGGATGGGTGCTCTGGGTGGCCTGCGCCGCCTCCGCGCCGAGTGAGGTGCTCGCCGTGCTGCAGTACGCCAAGCCGTATCTGCCCTGGCTGATGACCGAGAAGTCCGGGGTGCTCGTGGTCACCGGCGGCGGGCTGCTGGTCGCGATCGGGCTCATGGCGGTGTTCAGCGTGATCAACGTGTTCGGCGTGAAACTGTTCGTGCGCTTCAACGACGCGCTCGTCTGGTGGAAGCTGCTGATCATCGTGGTGACCATCGGCGGGCTGTTCGCGCTGTCCTTTCATCCGGGCAATCTCGTCGAGCACGGCGGGTTGTTCCCGGCCGGAGCCGGTTCGGTGTTCACCGCGCTGCCCGCGGCCGGGATCGTGTTCGCCTTCCTCGGGTTCCGCCAGGGCGTGGAGTTCGCCGGGGAATCCGCGGACCCGCAGCGCAATGTGCCGTTCGCGGTGATCGGCTCGATCGTGGTGACCGGGCTGCTCTACGTGCTGCTGCAGATCGCCTTTCTCACCGGGCTGCCGGAACACCTGCTCGGCGCGGGCTGGGCGCACGTCACGTTCACCGATGTCGCTGGCCCGCTCGCCGGGCTCGCCGGGATACTCGGTGCCACCTGGCTGGCCGTGCTGCTCTACGCCGATGCCATCGTCTCCCCCGGCGACACCGGACTGATCTACACCGCGGTCACCACCCGGATGGCCTTTGCCAACGCGCGCAACGGAAACGCCCCGCTCGCGCTCACCAGGCTGAACCGGCGCGGCATTCCGTGGATCGCGGTGCTGCTCACCTTCGTCTTCGGCTGCCTGTTCTTCCTGCCGTTCCCCGGCTGGCAGAAGATCATCGGGTTCATCACCTCGGCCACCGTGCTCACCTTCGCCTTCGGCCCGGTCGCGTTCGGGGCGCTGCGCCGCACTCTTCCGGATCAGCCGCGCCCGTTCCGGCTGCCCTGCGGTGACCTGCTGGCCTATCTGGCGTTCCTCTCCGCGAACCTGATCGTGTTCTGGACCGGCTGGGAGGTCAACGAGAAACTGTTCGCCGCGATCGCGCTCGGTTATGTTTTCCTCGCCTGCTACCGGAAATTCGCCCGCCGCACGCTGCCCGCCCTGGACTTCCGCGCCGGTTCCTGGTGCCTGATCTGGATCGCGGGGATGGCCGTGCTGAGCTACTTCGGCGAATTCGGCGCCGCGAAGGACACCGTGCTGCCCGGTGGCAGAGGCCCGCTCGGCATGATCGGCGGCACCCTGATCATCGCCGGATTCAGCGCGGCCGTCTACGCCTACGCGATGCTGCTGCGCCCCTCGTTCGCGAACACGATCGCGAATATCGGCGACCCGCGCGAACAGTGACACCGCACCGGGCATGATGGGCGCATGACCGGAAAGTCCCGAGGACGCCCGAGCACCGGGGTGCGCCAGGCGCTGCTCGCCGCCGCGGAGGCGGTGCTGTCCGAGACGGGTGTGGGGAAGCTGTCCACCCGCGAGGTGGCGCGCCGTGCCGGGGTCGCCGAGTCCAGCATCTTCTACCACTTCGGCGACCGGCTCGGGCTGCTCGGCGCGGTGGTGCGCGAACACCTGCCGCTGTACCAGTCCGTGGCCGCCGAGGTGCTGGAGAGCGCGGCGAGCCGGTCCGTGCGGGACAATCTGCTCGCCCTGCTCGACGCGCTGGAAGCGTTCTACGTCCGGATCTCGGGCATCCTCGCCGCGGTCCAGGCCGACCCCCAGCTGCACGCCGAGTTCGCCGGCCGCCAGTCCGGGCCGCAGCGCGCGCTCGGTCCGCTGATCGACTATCTGAGCGAGGAACGCGCCCGCGGGCGGGTGCGCGCCGGGCTCGACGTGGATTCGGCCGCGCTGCTGCTGCTCGGTGCCGCGCACCAGCGGGCGCTGCTGGGCCATCTCGGCGGCACCCGGCTCGACGCGCTGCCCAGCACCGCCTCGATCGCGGACACCCTCGCCGCCTCGATCACCCCGTGATCCCTGTGTATGCTGGCCACATATTTACTGAGTCCGTGCTCAGTAAAACCGTTCCGAACGAAAGACCACCATGCGCAAACTGTTCTTCGCCGCCCTGACCTACACCGTTCTCGGCCTGCTCGCCGGAATCTACTACCGCGAGCTCACCAAGGCCTATGACTTCACCGGGGACACCCAGCTCAGCACCCTGCACACGCATCTGCTCGCGCTGGGCATGCTCGCTTTCCTGATCGTGCTGGCCCTGGAGAAGGTCTTCACCCTGAGCGCCAGCCGCTGGTTCCGGTACTTCTTCTGGTTCTACAACGCCGGACTGCTGATCACCGTGGCACTGATGACCGTGCACGGCACCCTCACGGTGGTCGGTTCCACCTCCGGTGCGGCCATCGCGGGAATCGCCGGGCTCGGCCACATCGTGATCACCGTGGGCATCGCATTCCTGTTCGCCTGCCTGTACGCCCGGCTGCGGCACGCCGGATCGGATACCGGCGCGAAGAAGAACTGAGCATTACGCCACAGCGGCCCGGATCACGCCAGCCAGCCGTGGTAGTCGGGAAGTTTGACCGTGTGTTCGGCATGACCACCGGCCAGATCGCCGGCCGAGTTCCCGATATTGGCCACGATCGTATAGCCGCGGTTTTCCAGGCCTTCCCTCGCGTGCTGTTTGAACGCCTGGAGTGATTCGGTGCTGAGCAAGGGATGCAGCACCAGCCCGTCGACCGGATACCCCACCGCGCGCAGGTTGTTCCGGGTGGCCTCGCGCAGTGGTTCCGGGCGCCCGGTGATGAAGAAAACGCCGAATCCGCGATGCTTCGCGGCTTCGACCAGCCGCTGGACCGGTTCGATCGCCGGAATGTCCGGCAGCCGGAAGTGGTACTGCGTCTCCAGGCTCGTGTTGTCGATGTCGAGCACGATCGCGGGTTTCTCGCCGGGCTCGATCGGCACCGATCCGAGATAGCCCGTGGCGGGTGCGGTGGCTTTCGTCACGTCGCCGATCCAGGTCCGGTAGTCCGGCAGCCACGGCGGCACCGCACCCGCCGTCCGCGCGGAAGCGGGCGCGGGATCGGGTGCCGCCGTCGCCGTGGTTCCGGCGAGCAGCGTGCCGGAAACGGCAAGCGAGAGAGCCAAAGCGGTGGATTTCGCCCAGCCGCGCGGAAGACGAGGATGCATTGACGCGGAACCTCCTTGCTGTCCGCGCAGCACTCTGCTGCAGAACCACCGCGCTGGCAACCACCGGATCGGTTCCGTAGCGGGAAACTCCCCTCAGCCGGCGGTCGCCGCCCGCAGCACCGGGGCGCGCGGATTCAGTTTCCGGTCGAGGGCGAACCGCCCGCCGCAGAATCCGAGTGCGAGCGAGGTGAGCGCGAGCACCAGGACGTATTCGAAACCGCCGTCGGTGGCGAAGAAACCCGAACCGATGTGCGCGATCAGCCCGGCACCGACCATGTCCGCGGCGAGCAGCACACCGAACACCGGAAGCAGCAGCCCGAGGATCAGCGAGACCCCGCCGAGCAGTTCGATCAGCGCGGCCACCCAGGCCGAAAGGGTCGGCAGCGGAACACCCATCTCCACGAATCCGGCCGCCGTCGCACTCATTCCGTCGATGGCCAGCTTCTGCAGTCCGTGCGCGATGAACACCACGCCGATGCCGATTCTCGCGATGAGCAGCAGTACATCTCTGGTCTTTGTCATGGTTTCTCCCCTCGTGAGGTCGATGTCGCCCATGACTGTACCTGATGATTGAACGCTCAACCACTTTACCGGGAGCTCACAGCCGATCGAGCACCATGCCGCTCAGGTGTAGAGGCTGAATTCGGGGACGGCGCCGGTGAGGTAGTGGGCGCCGAGTTCACGCCGCTTGTAGGCGACCGGGTCGTGCAGCGTGTGCGTGCGCACGTTGCGCCAGAACCGATCGAAGCCGTGTTTGCTCGCGGTGGCCCGCGCCCCGGTCACCTCGAAGACCCGTTCGGTCACCTCGAGCGCGGTCTCGGTGGCCACGATCTTGAGCGCGGTGATCTGCTCGGCGAGTTCCCCGCGCCCGGCCCAGGTGAGCGCGGAACCTTCCGCGTCCACCGCGACGAGCGCCGCCGCGGCCCGGTCCGCGAGCGCGCCGAGCGCGGCCAGCTTCGCCGCGAGTTCCCCGTAGGTGGCCAGCACGTACGGATCCGCGGTCACCGAGTCCAGTCCGGAGTGGATCCACGGCCGGGAGGTGGTTCTGGTGTACTCCCGCGCGGTCCGCAGTGCGCCCTCGGCGATCCCCAGGTACAGGTGCCCGAACACCGCCTGGATGGCCGGGGTGAGCAGGGTGGCGCGCGGGGTTATCCGTTCCGGGGCAAGGGATCCGAGCACGTTCTCGGTCGCGACCGGTGCCCGCTCGAAGGTCACGCTCCCGCTCGCGGACAGCCGCTGGCCGATGTTGTCCCAGTCCCCGCCGAAGCTGATTCCCTCGCCGGTGCTGGGAATCGCGGCCAGCAGTGGTTCCCCGGTCGTGGTCAGGCTGGCTCCGATGACGATGATGTCCCCGGAACTCGTCCCGGTGGCGAAGCGCTTGGTGCCGTCCAGCAGATAACCCTCGCCGTCCGGGGTCAACAGCAGCTCGGGATCGGTCGGATTGACCGCGTCACCCCAGAGCCACTGCCGCCGCGCGCTTTCCCCGCCGAGCCGTGCGGCGACCTCTTCCGGTGCGGTGAACCAGAGGTTGTACTGGTTCACGTAGTGGTACCCGATCAGCTGGGCGACCGAACCGTCCGCGGCGGCGATCTCGCGCACCACGGCGAGCGCGGTGCCCCAGTCCTGCCCGGCACCGCCCTGTGCGGCGGGTACGAGCAGGGCCGGGAGTTCGGCCTTGCGCAACAGTTCCGCCTCGGCGAGCGGTTCGGCCCCGGCCGCGTCCCGCTCGACCGCGTCCACGGCCAGGGTTTCGGCGACCTCGCGGGCGCGTTCGATCCAGTCGGTCATGCTCGGGCTCCTTGTCCTGCGTACCGGTACGCGGCACCGGGATGGTCGGCGCGCAGCTGCCGCTGTCCGGCGCCGTAGAGGGTTTCGCGCAGTGTGCTGCCCGGATATCCGGTGCGCACCAGTCCCCTGCCGCGCAGTTCGGGGACCACGTACTCGACGATGTCGGCGAAGGTGCCCGGTGTGATGGCGTAGGCGAGATTGAATCCGTCCAC
The DNA here is from genome assembly GCF_000737195.2 of Sciscionella sediminilitoris. Taxonomy (GTDB): domain Bacteria; phylum Actinomycetota; class Actinomycetes; order Mycobacteriales; family Pseudonocardiaceae; genus Sciscionella; species Sciscionella sediminilitoris. Next base: position 60,100 of record NZ_JALM01000003.1, read on the forward strand.
ATCGGACTCTTCGACCCAGCGCTCCAGTTCATCGGCCACCGTGTGCGGCCCGCCGACCAGAACCGGTCCCATCCCGCCGATTCCCACCCAGTCGGCGATCTCCCTCGGGGTCCATTCCCGATCCGGGTCCGCGCTGGAGAACGCCTCGACCGCGCTGCGCACCGCCTCGGTCTCCACATAGCGCAGCGGGGTGTCCGGGTCGTAGCTGGACAGGTCGAGACCACTCCAGCCACCGTAGAGGCTCAGCGCACCGTCATAGCTGGCGTACCGCGCCAGATCCCGGTATTTCACCTGCGCGTGCTCATCGTTCTCCCCGGTGATGATCGTCAGCAGCGCGAAGAACTTCAGGCTGCGCGGATCACGCCCGTACTCCTCGGCGCGCCGCCTGGTGTCCGCGACCAGCGGAGCCAGTACCTCCGGGCGGGTGCCGGTGACGAAGACGGCCTCGGCGTGCCGGGCGGCGAAATCCCTTCCCCGCGGCGAGGCACCCGCCTGGAACAGCACCGGGGTGCGCTGCGGCGAGGGTTCGGCGAGGAAGATCCCGGGTACCTCGAAGTGCTCTCCCTTGTGCGCGACGGGATGCACCTTCGCCGGATCGGTGTACAGGCCGCGCTCCGGATCGCGCAGCACGGCGCCGGGTTCCCAGGAGTACTCCCAGAGTTTGTACACCACCTCCATGAACTCCTCGCCGAGTTCGTAGCGGCTGTCGTGGCCGATCTGGCCCGCCCGCCCGAGATTGCGCGCCGCACTGTCCAAATAGGAGGTCACGATGTTCCACGCGACCCGGCCCTTGGTCAGGTGATCCAGGGTGGTCATGGTGCGCGCGAAGGAGTACGGCTGCTCGTAGGTCGCGGACACGGTGATCCCGAACCCGAGATGCTCGGTCACCGCGCCCATGGCGGCGACCGCGGGCAGCGGATCGGTGAGCGGAACCTGGGCGCCTTCGGTGATGGCCGGTTCCGCACCGCCCCGGTACACGTCGTAGACCCCGAGCACATCGGCGATGAACAGGCTGTCGAACCCACCGCGTTCCAGCAATCGCGCGAGATCGGTCCAGTAGTCGAGATCGGTGTAGCGGTGCGACTGGTCCTCGGGATGCCGCCACAGTCCGGGCGACTGGTGCCCGGAACAGCTCATGTCGAAAGCGTTCAGGTGAATCTGCTTGGTCATCGAACCTCCTGGCTCACCGGATCGGGATGGGCGGATTCCGCGTCGGCGTCGTGCCCGACCGGTTCCCAGCGGCCGATCAGCAACGCCGCGCCGCCGAGCACCGGGGCGATCGCGATCACCCAGAACACGCCCGTGGACAGTGCCGAGGACAGCACCGGGAACAGGAACAGCGTCACCGCGGTCGCGATCGCATCGCTGCCCCTGCTGAACCCGACACCGGTGCCGCGCAGCGAGGTCGGGTAACTCAGTGCCGCGAAGGTCATCAGGTTCGCGCCGGGCCCACTGCCTTGCGCGAACAGATACAGCCCGAGCATGGCCAGGGCCGCGACGATGGCCACCGTGCTCGTCGGGGTGCCGATCAGCGCGAGCGTGACGAAAGCCAGCAGCTGTGCGGTGAACCCGATCAGGGTCATCGGCCAGGCACCGAGCCGCCGGGAGAACGTGATACCGAACAATCCGCCGGTGAACGCGAACGCCACGTTCAGCAGCAGCGAGGCGATGATCGTCGTCAGGCTGCCCTGGGCGAGAAAGGTCGAGATGATCACCGGGAGCCCGAAGGCCACCGAGTTGTAGCCGAAGTTCTGCGCCGCGCAGACGATCAGGTTCTGCACGGTTCGCCTGCGGTACACCCCGCGGAACAGTTCCCGGTAGCCGCGCGGTGCCGCGGTAGTGCCCGCGGACGCGCCCGGCCGCACCTCGACGGCGAGCCCGTAGGTCTCCCGCAGAATCCGCGCCGCACCCTCCAGATCGCCCTGATTCGCCGCCCAGGACGGCGATTCGCTGATGTAGCGCTTCCGGACCAGGATGATCAGCAGCGCGGGTACCGCGCCGAACCCGACCGCGAACCGCCACAACAGGCCGTGCTGCTCGCCCGGAAGTATCGCGTACAACCCGAGAATGAGCAGATAACAGGCACTCGTCGCGGCGTACCAAGCTGGGCACCAGGCCGCGGTGCGGTCGCTTTTCCCGCGCCTGCCCCGCAATCGGGAGAACTCCGCGAGAAACGCCATCGCGACCGGGAGATCCATGCCCACTCCGATCCCCATCACGAACCGGAAGAACACCAGCATCTCCGCGTTCACCGCGCAGGCGGCACCGATCGCGGCGAACACGAAGAAGAACATGTCCGCCATGAACACCCGGTACCGGCCGATCCGGTCGACGAGCCAGCCGCCGAAGAAAGAACCGAACAGCACCCCGAAGGAGATCGAGGCCACCACGATCCCCAGTCCGGCCGGGCCGAGCCCGAATTCCCGCGCCACATCGGTTTCCCCGTAGGCGAGCGAGGTCAGATCATAGGCGTCCAGGAACACCCCGCCGAGCGCGATGAACACGATCATCCTGGCATGCCTGGTGTTCGCGCCGAGCCGGTTCACCACGCCCGCGACATCCGCCGCCGAGCCGACGATGGTGGAGATCTGCGCTGCCATGGGCTCAGCTAAGCGGTGCGACCGCGGCCCTGTCAGTATCTCCCGTGCGGTGAGAACATCGCGGACACCGAACTTGTCGATGTGCGGCGCTTGCTGGTACCAGCCTTCGGCCCGGTTCTGGAGCCTCCGTACCGGGCCACGCATCGGTACCCTGGCCCGCGTGCCGGGAACCGTATGGGAACTGTCGTGGTTGCCGCTGGCCGAAGTGGTGGCGGCGATACTCGTCGGCGGGTTCGTGCGGGGTTTCGGCGGTTTCGGGGCGTCCATGGTGTGGGTTGTCGGAATGTCGCTGGTGCTACCGCCCGCCACGGCGATTCCCACCTCGCTGATGCTGGAGGTTCTCGCCAGCCTGCAGCTGCTCCCCCGGATCTGGCGGGACACGCACTGGCGCTCACTGCGCTGGCTGCTCGCCGGTGTCGTGCTCGGGCTCCCGCTCGGGACCTGGGCGCTGACCGCGGTCGCCGAACGTCCGATGCGGCTACTGATCGGGATTGTCGTCCTGGCGACGGCGATCATCATGGCGTGCGGGTGGCACCTCGAAGACCTTCCCGGCCCGGTGGGGGCGACGACGACGGGAGTGGTGTCCGGCGCCCTCAACGGCGCGTTCGCGATGGGTGGCCCACCGGCGATCCTGATGTACTTCTCCGCACCACAGCACGTGGCCGTCGGCCGCGCCTCGCTGATCGCCTTCTTTCTGTGCACCGACCTGCTGGGGACCGGTTCGGCTGCCGTCGGCGGACTGGTGACGTGGCCCTTGCTGGCTCAGGTCGCGGTGCTCTTACCGGTGTCCCTGGCCGGCGTCGGCCTCGGCGCTCTGTGGTTCCGCCGCACCCGTGCCACCGACTTTCGCCGCTATGTGCTGTGGCTGCTCGCCGCGCTGTCCTGCCTGACGTTGACGCAGACCATCTTCAGCTAACTTGCCGGGCCGTTGTTTGCCGCCCTTGGGCGTGATCCTCCGATCAGGCGATTTTCCATGAAGTAGCGGGAATTCGGCCTGCGTCTTGGTAAGATAGATGTTATGAGCACTGGGGAATTCGGTGCGATATTGTCGAGTCGGGGGCGGTTGGACCGGTTCATCGAGCAGGCTGTTGTGGTGCGGCGTGCGGAGGCGGAGTTGTTGTCTCAGCTTGCCGAGTTGGATAAGGAGGGTGCGCCGGTCGAGTTCGGGTACTGTGGTTCGGCGGTGACTTTGGTCCAGGATGTGTTGCGGATCCCTCGTGCCGAGGCGCGCCGGATGGCCGAGCGGGCGCGGGTGTTGTTTGGTGCGCTGAGGGTTTAGTGGGGAACCGTTGTTCCCGGATTTGCCGAATATCGCGGAGGCGTATTCGTGTGGTGAGGTCGCTGTTGAGCAGGTGGATCGGATTCGTACATTTGCCGCTGAGTTTCCGGCGGAGGTGCTGATCGGGGGTGCGTGGCCGGTCGCGGAGCAATGCGCTTGCCGAGATCGCTGGTGAGGTGGGTCCGCGTGGGCTCGTTCGGCCTATTCGGGAACTGTGGGCGCGCCTCGATCCGGAGGGGCACCCACCGACCGCTCGTGAACCATCACGCCAACGGCGGCTACACCACCCAAAACAACATGGTGCTGCTCTGCGCCCACCACCACCGCCTCATCCACCACACCGAATGGCAAGTCCACATCCACCACGGAAAGCCCGAATTCACCCCACCCGAATACCGGCCATCGATCCGCTGCTAAGCCGTCACGGTTCTCGGGCCGATCCGTCACAGCGCGGCGGGCGGGTTCAGTTCGGATTCCCGCACCCCGCCGCCGACACCCCACTTGCGCAGAATCCGACCGTATTGGCCGGTGGTGATCAGGTGGTTCACCGCGTCCCGCAGCGCGGGGGCGAGCGGGGACCCTTTGGCGGTCACGAAACCGACCGGGGTGGAACTGTACTCACCGGCCAGCCGGGTGCCCGGGATGTGCGCGGCGTCGTACCGCAAACTCAGGCTCGGCCCGAAGTAGACATCGACCTTTCCGTTGGCCAGCCCGAGAAAGATCGGTCCGGTGTCCGGAAAGTACTGCGCGGTATAAGGTTCCTTGCCGTGCGCCGCGCAGACACCTGTGCCCCGGTCCAGGATCTGCTGGAAAGTGGAGCCCGGACTGGTCGCCACGGTGTACCCGCACAGGTCAGCCAGGCCCCGGATCCGCGCGGCCCGGACCCCGGCACTGACCAGGAAGGACTGGCCGTCGTGCAGATAGGTCGCGAAGTCGACCGCGCGCTCGCGCGCCCTGGTCACGGCGAAATTTCCTTGCCCCACATCGTATTTCCCGTTCTGCACCCCGGGCACGATGGTGGCGAAGGTGCCACGGGCGACGGTGAGCCGCACACCGAGCACCTTCGCCACGGCCATCCGCAGATCCACGTCGAGCCCGACATCGCGGCCGTGCACCCGACCTCCGTGCGGCAGTGAGGAGGTGCCCGGCGTCGGCGGGGTGCCGAGCAGCAGGGTGCCCCGGGCACGCAGCCCGGCGGGCAGTTCCGCGTGCAGCGCGGGAACGGCGCGGACCGCGGTGAGCACGTCCTCGTCCGGGACCGCGGCGGTGCGGCTGTCCGGGGTGACCGCGCAACCGGCCAGCAGCAGGAGCACGGCCAGCAGACCGAGGCTTCGCGGCATCAGTGGTCCTCCGGTTCAGCGGACCGCGGCGAGAAAGGCGCGCGCCCGTTCGTGGCGTGGATTGGCCAGGGTCTCGGCGGGCGGCCCGGCCTCGAGGATCCGGCCGCCGTCCAGGAACACGGTGGTATCGGCGACTTCCCTGGCGAATCCCATCTCGTGGGTGACCACGATCATCGTCATCCCGGAGTCGGCGAGATCCTTCAGCACCGCGAGCACCTCCCCGACCAGTTCCGGATCGAGTGCCGAGGTGGGCTCGTCGAACAGCAGCAGCCGGGGCCGCATCGCCATGGCCCGCGCGATGGCGACCCGCTGTTGCTGGCCGCCGGACAGCTCGCGCGGATAGGCGTTCTCCCGACCGGCGAGCCCCACCCGGTCGAGCAGTTCGCGCGCATGTGCCACGACAGTCTCCCGCCCGCTGCCGTGCGTGATCGGCGCCTCGATCAGGTTCTCCAGCACGGTGAACTGCCCGAACAGGTTGAACTGCTGGAACACCATGCCGATCCGGGCCCGCTGCGCCGCGATCGTTTTCGGCCCGAGCTCGTGCAGCGTGCCCCGCCGATACCGGTAGCCGATCAGCTCGCCGCCGATCTCCACGAACCCGGTATCCGGTTTCTCCAGATGGTTGACGCAGCGCAGCAGCGTGGACTTGCCCGCGCCGGACGGGCCCAGCAGCACCGTAACCTCGCCCTCGGCCACGTCCAGATCGATCCCGTCCAATACCGGGCGCACCGAATCCCTTGCGCAACCCGCGAATCCGCACCAGTGGCGCGGTCATGACAGCCTCGCGAGGTCGGTGCGCAACCTGCCGAACAGCGGCAGGTTCTCCCTGGCGAGCTGCACCAGGCCACGGGCCCGTCTGCCCCGGCCGCGGGCATAGTGGCGTTCGATGTAGTACTGGCCGATCGAGAGCAGCGTGGTGAGCACGATGTACCAGATGGTCGCCACCAGCAGCAGCGGCATGATCAGATAGTTCTGGTTGTAGACCAGCTGCACCGAATAGAGCAGATCCTGCACGGCGATCACGCTGACGATCGAGGTCGCCTTCAGCATCCCGATGAGCATGTTCCCCGAGGCCGGGATGATCGCGGGCATCGCCTGCGGTAGCACGATCCGCCGCAGGATCCGCGCCCGGGAAAGCCCGAGTGCGTTCGCCGCCTCGGTCTGTCCCGCGTCGACCGAGAGGATCCCGCCGCGCACGATCTCGGCGGAGAACGCGGCCACGTCGATGGTGAGCGCGATGAACGCGGCGAGCACCCCGTTGAACAGATGCGCGGTGTTGAAGCTCAGGAATTCCGGGCCGAACGGGATCCCCAGGGACAGCCGCGGATACAGCGAGGCGAGCTCGTACCAGAACAGAAGCTGCACCAGCGGGGGCACCGACCGCACCAGCCACACGTAGCCGAAGCTCAGCGAACGCAGGATCACGTTGCCGGACAACCGCAGCACCGCGAGCACGATCCCCAGCAGGTACCCGCACACCAGGACCGCGGCGGTCAGCCACAGGGTCAGCCCGAGCCCGCCGAGGATGTCGATCCGCAGGAAATACCGGGCGACCACATCCCATTGGAATCGCGGATTCGCGATCAGGGTGTGCACGAGCATCGCGAACAGCACCAGGATCACCGCCGCGGCGACCCACTGGCCCGGCCGCCTGCGCGGGCTCAGCCGCGCGGCGAGCAGATCGGCATCGCGTGCGGTTTCCGAATCAGTCAGGAACACGGATCCAGGCTAGGACAGCCGGAACCTCGGCCGCCGAGATTTGCCCGGTCACTGGGAAACCGGAAAATTCCCGGGTTTTCCGCCGTAATCTGATCCGGTGCGATTCCTCATCATGACCCTGATCCCGCACACCGGCGAGACCCCGGCCGCAGACCGGTTCCGGCAGGTGGTCGAGCGCGCCGAGACGGCCGAACGGCTGGGTTTCGACGGATTCGGGGTCGGCGAACGGCATGAGCGGCCGTTCCTCTCCTCCGCTCCCCCGGTGGTACTGAGCCATATCGCCGCGCGCACCGGCCGGATCCGGCTGTTCACCACGGTGACCACGCTCAGCCTGCTCGATCCGGTACGCGCCTACGAGGACTACGCGACCCTGGACAACCTGTCCCGGGGCCGCCTGGAACTGGTCATCGGCAAGGGGAACGGGTCCGCGCAACGGGAACTGTTCCAGGTGACACCCGAGGACCAGTGGGACCGCAACGCGGAATCCTATGCGCTGCTGCGCCGGTTCTGGCGTGAGGAACGGGTGAGCGCGAATCCGCGGTTCCGTCCGGCGCTGCACGAGGCGGAGGTGCTGCCCCGGCCGTTCCAGCTGCCCGTCCGGGTCTGGCACGGCAGCGCCACGAGCGAAGCCTCCGCCGATCTGGCCGCACGCTACGGGGATCCGCTGTTCTCCGCGAACGTCACCAATCCGATCGAGCCCTACGCCGCGCTGGTGCGCCACTACCGGGAGCGCTTCGCGGCCTACGGGCACGATCCGGCACTGGCCGCGGTCGGCGCGGGCACCGCGGGGTTTCATGTGCGGCGCAACTCCCAGGACGCGATCGCCGACTACCGGCCCGCGTTCGCCGCGCACCTCGCGTTGCAGCAACGACTCGGAGTGTCACCGGTATTCCCGACCCTGGAGGACTTCGCGGCCCGCAGTTCGGCACTGATCGGCAGCCCGGAACAGATCCTCGACAAGGTGCACCGCTACCACGAACAGCTCGGGCACACCGTACTGCACCTGCCCGCCGAGACCAGCGGAATCGGGGAAGCCGCTCAACTCGAGGCGCTGGAACTCTTCCAGGACGCGATCGCCCCGGCACTGCGCCGGGACATTCCCGATCCGCCCTGGGAATGGGGACCGGCGCAGCCGGAAAACCTCGGATCCGGATCAGCTCGGAAACCCTGACATATTCCCGAGCGCGCGGCGTTCCCGATTCCTGGGACGGCGGAAACGCACCGCCCCGCGCGCGGCTACCGTGATTTCAACGGCTCTGGCGAAAGGAACCCACCATGGCCGAACCACCACTGCATCTCGGCGTCGCGCTCGATCGGGCCGGTCATCATCCCGCCGCGTGGCGGGAACCGGATGCCCGCCCGGCGGAACTGTTCTCCCCCGATTACTGGGCCGGGCAACTCGCCGAGGCCGAACGCGGGCTGCTCGATCTGGTCACGATCGAGGACTCGTTCGGCGAGGACGGCGCGGGCGAGGTGACCGGAAGGCTGGACGCGGTGCTCATCGCCTCCCGGGTAGCGCCACTGACCCGGAACATCGGGATCGTGCCCACGGCGGTGGTGACCCACACCGAACCGTTCCACCTCTCGAAGGCGATCGCCACGCTCGACTACGTGAGCGGCGGGCGCGCCGGGATCCAGGTACAGATCTCCGCGGGGACCGAGGAGGCCGCACTGTTCGGCCGCCGCGCCGGAACCGAGAGCACCGCGCGACTGTTGGCCGAGGCCGCCGACTACGTCGAGGTGGTGCGCCGGTTGTGGGATTCCTGGGAGGACGGGGCCGAGATCCGGGACGCGGCAACCGGGCGGTTCATCGACCGGGACCGGCTGCACTACATCGATTTCACCGGGGAATGGTTCAGCGTGCGGGGACCCTCGATCACCCCGCGCCCGCCCCAGGGCCAGCCCCTCGTGGCGAGCCGGACCGGATCCCTCGGCGCGGCAACGGATCTGGCCTTTCTCACCCCCGCCGATCGCGCGGAGGCCGAACAGTGGATCGCCGGACTCGGCGCCGAGCGACCGGCCCACGTGTTCGCCGATCTGCTGGTGTTCCTCGACGAGGACGCGGAAACGGCCCGGGAACGGCGGTCCCGGCTGGACGCGCTCGCCGGGCCCGCGCACACCGAGGCGGCCACGTTCACCGGAACCCCGGCGGAACTGGCCGGGCTGCTGCTCGACTGGCGCACCGCCGGGCTGTCCGGGTTCCGGCTGCTGCCGGCGAGCATCCCGCACGATCTGCACCGGATCACCCGGGAGCTCGTCCCGGAACTGCAGCGGCGCGGGGCGTTCCGCACCGCCTACGAAGCGAGCACGCTGCGCGGGCTGCTCGGCCTGTCCCGCCCGGCGAACCGGTACGCGGCCTGAATCCCACCAAGGAGCGAGCATGCCGAAACAGATCCATCTCGCCGCGCATTTCCCCGGCGTGAACAACACGACCGTGTGGAGCGATCCCGCATCGGGCAGCCACATCGAGTTCGATTCCTTCGCCCGGTTCGCGAAAACGGCGGAACGGGCCAAGTTCGATTTCCTGTTCCTCGCCGAGGGATTGCGGCTGCGCGAGCATCACGGCCGGATCCACGACCTCGATGTGGTCGGGCGCCCGGACACGTTCACCGTGCTCGCCGCGCTGGCCGCGGTGACCGAACGGCTTGGCCTCGCGGGCACCATCAATTCCACGTTCAACGAGCCCTACGAGGTGGCCCGCCAGTTCGCCTCGCTCGATCACCTCTCCGCGGGCCGGGCCGCGTGGAACGTCGTCACCTCCTGGGACGCGTTCACCGGGGAGAACTTCCGGCGCGGTGGTTACCTTCCCTATGAACAACGGTATGCCCGCGCCGAGCTGTTCCTGCGCACCGCATGGGAGCTGTTCGACTCCTGGCGGGACGGGGATGTGCTGGCGGACAAGGCAAGCGGCCGGTTCCTGCGCCGACCCGATGCGGGAACCTTCGCGCACACCGATGAGCAGTTCGAGATCTCCGGACGGTTCCCGGTCCCCCGCGGCCCACAGGGGAGGCCGGTGATCTTCCAGGCCGGTGATTCCGAGCAGGGCAGGGAATTCGCCGCGGCGACCGCGGACGCGATCTTCTCCCGGCACGGCGAATTCGCGCAGGGCAAGGCCTTCTACGCCGATGTGAAGGCGCGGCTGGCCAACTACGGCCGCCGCCCGGAGCAGCTGCTGATCCTGCCCGCGGCCACGTTCGCGCTCGGGGACACCGACGCCGAGGCACGCGAACTCGCCCACGAAGTGCGGCAGGCCCAGGTCAGCGGGGCCACCGCGATCCACTTCCTGGAACAGCTGTGGAACCGGGACCTTTCCGGCTACGACCCGGACGGCCCGCTCCCGGCGATCGATCCGGACCCGGGGGAACCCAAGATCAGCAAGGGCAGCGCGGCCGCGCGGCGGTTCACCGACCGGCTGGAGACGGCACGGCAGTGGCGGGAACTCGCCGAGGCCAAGGGATTCTCCATCCGGGAACTGATCATCGAGGTCACCGGGCGGCAGAGCTTCATCGGCTCCCCCGCCACGGTGGCCACCGAGATCGACCGCTTCGTGCAGGCCGACGCCAGTGACGGGTTCATCCTCGTCCCGCACCTCACTCCGGGCGGGCTGGACGAGTTCGCCGACAAGGTGGTGCCGCTGCTGCAGGAACGCGGCGTGTTCCGCACCGAGTACCAGGGAACCACGCTGCGCGAACACCTCGGTATCGACGCCCCGGTGGCGGTGCGGTCGTGAACACTCCGCTGACGGTGCTGGATCTGGTGCCGATCCCCTCCGGTGGTACTGCGGCACAGGCGCTGCGGAACAGCATCGACCTCGCCCGGCAGGCCGAACGCCTCGGCTACGCGCGGTACTGGTTCGCCGAGCACCACCTCAATCCCGGGGTCGCGGGCACCTCACCGGCCGTGGTGCTCGCCCTCACCGCCTCGGCGACCAGCAGCATCCGCCTCGGTGCCGGTGCGGTGCAGCTCGGCCACCGCACCGCACTGTCCACAGTGGAGGAGTTCGGCCTGCTGGACGCGCTGCATCCGGGCCGGTTCGATCTCGGGCTCGGCCGCTCCGGGGGCAAGCCGAGCGGAACCACCGCGCAGACGCCACCGGAACCCGCACCGAACGGGCTGCTCATCCCAGCCCGGTTCGATCCGGCGCCACTGCTGGGATCGCCGCGGTTCGCTGTGCAGCGCGCCCTGTTGCGTCAGCCGGGCGCCGAAGCACAGGACTACGGCGAGCAGATCGACGACATCCTCGCCCTGCTCGCCGGGACCTACCGGGGCCCCGACGGCACCGAGGTGCACGCGATCCCCGGGCAGGACGCCGATGTGCAGCTGTGGATCCTGGGCAGCAGCGGCGGGCAGAGCGCGGAAGTGGCCGGGCGCAACGGTTTGCGATTCGCCGCCAACTATCACGTCAGCCCGGCCACGGTGCTCGAGGCGACACACGGTTACCGCGCGGCCTTCCGCCCTTCCGCGGAGCTGGATCGCCCGCACGTCAGTGTTTCCGCCGATGTGGTGGTCGCCGAGGACGAGGACACCGCGCGCGAGCTCGCCGCCGGGTATGGCCTGTGGGTGCGCGGCATCCGGGACGGCAGCGGGGCGATCCCCTACCCGAGCGCGAAGGAGGCGGCCGCGCACCGGTGGACCGAGCAGGATCGGGCGCTGGTCGCCGACCGGGTGGACACCCAGTTCGTCGGCACCCCGGGGCAGGTCGCCGACCAGCTCGAGCTGCTGCGGGAGGCCACCTGGGCCGATGAGCTGATCATCACGACGATCACCCACGAGCACACCGACCGGGTGCGCTCCTACGAACTGCTCGCCGCGGAGTGGCACCGGCGCTGAACGGCTATCCTGGGGTTTCATGGAACCCGTGGAGAACCGGCCGCCCCTGTCCGAGGTCCGCACCGCACAGCACCGGTTCGTCCGGGAATGCGCGAACCTGGACGAGACACGGATCCGGGAGCCTTCGGAGCTGCCGGGCTGGACCCGCGCACACGTCATCGCCCACGTCACGGACAACGCGCGCGCCTTCGCCCGGCTGGCCGAGCGCGCGCTGCTGCGCGAACGGGTCGACCTGTACGAGGGCGGCCAGCGGGAACGCGACGCGATCATCGAGGAGCTCGCACTGCTGCCCGGCGCCGAACTGCTCGAGCGGCTGCGCACCGAATGCGCGCGGTTCGAACAGGTGTACTCCCGGGCGAGCACCGCGGACCTGGCATTCCCGGTGCGGTTCCGCAATCGCGAACTCGGCTTCACCGTGTACACCCGCTGGCGCGAGGTGTGGATCCACCTGGTCGACGCCCGACTCGGGGTCACCCCCGCGGACTGGCCCGCCGCACTCGCCGCGCACATCGTGGATTTCCTGCTGGAACGCGTCCCCGCGGGCACCGAGCTGTGGGCGAGCGACACCGGGCAGCGCTGGCGCAGCGGGGATCCGGACCACCTGGTGCGCGGGGATCTGCGCGATCTGGCCGCGTGGATCTCCGGGCGCGCCCCGCTCGGCGAACTGAGCGGGGCGGACCTGGAGCTCGGCGGCTGGCCCCGGCACCCGGAGCCGATCCGCTGAGTCACTCCGTGGCCAGCACCGCCTCGATCCGTTCGGTGAGCCGGTCGAGCTGGGCACGGTACGCGCCGGGCATTCCCGGGGCAGTGCGAGCGGCGACGGCCTGTTCGGCGCTCGGTGCCTCGAACCGTTCCCCGGCGGCGACCCGCGCTGCCACGGCATGGTGCGCGTCGCGGAAGGTGGCGCCCGCGGTGACCATGCCTTCGGCGACATCGGTGGCCACGGTGCGCCCGTCATCGGCGGCCGCGCCCATGGCCTCCGCGTCGAAGCCGAGCGTGGCATAGGCCAGCGCCATGACCGCGGCGGCCTCGGTGACCGCGTCGAACTGTTCGTAGGCCTGCGGCCGGGTGTCCTGCAGATCCCGGTTGTAGGCCAGCGGAATCCCCTTGATCAGGCTGAGCAGACCGGTCAGCCGGCCGATCGCGATACCGGCCCTGCCACGCACCAGTTCGGCGACATCCGGGTTCTTCTTCTGCGGCATCATGCTCGATCCGGTGGCCACCGCATCGGAGAGTTCCGCGAAACCGAACTCCTGCGAGGTCCACAGCACCAGTTCCTCGGCCATCCGGGAAAGGTGCACCATGGTCACCGTGGCCGCGTAGCAGAAGTCCAGCAGGAAATCCCGGTCGGACACCGCGTCGATGCTGTTCTCGAACGCCGCGTCCATACCCAGTTCGGCGGCGCTGTACCCGGGATCGAGGCCGAGGCTGCTTCCCGCGAGCGCACCCGCACCGAGCGGGGACACGTTCGCGGCCTCCCGCGCGGCGGCGAACCGCCCGGCATCCCGCAGCAGGGCCGTGGCGTGCGCGGCCAGATGATGCCCGAGCGGAACCGGTTGCGCGCGCTGCAGATGCGTGTACCCGGGCAGCAGCAGATCGCCGTCCACCCGGGCCCGGTCCACCAGGGCGCGCGCCAGCTCGGCCACCGAACGGGCCGCTTGGCTGGCGGCATCCCGGGCCCACAACCGGGTGGCGATGGCGGTCTGGTCGTTACGGGAGCGGCCCGCGTGCACCCGTTTCCCGAGTTCGCCGAGGTGTTCGGTGAGGACGCGCTCGATCATGGAGTGGATGTCCTCGTCCCCGTCCGGCGCGAACTCCACCTCGGCCAGTGCCTCCCGCAGCCGCCGGGCATCGGTCTCCCCCAGCAATCCCTGACGCTCGAGCATCCGCACGTGCACGATCGAGGCCTCCAGATCGTAGGGCAGCAGCCGCCGATCCCGGTCCACGAGCACACTGAACTCGAACACCCGTTGGTCCAGGCCGGTTTCCAGCCGTCCGCTCCACAGTGGACTCATTCGCGTTCCCCTTCTCCGGTGGCCGACAGCGCGGCGATGGCATGGCCGAGCACACCCGTCGGCCAGATGACCGGCAGGCCGGTCCGCGCGGCGGCATCCCGGTCCGCCGCGGTGAATCCCATGCAGTCCAGCAGCAACAGCTCCGCCCCTTCGGCGGCGAGGGTGGCACCGGCCCGCGCGGCATCCGGGCCTTCGCCGTACGGATCCGCCGCGGCGCAGCACACCTCGCCCGCGTACGGCGACCAGCAGTCCCGCGCCGTACCCAGATCCGAGGGCAGGCTGAGCACTCCGAGGCGGCGCCGGTGCGCCAGCGCGCCGACGGTGCCCCGCAGCAGCGCCCCGGAATCCAGCAGCAGCAAGCCTTTCCGGCCGATCGGGGGCATGCTGCCGGTACACAGATAGGCGGCGACCCGGACCCGCGCGGGCAGCCGGTCGACCGCGGCCTGCAGCAACGGGCCGAGCGCGTCGTGGCGCACCAGCACGGTGCTGCCATCCGCCAGCCGGGTTTCGATGCCCGGTTCGCCGGTGACCGCATCGACATCCACTCCGTCGAGGGCCCCGACGCACACCGCGGGAGCGCCGAGGATCGTGGCCAGTCCGGGTTCGATGTCCGGGCGCGGGCTCTGCCCGATGGTCAGCAAGCCGATCACGGGCCCAGCGTCCTTCGCCCGCCGATGACCACCTCGCCGACCCGTGCGGTGCCCATGCTCACGCAGATCTCGTTGGGGTGCGCGCAATCCACGATGGTCAGGTCGCCGCGTTTGCCGGGATCAAGGGAACCGCGGTCGTGTCCGAGCGCGCAGGCGTACGCGGCGTTCAGCGTGGTGGCGGTGATCGCCTCCGCCGGGGTCATCCGGAACCAGCTGGTGCCCAGTGCCAGGCTCAGCAGCGTGGATGTCGGGTGCAGCGCGGAGCAGTAGTCGGTGCCGAGCGCGACCGGGACCTCCTGCTCGATGAACAGGCGGGCGTTGGCCTTGCGCTCGTCGAGGTAGAGCTGTTCGGCGACGGGCAGCAGCACGGCGACCGTCTCGGTGCCGCCTACCGCGCGGATTTCCTCGTCCGGGGTGTAGGTGAGGTGGTCCGCCCCGATCGCGCCCCCGGCCACCGCGGTGGACCAGCCACGTGAGGCCGCGTTCGCATCGGCGTGCACCCGCGCGGGAATCCCGGCCCGCCGGGAGGCTTCGAGTAGTCCGGCCGCGGTCTCCGGTTCGAAAACCCCGCGTTCGCAGACCAGATCGTGCAGCCGCGCGTGCCCCTGGCGCAGCGCGGCGGGCAGCAGTTCGGTGCGCACGAGTTCGGCGTACTCCCCCGCATCCCGCGCCTCCGGCGGGATCACGTGCGCGCCGAGCAGGGTGAGCACCAGTTCCTGCGGGGTGTCCGCGCGGGACCGGTGCAGCAGTTCGAGCGCGCGCAGTTCCTCGGCGACCGACTGCCCGTAACCGGTCTTGACCTCCACGGTGCTCGCCCCGCCACGCAGCAGCGCGCGATAGGTGTCCGCGAGCCCGGCGAGCAGTTCCCCGTCACCCGCCTGCCTGGTGTGTCGCACCGCGGCCGGGATCCCGTGCGGCCCTTCGGATTCGGTGCCCGCGAGCTTGGCCGCGTACTCCTGGTGGCGCTGCCCGCCGAACAGCGGATGGGTGTGCGATTCCACCAGTCCGGGCAGCACGGTGCGCCCGCGCGCGTCGAGTTCCGGTGCCTCACCCGCCACGCGCAGCACCTCCTCCGTGGTGCCGACCGCGGTGATGCGCCCGCCCCGGATCGCCACCGCGCCGTCGGCGAGGATTCGCAGCTCGCCCTGGGCCCGGCCGCGCCGCGGTCCGCCTTCGTCACGCACGAGAGCAAGCGCGCTCGCGTGCGTGACGTTGAGGTCGCTCATTGCCTTCCCTTCAGGTTCAGTTCGGGTCTCGGCAGCGCCGACCCCTGCAGATTCCAGGTCTTCAGCAGCTTCCGGTAGGTTCCGTCGGCGAACAGCTTCCGCGCGGCGGCGAGCACGGCCGCGGTCAGGCGCTTCTTCTGTTTCGCGATCGCCATCGCATACGGCGCGGGGTTGAGCGGTTTGCCGAGCCGGACGAAGGTGCCCGGGGCCTGGGCCATGACGTAGGCGAGGGTTTCCGGTTCCTGTACCGAGGCCTCCACCCGGCCCTGCTGCAGCTGCAGCCGTGCGCTCGCCGAGGAGTCCACGCCGACGATCTCGATGGGGCGCTCCCCGCATTCGGTCGCGCTGTAGTTCTTGATGGTCTCGAAGTTGTCGGTGACCTTGCTCAGCCCGATGGAGTGCCCGCACAGCTGATGCAGGTCCGCGATCGTGCCCGCCTTGCGCGCGGTGGTGAACACCTGTGCCCCGGACTGGAAATAGTCCACCATGTCCAGGGTTTTCTCCCTGGTCACCGAATCCGAGAGCCCGGAGATCACCACATCCACCCGGTTCGTGCTCAGCGAGTTGATCAGCTGGTCGAACGGCGAGACCGAGATGCGCAGCCGCACCCCGAAGGTTTTCGCCAGTGCCCGCGCGAAATCCAGATCGAAGCCGTGGATCTCCTCGGATCCGGGCGGACGGAACTCCATCGGCGCGAAGATCGGGTTCAGCCCCAGCACGAGCTCGCCACGGCCGCGGATGTCCTCCGGCAGCAGGCCGCGCAGTTCCGGATCGGTGCGCACGGCGTCGAGCACCGCCCGGTTCGACGGCGGATGCAGGGCGGCGGTATCGCGCGGGCCGGCGCAGCCACCGAGCAGCAGCGCGGCCACGAGTACCAGGATCACGGGTTTGCCCATCACAGCACCTTCGACAGGAAGGCTTGGCAGCGCTCGGTCTTCGGGTTCCCGAGCACCTCCTCGGGCGCGCCGGACTCGACGACGAGTCCGGCGTCCATGAAGGCCACGGTGTCCGCGACCTCGCGGGCGAAGCCCATCTCGTGGGTCACCACGATCATCGTCATCCGCTGCTCGGCGAGCGTGCGCATCACGTCCAGCACCTCGCCGACCAGTTCCGGATCCAGGGCCGAGGTCGGCTCGTCGAACAGCAGCACGGCCGGTTCCATGGCCAGTGCCCGCGCGATCGCCACCCGCTGCTGCTGTCCGCCGGAGAGCTGGGAGGGATAGTTCCGCTCCTTGCCCGCGAGCCCGACCTGGGCGAGCAGTTCGCGCCCGCGTTCGGCGGCCTCGGTCTTGGGGCGGCCGAGCACCTGGACCGGGCCCTCCATCACGTTCTCCAGCGCGCTCATGTGGCCGAACAGGTTGAAGTGCTGGAAAACCATGCCCACCCGGGCCCGGAACGAGGCCACATCCCGCTCGCGCAACTGGTAGAGCTTGCCGTCGCGTTTGCGGTAACCGACGAATTCCCCCTCCACTTCGAGGATCCCGCCGTCGATCGCCTCGAGCCGGTTGAGGCAGCGCAGAAACGTCGACTTGCCCGAGCCGGACGGACCGATCAGGCAGCACACCTCACCGGCTTCGACCGAGAGCGAGACCCCGCGCAGCACCTCGACGTGCCCGAAGCGCTTGTGCACCCCTTCCGCGAAAACGAGTGGTTCAGCCATTCCGGCCTCCGATCGGGTTGCGGCGCCTGCTGCTGCGCATCGTGGCCCACAGCGTCTCGAGCAGCGTGGCGCGCGATCCCGTGCTGCCCCGGTTGAACCGCCGCTCCAGGAAGTACTGCCCGATGCTGAACACCGAGACCACGACCAGGTACCAGAACGCGGCCACGATCAGCAGTTCCATCACCTTGCTGTTCACGAAATAGATCTGCTGGGCCCGGTTGAGCAGTTCGGTGTAGGAGATCGCGCTGGCCATCGCCGAGGTCTTGAGCAGGTTCACGAAATCGTTGCCCAACGGGGGAACCACCACGCGCATCGCCTGCGGCAGCACGATCCGGCGCATGATCCGCATCGGGCGCATCCCGATCGCCATGGCCGCCTCACGCTGGCCACGGTCCACCGAGGCGATCCCGCCGCGCACGATCTCGGCCACATAGGCGCCCTCGTTGATCCCGAGCCCGAGCACCGCGGCCACGAACGGCGTGATCAGCTCGATCGTCGGCATACTCCCGATTCCGGGGATACCGATCGTGGGCAGCACGATCGCCAGGTTGAACCACATCAGCAGCTGCAGATAGACCGGGGTGCCGCGGAACAGCCACACGTACAGCCAGGCGATGGTCCGGGTCACCGGATTGGCCGAGAGCCGCATCAGCGCGAACAGGACGCCGAGCAGGATCCCGAGCAGCATCGCCACGATCGAGACGAGCACCGTGTTGCCGAGCCCGCTGAGCATCACGCCGACGGTCAGGAACGAGCCGACGGTGCGCCAGTCGATCGCGCTGTCGGTGAACAGCCAGACGATATAGCCGAGCACGAGGAGCGCGACCACGCCGTAGATCCAGCGCCCATAGTGCCGAAGGGGCACCAGCTCCGGTTCCGTGCGCGTGACCGTCTCCGGGGATGCCTGCGACATTGGGGTCCCCTCGGTCGAAGTCGATCTGTCGAAAAGTGATCCGTTCCGGACACTCTCTATCACCCCACGCCGTCCGCGCATGCTCACGCACGAGCGAGACCGGAAGCCGTATTGCTCGTATGCGAGCATGATGTGCGTGATCACGCTCGCCACGCTGGTGCGCCAGCTCGGCCCGGGACGGCTGCGCCCACTCACCGGAGCCACCGATCGCGAGGTGGCCGAACCGGTGTTCGTCTACGAACCGGGACAGACCCCCTCCGGTGGGATCGCGCTGCTCACCGGCCCGCTGCCGGGCGAGGAGGCGATCGGGGAACTGGCCGCTGCCGGGGTCGGCGCGGCCATCGTGCGTGCGCCCGAGGCCGAGGCGGAAGCCCTCGCCGCGCGGCTCGGCGCCGAGGACATCGCGCTACTGCTGCTCACCGGAACGGTCGGCTGGCTCGAACTGGCCGGGCAGTTGCACGCCGTGCTCGCCGGATCACCCGCCCCGGAGGCGAACGGCGGCGGCGACCTGTTCGCGCTGGCGGACATGATCGCGGCCACCGTCGGCGGCGCGGTCACCATCGAGGACCCGCACGAGCGGGTACTCGCCTACTCCAGCCTCGCCGGGCAACCCACCGACCAGGTACGCCGAGCCGCCATCCTGGGCAGGCAGGTGCCCGATCTGCCGTACAACCCGAACTCCTACGAGCGGCTGCTCCAGTCGGCTTCGGTGGTCCGGTTCGCCGGGGCCGAACCAGATCTGTTGCCCCGCCTGGCCGTTGCCGTGCGCGCCGAGGGCGAACTGCTCGGCTCGCTGTGGGCGATCGACGCGCACACCGAACTCGGCAGCCCGGCCGAGGACGCCCTGCTGCGCGCGGCGAACCTCACCGCGGTGCACCTCGTACGCGCACGCCAGGCAAAGGACGCCGAACAACGCAGGCGGACCAGGATGCTCGCCGATATGCTCGGCGGCGCCTATTCCCCCGTGGCCAGCGCGGCACAGCTCGGCGCCGACCCGCGGGACACCGCGGTCGTTCTCGCCTTCGGCCAGGATCAGCCGGCCATCGCGGGCAAGCTCGCCGAAGTGGTGCGCGGCTACTTCGAGGTCTACCACCGGCCCGCGCTCTGCGGTGTCGTGGCGGACCGCGCCTACGCCGTGCTCGCCGAACCGGCCGCGGGCGGCGAACTTCCCGGTCTCGTCCGGCGCACCGTGGCCAGCGCCTCGGCCGCACTCGGCACGACGGTGCGCGCCGGGCTCGGTCACGAGGCGGGCGCCTGGACCGAACTGCCCCGGGCGCGGCGCGACGCCGAACGGGCGCTGCGGGCGATCACCAGCCGCCCGGAACTGGGCCCGGTGGCCAGCCGCACCGAGGTCGCCGATCTGGTCGTGCTCGGCGAACTGGCCGCCGAGCCGGGCGAGGTGCTCGGCGAGCCGGTGCCCGCCGTGGCCGCGATGCTCGAACACGACCGCCGATACGGCACGCACTACGCGCAGACCGTGCGCACCGTGCTCGCCGAGGGACCGCGCGGGGGCACCGCCGCGGAACGGCTCGCCGTGCATCCGACGACTCTGCGCTATCGGCTGCGCCGTGCCGAGCAGCTATTCGGGCTGCGGCTCGACGACGCCGACGCCAGGCTGGTCACCTGGCTGCAACTGCGCCTGCGCTGAGTTCCTCCGCCGGAAAGATCCCCGCCACAGCAGGAATCCGGCCCCGGCGAGCGCGGCGACGAGTACCGCCGCAACGTAGGCGGTCCCGGCGAACGGCCGGGTGAGCACCGCACTCGCGGCGGCGAGCCAGACCGCGGAGCCGAGGTTGAACGCGGTCTCCTGCAGCGCGCCGATCTCCCCGGACCGCGCGAGCCCGGCGTGCGCGAGCACCGTGCCGGTGCACACCGACATCACCACGCCCGACCCGAATCCGAGCAGCACCAGCGCCGGATAGTTCCCCGCGGCCCCGGCGATTCCGAACAGCAGCAGCCCGCACACCAGTAGCGCGAGGGCGAGCCCGGCAACCGTCCGCTCACCCCGGCGCCGGACGAGGACCGGGGCGAGCGCGGAACCGAGCGCGTTCGCCAGCGCGGCGGGAATGAGCTCGAAACCGGCCGTCTGCGGATCCGTCCCACCGCGCTGCCACTGTTGCGCGACAAGGAAAAGGAAGGCCATATAACTGCCGAAGGCGAGCACGATGAACAGCATCGCGGCACTGAACGCTCCGTTGGCGAACACCCGCAACCGAACCAGTGGAACCCGCGCTTTCCGTTGCCGGACAAGGAAAACCACCCCGCCCAGCAGTACGATCCCGAGCAGCGCCACGGTCAGCTGCCACGGGTTCCCGGTGAGGTGGTTGAGCGTGTACAGCAGCAGCCCGAGCACCGCGACCGACAGCAGCGAGCCGGGGACATCCCAGCTCCGGGGCGCCGCCGGGGGCACCCGAACGATCAGCACCGCGCCGAACACGGCTGCCAGTGCCACGACCGGAACGTTGAGCAGGAAGGCGGAACGCCAGCCGAACTGTTCGATCAGCACCCCGCCGAGTACGGGTCCGCAGGCCGCGCCGAGGCTGGAACTGGCGGTCCACAACCCGATCGCGGTGCCGCGGCGCGCCGGATCGGGGAAGCTCGCGCGCAGGATGGTCACCGTGGAGGCGAGCAACAGCGCCTCTCCGATCCCCTGACCGAACCGGGCCAGCACCAGCAGCGCGGATGATCCGGCGAACACGGCGAGCAACGAGGCGAGCCCGAACACCGCCAATCCGCCGCACCACAAGTGTTTGCGGTCCACCCGGTCGGCGAGGGTGCCGATGGTGAGCAGCAGCGCGGCGATCGTCATCGGATAGCTGTCCAGGATCCAGCCACGCGTGCTCGGCGCGGGCGCGAGATCCGCGTCGATCGCGGGCAGCGCGAGGTTGAGCACGGTGAAGTCCACGGCACCGACGAACAGCGTCGCGCACAGCACGGCGAGCGTCAGCCAGGGATGACGAGTGGGCATGTCCCGAAGATCGCGGGCCGCGGCGGGGAATACAAGTACGGTCAATCTTGTCACCGGTGACAGAACCGTCACCACCGAAAGGGAGGCCATGGCGCGCGAACCGATCGCCGAACTGGCACCGTACTGCGCGATCGAGGCCGCGATGTCGGTACTCGGCGGGAAATGGAAGATGGTGATCGTCGAGTACCTGTTACGGGAAACACACCGGTTCGGCGAGCTGCGCAGGCGGTTGCCCGGGATCACCCAGCGCGGACTGGCCAGGGCGCTGCGCGAACTCGAGGAGGACGGCATCGTGGTGCGCACCGACTACGGGGAGAACCCGCCCCGGGTGGAGTACTCGCTGACCGAGGCGGGGCAGCGGCTCGCCCCCGCGGCCGCGCGGCTGCAGGAATGGGGCCGCTGGTACCGGGAGCTGGTCACCGCGCAGGTCCGGGCCCAGTGACTCAGCGCATGAACACCCCGCCGTTGATGTCCATCGTGGCGCCGGTGACATAGCCCGCGTCGGGGCCGCACAGGTAACCGACGAGCCCGGCCACCTCCCCGGCCCGCCCGAAGCGGCCGACCGGGATCGACTCGACCGCCTTGTCCAGCTGGTCCTGCGGCATGTCCGCCATGACCGGGGTGTGCACCGCGGCCGGGGCGACCGCGTTCACCGTGACCCCGGACGCGGCGAGCTCGCGCGCGAAGATCTTGGTGAGCACGATGATCCCGGCCTTGGAGGAGGCGTAGTGCGCCCCCGCGACGAGCCCGCCCTGCTGCCCGGCGAGCGAGGTCAGGTTCACCACCCGGCCCCAGCCGCGCTCGGCCATGGCCGGGGCCAGTTCCCTGGTCAGCAACAGCACGCTGCGCAGATTGGTGGCCAGCACGTCGTCCCATTCGTCGAGTTCGATGTCCCACACCAATTTCGGCACGGTCCGCCCGGCATTGTTGACGAGCACATCCGGGCTGCCGAGCCGTTCGCGCACCTGCTCGAGCGCGGTGCGCACGGCCGCCGGTTCGCGTACATCCGCGGCGACCCCGATCGCGGTCCGCTCCCGAGAATCGAGCCGGGCCGCGGCCGCACTCGCCGCGGCGTGGTCGATGTCGAGCAGCGCCACCCGGAATCCGTTCGCGTGCAGGCGTTCGGCGATCGCGGCACCGATCCCCTGACCAGCCCCGGTCACCAGCGCGATCCCGTGCGACATGGGCACTTGCGACATGGGAGCCCCTACTCGTTACCGAAGAACAGGGCCCTGCCGAGCCGGGCCTCGATGGTGAAGTACTTCCACAGCCGGGCATCGCCGACCGGGTGCTCTCGCAGGATCGAGCAGATCCGGGTGACCGTCTCGTAGTCCGGCACATCCGCGAGGATGTAGGCGGTCCACGGGAATCGGGTGGACGGTCCGACCATCGTCTCGTCATCATCCATGGTGCCGAGCACCCGGACCCCGAACCGTCCGGCGAGATCGGCGAACCCGTTCCGGGATTCCTCGATGACCGAGGCGCGTTCCTCCTCCGCGGCCGCGAAGAACGGATCGCGCACCCCGATGCAGAACAGGGTGCGGATGGCGTCCCGCCCGCCCGAGCGGTAGTCCTCAGTCATCTGCCGTCTCCTTCGCTTTGCTGTCCGGGCCCGTCTCCTCGGGACCGATCGTGGGTGCCAGCTCGATACCGACCGCGGTCGAGCCGATGATCTCGCGCGCGGCGTGATTGGCGAACGGCATGAAGGTGCCCGCCTGCGCATCCCGCCACATCCGCTGGAACGGCAGCTTACGCACGTACGCGGCGCCGCCGACCACTTCCACGAGTTTCTGCAGTACCGCGACGGCATTGTTGGTGCACACGTATTTCACCAGTGCGCAGCGCGCGATCCCCTCCTGCACGTTCAGCTCGGTGAGCAGTGCCCGCGAGTCGACCTCGGCAGCGTGCCGGTAGAGCACCGCACGGGACTGTTCGATCAGGATCTCGGCGTGTGCCAGGGTGTCCACGATCAGCGGCTGCCCGGCGATCCCGCGCCGGATCGCCTGCCGTTTCGCCCAGTCCAGCGCGCCGGCGGCGATCCCGTTGTACACCGCGCCGAAGGCGGGCATCGCCCAGGAGAACACGGTTTCGAGCACCCGCGCGTCCAGGTGCCCGACCGGCAGCGAGTGCACGACCGCCTCGTCCGGCACGAACAGCTCGGCGAACTCGACGTCGTTGCTCTGCGTGCCACGCATGCCGAGCATGTCCCAGGTCTGGTGGATGGTCACGGCCGGATCGTCCAGCGCGATCCGCATCAGCAGCAGCCGCGGCCCGCCCTCGGCTTCCTCGTACCGCGCCGTCGTGGAACAGTGTGTGGCGACCGCGGTGTTGGTGCCGAAGTTCTTGCGCCCGCTGACCAGGAAACCGCCCTCGGTGCGGCGCGCGGTGGTGCGCGCGTCGGTCATCAGGTTCGGGCTGCCGATCTCACTGGTCACCGCGGCCCAGACGAGTTTGTCCTCGGCCGCCTGGGCGAGAAAGCCCGCGAGCCGGGGATCCTTTGTCCTGCGCCAGATCGACGACCACTGGCCGAGCGGGGAAAGGTGCATGTTCACCGCGAGGGCGGTCGCCCCGTCGCCCATCGCCAGCCGCTCGATCACCGGGATCAGTTCCGCCTGGGTCGCCCCGGATCCGCCCAGTTCGGTGGGCAGGGTCAACCGCAGCAGCCCGGCACTGCGCATATCGGTGTAGTTCTCGTACGGGAAGGTGTTCTGCTCATCGTGCTCGGCGGCGCGCTCGGCGAACACATCCGCGAGGCGCCCGGCGAGCTCCACGAACTCCCGCTGCCGTTCGGTATAGCACTGCTTCATGCCGGCCTTCCAATCTCCGGATGGTGTCGCCCGTAACCGCGGTCGCGGTAGGTCAGTCCCTCGGTCTCGCCCGCCCGCGCGGCCCGCACCCGGCCGAACAGCACCAGATGCGTTCCCACGAGCACCGAATCGCTCAGCGCGCAGTCGAACACCGCCGCGCCGTCCCTGCGCACCGGAGCCCCGGTGCACAGGGTCCGCCACGCATCGTCGAACACATAGCGCCGCCCGATGGGTTCACCGCCCGCGAAGATCCGGGACAGCGCACGCTGCTCCGGGGCGAGCACGTTCACCGCGAAGCAGCCGTTGGCCAGCACGGCCTCGGCGATCGCGGTGCGCCGGTAGAGGCAGGCGAGCATGGTCGGCGGATCGGCGGTCACCGAGGTCGCCGCGCTGACCGTCTGCCCGAACCGGCCGGCCAGCCCCGCGGTGGTCACCACGGTCACCGCGGCGGCCGTGCGGGCCATCGCCTCGATGTAGTCGGCTCGCAGTTCGCTCGTGTCCACCGGGTACCTCGCCGTCGGGGTCGTCGCCTGCGCTGGATTCTGGCGAACCGGTGAACCGGCCGACAATCGGAGTTTCTCGCTACTGTGTATCGCATCGTTCGATACAAGGAGGTCGGAACGTGTTCCAGCGGGCCGAATTCACCCTCGCTCAATGGCAGTGTTTCGTGGCGGCCGCGGAGACCGGGAGCATCTCGGCAGCCGCCGGGGAACTGCACATGTCCCAGTCCGCGCTCTCCTCGGCCGTCCAGCGCCTGGAGAAGCAGCTGGGCACCGCCCTGTTCATCCGCCAGCACGCCCGCGGGATCACGCTGAGCTCGGCAGGCGAGCAGCTGCTGGACAAGGCGCGGAACCTGTTGCGGGACGCCGCGGAGCTGGCCGATGCCGGGCGGAATCTGCGGCACGGGGTGAACGGGGAGCTGCGGATCGGCTGCTTCGTCACCCTGGCCCCGTTCTATGTTCCGCCGGTGCTGACCGGCCTGCGGGAGCGGCACCCGGAACTGCGGGTGAATGTGCTCGAATCGGACGGTGCCGGGCTCGCCGCGGCCCTGCGTTCCGCGCGCTGCGATATCGCGCTCGGTTACGGGCTCGAGGTGCCCGAGGACATCCGGTTCCGGCATCTGCTCTCGGTGCGCCCCTACGCCCTCGTCGCCACCGGTCATCCGGCGGCCGGATCGGACTCGGCGAGCCTGCGCGAACTGGCGCGCACCCCGATGGTGCTGCTCGACCTGCCCGAGACCGGGCGGTTCATCCTCGGCATGCTCGAACACGCCGGGGTACCGATTCCGGAGGTCGTGCGCACCACGAACTTCGAGACCATGCGCGGGCTCGTCGCCTCGACCGGCGGGTTCGCGATCCTCAACCAGCGCACCCGGCCCGCACAGGGATCACGCGCGGTGCACATCACCGACGCGGAACCGGTCTCGATCGGCATGCTGTACGCGGGCGGGGTGCCCGCGAATCGGCGGATGGCCGCGTTCACCGAACAGTGCCGCAAGGTGGCCGGGGAACTGCGGTCCGGGTGATCCGGTACCACCGAACGGGTCTTGCCCTCGCAACAACCGCGCAGTTGGATGACATCCATGCGCATCGCCCTGGCACTCGCCGCCCTGCTCGCCGCCGGTTCGCTCACCTCGATCGGCCCGGCACACGGCGAACCGCTCGGCGTGCACCTGGACACGGCGACCATTCCGCAGCTGCAGCGGCGGATGGCGCACGGCTCGCTGACCTCCACCGCGCTCACCGCGGCCTACCTGGAGCGGATCCGTACCGTGGATCCGAAGGTGCATGCCGTGCTGCGCCTCGATCCCACCGCGATGACCCAGGCCGCGGCCAGCGATGCGCGGCACCGTGCGGGAACCGCGATCGGTCCACTGGACGGGATTCCGGTACTCGTCAAGGACAATGTGGACACTCGCGACCTCCCGACCACGGCGGGATCACTCGCGCTTTCCGGACAACCGCCCGCGAAGGACGCGGTGCTGATGGCCAGGCTGCGCGCGGCGGGCGCGGTCCTGCTCGGCAAGGCGAACCTCTCGGAATGGGCCAATTTCCGCGCCGACAAACCGACCTCGGGCTGGTCCGCGGTCGGCGGCCAGACCAACAATCCCTATGTGCTCGACCGGAATCCCTGCGGGTCCTCCGCGGGTTCGGCCGCCGGACTCGCCGCCTCACTCGCCCAGGTCGCGATCGGAAGCGAAACGGACGGATCGATCGTGTGCCCCGCCGGGATGAACGGCGTCGTCGGGCTCAAACCGAGCCTCGGCCTGGTCAGCCGCACCGGAGTGGTGCCGATCTCCGCCGAGCAGGACACCGCGGGACCGATGGCGCGCAACGTCACCGATGTGGCGATCACCCTCTCGGCACTGCAGGGCCGCGATCCAGCCGATCCGGCGACCGCGGGCTATCCGGCGGACCAGCCGAGCGACTACGCCGCGCTGCTGGACCCGAATGCCTTGCGCGGAAAGCGAATCGGCCTGTGGCGGCTGTCCGAACTCGGCCCCGAGGTGGACGCCCTGCTGCGGCGCGCCGCCGGGAAACTCGAAGCCGCGGGCGCCACGGTGGTCGAGGTCGAGCCGCCCTACCAGGACCGCATCGCCGAACTGGAGATTCCCGCGCTGTTGAGCGAATTCCACCGGAACATCGACACCTACCTGAAAACCAGGCAGGCCGGGCCGCGCGATCTCGCGGACCTGATCGAGTTCAACCGGACCCACCCGGCCGAGCGGACCTGTTTCGCCGGACAGGAACTGTTCGAGCGGGCACTCGCCGCCCCGCCGACCACGGATCCCGGCTACCGCGCCCATCGGGAGGAGCTGCGCGAGCTCTCCCGGCGTTCCATCGACGAAACCATGCGCGAGCACCGGCTGGACGCGATCGCCGCGCCGACCAACCCGCCTGCGTGGACGACCGACTGCCGGCGGGGCGACAACGACATCGTGCCGTCCTCCACTCCCGCGGCCGTCGCCGGTTATCCCTCGGTGTCCGTTCCCGCGGGCACCGTCGGCGAACTCCCGGTCGGCATGCTGCTGATGGCCGGGCACTGGCAGGACGGGCAGCTGCTCTCCCTCGCCGGGGCCGCCGAACACCACCTGCACGCCTGGCGCGCGCCACGGTATCTGCCCTCGAGCTGAGCGCTGTTGCGCACACCCCGCCCGGTCACACCAGGAGATCCGCGTCCAGGGCGGCCAGATTCGGCGCCCCGCACAACGCCATGGTCATCGCGAGTTCGTAGCGCAACCGGCGCACGACGTGCCCGACCCCCTGCGCCCCGGCGAGCACCAGACCGTGCAGCGCGGGACGGCCGAGCAGCACCGCGTCCGCGCCGAGGGCAAGCGCTTTCGCGATATCGGCGCCCCGGCGCAGTCCCCCGTCGACGAGTACCGCGGCCCGCCCCCGCACCGCCTCGGCCACCCGGGGCAGCGCCTCGGCGGTACTGAGCACGGAATCGAGATTGCGCGCACCGTGGTTGGACACGATGATCCCGTCCGCACCGGCATCGAGGCAGCGCAGCGCGTCATCGGCGCGCAGGATTCCCTTGACCAGCAATGGAATCCGGGTACTCGACCGCAGCCCGGCCAGGCGTTCCCAGGTGAACGAGGCGTCCAGGGCGGGCCGGTGGATCTCGTACGGCGAGGACGGCGGGCGCACGGGATACGGCGCGGATTCGGTCAGCGCGAAGGAAAGCCCGTCCGGCAGGCTCACCCCGTCCCAGCCCTGGCGTTCCCGTGCCCCGGCGACCGGGGTGTCCACGGTCAGCACGATCCCGGCCGCACCACGTTCGGTGGCCTCGGCGATCAGCTCCCGGGTGAACCCGTCGTCCGGCGCGGCGTTGTACTGCAGCCACCAGGGGCCGCTCGCCGCGCGCTGGACCGCGGCCATCCCGGTGGTGCTGTACCCGCTCAGGCAGAACACCGCGCCCGCCTCCCCCGCACCCCGCGCGGTGGCTTCCTCACCGTCCGGGTGGAACATCCGGTGGCAGGCGGTCGGGCCGATCAGCACCGGATGCGGCAGATCCAGGCCGAGCAGCCGCAGCTCGGTGTCCACTTCGGACACATCCGTGCACACCCGCGGGGCGAACCGGATCCGCCGGAACGCGGCCAGGTTCTCCCGCAGCGCGTCCTCGGTCCCCGCCCCGGAGACCAGATAGTTCCACGCCGCGGGATCGGCCACCCGTTCGGCGAGCCGCTCGACCTCCGCGAGCGGCAGGCTCTCCAGCTCGGGCTTCACACGGACTCCAGGCCCGCATCCGCGAGCGCCGCGGAGATCTCGGCGAGCGAGCGCGTGTCGGTGATCGGCAGCTTCGGTTTCCTCGGGAACCCGCCCGGCTGGCCGAGCAGGTTCATCGCCGCCTTGAGCGAGGCCTGCATGCCGCCATAGCGCCAGTTGTAGCCATCGGTGCCCGGTCCGCGCAGCCGGTGCATCAGCGCATCGGAACGTTCGGCGATGCGCAGCGGCTCCGCGGTCTCCCCGGCCCAGGCCAGCTCGAAAAAGGCCGAGTACCGGGAACCGAGCAGCATGCCGGAACCGAAATGCCCGTCCCCGCCGAACCCGCCGCGCAGCAGCGAGAGCCCGAGCGGGGAGAGCAGGTGCCCGAACACCACCAGCCGGTCACCGACCGCGCGGATGGTGGCCAGCAGATCGTCCAGGCTCGCGGTGCTCTGCTTGACCCCGACCACGTTCGGCAGATCGGCGAGCTCGGCGAACCGCTCGGGCCGGATGTCGGTGGCCGCGTCCTGCGGGAAGTTGTACACCCAGGCCGGGAGGGTGACCGCGCCGAACACGGTCTCGTAGTACCAGCGCAGCTCCTCCGGTGTGGGCCGGGTCGCGGGCGGTGGGGCCGCCATCACCGAATCCGCACCCGCCCGCTCGGCGTGCCTGGCCAGCCGGGCCGCCTCGTGCGGGCGGGAACTGGTCACCCCGATCACCACCGGCACCCGGCCGTTCGACCTGCGCACCGCGGCCTCGGCGAGCCGTTCCCGTTCCTCGAGGCTCTGCGCGGCCCACTCCCCCGTGCTGCCGTTGACCAGCAGCCCGTGCACCCCATCGGCGATGTAGCGCTCGACGATCTCCTCGAACGCGGCGAGATCCAGTTCCCCGGCCTCGGTGAACGGGGTCGGCAAGGCGCTCCAGTATCCACGCCACGTCACGTCCCGGCGATCCATCGGCCACGCACCCTTCGCTGTAGTTCTTGGCTCGCCGATCACCGTAGGCCGCGTTCGATAGTTATCCGTTGCGAAAACCAGGCAGACCGATACCCGATCAGGCATCTTCGGGGCCGAGCTCCAGCAACAGCTCGGAGAGCCTGCGCATCGCGGGCGAGTCCTCACCGCGGCGCCAGGCCAGCATCAGCTCGGAACGCGCGGGCGAACCGGTGAGCGCGGCGAAGTGCACCCCCGGCCGGGGCACCTGCGCGATGGGGCTGGACACCAGCGCGACCCCCTCCCCCGCGGCAACCAGGGTCAGCAGCATCGGCGTGCTCTGCGCCTGGTGCGCGATGTGCGGGCTGAACCCCGCGGCCGCGCAACCGGAAAGGGTCGCGGTGATCATGCCCTGGCCGATCTCGCGGGCGTAGACGATGAAGTCCTCCTCGGCCAGTTCGGCGAGCCCGATCTCCGCGCGCGCCGCCGGGTGCCCGGGCGGTACCGCGGCCACCAGCGGATCCGCGAACAGCGGGGCGAACTCCAGGTCCGGGTCCACATTGGCTGGTGCGCGCAGCACGGCGATATCGATCGCATTGCTGTGCAGCGCCTCGATCTGTTCGTGGGTGTGCAGTTCGTGCAGCCGCAGATCGACATCGGGAAAGGCTTCGCGGAACCGCATCAGCACCCGCGGCAGCAGCTCGATCGCCAGCGGTTCGACGTACCCGAGCGAGATCCGGCCCGCGTGCCCCTCGGCGATCCGGCGGGCGAGTTCCCCGGCCCGGTCCAGCCGCGCCAGCGCCACCGTCGCCTCGGCGAGAAAGGCCGCGCCTGCCTTGGTCAGCGCCACCTTGCGCGAACTGCGCTCCAGCAACTTCGCCCCCACCGCCTGCTCGAGCCCCTGGATGTGCCTGGTCAGCGGCGGCTGGCTCATGATCAGCCGCTCCGCGGCCCTGCCGAAGTGCAGCTCCTCGGCGACGACGCGGAACACCCGCAGTTGCTGGACCGTAGGATCGTTACCCATAACAGCATGGATACCGCGAAAACGGGCAATGAACAACTATCGTTCGAGGATTAGCGTTTCGTCCACGACCTCATCCTGCCAACCGAAGGGACTCCCCGTGGCCGACACCGCTGTCGCCTCCCGCACCGAGATCCGGCGCGCCGTCGCCGCCGGTGCGATCGGCAACTTCGTGGAGTGGTTCGACTTCGGGGTGTACGGCTACCTCGCGCCGATCATCTCCGCGAAGTTCTTCCCCTCCGAGGACGCCACCGCCGGACTGCTGTCCACCTTCGCGGTGTTCGGTGTCGCGTTCTTCGTGCGCCCGCTCGGCGCGGTCATCTTCGGCCGGATCGGCGACCGGTTCGGGCGGCGGCGCTCGCTGTCCATCGTGGTGATCACCATGTCCTCGGCGACCGCGCTGTGCGGGGCCCTGCCCGGTTACGCCCAGGTCGGCGTGCTGGCTCCGGTGCTGTTACTGATCCTGCGACTGGTGCAGGGACTCTCCGCGGGCGGGGAGTACGCGGGCGCGGCCACCATGGTCGTCGAGTTCGCCCCGCGCGAGCGCCGCGGCTTCTACGTCAGCGCGCTGTCGGTCACCACGTTCCTGGCCTCGATCGCCGGGGTCGCGCTCACCGCACTGCTGACCACCTCCACGGGCACCGAGGCCATGGCCTCCTGGGGCTGGCGGGTGCTGTTCGCGGTCTCGCTCCCGCTCGGGCTTGTCGGGCTCTACCTGCGCACCAAGGTCACCGAAACCCCGGAGTTCGTGGCGCTTTCCGAACGCAGGCAGGTGGACAACGCCCCGATCCGGGACGCGCTGCGCACCCAGCGCAAACCGATCGCCACGCTGTTCGGGCTGATCATGATCAACGCCGTCGCCTACTACGTGCTCGGCACCTACTGGCCCAACTTCCTCTCCGAGGACGCGGGCGTTCCCCGGGTGACCGCGCTGTGGTCCTCGGCGGCCGCTTACGGGGTGCTGGTGATACTCGCCCCGCTGTTCGGCACCATGGCCGACCGTTTCGGGCGCAAGGCGATGATGCTCTACTCGGTCATCGGCATGATGGTGCTGACCGTGCCCGCCTTCCTGCTCTCCACCCAGGGCGGATTCCTCGCCGCGTTCGGCGGGCAGGTGCTCTTCGTGCTCGTCGCGGGCCCGACCAGTCTGGTCTCCAGCCTGGTCACCGCCGAACTGTTCCCCGCGCGGGTGCGCTACAGCGCCTCCGCGATCGGCTACAACCTCGCGTTCATGCTCTTCGGCGGCACCGCGCCCTATGTGGCCACCTTCCTGATCGGGCAGACCGGTTCCAAGCTCGCGCCCGCCATCTACATCGTGGTGATCGCGTTCCTCTCGCTGCTGGTCACCCTCGGCATGCTGAAGGAGACCGCGCCGCGCAAACTCGACCGCGCCGGTGCCCCGAAGGTGAAGGAGTCAGTGTGACCGAGCTCGCCGAACCACGCGCCCTGCTCGGTCCGGCCGGGTTGCTCGAACCAGGCACCGAGCTGAGCCGCTACGAGCAGGCCCCGAACCTGCTGACCGGGACCGCGGCCTTCGTCGCCCGGCCCGCCACCGAAGGCGAACTGACCGCGCTGCTCGACTGGGCACATCGGGAACGGGTCCGGCTCATCCCGCAGGGCGCCAACTCCGGACTGGTCGGCGGGGCTCTCCCGGACGATTCCGGCACCCAGGGGGTGCTCTCCGGCGAACGGCTGCGCGAACGGTTCGAACTCGACACCGCGAGCCGGACGCTGACCGTGAGCGCGGGCTGGCAGCTCGACGAGATCAACGAACGGCTCGCCCCGCACGGGCTCCAGCTGCCCGTCGAGGTCGGTTCCAGTCCCTCCGTCGGCGGCATGCTCAGCACCAATACCGCGGGTTCGCACCTGATCAAGTACGGCGATGTGCGCCACCGGGTGCTCGGGCTGCGCGCCGCCGTCCCCGACGGCGCGGGCACCGTGCTGGACCTGTCCAGGCCACTGCGCAAACGCAACGAGGGCCTCGACCTCAAACAGGCGTTCATCGGCACCGGCGGCACCCTCGGCGTGCTCACCGAGGCGAGCCTCGAGCTCGCGCCCCTGCCCCGTTCCCGGGCGACCGCCTGGCTGGCCGTGCCGGAATCCGGGCTGCTGGACGTGCTCACCACCTTCGAACGGCACTGCGCCGATTCCCTCGCCGCGTTCGAGGTGGTCTCCCCCGCGGCTGCCGCCCTGCTCACCGAACGGCACGAGCACCTGCTCAACCGCATCCCGCGGGGCGAACACTTCCTGGTGCTCGCCGAGATCGCCGCCGACGACGAGCGCGCCGAAGACAAGCTCACCGAGGCACTGGAGGCCGCGGCCGGACAGGATCTGCTGCACGACGCCCGGATCGGGGCGCCCCAGCGGATGTGGGAGGTGCGGCACGCCATCCCGGAGATCACCGAACGGATGCATCCGGTGCTCAGCCTCGACCTCGCCACCCCGCGCTCGGCCATCACCCGGTTCCGCGCCGAGGTGCACACCCGGCTCGCCGAAACCTGCCCCGATATCCGCCCCATCGAGCTCGGCCACTACGGCGACGGCGGGATCCACCTGATTCTTCCGCTGCCCCAACGGATCGCCGCCGACCGTGACCGCGTCGACGAGCTGCGCATGCTCGTCTACGACATCGCCGTGCACCGCTACGCGGGCAGTTTCAGCGCCGAACACGGAATCGGCCCGAAGAATCACGACGCGTATCTGCGCTATGTCCCCGAAGCCGTGCGGGCCACCGCCGCGCTGTTGAAACAACACTTCGATCCGCACACGGTGCTCGCGCCCCTGCCGCGGGAGCGCTAGGCGGAACGGTTGCCGCGGGACCGGATGTGGACCGCGATGACGGCGACCGTGCCGAGCAGGAACACCGCAGCGGCCAGGAGTGTCTGCCAGGGTTCCCGTGCGGACATGAGTCCCAGGAACGCCACCGCCACGACGAGGACCTCGGCCAGGAACAGCGATGCGGGCTTGGTCGTCATCGGTCCATGGTAGGCGAGAACTGCCGGGGATCGATCAGCCGACGGTGATGAGCCGCTCGGCGACCCAGGCGGCGACCCCTTCGGGATAGGGCGCGTCCAGCCCGAGGACGATGTGCCCGAATCCGGCCTCGACCGCCTCGCCGATCGCATCCCGGGTGCGACCGGGATCCTCGTAGGAGACCGGCAGGTGGATCGAGCGGGTGATCGAGGCGGGATCCCGGCCGATCTCGGTGCAGTAACGGTCGAGCAAGGCGCTGCGGTCGCGGACATCCGCGATGTCCCCGCCGGGAATGTTCCACAGGTCGGCGTGCTCGGCGGTCACCCGCAGCGTCGCGGCGGCCCGCCCGCCGATCAGCAACGGTGGATGGGGCCGCTGCACGGGTTTGGGATTACCGAACGCACCGGTGAGTTCGTGATACTCGCCGTGGAAATCGAACGGTTCCGTGGAGGTCCACAACCGCCGGATGACCGTGCACGCCTCGGCGAGACTGGCGACGGCCTCCGCGGCCCCGTGATAGGGCAGGCCGTGCCCGTCGTACTCCCGCCGTGCCAAGGGATGACTGGGGCGCGAACCGGCGCCGATACCGAAATCCAGCCGCCCGCCAGAGACGATGTCCACGGTCGTGGCGATCTTGGCCAGCATGGCGGGCGGGCGAAAGCGATTGCTGGTCACGAGCAGGCCAAGGCGGAGCCGCCGGGTCTGCGCGGCGAGCGCGGAGAGCAGCGTCCAGCCCTCCAGGATCGGCCCGTCCGGGTCTCCCCCGATGGGCATGAGGTGATCGAACAGCCAGGCGTGCTCGATCTCCGGGATCGCGTCGGCTTCGCGCCAGACCCGCAGCACGTCCTGGTAGTCGACCTGCATGGGGGCGGTGAGGATCCCGAACCGGGTACCGGATGCGTGCGGCATCGAGGGCCGTCCTTCCTTGCCGGGTTCGCCGATCTGGCATCATCGACGAAACGGAACATTGCTCCGTTAACGATACGGAACATTGTTCCGGTTAGCAACGAGGAGGGCGCGGCGCCATGCCGGACGAGGGCACGCGGGCGAAACGGGCGGATGCCCGGCGCAACAAGGAGACCCTGCTCGACGCGGCCGCCGCGGTCTTCGTCGCCTCGGGCGTGGAGGCTCCGGTGCGCGATATCGCGGCCAGGGCCGGGGTCGGGGTGGGCACGATCTACCGCCATTTCCCGACCCGGGCGGACCTGATCATCGCGGTCTACCGGCATCAGGTCGAGGCCTGCGCCGAGGCAGGCCCGAGACTGCTGGCCGATATGGCGAGCCCGCACGCCGCGCTCGCCCAGTGGACGGATCTCTTCGTCGATTTCCTGGTCGCCAAACACGGGCTGGCCGCCGTGCTGCAGTCCGGCGATCCGGGCTTCGAGGCCCTGCACGCCTATTTCCTGGACCGCCTCCTCCCGGTGTGCGGCCGGTTGCTCGAAGCCGCGGCCGCGGCCGGTGAGATCCGCCCCGATCTCGAACCCTACGAACTCATGCGCGGTATCGGGAACCTCTGCATCGGTGCGGAGAACGACACGCACTACGACGCGCGTCGGCTGGTCGGTCTCTTGGTCGAGGGGCTGCGCCTGCCGGGGCCGGGGTGAGCGGGTTCAGCCGGAGGCGATCCCGAGACGGCGGGACATGTCGGAGCAGAAGATCCCGTCCGGGTCGGCGGCATCGCGGATCCGGCGCCACTGCGCCAATCGCGGATACATCCGGGCGATCATCGCGGGCGTGGTCCGGGAGTCCTTCGCGAAGTACAGCCGCCCTCCCGCATCGAGCACCTGTTCGTCGAGCCGTGCGCAGAACCGGCCGAGCCCGCTTCTCATCGGGAAATCGAGGCTGAGCATATAACCGGGATGCGGCCAGGAAAGCGGGGCCGGGCTCGCGGTTCCCATGCGCTTGAACACGTTCAGGAAGGACAGGTGCCCGGAACGCGCGATGGTGCGCACCAGATCGGCCATCCGCTGCTCGGCCCCGTAGGGCACGGAGAACTGGTACTGGAGGAAACCCGCGCGCCCATAGGCCCGGTTCCACTCGCCGAGCGCGTCCAAGGGGTGCAGGAACTGGGAAATATTGGCGATCCTGCCGCGCGCGTGCTCGGGGAACATCCGGTGCGCCACCGCGCCCGCCACCCGCGAGGTGAGCCGGTTGACCATTCCGTTCGGGAAGATGTCCGGCAGCGTGGCCAGCTGCGGTGCGTTGAGCCGCAACGGTTCCCGGCGCAGTTTCGGCGGCAGCTCGTCCAGCCGGGCCAGCGATCCGCGGGAGAACGTGGCACGGCCGAGCCGGGCCCCGGTGGAGATCGTGTCCGGCACCGCCGCCGAGTACTCATAGGCCTCGTCGGAGCCGTCGGTCAGCAGCTCCATGGTCTCGTCGAGGTCCATCGTGCGGTCGTAGTCGGCGAGGAAGTACGCGGTCTCCGTACGTTTCAGCCGCAGTCGCGCGCCCACGATGATCCCGGTGAGCCCGATCCCGCCCACGGTGGCCCAGAACAGTTCGCTTTCCGGTCCCTCCGGGGTGAGCGTGCGCACCTGTCCATCGGCGGTGAGCAGGTCCAGGGACAGCACGTGATTGCCGAAACTTCCCGCGCTGTGGTGATTCTTGCCGTGGATGTCATTGGCGATCGCGCCGCCGACCGTGACCTGCCGGGTGCCGGGGAGCACGGGCACCCACAGCCCATGCGCCAAGGCCGCGCGCATCAGGCGGTCCAGGCTCACTCCGGCGTCCACCTCGGCGAACGCCTCGTCCTCGTCGATCCGGTGGATCCGGTTCAGCGCGGTCATGTCCACCACGAGGCCACCGGAATTCTGTGCCGGATCCCCGTACGAGCGCCCGAGACCGCGGGCGATCACCCCGCGCGGCCCCGCACCGCGCACCGCGTTCGCGAGCACGTCGAGCTCCGATGTGGACAGTACTTCGGCGACCGTGCCAGCGGCCCGCCCCCAACCGCTCAGTACCCGCCGCCGCGGCGCGATTCCGGAATGTGCCATGCGGGACAAGCTAACCGGTGCCCGGTTCGGTCCTGGTCAAACTCCGCGGCGCAAGCCGGTGAGGCGCGCCAGGGCCGCGAATCCGTCCTCGGTGCCCGGCCAGTGCGCACGCACGGCATCGAGACCGGCACGGCGGACGACCCCGCGCAGCACCACCGTGATGATGATGGCGTCGTCGGCGTACCCCAGCACGGGTACGAAATCCGGGATCAGGTCGATCGGCAGTGCGAGGTAGCCGAGCAACAGGATCAACCGGACGCGGATCCCGCGCGCCAGCGTGTCGTCCGCGGCGAGCCCGCGCAGCAACCGCAGCACATCCGGCAGCAGGCGCAGCGCCTCACGCAGTAGACCGCCGCGCGGACGGGCGATGAGCAGCGCGAGGACCAGGGCCAGCCAGGCCAGCAGCAGCGCGGCCACGATACCGAGGAGGAGGTCCCACCAGAACGAACCGGTCAGCACATCCGCAGACGGTACCGGGAAAAGCCCGTGACCGGCCCGGAGTGCGAGACCGGCCACGGACGGGAGATCAGTCCTGGGAGATGGCGGTGAACTGCGGGGAACCGCTCAGCTCGGTGCCCGGCCAGGCGACCCCGACCGGGGTGTTCGAGGCGTCCGATGGCAGGTGGAACCGCAGTCCGGTCACCTCCGCGGGGCCCGGCTCGGGGCTGTTCGGGATGAGCACCGCGGAGCTCGCCGAATGGTTCGCGTCGATGGTGACCTGTCCCGGCGTTCCCCCATCGGCCACGGAGCTCTGCACACCGACCGGGGAACCGAACCGGTCGTAGAAGGCCACACCGTAGGGGGCGCCGCTGAGCGTGCAGTACGTGTTCGCGTCCGCCGCGGTGTAGTGCAAGGTGACTGCGCGGTGCCCGGACGGTGAGTCCTGGGCCGGGGTCGCGGTGACCCGCACATCCAGGTCCTTGCACAGTTGCGGTTCGGTGCTCGCGCTCGCCGCGGTCGCGGCGATTCCGGTCACCCCGCCGACGGCGGCGAGCACGGCGGCAGCGGCGATGGTCCTGCGAACGGCGTTTCCGGTCATCGTGTCTTTCCCTCTCAGTCGCGCACCGGCCCCGAACCGGTGCGTGGTGAGGTTGGTGGGTAATTCACCGAACCTGATTTCACCCCGTCAGACGCTCGCCGTGGCGGGTTCGTGCATCCGCTATGGGCTACCGCACTGCCAAGCAACCACCGAAGCAACCACCACTGGCCGTGCTCACTGAAAGCTGCGCCGGTAGCTCTGCGGGCTGACTCCGGTGGTGCGCTTGAACCGGTCCCGGAACGCGGTCGGGGAACCGAATCCGACCTGTGCGCCGATGCGTTCGATGCCGTGCCCGGTGGTCTCCAGCAGGTGCTGGGCGCGCCGGATGCGGGCGCGGTGCAGCCATTGCAGCGGGCTGGTCCCGGTCTGCTCGCGGAATCGGCGGATGAGCGTACGGCTGCTGAGCCCGGCGTGTTCGGCGATGTCGGTGAGGGTGAGCGGGCGATGCAGGTTGTCCCGCAGCCAGTCGAGCAGCGGCTCGGTGGCCGATCCCTTGGGAGTCGGCACCAGGGTGTGGTCGTGCACGATGAACTGGGCCTGCCCGCCCTCGCGTTCGAGCGGCATGACGGCGAGCCGGGCCGCGTTGGCCGCCACCGCGGATCCGTAGTCCCGCCGGATCAGGTGCAGGCACAGATCGAGCCCGGCCGCGGCGCCCGCGGAGGCGAGGATCTGCCCGTTGTCCACGTAGAGCACATCCGGATCGAGCTCGACCTCCGGATAGGCCGCCGCGAACGCTTCGGCCGCGGCCCAGTGGGTGGTGGCGCGCAGCCCGTCGAGCAGCCCGGTCGCGGCGAGCGGGAAGGCACCGGTGCAGATCGAGGCGATCCGGGTGCCGTGCGCCGCGGCCGCGCGCAGTGCCCCGGAAACGGCAGGTGCGAGTGGTCCGGGCGCGGCGACCCCGGGCACGATCACCGTGTCGGCGTCCTCGAGTCCGTCGAGCCCCCACGGCGCGCGCAGGGCGAATGTCCCGGCGTCCACCTCGGGCCGTTCGGCGCAGATCCGCACCTGGTAGCCGGGCCGCCCATCGGGAAGCAGGGTGCGCCCGAAGGTCTCGATCGGCGTCGCGAGATCGAACGGGATCACCTGGTCGATGGCGAGAACGGCGACGGTGTGCATGTCCGGAATGTAGCGCATCGCACTCCGCGGATGCGGCCCGATAGCCCTATTGAGCTGGGATTTCACTGGCTGGCGATTTTCCGTTGACAGATGGCGATCACGCCACTGTCCTGGCCGGTCCGCGCGCCCTAGCGTTCCGGGCATGCACAGTCAGGTCATCTTGTTCGACGGCTTCGATCCGCTCGATGCCCTCGCTCCGTTCGAGGTGTTGTCCGCCGGAGCCACGGCCTCCGGCGGACTGCTCACCGTGGAACTGGTCTCCGCCGAGGGACCGCGGGAGGTGGTCAGCGGGGTCGGCGGGGTGTCGCTGCGCGCGAACGCCGCACTCGATCCGCACCGCGCCGGTCTGCTCGTGGTGCCCGGGGCAGCGGGCCGGATCGCAGACGACGACCACGACACCGCCGAGGAAACCGGGGACACGATTCCCGTGCTGCTCGGGCGAACCCTGAACACCGCGCTTCCCGGGCTGCTCGGCGAGGCGATGGCGGATCCGGAGCTGACCGTGACCACGGTCTGCGGTGGTTCGCTGCTGCTCGCCATGGCCGGCCTCCTCGAAGGCAGGCACGCCACCACCCATCACCTGGGCATGGATTTCCTGGACGCCACCGGTGCCGAGGCGGTGGCAGCCCGGGTGGTCGACGACGGGGATGTGGTCAGCGCCGCGGGGCTCACCTCCGGGCTCGATCTCGGACTGCACCTGCTGGAGCGCGAGCTCGGCCCGCGGGTGGCGCACGCGGTGGAGCAGCTGTTCGCCCACGAGCGCCGGGGCATCGTCTGGCGCGCCACCGGCCCCGTCCCGGCCACATTCTGAGCAACGACCGGAGGAAGGCAAACGCATGAATCCCACTGGTATCTGGGACCTGTCGATCAGCACCCCGATCGGGACACTCGAGCCCGTACTCGAACTGCGCGAGGAACAGGGCACCGTGGTCGGCACCGCGAGCGGGACCGGCGAGGAGATCCCGTTACGGGATCTCAGCGTCACGCAGAACCGGCTGACCTGGCACCAGTCCATCCGCAAACCCTTGCGGCTCAACCTGTTCTTCGACATGACCGTGGACGGCGATGTCATGACCGGCACCTCGAAGGCCGGACGGCTGCCCGCGAGCACGGTGACCGGGCGACGGCGGGGTGCCTGAGGTGTCGAAGGTGCTGCTCTCCCTGCACGTGCTCGCCGCGGTGCTGGCGGTCGGCCCGGTCGCGGTCGCGGCGAGCATGTTCCCCGCCGCGCTGCGCAAAGCCGACGGCGAGCTCGGCACGGTGCGGCTGCTGCACCGCATCTGCCGAGTCTACGCGGTGGTCGGCGTCGCGGTGCCGTTGTTCGGCCTGGCCACGGCGAGCAGCCTCGGCGTGCTCGGCGACACCTGGCTGATCGTCTCCATCGCCCTGACCGCCGTGGCCGCGGTGCTGCTCGCCTTCGTGATCCTGCCGGGGCAACAGGGACTGCTCGCCGGTACCGGGGCCGGGAAGCCACTGGCGATGACGACCGGACTGTTCAACCTGCTGTGGGCCGCGGTCACCGTGCTGATGATCGTGCGCCCCGGCTCGACCACGGGAGTGTGAAGTGGACGATCTGCGCCTGTTGCGCATCGCAGCGCTCGCCGAGCTGATCTCGCTCGCCCTGTTGCTGGCCAACCTCGTGACGATCCACCTGCCCGCGATCTCCTCGCTGACCGGGCCGGTGCACGGCTGCTGCTATCTGTTCGCGATCGGCGTCTGCTGGCGGCATCCGCGGGCGAGCAGCACGGACAAGGGGATCGTGCTGCTGCCCGCGGCAGGCGGGCTGCTGGTGCTGCGCAGGCTGGGCAGGCCCGCCGGGACGAGCGGTTAACCGGCCAGCATCCGCGCCGGGTTCTCCCGGAGGAACCGCTCCACGTGTTCGATGCCTTGTGCGGCAAGCATTTCGGCGAACACCGAGGGAACGAAGAGGAATCCGTTGCCGCCGTTGCCGGTCCACATCTGCTTGAGGAACAGGTCGTGGCTGAGCAGGATCCGTTCGCCGTGCCCGGCGCGCACGAGCTCGGCGATGGCCTCGGCGCTCGCCAGCGGACCGGGCGCGGTTCCCTCGTGCGGGAAGGTGATGTCCATCCCGAGCATGTCGAATTCGAGCCATACCCCGCGATCGGCGATCGCGCGCTGATAGGCGCGGTCCTGCCCGGAGGGGTCCATGTGCGCGAGCACGATCCGGTCCGGCGCCACCCCGACCTGGTCGATGAGCAGATCCAGCACCTCGTGCCCGCGGCGTTGCCAGCCGGGCAGGTGCACCATCAGCGGGATGCGCGGATGGTCGAGCTGGGCCAGGCCCGCCGCGCGCAGCGAGGCCGCCTCGGCCGCGGTGAAGTCCGGGGAAACCCCGATCTCACCGATGATCCCGGGCAGCACCCCGGCCACGCCCTCATCGAGTTCGGCACTGATCGCCGTGGCCTGTTCCTCGGCCGTGGCACCGATCCTGGCCCCCTCGAACTTCTCCAGGTAGGCGCCGCAGCCCATGACCACATGCACCCCGGAACGGCGGGAGACCTCCACCAGCCGCGCGGGATTGCGCCCGATGGCCGCGCTGGAGGTGACGTCCACGATGGTGCGCCCGCCGAGCGCGGCGAACGCGCCGACCTCGCCGAGCACCTCCCCGACCGGTTTGGCCGCGAGATTGTCCGCGCAGCAGTAGGGATCGTGGCGCAGCGCCCAGGCCCGCGCCGCGCTGACCGGTTCCCCGGCGAGCGGCGCGGAGAACGGATAGCTCGGCGCGTCGAGCACCCCGGAGAGGTCGTTGAACAGGTGCTCGTGCGGCAGCACGATCCCGAGTTCGCTCGCGGGCACCATCCCGGTGACGGTGCGCACCTCGTTCATGACGACTCCTTTCTGCGTGAGGGAAGCATGCCGATCCCGGCGGCGACGAGCGCGAGCACCGTGCCGAGCACGGTGACCAGGTGCACCGGCTGCCCCACCGAGGGAACGGCGAGGTCGAGCAGCAGCGAGCCGACGAGCTGACCGGCCACCGAGGCAAGGCCGAGCAACAGCAGCCCGAGCCCGCGCACCAGCAGGGCCATGAGCGCGATCGAGGCGAGCCCGAGCACCCCGCCGAGATACATCCACCAGGTCCCCGGCAGCGAGAACGTGGCCGATCCGGTGCCGATCCGGATCAGCAGCCCGATGCCGAGCACGATGAACCCGACCAGGAAGTTCACCCCGATCGAGACCAGCACCGAACCCGTGCCGCGCGCGACCGCGGCATTGCCCGCCGGTTGCCAGCCCGCGAGCAGGCCCGCGGCGAACGGCAGCACGGCCAGCGCGATCGCGCCCGGAACATGGAAACTCGGCGAGATCGCCACGGCGGTCGCGATGATCGCGAGCACGGCACCGCAGGCGCGGGCCACCGAGATCGGCTGCTGCACGGTCGCGGTCACCCCGATCCGGTCGCAGACCACACCCGAGATGATCATCCCGGAGATCAGGGCGATCTGGAACACGGCGACCCCGAGCGCGCCGACCGAGATGCCCTCGGAGAGCACCACGGCGGCCCCGCAGAGCCCGGCGAGGTAGTTCCACCAGCCGATTCCGCCGCTGCGGATCAGCGAGGGGATGCGCAGTGCCTGGCGGCGGGTGCTCGGCCGGGCGAAGATCACCACGATCATCAGCACCAGTCCGCTGCCGAAGGAGATCACGGCGGCACTGTTCCCGTCCCCGACGGCCTTGCCGAGCGCGCCGTTGACGGCCGACTGCATGGGACTGAGCATTCCGGCGAGCACGGTGGCCACCACGAGCAGCGCGGTGGTCGCCCCGCGGGCGAGCTTGCGCGGAGCAGGGGCAGGCACGGCAGCCGTTGACGTTGCCTTGGTCATGTCGCGCTCCCTAACCGCGTCCGCCGGCCAGCCAGCCGATGGCCCGGCCGAAGAGCTGACGGTAACCCTTCCAGGCCAGGAACTCCTCCGGCGCCCAGTGCGGGGAGATGTCCGAGGCGAAGGCCAGGGTCCGGCCCTGCCCCACGGTGCGCACCGCGAGCAGCGGGCGCGATTCGATCTCCGCGAGCACCGTGGCGTCCTGCTTCGCGGTCAGCCGCTGGTAGCCGAGCAGCGCGGGCCAGCGCCGGTCGAGGCCCTCGGTGATCTCGTGCCGCTGATCGGTGAGCTCCCCCTCGATGCCTTCCGGGCACTCCACCCGGTCGTCGTAAGCCAGGATGTCGACCGGAAGGATCTCCTCGATGGGCGTCGCGTGGTAGTTGGCCTTGGCGCCGAATCCCTGGAAGCTCAGGTATCCCCCGGCCATCGCGAGTCCGCCACCGGCCCGCACCCATTCGGCGAGCAGTTTCAGCCGGTTCGGGAAGCGCTTGCCCTTGGCGAACACATCGGGATGCAGCAGCAGTGAGTTCGCCCCGATATCGGAGAGCAGCACCACGTCGTAGGCGCCGAGCTCCTCGAGTGTCGCGGGGAACTCCGCGGCCACATCGTGCGAGAGCAGGTGGGTGACCTCGTGCCCCTCCGCCCGCAGTGCCTCGATGAGCGCTTCGGCCCCGATCTCGATCTGGGCGCGCTCGATGGCGTCGAACCCTTTGACGTCCGCGGTCCTGGCGACCCAGGACTCCCCCGCCAGCAGTACCCGGCTCATCCGACCCTCCCGTTGTTGCGCAATTTTGTGCTCTTTTGCGCAACGCTATGCCTCCGCGCTCTGGACGTCAACGGATGGTGTGCGGATAGACTGTGCGCACGCACGACCGCAGTACGGAGAGGAGTAGGCGGATGACGCTGACGCGAGTTGCGCAAATTGCGCAAGTGTCCGCCTCCACGGCCTCCCGTTACCTGCGCGGCCAGCTGAAGGTGAATCCGGAGACGGCGGCACGGATCGACGCCGCGGTCCGTGAACTGGACTACGAGGTCCCGGCCGCGGCCCCGCCCGCCCGGGAGCAGCCGGTGCTCGCGCTGGTCGTCCCGGAGATGGTGAACCCCTTCTTCGCGGGCCTCGCCGACGAGCTCGCCGAGGCCGCGGCGATGGACGGCGCCTCGCTCGTGGTCGGGATCACCGGGCAGCAGGCACGGCGGGAATCCAGCGTGAGCGATCTGGTCGCCTCCACCCCGGCGATCGACGGGCTGATCTATGTCGGCATGCATCGCGAGAATCCACGGCTGACCAGTGCCATCGCCGAGGGCCTCCCGGTGGTGGTGCTGGACGAGGAGATCGCGAGCACCCCGGAGGTGGACACGGTCGCCGTGGACAACTACGGCGGCGCTTACCAGGCGACCTCCTATCTGGCCCAGCTCGGGCACCGGCGGATCGCGCACATCGCGGGCCCGGAAGAGCTGTCCACCACGCGCGACCGGTGCCGTGGCTACCGGGACGCGATGCGCGGCGCCGGACTGCCCGTGGACGAGGATCTGGTGCTGCACGGCCCGTACACCGAACAGTTCGGCGCGAGCACCTTTCCCTATCTGGCCGGGGCCGAACACCGGCCGACCGCGGTGTTCTGCGGCAGTGACATCGCCGCGGTCGGCATGCTCGCCGCCGCCGAGCTGCACGGCCTGCGCATCCCGGAGGACCTGTCCGTCGTCGGCTGCGACGGGATCCGGGTCGGCGAATGGCTGCGCCCCAAGCTGACCACGCTGCAGCAGCCGATGACCGAGCTCGCCCGCGCCGCGCTCGAACTCATCCGGGCCCGCATCGAGGATCCCGCGCGCGCCCCGCAGACCCGCACTTTCCCGCTGCAGCTGGTGATCCGCGGCTCGGCGGTCGCCCCGGACACCCCGGAATCCCCGGAATAAGGAGGTTCGCCTTGCCCGATCCGATCGAGCTGACCCAGCGGCTGGTCCGGCTGGACACCCGCGGCGGCGGGGAGCTCGCCGCGGCGGAACTGCTCGCCGAACCCTTGCGCGCGGCCGGTTTCACGGTGCGGTTGAGCGAGCCCGAACCGGGAAGGGCCAACCTGATCGCCCGCCGCGGGACCGGCACCCCGATCACGCTCACCGGGCACCTGGACACCGTTCCCGCGGACCCCGCGGGCTGGTCGTTCGACCCGCACAGCGGCGAGATCGACGGGGATCGGTTGCGCGGCAGGGGAAGCAGCGATATGAAGGCCGGGGTCGCCGCGATCATGGCGGCCGCGGTCGACACCCCGGCATCCGTTCAGCTCGTGTTCACCTTCGGCGAGGAGACCGGCTGCGAGGGCGCGGCCCGGATCACCGGACTGGAGCCGAGCCCGCTGCTGCTGGTCGCCGAACCCACCGCGAACCGGATCGTGCTCGGCCACAAGGGTGCGCTGTGGCTGCGGCTTTCCGCGCGCGGGCGCAGCGCGCACGGATCCCGTCCGGAACTGGGCGAGAACGCGGTCGTCGCGCTCGCGCGGGCGTGCGAACGGATCCACCGGCATCCGGATTGGCCGAGCAGCCCGACCCACGGCGCGGCCACGGTCAACATCGGCACCTTCCACGCGGGCAGCCAGCCGAACCTGGTCCCGGATCACGCGGAAGCGCAGCTGGACATCCGTACCGTGCCCGGGTTCTCCGCGGACACCGCGCGCGCCGGGATCGCGGAACTCGCCGGGGCGGACACCGGGATCGAGACGCTGCTGGACCTGCCGAGTATCGACACCGATCCGGCCGACCCGCTGGTGGCCGAACTCGCCGGGACCCTGTGCCCGGACTGGACCCCGCAGTACGCCACCTTCTTCACCGACG
Organism: Sciscionella sediminilitoris; assembly: GCF_000737195.2. Classification (GTDB taxonomy): domain Bacteria; phylum Actinomycetota; class Actinomycetes; order Mycobacteriales; family Pseudonocardiaceae; genus Sciscionella; species Sciscionella sediminilitoris. The sequence continues at coordinate 105,051 of NZ_JALM01000003.1, forward strand.
CGGCCCGGCTCTCGGCCACGCTGGGTGATCCCGCGGTGCTCGTCTACGGCCCCGGCGAACCCGAACAGGCCCACGTCACCGACGAAACCTGCTCGGTAACGGCCATCGGGGAGACCACGGCCGCACTGCGCAGGTTGCTGAGCGCCTGGGCCGAACGCGGCTGAGGACCGTGACCGGGGGTCGTTTACCTCGGCCTGACCTCACGGGCGATACCCTCGCCCGCAATGGTGGGACTCGAGTCGACGAAACAGGTCGCGAAGGTCACCGGTGCCGATTCGATCAACCGCACCGATACCCGGTTCGGTATCCACGCCACGGATCTGGGCATCCTCTGGGCAGGCGGTGACGGGCGGCTGCGGGTGCTGTTCGGCGATACCTACGGCGCGGGCTGGTGCGGTGACGGCGCGGGCCCGGAACACGCCGACTGGCGCAGCAATGTCCTCGCCTATGCCGGTTCCGGTTCGCTCGAGGAGGGGCTGCGGCTCGAGGAGGCGGTCACCCGCGAGGACGGCCGTGCCGCCCAGGTGCTACCCAGCGTTCCCGGCGAGCTCACGGTGATCCCGAACTCCGGGATCGCACTCGGCGACCGGGACTTCGTGCACTACATGTCGATCCGGCAGTGGGGCGAACCCGGTACCTGGCAGACGAACCACGCCGGGATCGCGGTTTCTGCCGACGGCGCCCGGACCTGGATCCGGCCCGATACCGCGGTCTGGCCGAACACCGCGGCCTTCGACCAGAAGTTCCAGATCGGCGCGTTCGCTTATGCCGCCGGGTACGTCTACCTGTTCGGCACCAGCAACGGCCGGTTCTCCGATGCCTTCCTCGCCCGGGTACCGGAGGCGGAGATCCTGGACACCGGGGCCTACGAGTACCGCACCGCGAACGGCTGGTCCGGGCAGGACACCGCCGCGGTCGGGGTGATCCCCGGTCCCATCGGCGAACTTTCCGTTGGCTACAACGATTTCCTCGGCGCCTGGGTGGCGCTGCACCTCGACGAGCACCGCGCGGCGATCGTGCTGCGTACCGCGCCGGAGCTGGACGGACCGTGGTCGGCGGGCACCGTTCTGGTCAGCGGCGCGGACTATCCGGCGCTGTACGGCGGCTATCTGCACCCGGGCTCGCTCGGCGGGCCGGAGCTGCACTATCTGATCTCGCAGTGGAGACCGTACAACGTCTTCCACCTGTGCAGCAGACTGACGAGATCCGCCTGATCATGCACCGGCACGGGATTCCCGTTCCCCGTGGGACATCCGTGCGCCCGAACTCCCCCTGACCCCGTACTTGGAGCCGAGCCATGTCCGTGCGGCCTGACCTGCCCGATGCCCGCCGCTGGGGCCGTACCTGCGCCACCATGGTGCTCGGGCTGCTGCTCGCCGCCGTGGTGAGCCTCGTGATCCAGTGGATCGCCAACAAGGGCAACGCGCCGTGGCCGTCCTCGGTCCGGAAGAACTACGTGGGGCTGACCATGGCCGTGGTCATGCTCGGCTGCCTCGGCTTGCTGTGGTGGAACCGGTGGACCCGCACCGCCTCCTGGGTGCTGCTCTCCGCCTCGGTGACCCTGCCGCTCTCGCTCGCCCTGATGGGAACCCGGTACTACCTGGGCGGTCTCGCGGTGGACCAGAACTTCCGCACCGCGTACCTGACCCGGATGACCTCGTCCCCGGCCCTGGCCGATTTCACCTATCACGGCCTCGCGCCGTACTACCCGAGCGGCTGGTTCTGGCTGGGCGGGCGGTTCGCGAATCTGCTCGGACTCCCCGGCTGGGCCGCCTTCAAACCGTGGTCGATTCTCACCCTCGCGCTCATCACGATCATCGTCTACGAACTGTGGGCGCTGTTCACGAGCAAGCGGCTGGCATTCCTGCTGAGCCTGTCCACCGCGATCATCGGCATCCTGCAGGGTGCCGAGGAACCGTATTCCTGGCTCGCCACCGCGACCATCGCCCCGCTTTCGGTGCTCGCCTGGAACTGGGTCCACGCACTGGCGCGGCACCGTTCGGCATCGGTCACCGGCGGCCTGTCCACCGCGATCGTGCTCGGGATCGCGCTCGGCGTCTTCGGGGACTTCTACACCCTGCACATGGTTTTCTTCGCGTTCACCCTGATCGTGCTCGCGGTGCTCGGCTGCTGGCAGTCCCGCAGGACCGCGGAGGACCCGATTCCGCTCTCCCGCGCCCTCGCCGCGCTGGTGCGCCACGGCCTGCTGCTGGCCGTGGTCGCGGTGCTGGTGCTGCTGCCGGTGTGGTGGCCCTACCTGTCCGCGATCCTGGGCGGCGGGCACGGTTCGAACATCGCGCTGCGGTACCTGCCGCCCGGTGGCGCCGAGGTGCCGACCCTGATGCTGCAGTTCTCCCTCGTCGGTGTTGCCTGCCTGCTCGGCCTCGGCTGGCTGGTGTGGCGGTTCCGGCACAGCGCGGTGGCCAGCGCCCTGTCCGTGGTCACGCTGAGCTGCTACGCCTGGTACCTGCTCTCCATGCTGGCCCTGGTCTTCGGCACCACCCTGCTGGCCTTCCGGGTCTACAACGTGCTCACCGTGGTGCTGGTGTGTGCCGGGGTGTTCGGGGCGGTGGCGCTCACCCGGTTCCTCGGCGAGCGGCTGAGCGCGCACCGCACGCGGATCCGGTTGCTGGCCGCGGTTCTCGGCCTCGGCTCGCTGATCGGGATACTGCAGGGGGTGCCCGCGATCGCCTCCGGGGACAAGCAGGCCTTCGGCAACTACTACCCGGACGGTGCCACCCCGGTCGGGCGTTCGGATCCGGGCGACAAGGACTACTGGGTGCCCCGGCTCAACACGGCCATCCGGGAGATGACCGGGCGGGAACCCGAGCAGAACATCCTTCTGGCCAACCAGCCCATCCTGATCACCACCTCGCCGTACTGGTCCTATCAGGCCTCCAGCCCGCAGTACGCGGACCCGCTCGGCCGGTTCGCCGAACGCAACGACCAGATCCGGCAGTGGGCGCAGGCCCGCGATTCGGCGCAGCTGGACAACGAACTCCGGCGCAACGACAAGGAATCGCCCGATGTGTTCGTGCTCGAACGCGGCGCCAAGGGGCTGACCTATTCGATGAAGAACGACGCCTTCCCCGCGGATCCGAACATCACCGTGGAGAAGGTCGACTTCGACCCGAAACTGTTCGACTCCCCCGCCTTCCACCGCCGCGATGTCGGGCCCTACGCGGTGATCACCCGCAATCCGTAGCGGAGTTCAGCCGGTCCGCGCCAGTCCCGGGTCACCGCGCGGATCGGCGCCGGGCACCAGCCGCCCGGACCGGTCCCGCCCGATCGCCTGCACCCGGGACATGTAGCCGGACACCCGGACATCGTTGCCCAGGGCGCGCAATTCCTCGGCACCGTCCAGCGCGGGTTCCACGAGCACGGTGCGGTCCTGCTCGCTGTGCAGCCGCGGCAGGGTCACCGCGGTGTCCGTTGCCGTGCCACCGAACAGCACCTCGTGGGCGACCTGGAACACGGAGGTGACAAGGCGGCTGCCCCCGGGTGCTCCGGCGGCGAACCGGAAACCGTTGCCGTCGAAGGCGATCAGCGGCGCTCCGGTGCCGATCCGGGCACCGGGACGGATGGAGTCGGGCTGCTCCGGGCGCGGGTCGTAGTGGCCGAGGAAATTGTTCAGCAGGTAGCCGAGTTCGGGCACCAGATAGCCGCTGCCGCCGACCGAACCCGCCGAGTGCGTGATGCACACGGCGTGCTCGGAGTCCACGGCGGTGACATGGGTGGTCCCGTCGCCCGGTTGCGCGCCGCGCACCCGCACCGGATCGCCGCCGCGGATGCGTTCCACCCAGGCGCCGAGCGCATCCGCGTCCAGTGCCGCGCGCACGGTGTCCGCGATGTCCTGCTGCCGGGTTGCCTTGATGTACCGGTTGTCCGCGAAGCTCGCCCGCATCACCGCGGCCAGCCGGTCCCACCGGTGCGGTCCCCGAGGTTCCCCGGCCAGCCGCAGTCCGTGCGCGAGGCCGAGCATCTGCAGCACCTGCAGGCCGGGGCTCGGCGGCGGCGCGGTGTGCAAGGAATTCCCGGCGATCCGGTGCGTGGTGGCCGGGGCCGGTTCGGCGCGGTATCCGGCCACATCCTCGGCGGTGATCAGCGAACCGTCCCGCTCGAGCGCGGCGGCCAGGATTGCGCCGAGGCTGCCGTGCAGGAAATCCGGCAGTCCCGCCGTGGCAAGGTGATCGAGGATGTCGGCGATCCACGGCTGCGCGAACCGGTCACCGGCCCGGTAACCGGATCCGTCCGCGCGCAGATAACGGGCGGCGCTTTCCGGCTGGGCGGCCATCTTGTCCGCGAGCGTGGGGTACCCGGGGCGGCTGGCGTGCGAGTCACCCGCGGATCCGGCGTCCCACCAGCGGCCCAGATACGGGGTCAGCACGAATCCCTCGCGGGCCAGCCGGGTGGCACCGGCCAGGATGCCGTCGAGCCCGATCCGCCCGGATCCGTGCCCGGCAAGCAGGGCGTCCATGGCGTCCACGAATCCGGGCACCATCACCGCACCCGGACCGATCTGGTTGGGTTCCCCGCGCACCGCGTAGCGGCCGAAGGTCTCCACCCTGCCGAGCAGCCGCCGCGCCCAGGATCCGGGCACCGGACCGCTTCCGGTCGCGGCCTCGCCGTTGATCGCGGTGACCGTTCCGGTGCGCAGATCGGCGTGCAGCACCAGCGCGGAACCGCCGAGCCCGCACAGCAGCGGGTTCACCACCGCCTGCGCGAAGGCGGCGCCGACCGCGGCGTCCACCGCCGAGCCCCCGGCGCGCAGCAGCTGCCCGCCGACCTCGGCCGCGTGTCGTTCACAGGCCACGAGTACGGCCATGCGAGGCACTCCTTCTAGTCGAGTTCCCAGTCCCGGGTTTCCGGCAGCAGCCAGATGAGCACCACGGTCAGCACGGTGCACAGGCCGAGCGCCATCGCGATGGCATTGCCGAGGCCGAGCTGTCCGGAGGTCCAGCCGATGACCGCGGAGATCAGTCCGGTGAACAGCGCGCCGAACTCGTAACAGATGCCCGCGCCGGAGGCACGTACCCGGGCCGGGAACAGTTCGGTGAACAGTGCGCCCTTTCCGGAGGCCTGCGCGGCCATGAAGAATCCGACGAGCGCGGCAAGCAACAGGTTGAACCACAGGGCATCCACGGCGACCCCGAGGAACAGCAGCCCGAACACCGCGGTGCCCAGATAGAACGCGGTGAACGCCCAGCGCCTGCCGATCGCGTCGTGCAGCTGCCCGCCGAGCACGTAGCCGAGCCAGTTTCCGGCGATCATGAACCACAGATAGATGGCGGCCCCGCTGATACTCAGCCCGCGCTCCTGCGCCAGATACAACGGGATCCAGGTCTGGATCGCCTGGGTGCTGCCCAGTCCGGCGGCACCGAACAGGGCGCCGACGATGGTGCGCCTGCGCAGCCCCGCGCCGAACAGTTCCCGGTAGACCCCGCGTTCCCGGGGCTGCGCGCCCGCCGTCGCGGTGGTGTTGGGTGCCTCGCGCAGTGCGCGCCGCACGATCAGGGCGACGATGGCCGGGAGCAGTCCGACGAGGAACATCACCCGCCAGGCCGTGGCCGGGGCGAACACCAGGTTGGTGATGAGAAAGGACAGGTTCGCCAGCGCCCAGCCGACCGACCAGGCCGACTGCACCCAGGCCAGGGTCCGGCCGCGGCGCTGCTGATCCGCGTACTCGGCCATCAGTGCCGCGCCCACCGGCCATTCCGCGCCGAGGAACAACCCGGCGAGCGAGACCCACAGCATCAGCTGCGGCAGATCCTGCGCGGTGGCCACCAGCGCGGTGGCGATGCTGTAGCCGATCATGATCGCCACCAGCACGCGCACCCGGCCGAACTTGTCGGCCACCCGCCCGCCGATGATCCCGCCGACCGCGGTGACCACCGCGACGGTACCGGTGACCACCCCCGCATCGGCCTTGGTCAGCCCGAGCGCGACCAGGATCCCGGCCATGGCCAGTGGCAGGATCTGTTTGTTGAACCCGTCGAGCCCCCAGCCCGACCAGGTCGCCCACAGCGCCCTGCGGGCCAGCGACCGTTTCGCGGGTGCGGTGGTCACCGGAGTCGACATCCTTGTCCTCCTTGGGTTTTCGGGAATGTTCAGTCGGTTCCGCGGTAGGTCCGGCGCGCCGCCGATTCGGAGACCCGGCCCGCGCGCACGTCCTCGGCGAGGCGTTCCGGATCGCGTTCACGCGGATCACCGGCACCACCGGAGCCCGGGCTCTCCACCCGGAGCACATCGCCCTCGCGCAGTTCCACCCCGGAGATGCGCCCCGAGGCCAGCACCCGTTCGCCGGGACGCCCGGGATTGAACACGAACCGTCCGCTCGTGCCGTCCGCGCCGCCGCGGGTGCCCCACGGCCTGCTGTGCTGCCGGTCGGCGTGCGCGGAGAACTCGGCCCGTTCGGCGCGCACCCGGATGTCGCGGCGCACCCCGAGCCCTCCCCGGTGTTCACCCGTGCCACCGGAATCGGTGATCAGCTCGTAGGTGTCCACCAGCAGCGGGTACTCCTGTTCCAGTGCCTCGATCGGCAGGTTGGAGGAGTTGGTGATGTGCACCTGGACCGCGTCCATCCCGTCCTTGTGCTGCCGGGCGCCACCGCCACCGGCCACGACCTCCGGGTAGACGAAGAATTCCCCTTCGTGTTCCCCGGAGAAGGTCACATAGGTGACGGTGCTGTGGCTGGCGGCGGGCACCCGGTCCGGGACGGCCTCGGCCAGTGCGCCGAGCACGGTGTCGGCCACCCGCTGGCAGGTGTCGGTGCGCGCGGTGACCGGGGCGGGCTCGGCCGGGTTCACGATGCTGCCCTTCGGGGCGCTGATCCGCACCGCACCGTAGAATCCGCCGTTCGGTGGGATCCCCGGATCCAGCACGGCCTTGAGCGCGTAGAACACCGTGGCCTCCAGCGCCGGGCGCACCACGTTGATCCCGACCGGGGACTGTGGCCCGGTTCCGGCGAAGTCCAGGGCGATCGACTGCCCGTCCACGGTGACCCGCACCCGGATCTCGGTCGGTTCGCCGCCGTCGTCGGGATCGAGCACATCGGTGAACGTGTAACTGCCGTCCGGCACCTCGGCCACCGCGGCGGCGAGCCGGTTGCGCGCGTGCTCCAGCAGATAGTCGGTGGCCGCGGCCACGGTTTCGGTGCCATAGCGGGAATGCAGTTCGAGCAGCCCGCGCTCGCCGAGCTCCACCGAGGCCAGCTGGGCGAGCATGTCCCCGCGCCGCTCGGCGGGCAGCCGCGAGTTGAGCGCGATGAAGGCCAGCGGGGCGTGTTCGGTTCCCGCCGCGGTGGCGAACCGGACCAGCGGGATGCGCAGCCCCTCCGCGTACAGCGAGGTGGAGTCCCCGGCGTTGCTGCCCGGCACCCGGCCGCCGATGTCCGAGTGGTGCGCGATGTTGGCGCTGTAGCCCACCAGCCGCCCGCCGGAGAACACCGGTTTGACCATGGTGATGTCCGGCAGATGGGTGCCGCCGCCGTAGTAGGGATCGTTGGTGATGAACACATCCCCTTCGCGCACGGTCAGATCCGCGGCGAGCAGGGCATCGATCAGCCCGGTCATCGAACCCATGTGGATGGGCATGTTCTCCGCCTGCGCGACCAGCTTTCCCTCCCGGTCGAACAGCGCGGTCGAGCAGTCACTGCGTTCCTTGATGTTGGTGGAATAGCTGGCCCTGCGCAGCGCCGCGCCCATCTCCTCGGCGATGCTCACCAGGGACGCGCCGATGACCTGCACGGTGATCAGGTCCATGAGTGCCCCTCCAGTTCGATGAGGATGTTGCCGTACTCGTCCACCCGGGCGTGCGCATCGGGTGTGATCACGGTGGTGGTGTCCATCTGTTCGACGATCGCCGGACCGTCGAACCGTGCTCCCGCGCCCAGATCCGCGCGCCGGTACACCGGGGTGCGCACCGGATCCCCGGCGTCGAAGTCGACCATGCGGTGCTCGATCGGTTCGGTGGCACCGGTTTTCCCGGGAAGCCGCGGGATCACCGGCCGGGGGACCTCGGCGGTCGCGGTGAGCGCGAGCTCCACCAGCTGCACGGTGGCCTGTTCGTGCGCGTAGCCGTAGGCCTTGGTGTGCGCGGCATGGAAGGCGGCGGTGAGCTGTGCCAGCTCTGGACCGCCGAGTGCCGCAGAGTCCACGATGGACTGTTCGAGCGGGACGGTGAGTTCGAAGTTCTGCCGCGCGTACCGCATCCGGGCCACCCCGGTGATGGTGCGCGTGGCACCTTCGGGAGCCTGCTCGTCCAGCCAGCCCACCGCCGTGGCCCGCAATCCGGCCAGTACCTCGTTCACCGCGCCCAGCTCCCGCTCCCGCGCCTCGGCGAGCACGGCATGGGTGAACTCGCCGCGGATATCGGTGGCCAGCAGGCCGAGCGCGCACAGGGTTCCCGGGTTCGGCGGCACGAGCACGGTGGACATCCCGACCTCCCGCGCCACTTCCACGGCGTGCAGCGGGCCCGCCCCGCCGAAGGCCACGAGCACGTATCCGCGCGGGTCCTCCCCCGCCTCCACCGAGACCTTGCGCACCGCACCGGCCATGTTCACCGCGGCGATGCGCCCGATCCCGCGGGCCGCGGTGGCGTTGTCCACCCGCATCCCCTGCGCGACCTCGGCCACCGCGCGTTCGGCCGCGGGATAGTCGACCGCGAGCGCCCCGCCGAGGATGAACCGCGGATTGAGCCGCCCGCGCAGCACGTTCGCATCGGTGACCGTCGGCCGTTGCCCGCCGCGCCCATAGGCTGCGGGCCCCGGCTGGGATCCGGCACTGGCCGGACCGACCTCGAGCGCCCCGCCGCCGTCCACCGAGGCGATACTGCCGCCGCCCGCGCCGACGGTGTGAATGTCCAGCGAGGGAGTGCGCACCGGGCGCCCGTTGATGCTGCGCTGCGCGCTCGGGGTGGCCTCCCCGCCCGCGACGAGGCACACATCGGTACTGGTGCCACCCATGTCGAAGGTGATCAGATCGCGGTATCCCGCGGTGCGCGCCAGGTGCACCGCACCGACCACCCCTGCGGAGGGACCGGAGAGCAGGGTGCCGACCGGATAGTTCCGTACCGCGTCCAGTGTGGACAGACCGCCGCCGGAACCGATCACCCGCGGTTCGACCGGAACCCCGAGCTCGGCGATGCGCCCGGCGAGCCGGGAAAGATAACGCTCGATCCGCGGCCCGACATAGGCGTTGACCACCGTGGTGGAGAACCGCTCGAATTCGCGGAACACCGGGGCGATCGCCGCCGAGGAACACACATAGGCCTCGGGGAACAGTTCACGCAGCCGCCGCACCGCCGCCGCCTCGTGCTCCGGATTGCGGTAGCTGTGCAGGAAACAGACCGCGATCGCCTCCGGCGCGTACTCGGCGATGCGCCGCGCGGGACCGGTCAGCGCGTCCTCGGTGAGCGGGACGAGCACCTTCCCGTCCGCGTCCACCCGTTCGGCGACCGGGTACACCTGCTCCCGCGGGACCAGGGTGGCCGGCTTGTCCGCGTCCAGATCGTAGAGCGCGGGCCGCTGCTGGCGGCCGATCTCCAGGATGTCGCGCATCCCGCCGGTGGTGAGCAAGGCGGTGCGCGCACCGTTCTCCTCCAGCACCACGTTCGTCGCCACCGTGGTGCCGTGCCCCAGGTACCCGATCTCGGCGGCGGGTTTCCCGGTGCGCTCCAGGATGGCCCGCACTCCCTCGGTGACCGCGATCGACTGGTCCTCGGTGGTGGAGGCCAGTTTGTACACCTCGAACGCGCCCGTCTCCGTGTCGAGCGCGGTCACATCGGTGAACGTCCCGCCGACGTCGATACCGATCCGCAGCATGCCTTCTCCTCTCGATCGTGCCTCGGTCAGGCGGCGATTCGCTCGATCCCCAGGTGTTCCACGGGCCATTCGGTGCGGCCCTCGCACACCAGATCGGCGGCGGCCTCGGCGAACACCGGGGAGAGTTTGAAGCCGTGCCCGGAGAATCCGCCCATGGCAAGGATGTTCGGGCTGCCCGGAACCCGGCCGATGATGCCGTGGTTGTCCTCGGTGTAGCCCTCCATATAGGTCCGCACGCTCAGCGGTTCGGCGCGCAGCCCGGGAAGACAGCGGGTCACCGCGCGGGTCACCCGCTGCAGATAATCGGTGTCCACCACCGGATCGAGCCGTTCCGGATCCGGCACGGTGGATTTCTCGACATGCAGATTGATCTTCACCCCGTCGCCGACATCCGGGAAGAAGGAGAACCGGTTCTCCCCGCCGCTGCGCCGCATACCGACCGGAAACCGTTGCGGCGCCCAGTATCCGGGTTCGGCACCGGAGAACCAGCACAGCACCGCCCTGCGTACCTCCACCGCGCGGCGCAGCATCGGGAAAGCCTCGCCGATCCACGGCCCGGTGCACACGATGACCTGATCGAAGTGTTCGGTGTGCCGCTGCCCTTCGCGCCGATAGTGCACCGCGACCCCATTGCGGGATTCGCCGACCTCCTCCACATAGGTCCCGGTGTGCACGCGCGCGCCCGCCTCGAGCGCGCAGGAACTCGCCGCCCGGACCGCGCGCGCCGGATGCAGCAGCCCGCCCTCGCGGTCCAGGAAGGCGAGATCGCCCTCGAAGAGCCGGTGCTGGGGATACGCGGATTCCTCGACCAGCTCGCCGTCGACCGACCACTGCCGCGCGACATCGAGCACCGTGCGCACATCGGGGTCCCCGGCCGAACCGACGGTCAGCGCGCCGTACGGTTCGAACAGCCGCTGCCCGGTCCGTTCCTCGAGCTCCAGCCAGGCGCTCCGGGCCGCGCGCAACAGCGGCACATAACGCCCGCCCTCCTTGTAGGCGATCCGGAAGATCCTGGTCTGCCCGCCCGCAGCACCGCGGTCGTGCCCGAGCTCGAATCGCTCGAATCCCGTAGCCTCGATCCCGCGCATCGCGAGCCGGCGCAGTACCTGACTGCCCATGGTGCCCACACCGACAACGCCCACCCGGATCTGCTGAACTGGTGCCATGACGCTGAACGTAGCATTTACTTCGCGTAGAAGAAAGTAGGCGACGTGAACACTTCACCATCGCTCGGCCGGCGCATCGCCCGGGCGGGCCAGCTCGCCGCGGGGGAACGCGCGGTGGCCGACTACCTGACCGAGCACCCGGAGGAGGCGGCGGTCTCCTCGGCCGCCCAGCTCGGCGCGGTCACCGGGACCAGCGATGCCACCGTCATCCGCACCGCGCGCAAGCTCGGTTTCGACGGGCTCGGCGAGCTCAAACGCGCGCTCGTGGAACACGTGGCCCGGCGCCGGGATCCGGCCAAGGTACTCGGCGAACGCGTGAAGCGGCTGCCCAGCGAAGGGGCGACCGTGCTGGACGCGGTGCTCGGCGCCGGGGGAAACCTGCTCGAACAGGCCCATTCGCTGATCCCGCAACAGCAGTGGGCCGAAACCGTACGGCGGCTGTCCACGGCGAGCCGGATCTGGGTGTTCGGCATCGGGCCGAGTGGTACCGTCGCGGAGAACTTCGCCCTCGCGCTGCGCAGGGCCGGGATCGACGCGGATTCCTGGACCGCGACCGGTTTCCGGCTCGCCGACGACCTGCTGCGGGTGCGCGCCGAGCACGCCCTCGTGGTCATCGCCCCGCTGCGGGTGTTCCGGGAGACCGAGATCGTGCTCGGGCACGCGCGCACCGCGGGCGCCTACACCGTGCTGCTCACCGAGGCGTTCGAGATCCTCGAACCCGACCGCGCCGACCAGATCCTGCGGCTGCCCGAATCCACCGCGGGCGCGGCGAACGAACTGCTCGTCCCGCTCGCCCTGTTGCACGGGCTCGCGCTCGAACTCGCCGCGCGGGACTCGGAGACCGCCGTGCACCACCACGAGGAGCTCAACACGCTGCGCTCGGAGATCACCGGAACCCCCTTGGACGGCACCGCGCAGTAGCCCGGGCACTGAACCGGTCCGAGCGTGCGTGATCAGTGCGCGATCGCGGCCGGATCCGCGGTGGCCGGGGTCGCGGAAGGCACCAGGTCCAGCGCGGCGAGCATGCGCGCGGTCTCCACGAACTGGTGCACCGGACCGGCGTCCATGTCGTTGCGCCACGCGATCGCCAAGGGTGACGGTGGCAGATCCTCGACCGGGACGAAGGCCAGCCCGGGACGGTCGTAGAACCGCTGGGTGGAGGCCTGGGTGAACGCGACCCCGCGGTCGGCGAGGATCGCCTCGAAGCACTCGTCCACGCTGCCGACCTCGGCGCCAATCCGGACGGTGTACGGGCCGCGGGACTCGGTCGCGAGCCAGAAATCCCGCCAGTACTCGGGTGCCCTGCGCCCCACGAAGGGTTCGCCGACCACGTCCTGCACCGACACCCGGGGACGCCCGGCCAGGTGGCAGTACTCGGACATGACGAGCACCCGCGGCTCGACGAACAGCGTTTCGATGGACAACCAGTCCTGGACGAGCACCGGCGGCCGCACGAAGGCCACATCGGTGCTGCCGTTGGCCAGTCCGACATAGGGGTCCGCGAAATCGTAGGACCGCATCTCGACCTGCACCCGCGGGAACCGGGTCTGGAAGGCGGCCAGGATCTTCGGGGTCAGTTCGGCGGCCGCGTTCGCCTGGAACCCGACGATCAGGCTGCCGTTCCCGCCGTTGAACGCGGCCTTCCTGGTGCGCGCCGCGAGTCGTTCGGCACCGGTGAGCAGGCGCTCGGCCTCCTCACGGAACACCATTCCCGCCCTGGTCAGGGTCACATGGCGGCTGTCCCGTTCGAGCAGCCGCGCGCCGAGCTGATGCTCCAGCTTGCGGATCTGCACGCTCAGTGACGGCTGGCTGATGTGCAACCGGGCCGCCGCACGCCCGAAGTGGAGCTCGTCGGCGACGGCCACGAAGTAGCGCATCAGGCGCAGCTCTGGCGGTTCGGCCACGCGGTCATGGTAAGCGCGCGGAGCCCGCGGGACCAATTGTTCTGGGCTATCGATCCGTTGCTCGCAGGTATTGGACGCTCGCCGAGCGTGCGGGATTGGATGAACCGCGTCGCACCGCGAATCGGCGGCTCGTGACATTTCCCTTTCATCCGCTCAGAGAGGAGCAGTCGATGACAACGGCTACTCGTGCCCCCTCGGCACGGGCGTGGGCCGAGGCATTCGCCGAGGCCAGCAACACCGACGCGGAAATCAAGGCGCACGGCAAATACTTCACGTGTTCCTATCTGCTCGACGCCGCCGAACGCAGCTACGTGATCCAGGTCGAGTCCGGCAGGGTCACCGGAATCGCCGTCGATCCGGGGCCGCTCGACGTTCCTTACCAGTTCGCGATCCGGGCGAGTGCGCAGACCTGGCGCGAATTCGGCGCCCCGGTCCCGGCGCCCATGTTCCACGGCATCTGGTCGGCCACGTTCCAGCGCGATATGCGCCTGGAGGGCGAGGTGCTCGTCCTCATGCAGAACCTGCGCTGCATCACCCGGCAGATCGAACTGCTGCGCGTCGTCGGTTCCCCGGTCTGAGACCCGGCCGGACACAGAAAGGACCATCATGAGCAAGATCTCCCCGGTCACCGGGCACTACATCACGATCGAGGTCGACGGCCTCGAATACAAGGTCTTCTACCTGGAGAACGGCACCGGCCAGCCGCTGGTCTGCCAGCACACCGCGGGCTGCCACAACCACCAGTGGCGCGACCTGCTCGAGGATGAGGAGATCACCGCGAACTATCGGGTGATCGCCTACGATCTGCCCCGGCACGGCAAGTCCGATCCGCCGGAGAACACCGAGTGGTGGAAGGAAGAGTACAAACTCACCGCCGAGCACTACGTCAATTTCATCCTCGCGCTCTGCGATGCCCTGGAACTGAAGGATCCGCTGTTCATGGGTTCCTCGTTCGGCGGGAACGCCGCGCTGCAACTGGCGCTGCGTCACCCGGACCGGTTCGCGGGAGTGCTCGCCGTCGAGGGCGCGGACTACTCCCCCGGTTTCTACCTCGACTGGTGGCAGCATCCGCACGCCAACGCGGCCCAGGTCTGCGCCAGTGGAACCTGGGACCTGATGGCCCCGCAGTCGCCCGAGTCCGACCGGTGGAAGACCTGGTTCTACTACTCCCAGGGTTCCGAGGCGTTCAAGGGCGATCTGCACTTCTACTCGGTGGACCACGATCTGCGCGATCGGCTGGGCGAGATCGACACCGACCGCTGCCCGGTCGTGATGCTGACCGGCGAGTACGACTACCTCACCACCCCGGAGGACAGCGCCCGCACCGCGAGCCGGATCAAGAACGGCAAGTTCATCAAGATGCCCGAGATCGGGCACTTCCCGATGAGCGAGAACCACGCGCGGTTCCGGGGGCACCTGCTGGAAGCGCTCGAGATGCTGCGGAACCCGGCGGCCGCCTCGGCGTGACCGGCCGCGGCCGGTGGGAGACCGCCACTTCCACCGGCCGCGGACTTCCACTGCGGCACAGCACATTCTCCTCGAGCTCGCGCGCGTGCCGTGCCACCGAAGCGGCGTCCCCGGCATGGCTCGCGTGGTCACCGCGGACGAGCTCGGCCACCGTGCTCAGGTTGTGCGCCAAGGACTTCCCGGTTTCTGCGAGCCGCGGATCCTCGGCAGCGGTGGTGGCGAGGCTGCGCGCGTGATACGCGCTGGTTTCCAGTAGTCCCAGCAGCTGACGGGCGCGGCTGCGCCGGTCGCGCAGCGGGCTGGCCGGATGGATCAGCGGCTGCGCCGAGGCGCGGAAGGCGTCCAGTCCGGTGTCCACCGCCCGGGCCGCATCCAGCAGCTGACCCGGAGGTGTCCCGGCGGGCCGGGCGCACGCCTGGCCGAGGAAGGCGCGCATCCGGTGCAGCACCTCGGCCAGCTGCTCATCGGTGCGGCGCTGGGTGCGCTGCGGCAGCACCAGCAGCGCGGCGAGCAGTCCGCTTGCCGCACCCAGTGCGGTCTCCTCGATCCGCAGCACCAGCACGGCATCGCTGTAGGTACCGAGCAGGGTGTACAGCAGGCCGACCATCGTGGTGATCAACAGCGACATCAGCAAGTACGAGACCGCGGCGAGATAGAAGGCCCCGAACAGGCCGAGGAGCACCAGCGCGAACGTCGTCCACACATGCCCGGCGACCAGCGCGGCCAGGCCGATCCCGGCGAACGCCCCGGCGAAGGTCCCGGCCAGCCGCCGGTATCCCTTGAGCAGCACCTCGCCCACCGAGGAGGTGTTGATGTAGACCACCCAGCAGGCGAGCATCGCCCAGTACCAGCGCTGCGTGGACAGCAGCTCGCCGCCCAGGATCGCCACCGCCGAGCCGATGGTGACCTGCACGGCGGCCCGGGTGCCGGGGTGACGCAGGCCGCTCGGCGTCTCGGCAGCCGCCTCCTCCCGGGCGGGCTGATCGCCGGGTTCCTCTGTTGCGGTACCGAACGCGTGCCGTAGCCGCGCACTGGCCCGGGTCAGCTCGCCGAGGGCGCGGTGACACTCCCGGAGTTCCCCGGCGGGCGAGGTTCCCGGCGTGAGGCCATGCGGCTGGGAGAGCAGCAGGCGCAGCGCGCGCAGTTCGGCGGCGAGCCCTGGATCAGGCGTGGAACCGTTGCGGGACAACAACACTCCCAGCCGTTCGGCCGCGGTCTCCGCTTCGGCGATCCGCCGCTGCACCAGCGGGTTCACGTTTGCGGTGTCCAATCTGGACTGGATCATCAGGGCACACTGGTGCAGCCGGGCGGTGTTCCGGTGCAGCGCGGTTGTCGCGGTGGCACCGGATTCGGCCTCGGCCACCGCGATCATGGCATCCACGACCGCGGCCAGCCGGGCCCGGAAGGAGTGCCGCAACCGGCGCAGCGCGCGCTCCGGGGTGTCCCGGATCAGGCACAGCAGCACCACCGCGGACGAGCCGATCGCCAGCACCACGACCGAACACAGCACCGGCAACTGTTCCGGGCGTGCGTGCGCGAACTGTGCGGTGAAGAAGAACTGGAACGCGATGCCGCCGAGCGCATCGCAGCGCCGCCCGTAACGCCGCACGAACACCACGGTGAAAATCAGCAGCAGCAAGGCGAAATCCGCGATCACCCGGTGCGGGGCCAGTACCGTGCCCAGGGACAGGGCCAGCAGGCCGACCGGTACCGCGGCCGCGAGCGTGATCGCCTTGCCGCCCGGGCGGGGATCGCTGACCGTCGCCCCTGCGGCCATGGCCCCCATCGCGCCGACCAGCACCACCCGCGCGGGGGCACCGGAAAGGCCGAGTACGAGCAGGGTGAGCAGCACCCCGCCGACGGTGGAAACCGCGCTGAACAACCGGATCAGCCCGGGATCGGAGGCGAGGAAGCGGTCCCGGGCTTTGGCTCCGCCGCGCCGTACCGCCGCGAACCGGGCGCACCGCGGGACGGAAATGGTCGATCGGATTCGGGCATGCTCGCGTCTTTCGCGCGCGGCGGTCACCGCGATGCGCCTCCTTCATGGGCCAGGCGTACTCCCCCATCATCGGGCGCGGGCACTGATTTTCAACCGGAATCGGTGCAATAATTCTTATTGTGAATCGCAATGGATCGCTCGACGACATGCTCTAGGGTGGGCGGCAATGTTTCCTCCGGATCAGGTGCGTACCTTCCTCGCGGTGGCCCAGTCGCTGAGCTTCACCCAGGCCGCGACCACGCTCGGGCTCCGGCAGCCGACGGTCAGCCAGCACATCCGCAAACTGGAGGAGACGGTCGGACGTCCCTTGCTGGTCCGCGATACCCGGAGTGTGACGCTCACCGTCGACGGGGAGGCGATGGTCGGATTCGCCCGCTCCATTCTCGCGGCACACGCCCAGGCGGCGGACTATTTCACCGGCGCCGGGGTGCGGGGCAGGCTGCGGTTCGGGGTGACCGACGATCTCGCCCTGACCCAGGTACCGCGGATCCTGCGGGATTTCCGCCACCTCAACCCGGGGCTCACCCTGGATCTCACGGTGTCCCAAGGGATTCAGCTACAGCGGCGGGTGGAGTCCGGCCACGTGGATGTCGCCTTCCTCAAGACCCCACCCGGAGACGGCCGGGGACGGCTGGTGCGCCGGGACCGCCAGGTCTGGGCGGCCGTCGAGGGCAGCAACCTCGGCTGGCACGACGAACGCCCCGTGCCGCTGATCGTCTACCCGGCCCCCAGCCCGAGCCGCGAGCTGGCCGTGCAGAAACTGGAACAGGCCGGGGTCAGATACCGCCTGGCGTGCACGGCGCGCGGGCACAACGCGGTACTCGCCGCCACCCGGGCCGGTCTCGGTGTCTCGATCTTCCCGCGCAGCCTGCTGCCCACCGACCTCGTCGAGGTGCCCGCGAGCACCGGCCTGCCCGAACTTCCCGAACTCGACCTGGTCCTGCTCACCAACCCGCACGCGCCCGCCGAACCGGTGGAAGCCCTCACCACCACCATCCTCGCCCACACCAACCGGATCCGGCCCATCCACGACACCCGGCAGCGAACGGGTGCCCCGGCCGCCGGGAAGGAGTGACCGGACCGCGGCGGATCAGCGGCGCGCCGCCTGTCGTTCGCGCAGCGCCGGGGTGCGCGGGACGAGCGCCAGCAGCACCGCCGCGAGCAGGGACACCGCGGCGAACACGAGGAACCCGGTCAGCGGCGCGCCGCCACCAACGACGCCGCCGATGATGATCGGGCCGACGATGGTGCCCAGCCGCCCGGCGCCGAGGTTCCAGCCGAGTGCCCGCGCGCGAACGGCCGTGGGATAGGAATTGCCCACGAACGCGTTGACCAGGATCTGGCCACCGTGCCCACCGGCACCGGCGAGCGCGATGCACAGCAGCAGCGGCGCCAGCGGCAGTTCGACCGCGAGCAGCAACAGGACCGCGGTCAGCCCGAGGAAGGTGAGCACCACGACCGGCTTGTTGCCCCAGCGATCGGTCGCGGCGGCGATGAACAGCGAGCCGAGCACGGCACCGAGATTGAGCACGAGCAGGAAGACCAGCGCGGAATCGAGCGCGTATCCGGCCCGGTTCATGATCCCCGGAAGCCAGGTGGCCAGTCCGTACCAGGCGAAAAGACCGCCGAAGGTGCTCACCGCGAACAGCACGGAGGCCAGGGCATAGCCGCGCCGGAAGATACCGTCCCCGGCGGGCGGTCCGGATTCCGCGGCGGCGCCCCTGCCGGTGGCGGCGAGGTATTCGGCGGACTCCGGAAGGAACCGGAAGCAGACGGGCAGCCCGATCCCGCCGAGGATGGCGCCGAGGAAGAACACCCACGGCCACCCGAGATGCGGCAGCACCGGAAGGGCGAGCAGCGCGGCGAGCACCCCGCCGAGCGGCACCCCGGACAGCATGAGCGTGTAGCTGACCGTGCGGTACCGGGGATTCGCGTACTCGAGGGTCAGCGCCGAAGCGGCGGGCAGCACGGCGCCGATCCCGAGACCGGCGAAAAACCGGAACAGCGCCAGCGGAACCGGTCCGGCCGCGAACCCGGTCAGCAGCGTGCACACGCTGAACACGGCCACCGCCGCGAGCACGACGGGACGGCGCCCGTAGCGGTCCGAGAGCCAGCCGGAACCGAGAGCACCGAGCAGCGCGCCGGCGAACACCGCGGAGGCGACCCAGCCGAGGTCGGCCGGGCCGAATCCGGAAGCGGAATCCGCGAGCAGCACCGGAACCACGGTCCCGAAGGAGATGATGTCGTAGCCCTCGACGAGCACCATGGACCAGCAGAGCAGGGGAACCAGAATCGAAGCGCGCGGAGCCATCTAGGCCACCGCGTGCACGTAGGTCTTGGTTTCCTGGAACTCGGCGAGCCCGCGCTCCCCGTTGAGCCTGCCGAGCCCGCTCTGCCGGAAACCGCCCTCCTCGAACTGATCCACCACCACCGCCCAGTCGTTGGTCCACACGGTGCCCGCGGCGAGCCTGCGCCCGACCCGCGCCGGACGGTCGGCATCGCGGGTCCACACGGCGGCCGCGAGGCCGAACTCGGTGGCGTTCGCACGGCCGATCGCCTCGTCCTCGGTGCCGAACCGCTCGAAGGTCGCGACCGGGCCGAAGACCTCCTGCTGCACCATCGGGGCGTGCACATCGGGCGGTTCGAGCAGCACGGGCCGGTAGTAACCGACCGGTTCGCCTGGTGCCACCGGGCCACCGCGCACCACCGCGGTCGCCCCCTCGGCGAGGGCGGCGGTGACGAGTTCGTCCACCCGCCGCACGCTCTCCGCGTCGATCAGCGGCCCCATCTCCGTGCGCGGATCGTCCCCCGGACCGACCCGGACCGCCTCCAGCGCCGCAGCCAAGCGGCCCCGCAGTTCGTCCGCGATGCCGCGCTGGGCGAGGATCCTGCTGCCCGCCATGCAGAACTGCCCGGCGAAGGTGGTGATCCCGGCGGTCAGCGCGGGGACCACGGCGTCGAGGTCGGCATCCTCGAACACGATCATCGGGCTCTTCCCGCCGAGTTCGAGGCTGAGCCGTTTCAACAGCGGCGCCGCGTCCGCCATGATCCGGCGTCCGACCGCGGTGCTCCCGGTATAGCTGAGCGCCCGGATGTCCGGGCTGCGCACCAGAAGCCGCGCGATGTCGTTCCCGCTCTCGGTCACCGCGTTCAGCACCCCGGCGGGCAGTTCCGGGATCTCGGCGAGTATCTCGTTGAGCACCCCGGTGACCAGTGCGGTCTGCCCGGGGAACTTGAGCACGGCGGTGCATCCGGCGGCGAGCGCCGGGGCGAAGGCGCGCACCGAGAGCACCACGGGAGAATTCCACGGCGTGATGATCCCGGCCACGCCGACCGGTTCCGCGAGGCTGCGCACGTGCAGCCCCGGGCGCACCTCGGCGGCGCGGCCGGTGTCGGTGAGCGCCAGCGCGGCGTAGTAGCGCAGTTTGCTCGGGGTCAGGCCGAGCTCGAAGCGCGCCTGGCCGAGGGTTTTCCCGTTCTCCTCGGCGAGCAGCCGCACCAGCTCCTCGGTGCGCGCCTCGACGGCATCGGCGATCCGGAGCAGCACCGTGCTGCGCAACCGCCGGTCACTCGGCCACGCGGTGTCCTCGAAGGCCGCGCGCGCGGCCGCGATGGCTTGTGCGCCTTGGTTTTCCTCGGCGTCGGCGTAGTGCCCGAGCACCGCGCCGGTAGCGGGATTGCGCGCGATCCCGTGCCGGGCCGAGCCGACCAGTTTCCCGTTGACGAACTGCCTCGCCCGCAATTCGGACATGGCGACGACCTCCGATCGATTGCGGCGCTACAACCACGCCGGGAGCGAGGACGGGTGGTCCCGGCCGGTGAGCAATCCGGCGAGCAGTGCGCCTTCGCCGCGGCCGAGCCTGCGCTCGAGGGCTTCCCGCGCCAGCGCCTCGAGGAATTCCGCGGGGAAATCAGCGAAACGCGCGGTATCGAGGTCCACCGCGTGCACGGTCACCTCGCGCAACCGCAGCCACGGGATCTCCGTGGCCGCCACCTCACGCCCCTGCGCGGTGACCACCGTCGCGGACCACGCCTTTCCGGGCAGTCCGGCCATGGCCGATTCCAGCTCGGTCGCCGAACGGCGCACGAGCGCCCGCAACTGTTCGGCGGGCAGCCGCGCGGACCGTTCGATCTCCGCACCGCGCTGCTCGGGCCCGGAATACATCGGGTTCGGCACACCGGTGGCGGCCCAATCGACCAAGCGCCCCAAGGCTTCGGCGTTGTGGTGCAGGTGCGCGACGAGATGACCGACGGTCCAGCCGGGCAGTGCCGTGGTCCGCTCGAAATCCGGCTGGGTGAAGCCGTCGATCGCGCGCAGCAACCGGTCCGTGCACTCCGCGAGCCAGGCCTGCAGGTGTTCGTGGTTCACGAGTCCGCCCGGACCCGGTTGTCCAGCCTGCCGATGTTCTCGATCTCGGTGACCACCCGATCACCCGCGCGCAGATACCTCGCCGGAGTCCGGGCATGGCCGACCCCGCCCGGTGTGCCGCTGGCGACCACGTCCCCGGGACGCAGGGACACCATGGTGGACACGTACTGCACCAACCGGACCGGGTCGAACACCAGATCGTCGGTCTGCGCCTGCTGCATCCGTTCGCCGTTGACCTCGGTGCCGATCGCCAGGCGCGGTCGCACTTCCCCGGGCAGCTCGTCCGGGGTGACCAGGACCGGCCCGATCGGGGTGCTCGACTCGAAGTTCTTGCCCTGCAACCACTCCCGGGTGCGGAACTGCCAGTCGCGCATCGAAACGTCGTTGAGCACGGTGAATCCGGCGATGGCCGCGGCCGCGCTCTCCGCGTCGGCCCGCCGCACTGTGGCGCCGAGCACGATGGCCAGTTCGGCCTCCCAGTCCACCGCTTCCGATTCCCGGGGCGCGAGGATGTCGTCCTCCGCACCGATCAGCGTGTCGGCGAATTTCGCGAACAGGGTCGGATACTCGGGCAGTTCCCGGCCCATCTCCAGGATGTGTTTCCGGTAGTTCAGCCCGACACAGACGATCTTGCCCGGATTCGGGGTCACCGGGGCGAGCCGGACATCCCCGGTTCCGTACCGCTTGCCGTCGGCCGCGCGGGCCCGTTCGCGCCAGCCGGGTTCGGCGAGCAGGGCACCCACATCCGGGGCGTCGAGCTCGACGTACTCCGCGCCCTCCACCCGTGCCGCGCGGGTGCGCGCGCCGTCCTGGATCGTGGCCAGCCTCATCGTGTTCCCTCCTGCTCCGCGACCGCGACCCGGTCCTTGTCGAGCCGCTCGTATATCGGGGTGTCCGCGAACCGGAACAGATCGATGCCGTGCTCGGTCTCGATGCGCAGCGGTTGCCAGGAGGGCACGGCGAACAGATCACCCCGCTCCACCCGCCAGCTCGCCGCGCCTACCGTGACCAGTGCCCGGCCGTCGAACACCTGATAGACCGAGGACCCCACCTCCCTGCGGCTCGCCGTCGCGGTGTCCGGTGCCAAACGGTGGAATTCCGCGCGGACGGTGGAAAGCACATCTCCGCCGGTGCTCGGATTCGTGTAGCGCACCGCCGCGTGCCCGGGTTCCGGGGTGACCGCACAACCCTCCGCCTCGAGGGCCAGCTGATCGGCGAGTGCGCGATCGGTGTACTCCCAGCGATAGGCCAGCAGCGGGGTCGCCGGGCTCGGCCCGAGCCGGGTGAGCGGGCGCAGGCCCGGATGCGCCCACAGCCGTTCCGAACGGGACCGCTCCGGGGTCTCCTCGGTGCCCACATCCTCGGCGCCGAACTCGAAGAACGCCGAATCGATCGCGTACGAGAACGGGATGTCCAGCCCGTCGAGCCAGGCCATCGGCGCGTCGCTGGTGTTGCGGTGGCCGTGCCAGTTCCATCCGGCCTGCGGCAGGAAATCCCCGCGGCGCATGGCGACCGGGTCCCCGTTGACCACCGTCCAGACACCTTCGCCCTCGATGACGAAGCGGAACGCGTTCTGCGTGTGCCGGTGCACGGGCGCGTCCTCACGCGGGTTCAGATACTGCACCGCGGCCCACAGGGTCGGCGTGACGAACGGGCGGCCGCCGAGGCCCGGATTCGCCAGCGCCAGGGCGCGGCGTTCCCCGCCGCGGCCGACCGGCACCAGATCACCCGCCTGCCGCGCCATCTCGAGCAGCGCGCGCCAGGCCCACCGATGCGGCACCGCGTCCGGCCGCGGGCTCTCCGGCATGAGCTCACCGATCTCGGTCCACAGCGGAACGAGCAGCTCGTCCTCCAGCCGGTCGTAGAGGCGATCGAGCTCCGGGGTCATGGGCGGCCGGCCGGGCGCATCGCCGCGGGCCAGGCGCACCGTCTTCGCACTGGTTCCTTCGGACATGCCCCGACCGTGGACCATATGCCGCTCCGTGGGATAGATTTTTCTGCTATGGAGAATCCGCCGCCGTATCCGCTGAAGTCCGTGGACAACGCCCTGCACGCCGCGGCCCTGCTGCAGCAGGAAGGCGCGCTGCGGGTGACCGATATCGCCGAGCGGCTGACGCTGTCCCCCTCCACGGCGCACCGGCTGCTCTCGATGCTGGTGTACCGGGAGTTCGCCACCCAGGACGCGGACCGGCGCTACCACCCGGGACCGCTGCTGCGTCAGGTGGACACCATGGAGTCCTCGGTCGCCGTGCTACGCCGGATCGCCGGTGAACCCATGGCCAGGCTGGTCGGACAGGTCAACGAGACCGCGCAGCTGATGGTCGCGGTCGGCGGCGAGGCCCGGTTCGTCCGGACCGTGGAATGCGACCAGGTACTCCGCGTCACCGACCGGGCGGGCCGGGCCAAACCACTGCACCTGACCTCCGCGGGCAAGGCCATGCTCGCCGCGATGGAACCCGAGCGGGTGACCGAGCTGTACCGGACCGATCGGAGCATCGAAACGGCGGCACTGCGGCACGAGCTGAACGCGGTGCGGGAGAACGGTTTCGCACTCAACCATCAGCGCACCGAGACCGGTCTGACCGCGATCGGCGTCGCCATCACCGTGCGTCCCGGCACCCCTTGCGCGGGACTGGCCCTGGCGATGCCGACCGCGCGGTTCCACACCGGGCTGGTGCCGGAACTGGTCACCGCACTGCGGGCCGCGAGCTCCCGGATCGAAGCGGCGCTGCGCGAGACCCCCGATTTCCCGGTGTGACCCGGGCCCGTAGCACCATCCGTATCAGCGCCACCGAAACCGCTCTACTCTCCGTGCGAATTTCTCCGGCAATTCGGTCTACACCGGTACGCGAAGTAGAATCGGTCGAATCACCCCACCGATAGTTCCATCGGAAAACATTCTTTTCACCTGGAGAAACCGGGAAAACGCTCCCCGCGCAGGGGGAAACAACACACTCGATCTTGTCCGGTAAACCGCTCGGCAACTAATGTTCCATTCGTCCTTCGATCCATTAGTGATCCAGGAAAAGGACATCGATCGGCCATTCGGCCGGATTAACCTTCGATACAAGGGGGCTGTCATGGGCGGCCCACGGGGAAAGAGGAACAACTGATGACAACTCGCACGGTTCGCAGATCCCTCGTCGCGATCGCACTCGCCTTCGCGACGGCAGCCGGTGTCGCCGGTACCGCATCGGCGGCGGGCAGCACCGACCGCGCACTCCCACCGGCCAAATCGGTCGACCTCGTCCAGGTCAGCGCCTACGGCGGGGCCATCGCCGATCCGCAGAAATTCGTCATCAGCAATGTCGCCGACCGATCGGGGCACGTGGAGAACATTCCTGCGGGAACGAAATTCTGGCTCAACGGAAACGCACTCGGCAGGCTTTCCGGCGTCAGTAATGATTTGAACTGGAACCTGCAGATCCTGGAAATCAATAACAAACAGTACACCCAGGTTACCCTCAAGAACGACCTCCAGCCCGGCGAATCGCACAGCGTCGACCTCGGCCACTTCAATGTGGCCATCGGTTCCAACGACATTCTCGGGCTCGCCCCCTACGATGTGCAGCCCATTCGCACCAAACAGGAGCTGAACAGCACCGAATGGGCGGTCAACGGGGACTCCTCCGCCCGCTTCGACAACTCGGCGCAGATCAAGTGCCTGGCCAGCGCCCAGCCCATCGCCAGCTGGTGCGACGCCTCCAACAACGTCCAGGCCCCGTGGTGACGAAGCTCATCGCCTGAGCCCGGCAGGACCGGGGTGCCCGGCCGGTGCACCGGCCGGGCATCCTCGCGTGTCCGGCAACCGCACTCGAGAACCGGCCGCCGCGTCAGACTTGCCACGGCGTCGGATTGAAGAGTCCACTGGTGGCGAAACACGAGGGATTCAGCGCCGATGTGTCCGCATTGGACTCGATGAAGGGCAAGCTCAGCGGGTTGAGCGACAAGCTGCCGGAGCCTGCTGACCCGGCTGCGGGGACTTCTCGCGGAATCCGCTGCCGCACCGCGTGCCCAGCGCCCCGACCCCGCCGAGATCATTCCCCGGCTGGTGCTTCAGGACGAGCAGGGCACATTGCGGGACTACACCTACTTCCCCGTCGTGTCCCCGCTGCAGCGGATGCCCGAACCCGTCGGCCGACCGTGTGCGATCCCCGGCTGCGGAACACTCACAGCTCGATGCGGGTACCCATCACGACGGTGCGATCCACCGGAAGCCGGAAATAGCCCGCGGGCGAGGCGGCATTGTGCGCGAGGCCGATGAACAACCGCTGCTGCCAGGCGGGCATGTCCGCACGGTGCCCGCGTTCGATGGTGATCCTGGACAGGAAGTAGAAGGCGGTGTCCGGATCGGCCTCGAGTTCGGGCGTGAGCAGGAAGGCATCGCGCAGCGCGGCCGGGATGTCCTGGTCGTCGTGGAACCCGAAGCGTACGGACAGGTGCACGATCCCGTCGTCCGCGTGGGCGAGCGGGTCGACATCGAGCCGTTCCCCGCGCGGCACGTGCGGCTGGTTCTCCGCGATCACCGAGACGATGACCACCCGCTCGTGGATCACCTCGTTGAACTCGACATTCGCGCGCAGCGCCAGCGGAACGGTCTGTTTGGTGGGATGCGGGAACACGGCGGTCCCGGGGACCCGGGCCGGTGGCCGTGCGTGCAGCCGTTCCACGAAATCGGCGAGGCTGCCCTCGGTACCGGCCCGCCGCGCGGTGATCAGTCGCCGCCCGCGATGCCAGGTGAGCATGATCGTGACGACCAGGGCCCCGAGCAACAGCGGCAGCCAGCCGCCGTGGGCGATCTTGGTGAGGTTGGCACAGAAAAAGGCCAGCTCGGTGCCGCCGAACACGAGGCCGATGAGCACCAGCCACCGGCGCGGCCAGTGCCACGCCGAATGCGCGAGCACCAGGAACAGCGCCGTGGTCAGCAGCAGGGTGCCGGTCACCGCGAGCCCGTAGGCGGTGGAAAGGGCCGTCGAGGATCCGAAGGTCACCATGAGCACGAGCACACCGGCCATCAGGATCCAGTTCACCGCGGGCACATAGATCTGGCCGCTCTCCCGCCGCGAGGTGTGCCGCACCGTCAGCGGCGGCAGCACCTCGAGCCGGATCGCCTGCCTGGCCATGGAGTACGCGCCGGACACGACCGCCTGCGAGGCGATCACCGTGGCCAGGGTCGCCAGCACCACGAGCGGAATCCGGGCCCATCCCGGGGCGAGCAGATAGAACGGGTTCGCCACCGCGGCCGGATCGCGCAGCAGCAGCGCCCCCTGCCCGAGATAGTTCAGCGTCAGCGCGGGAAACACCACGGCGAACCACGCCCGCCGGATCGGTGACCGCCCGAAGTGCCCCATGTCCGCGTACAGCGCCTCGGACCCGGTGATCACCAGCACCACCGAGCCCAGTGCGAGAAACCCGATGAACGGATTCTCCGCGACGAACAGGACCGCGTAGCTCGGGGACAGGGCACGCAGCACCCCGGGATCCCGCACGATCTGCGGAATCCCCAGCGCGGCCAGGGTCAGGAACCACAGCAGCATGATCGGCCCGAACAGCCCGCCGACCCGGTGCGTACCGAACCGCTGCACCAGGAACAGCACGATCAGGATCGTGGCCCCGATCGGCAGGATGGCCGAGCTCACCCCGGGATCGACCGTCTCGATGCCCTCCACCGCGGACAGCACCGAGATGGCCGGGGTGATCAGGCTGTCCCCGAAGAACAGCGCGGCCCCGATCATCCCGAGCAGCATCACCAGCGCGATCAACCGGGTCCGGCCGCCGGCGAGCCTGCGGATCAGCGCGGTCAGTGCCAGGATGCCGCCCTCGCCGTCGTTGCCCGCGCGCATCACGAAGACCACGTACTTCACCGACACGATCAGCAGGATCGACCAGAACACCAGCGAGATCACGCCATAGACATCCGCGGGAACCGGCCGGATCGCGTGGTTGTCCACCGAGAACACGGTCTGCAAGGAGTACAGCGGGCTCGTGCCGATGTCGCCGAAGACGATCCCGAGCGCACCGAGCGCCAGCATCGGACCGGGCCGTGAAGTCATGGGCCGCACACCGGCCAGTTTGCGCGCGGACGCGTGCCATCGGTATGAGGCGCGCAGAACAGTCATTTGACCGGGCAATTGATCTATTGACCGGTCAAATACGGCCCGGCTAGGCTCACCGCCATGGCAGTGCCGGCGTACTTACGGATCCGCGCAGAGCTGGAGCAGCGGATTCAGTCGGGTGCACTGCCGCCGGGGAGCAGGTTGCCGACCGAGGCGGAACTGCAGCAGCAGTACTCGGTCGGCAGGGCGACCGCGCAGCGGGTGCTGAGCGAACTGGCGCAGGCGGGCCTGGTGCGACGGCACCGGCGGCGAGGCACCTTCGTCGCCGACGGTCCGCGCCAGGAGGACCTGCTGCGTCTGGTGAACCCGCTGCTGCGGGGCCCGGAGGTCCCCGGTCCGCACGCGGTGGAGTCCGCGCTGGTGATCCCGGCGCGCGACGCCGATGTGGAACTGCCCGGGGTGGCTGATGACGATCCGGTGCATCAGCTGCGGCGGCTGAAGTTCGACCTGCAGGACAATCCGACCTCGGTCGAGCTCTCCGCGATACCGTTCTCGTTGGCGCCGCGGCTGGCCGATGAGGACCTCGTCCATCTGACCGTCCACGACTATTTCGCCAGAACCGGGATCCCGGCGGCGAAATCCCGGGTCTACCTCGATCCGGTCGCTCTCGACGCGGAGAACGCGGCCCGGTTGCGCCTGCCCGCGGGCCAGCCGGTGATCCGGTTGCGCCGGCTGACCTGGCTGGTCGACGGCAGGCTCGCCGAAGCGATGTGGCACATCCTGCGCCCGGATCTCGTCGAGTTCTTCCTCGAGCAGACCCTCCCCTCCTGACGAACCGAGCCCGATCCCCGGCCGTGGTCCCGGCCGGTGCCCCATCCTGCCCGCGTACGGCCCGCACGCCCCGGCCGCGCGCCCGCCCCCGTATGCCCGAAGGAGTGTGCGCCCATGAACCGAGCCCGTGTCGCCGTCATCGGAACCGGGGTGATCGGCGCGATGACCACGTGGCAACTGGCTCGCCGCGGCCTCGAGGTGCTGGCCTTCGACAGCCACTCCCCCGGCCACGACCGCGGCGCCTCCGCCGGGGAATCCCGCATCTTCCGCACCGCCTACAAGGAAGGCGCGGAGTACGTCCCGCTGCTGCGCCGCTCCGGACAGCTCTGGCGTGAACTCGAACAGGCCTCCGGAACCCGGCTGCTGACCCGGTGCGGTGGGCTGACCATCGGCGGCAGCGAACACCCGGATGTCCGCGCGGTGCGGCGCAGCGCCGAGGAGCACGGGCTCGACCACGAGGTGCTGTCCGCCGACGCGGCCCGCAAGCGGTTCCAGCAACACCGCATCGAGGACGAGGAGGTGATGGTGCTCGACCCGGACGCGGGCGTGCTCCGGCCCGAACCGGCGGTGCAGGCGGCACTGCGGTGTGCTGGGGAAGCGGGCGCGCGGCTGCTGTCCCACCACCCGGTCACCGGCCTCACCGAGACCGCGAGCGGCTGGCGGATCATCAGCGCGGGCCGGGAATTCGAAGCAGACCACATCGTGTTCGCCCCCGGCCCATGGGCGCGCCAGCTGGAACCACTGCGCGCGCTGCCGGTCGAGATCCGGCTGATCGCCGCATGCTGGTTCGCCGCACGGGATGTCGCGCTGCATCGCCCGGACCGGCTGCCCATCGCGATCCGCAGGCACCAGGAGGCGGGCTTCTCCTGTTTCCCCGTGCTGGACGGGGTCGCGATCAAGATCGTCCCGCACCACCTCGGCTGGCCGGTACTGGAGCGCCCCGAGGACCTGCCGCGCACCGTCCCACCCGAATTCGCCCGCGGCGCCGCGGATGCCGCCGCGCGGTTGCTGCCCGGCGTGGTGCCGCACCCGATCCGGATCGGCACATTCGCCGAGGGATTCACCCCGGACGAGCACGCACTGCTCGGACCGCTGCCCGGCGCGCGCCATGCCACGGTGCTGACCGGATTCTCCGGGCACGGCTTCAAACTCGCCCCGGTCTTCGGCGAGATCGCCGCCGATCTCGTCCTCGGCATCGAGCCCGCGCACGACATTTCCCGGCTGGACCCCAACCGATTCGGATAACCCTGTTTGGAGGCAATGATGCCCACAGGTTCGCCTACCCAGCTGATCGGACTGATCCTGACCACCGTGGTGGTGATCGGGGCGGGCGCGGTGCTGTCCGTCTACTTCGGACGCCGCGCCAGCACCTCGCAGGATTGGCTCGCCGCCAATGAATCACTTCCGCTGTTCGTCGTCGTCATCACCCAGTTCGCCGCGTCCACCGGCGGCGGAGTGCTCATCGCACACGTCGGGATCGGCTATCAGGCCGGCTGGTCGGTGTTCATCTACGAAGGCTGCACGCTGATCGGTTTCCTGATCCTGTCCTGGATCGCCCGGTGGCTGCGCGAGCAACGGTTCACCACCGTGCCCGATGTGATCACCCGGCTGTTCGGGAAGAACAAGGTGATCACGGCCATCGCCGCGCTCGCCGCGCTGGCGGTCCCGTTCGGCTGGATCGCCACCCAGTTCGTCGCCTTCGCCCGGCTTTTCGGGCAGCTGACCGGGATTCCGCTGCCGATCCTGGTCGTGGTGATCGTCATCGCCTCGCTCAGCTTCGTGCTGCCCGGCGGCATGACCTCGGTGGCGTGGACGGATTTCATCTTCGGCCTGTTCAAGATCACCATGTCGGTCGTGGTGGCGTTCTACGCGATCGGGCTGGCCGGGGGCTGGACGCACATCACCGAGACCGTGCCCCGGCGGCTGTGGGACTGGGGCGGGTTCACCGCGGTCGGCGGGCAGCAGATCTGGCTCTGGATCGCCGCGATCATTCCCGGAACACTGACCAATCAGCTTTATTTCCAACGGATTTTCGCCACCAAGCACATCGCCGACGCGCGGCGCGGGCTGAACTGGTCCGGCGTGACCATGCTCATCAGCGGGATCTACGCGGGCTGTATCGGGATCGCGGTGCGCTCCATGGCGCCGAATCTGGCCAACCAGGAGGATGCCGCAGGCTGGCTGCTGACCCGCTTGCCGTCCTGGATGCTGATGCTGTTCGCGGCGTTCCTGGTATCCACGATCGTCTCCACCGGCGGCGCCGCGCTGCAGTCGGTCACCGCCAACCTGGTGCGCGATGTGTACCAGAACCTCGCGGGCAAGACCGCGGGGGAACGCCGGACGATCACGCTGTCCCGGGTGATCACCGTCCTGGTCTCGGTGGTGGCCGGGATCCTGGCCATCGCTTTTCCCACCGCGCTTTCCTGGCTGGTGGCCACCTACGCGTACTCGGCGGCCGCGCTCGCCGCGCCGATCTTCCTCGGCTATCTGTTCCATCGCCGGCTGCGGCTGCGCCCCATCGCGGCGATCGCGAGCATGCTCGCCGGGATCCTCGGCTGCGGCATCGCCCAGCTGCTCGACACCACCGTGCCCTATGCGGTGTACGGCATCGCCGTTTCCACCGTGGTACTGCTGGTACTGGTCGCGGCGACAGCCGAGAAACGGGTTCACACCAACACGAACGAAAAAGTGAGGAACGCATGAAGATCGCGGTAATCGGCCTCGGTGTACTCGGCGCGAGCGTGGCTCGTTCGCTCGCACTCGCCGGTGCGGAGGTGACCGTCTTCGAGCGCACCGCGCCGCTGGCGGGAACCACGGGCACCTCGTTCGCCTGGTTCAACGCGCACAGCAAGAATCCGCGCTCGTACCACGACCTCAACGTCGCCGGGATGGCCGAGCACGCCGCACTCGAACAGCGGACGGGAGCGGCGCCGCCCTGGCTGGTGCGGGGCGGGAACCTGGAGTGGGCCGAGGACTCCGCGGGTGCCGAACGGCTCGCCGGGGCCACCGCCGAACTGGTCGAGCGCGACTACCCGGTGCACTGGATCGGCCGCGAGCGGGCCCGCGAACTGGTGCCCGATCTGCGGATTCCCGCTCAGGTCGAGGAAATCGCGTACTACCCGACCGAGGGGCACCTCTACCCGGCACTGCTCATGGCCCGGCTCTGGGGCGAGGCGCGGGAGAACGGGGCGGTGCTGCGCTGCCCGGCCGCCGTGACCGGACTGGCCGCGAGCGGCGGCGGGGTGCGCGTCGAGCTCGCCGGGGAACACGCCGAGTTCGACTCCGCGGTGCTCACCGTGGGCCGGTGGACCGAGGAACTGACCGCCGCGGCGGGCTACCGGGTTCCGCTGGCCGATCCGGACGCCCCGGGCAGTGTCACCGTCGGCCTGCTGGGCTACACCGAACCCGTTCCGGCCCGGCTGGACCGGATCCTGACCACCCCACGGCTGAACGCCCGCCCGGACGGTGGCGGACGGCTGATCGTGCAGGGCCTCGATCTGGACGCCGAGGCCGACCCGGCCGATCCGCCCGCGCCCGATGGCCCGCACGCCCGCGAACTGTGCCGGCGCCTCGGCGAACTGCTCGCCGGAACCGAGGGTGCGCGGCTTGCCTCGCTGCGGGTCGGCCAGCGCCCGATGCCCGCCGATGGGCTCACCGTCGCCGGGTTCCTCGACGAGGACGCGCGCCTCTACAGCATCGCCACGCACAGCGGGATCACCCTCGGGCCGCTGCTCGGCAGGCTCGCCGCCGAGGAACTGTGCACCGGGAACCCGGCCGAGCAGCTGGCCGGATTCCGCCCGCAGCGCCTCATCGGCCGCACCGATCACCCGAAGCTGGAACCGGCCCGGTTCGCCGGGCAGCAGTAGGGCACCGTTCCGGCCCCGGTCACCCGGACCGTGGAGAAACGGGAACAGCCCGGCCGAGTGCTTCAGGCGAGCCGTTCGAAGATGGCGGCGAGTCCTTGGCCCCCGCCGATGCACATGGTTTCCAGGCCATAGCGCGCTTGCCTGCGGTGCAGTTCGTGCACGAGGGTGGCGAGGATGCGGCCCCCGGTGGCCCCGACGGGGTGCCCGAGCGAGATCCCGGAACCGTTGGGATTGAACCGTGGATCGGTTTCCGGGTCGATACGCCATTCCCGGGTGACGGCGAGCGCCTGGGCGGCGAAGGCCTCGTTGAGTTCGAGGATGTCGATGTCCCCGAGCCGCAGTCCGGCGCGCTGCAGTGCGGCCTCGGTTGCCGGGACGGGCCCGATTCCCATGGTCTTCGGCGGCACTCCGGCAAGGCCCCAGGAGACGAGCCGGGCCAGCGGCCGCAACCCCAGTCGCTCGGCCTGTTCCGGGCTGGTCACGATGCAGGCGGCGGCCCCGTCGTTCTGGCCGCTGGCGTTGCCCGCGGTGACGGTGGCCTCCGGGTCCTGGCGGCCGAGCACGGGGCGCAGCGCGGACAGGGTCTCGAGGGTGGTGCCGGGGCGGATGTGCTCATCGGCGTCCACGACGGTCTCGCTTTTCCTGGTCCGCACGGTGACGGGCACGATTTCCCCGGCGAACCGGCCCTGCTGCTGTGCTTCGGCGGCCAAGGTGTGCGAGCGCACGGCGAGGCGGTCCTGTTCCTCCCTGCCGATCCCGTACTCGCGGCGCAGATTCTCCGCGGTCTCGAGCATCCCGCCGGGAACCGGGTGATGCTGTCCGCCTGCGGTGACCCGGCCCTCGGCGAGCGCGTCCGCGAACTGCACTCCCCCGCCCTTGACTCCCCAGCGGATCTGGTGCGAGTAGTGCGCGGCCCGGGACATGCTTTCCGCGCCCCCGGCGAGCACCAGCGAGGCACCCCCGGTCTGCACCGCCATGGCCGCGTAGAGCACGGCCTGCAGGCCGGAACCGCAGCGGCGGTCCACCTGCACACCGGGCACGGTGACCGCCAGGCCCGCGTCCAGCGCGGCCACCCGCCCGACCGCCGGGGCGTCCATGCTCGGATAACAGTGCCCGAAGATCACGTCGTCGATGTGTTCTGCCGCGATTCCGGTACGGGCGACGAGCTCGCGGAGCACGGTGGCCCCCAGCTCCTGGACGGGTACCTCGCGCAGGCCGCCGCCGAACGCCCCGACCGGGGTACGCAGCGGTTCGCAGATCACGGCATCGGGCATCGGTTCTCCTCGTCGGTCCTCGTTCGCGCGGTCAGTCCACGTCGGCGCGGAACCGCACGGGGGCCGCCGTGGCCGCCTCGACCTCGGCCCGGCCGACCCCTGGTGCGCATTCAATCACCTCGAGCCCGTGCGCGGTCACATCCAGCACGGCCAGATCGGTGATGACGCGGTCCACACAGCCCCGCCCGGTGAGCGGGAGATCGCAGCGCTGCACGATTTTCGGCGCCCCGTCCTTGGTGCGGTGTTCGGTCATGGCGATCACCCGCCGGGCACCGTGCGCGAGGTCCATGGCCCCGCCGACGCCCTTGACCATCCGGCCCGGAACTGCCCAGTTGGCCAGGTCCCCGCCCGCACTGACCTGCATGGCGCCGAGGACCGCCACATCCACGTGGCCGCCGCGGATCATGCCGAAGCTGACCGAGGAGGCGAAGTAGGCGGCGCCGGGACGCACGGTCACCGTCTCCTTGCCCGCGTTGATCAGATCGGGGTCCACCTCCTCCTCGCCCGGATATCCGCCGACACCGAGAATCCCGTTCTCCGAGTGGATGATCACGGTGCGCCCGGCTGGAATGTGCGCGGGAACCCGGGTCGGCAGGCCGATACCGAGGTTGACGTAGCTCCCGTCCGGGAGTTCCGCGGCGACGCGGGCGGCGAGCTGATCGCGCGTCAGAGTCACGATTCCTCCCGTGTGGTGCGGAATTCGATCGGCTTCTCGGCCCCGGGCACGTGCACGAGGCGCTGCACGTGGATGCCCGGGGTGTGGATCGAGTCCGGATCGAGGTCCCCCGGCTCGACGAGGTGTTCCACCTCGGCGATGGTGATCCGGGCCGCGGCCGCGCAGTCGGGGTTGAAATTGCGCGCGGCGTGCCGGTAGACGAGGTTGCCGTGCCGGTCGGCTTTCCAGGCGTGCACCAGCGCGTAGTCCGGGCGCAGCGCCCGTTCCAGCAGGTACCGGGTGCCGTCGAATTCGCGGACCTCGCGCGCCGGTGAGGACAGGGCGACCGATCCGTCGGCGGCGTAGCGCCACGGCAGTCCGCCCTCGGCGACCAGGGTGCCCACCCCGGCCGGGGTGTAGAAGGCGGGAATGCCGACTCCCCCGGCGCGCAACCGCTCGGCGAGCGTGCCCTGCGGGGTCAGTTCGACCTCGAGTTCCCCGGCCAGATACTGGCGGGCGAATTCCTTGTTGTTGCCGATGTAGGAGCCGATGGTGCGCCGGATCCGCCCGGCGGCCAGCAGGGTGCCGAGCCCGAAACCATCGACGCCGAGGTTGTTGCTGATCGTCTCCAGTTCCCGGGCGCCCTGCTCGAGCAGGGCGGCGATCAGCACGCTCGGCACCCCGCACATGCCGAACCCGCCGACGGCCATGCTCGCCCCGTCCGGGATGTCGGCGACCACCTCGGCCACGCTCGTGAACGCCTTATCCACGTGGCACCGCACAGTTCTCCAGGTGCTCGCCCAGTGCGGCGTTCACCGAATCCGGATCCTCGGCGTTGAGCAGATGCGCGGTGCCCGGGACGACGATCAGCCGCCCGTCCGGCACCGTGCCGGCGATCTCGCGCAGCATCTCCGGCGGGGTCGCGGGATCCTCGGCCCCGGCGAGAGCGAGAGTGGGCACGGTGATCTCGGCGAGCCGGTCGCGCAGGTCGAACGTGGCGATGGCCTCACAGCAGCCCGCGTAGCCCTCGGCGGTGGTGTCCCGCAGCATGGCGAGCAGGCGTTCGGCCTCGGCGGGGTGTCGCCGGGCGAATTCGTGCGTGTACCAGGTCCCGGCGCGGGAAGCGAGCATGGCCCCGGTTCCCTGTTCCCGCACGGTGGCCGCGCGGACCGGCCAGGACTCCGGGTCGGCGAACCGCGCGGCGGAGGCGCACACGGTGAGGCCGGCCAGGCGATGCCCGGCGCGCAGCGCGAGTTCCAGTCCGATCGCGCCGCCGATGGAGACCCCGGCGTAGTGGAAGCGTTCGATTCCCGCCCGGTGCACCGTGGCGAGCACGGCGTGGGCCAGCCCGGCCATCTTGTACGGACCGGGTGGTGCCGGGGTTCCGCCGTGGCCGGGCAGATCGAACCGCAGCACGCGATAACGCCCGGCGAATGCCGCGACCTGAGCGTCGAACAAACCCGTGTCGGTGCCCAGCGAGGGACCGAGCACCAGCACCGGTGCGTCCTCCGGTCCCTCGATCACTGCCCGCAACTCGGTCATCGGAGCGCTCCATAGGTCTGCTTCGCGGATTCGAGGGCGAACCGCCCGTGGTCCCAGCCCTGCGCCAGCGGGGTGAAGTAGTCGAACGCGACCTGTTTGCTCGCGTACCGCCACTGTCCCGCGATGCGCACCAGGTGATCGTGGTAGCTACCGGCCGCCACGTGCGGGACGCCGTCCTGCACGCAGGGCTGCCACAGGGCGGACCGCACCTGTGCCCGGTCCCCGTCCACGGTGATCTCCAGATTGGTGACGTGGTGCCAGAAAGCGCTCAGTCCGCCCTCGGCGAGCGCACCGAAGAACCGGCGCAGCTCCCCGTGGCCGCGCACCCGGTCCAGGCCACGGAATTCGCCGTCCGGGGCGAACAGTGCGACCAGACCGTCCCAGTCCCCGCTGTCCAGCAGGCGGCAGTAGGTGGCATCGAGGCGGCGGATCTCGTCCAGGTCCTCCAGCCGCCGCACGCGTTCCTCGAGGCTCATGGCTGGGCCGCCAGTTCGGACGGGTGCTGGGCCAGTGGTGTCACCTCGATCTGCAGATACGGGAACAGCGGCAGGCTGGACAGGATCCGGTGCAGCTCGTCCGGGGATTCCACGTCGAGCACGCTGATATTGCTGTACTTGCCCGCGATGCGCCACAGGTGCGGCCATTTCCCGGCACGCTGCAGTTCCAGGGCGCGGGCCTTCTCCCTGGCGATCAGGTCCTCGCGCCGTTGCGGATCGAGATCGTGCGGAATGGACACATCCATGCGGAGGTGAAACAACATGCTTGCCATCAGCTCCTGGTGAAGGCGCGCACGGCGGCGGGATCGAGCTCCACACCGAGCCCGGGTCCCTCGGGCAGGTGCAGCTCGCCGTTCGCATAGCGCAGCGGGGTGGTCAGGATGTCCTCGCGCATCAGCAAGGGACCGAACAGCTCGCTGCCCCAGGTGACGGCCGGGGCGGCACAGGCGAGCTGCAACGAGGCCGCGGTCCCGATCCCGGTCTCGATCGAGGTGCCCGCGTGACAGGGAACGTCCGCGGCCGCCGCGATCTCCGCGATCGCTTTGCTGGCACGCAATCCACCGGATTTGGTGGTCTTGAGCGAATAGATGTCGGCGGCCCCGAGCTTGGCCAGCCGCAGCGCATCGGTCGGGGTGCGCAGGCTTTCATCGGCCATCACCGCGGTCCGTAGTCCGCGGGTGAGTTCGGCGAGCGTCTCGGTCTCCGGGCCGGGAACGGGTTGCTCGACCAGTTCGATGCCCGCCTCGGCCAGCCGCGGCAGCTGGGTCAGCGCGGTGAGCCGGTCCCAGCGCGCGTTCACATCCACCCGCAGCCCCGCGGCACCGGCCAGTTTCTCGGCGATGGTGAGCACGCGTTCCACATCGGCGTCCGGGTCCTGAGCGCCCATCTTGAGCTTGAAGGTGTGGTGGGCGCCCGCCTCGAGTTTGCCGAGCGCCTCCTCGATCACCACCGGCGCCGGTTCGGTGCCAAGGGCCCAGGTGACCGGGATGGACCGGCGCGCGAGCCCGCCGAGCAGGGTGTGCACCGGCACTCCGAGGCTGCGCGCCCACGCGTCGTGCAGCGCGACCTCCACCGCGGTCTTCGCGTACAGGTTGTTGGCCACCACGTCCTGGATGTCCCGCCCAATGGCCTCGATGTCGTCCACCGCGCGGCCGAGCAGGATCGGTGCCATGTAGCGCTCGATGAGGACCTGCATGGTCTCCACCGATTCGCCGCCCCACCACGGGCCGCCGGGGACCACACCCTCACCGACCCCGGTGACCCCGCCCGCGGTGGACAGCCGCACCAGCAGCACCGGCTGGGCGTCCATACTGGCTCTGGCGAACCGGTGGGCGCGCCGCAGCGGCACATCCAGCAGCACCGTCTCGACGCGATCGATCGCTAGATCGCTCATCCTCTCTCCCATCGAGTCGTGCACCGGTCACGCGGGTTCGAGCACGAAGTCGTACTCCGCGCGGTTTCGCCCGTCGGGCTGCGGGACCGGTTCGAGGATCAGCTCCGGTTTGGTGGCCTCGGCGACATCCGAGTCGAGCCAGTCCCCACCGGCGAAGTACAGCTGCGTGGTGATCGGGCGGAAACCGGTGGCGCGCACGAGCAGGTGCAGATGCGCCGGCCGCCACGGATGCCAGCCCGCGGACTCGATCAGTTTCCCGGTGGGACCGTCGGTCGGGATCCGGTACGGCGCCGGTTCGATGGTGCTGATCTCGAAGCGGCCCTGTCCGTCGCAGACCACCACGCCGCGCAGATTGCCGTCCGGGATGTGCGGGGCGAATCCCGAGTAGTAGCCCTCCCGGTCGGCATGCCAGATGTCCAGCTCGGCCCCGGGAACCGGATCGCCGCCGACATCCCGGACCTGCCCGGTGAACACCAGCGGGGTGCCCGGTTCCCCGTCCCGCATCGGAAGTTCGGTCACCGCGGGCAGTTTCTCCGCGTCCGGAAGGTAGTACGGGCCGAGGATGCTGCCCTTGGTGCCCTGCTGGGTGGCGGCGGCCACCGCTTCCACCTCGTGCTCCACGAACACATCCAGCAGCAGCGGCCACTCGCCTCCTTCCCCGACCTCGATCAGCCACTGCTTGGCGGCCTGGAATTCCGGGTAGCTCACCTGTTGTTCGCGGATCGTCCGGTGCACCCCGCGCAGAATCTCGGTCACCACCGCGGAAACCCGTTCCGGCGAGGCGCTCCCGGAGCCGTCCCGGGCGCTCGCGCGGAAGGCCTGGGTCGCCGAGGCACCCGAACCGGCCGCGGTCGGTGAGTTCTCCATCCTCGTCATGGCACGTTCCCTTCCGTGTCCGGTGTTCAGCGCCGCAGCGCGAGGCCGTCGTTGTCGAACAGATCGGGCACCGTCCAGCCGTCCAGGTCGTACTCGGCCATGCACTGCTCGGCGAATCCGCGCATCGCGTCGGCCTGGCCGGAGTTCTCCATGGCCATCACCTGTTCGAACCGGACACCTTCGTGGTTGCCCGCGTAGTTGCGCTCGTAGAGTTCGTGGCGGCCGCCGAACTCGGTGCCGATGGAATCCCAGATCAGTTTCATCAGCTTGACCCGTTCCACCGCGTCGTATCCGTTCGAGCCGCGCACGTACTGGTCCAGGTAGGGCCGGACATCCGCGGAGGCGAAGTCCACCGAGTGCGAGGGCAGATAGATCAGGCTCGAACCGAGGTCCTGCATGATGATCTCGCGCACCCGCGGGTATCCGAGGGTCATGAACCAGCGGTAGGCCAGCCCGTAGTTCAGGTTCGGCAGCAGCGTGCCGTCCTTCCACTCGGTCGGGTTGGCCGCCATCGCGTCGGAGAGCGCCCAGAACAGGTTGCGCCAGCTCATGACCTCGCCGATCCGGGTCTGGATGCCACGGAAATCCTTGGTACCGGTGGCTTCCACGCCCTTGAGCAACAGGCCCGCGATGAAGTCGAGTTTCACCGCGAGCCGGGTCACGCCCTGGAAGGTGAACCGCTCCAGGAATCCGGAACCCGGCACGAAATTGCTCACCTTGTCCGCATCGCCGTAGATGAACACGTTCTCCCACGGGATCTTCACCTTGTCCAGAATGAAGATCGTGTCGTTCTCGTCCAGCCTGCTGGACAGCGGGTAATCGAACGGGGTGCCCATCTGGTTGGCCATGCTGGTGTACGAGTTACGGCAGATGAGTTTCATCCCCGGCGCGTTCATCGGCACCGTGCACACCAGGGCGAATTCGCGCTGCTTGAACGGCAGCCCGTAGTGCGCGATGAAGTTGTAGTGGGTCAGCGCGGAACCGGTGGCCACCACCTTCGCCCCGGACACGATCAGCCCGTCGTCCCGCTCGTCCTCCACGTGCACGAAGACGTCCTTGACCTCGTCCGGGCTCTTGCCGCGGTCCACCGGCGGATGCACGATCGCGTGGTTCCAGTACAGCACCTTCTCCTGCGATTCGCGGTACCAGCGCTTGGCGTTGTCCGCGAACGGTTCGTAGAACTCGGAGTTCGCGCCGAGCGTGCCGAGAAAGGAGGCCTTGTAGTCCGGGCTGCGGCCCATCCAGCCGTAGGTGATCCGGGCCCATTCCGCGATGGCGTCGCGGTCGGCGAACAGATCGTCCACCGAACGCGCCGCACGGAAGAACGGGAAGGTGAACCCGCCGTTCCCGGTGTCGGTCGGCGTGGTCAGCACATCCTTTTTCGCCGGATCGTGCAGCGCGTCGTAGAGCCGCGCCGCCATCCGCACCGGATTGCGGAACGCCGGATGCGTGGTGATGTCCTTGACTTTTTCCCCGTAGAGATTGATTTCCCGGCCGTCACGCAGGGATTCGATGTACTCCTCACCGGTGAACGGGCGGGCGGTACCCGCGGAACTCTCCTTGCCCACGGGGATTTCCTGTGCGGTCATACTGTGCAACTCCTTTGGTGCGAACGGGATTTCTACCGGGATGCGACGAACCACGGCGTGCTCGGGCAGTCGCCGGATTCCAGCCATGGCACGGTTTCGTAGATCGGCCCGAGATGCCGGAACCCGCCGAGATAGAACACCAGCGGATCCTGCTCGGTGATCGCGAAGTGCTCCACCCGGCCGAGATAGAGCACGTGGTCGCCGCCGTCGTAGGCGCGCCACGGAGTACAGGAGATGGTGGCCAGCGCCCCGGCCAGTTCCGGAGCCAGGCGCGGATCCGGGTACCGCCAGCCGATCTCACCGGCCATCGGTTTGCCCGCGAAGTGCAGCGCGAGCTCGTCCTGCGGTTCGGCGAGCACGTTCACCGTGAACGGCGCGCCGTCCAGGTGAGCGCACACCTTCGACCGGCGGTCCAACGAGACCAGCACCAGTGGCGGGTTCAGCGAGACCGCGCTGAACGCGTTCACCGTCGCCCCGTGCGGCGCACCACCGGCGTCGCAGGTGACCACTGTGACGCCGGTGGCGAAATGCCCGAGACAGCGCCGGAGTTCACGCGTGTCGACCGTCATTGGCCTTCACCTCCTGTACACTATGTGTACGATATGAACGAATAGTGTACGAGGCAGAATCATGCGGTACCGCCTGTCCCGTGTCAAGGAGGACCGCGCGGGGAGGCTGAGAGAATGACGCTCGTGAACGAGGAGAAGAACGGGCAGAACCACATTCAGGGTCTGGAGCGGGGACTCGCGGTATTGCAGGCGTTCAACTCCGAACGGCCCAATCCGACGGCCACCGAACTGGCCGAGGCGACCGAACTCTCCCGCCCGGTGGTGCGCCGCGTTCTGCTGACCCTGCAACGGCTCGGTTATGTGACGACCGCGGGCGGGCGCTGGACGCTGACCCCGCGGGTGCTCTCCATCGGCCAGCACTACACCACCACGCACGTGCTCACCGAGCTGGCACAGCCCTATCTCATGCAGCTCGCCGAGCAGACCGGCGAATCCGCCACGCTCGCCACCCTGGACAGCAACGAGGTCACCTACATCGCCCGGGTCCCGGTGCGCCGGGTACTCAGCGTGACCGTCGCCCCGGGCACCCGCGTACCCGTGCACGCCACCTCACTCGGGCGCGTGCTGCTGGCCTGGGAACCGCCCGAGAAGGTCGAGCAGATCATCAGCGAGAACGGGCTCCCCCGGCTGACCCCGTTCACCGTCACCGAACCGGCTGCCTTCCGTGCCATTCTCGCCGAGGTGCGCGAACAGGGCTGGTCCATGGTGATCGACGAGCGCGAGGTCGGGCTCATCTCGCTGTCCGCCCCGATCCGCGATCACCGCAGGCGGGTGGTCGCCGCGCTCGCCTCCTCCACCTCCACCGGGCGCGCGACCCCGGAGGGGCTGCGCGCCGAGGTGGTGCCGGTCCTGGTGGACATCGCGGCGCGGATCAGCACCGAGCTGGGGAACCAGGAAAACCCCGTGGTGTAACGCGATCGGACCGCTCAGCGCACGCCGTGGACGCCCTTCGGCGAGCCAGTCCACGATCCCGGCCAGGTAGTCGGTTCCGCCGTACCCGAGGGTCGAGCACGCCAGCGCGCAGATGCCGCCCGTAGCCCGGCCGGTGGTGCGCTCCGGCATGGCATGCTGGCAGCCATGAACACGCTCCTGCTCGCCAACCGTGCCGTGCTGGTCGCCGCCGACCTCGAGGCCAAGGGTGTCGTCAGCACGATCGGCAAGATCGCCGCCTGGCTCGTGGTCATCCTGATCCTGATCGGCCTGGTGGCCGGGGTGATCATCGGCTACTTCATCGGCCGGGCGGTGGGCCGCCGCTCCCGCTGACCGCCCGTCACGGGTCCGGGGCTTCGCGCGGGGCCAGCACCTGGTCCGCCAGGTTCCGCTCGCTGATCCGGGCCTGCGGGAACAGCGGATCGAAGCCGTGCACCGCGCCCGGAACCTGGACCCAGCTCGGTGCTGACCCCGGCCGCGCTGAGCCGTTCGGCGTATGCCCGGCCCTCCTCGCGCAGCGGGTCCACCCCGGCCACCACGACACAGGTGGTCGACAGCCCGCCGAGTTCGGCCGCGCGGATCGGTGCGGCGTACGGCTCACCGTGCTCGTGACGCTGGTGTCCACACCCGGACAGGTCAGTGACTGGAAGACCCCCGGGCGACCGCGATGCGCTCCGGATCACCGCCGAGTTGCGCGGCGTTGGCGGCGATCCAGACCAGGGCGGCGTAGGCGTCGTCGGCCGCGGCCGGAAAGGGGTGCTCGGGCGAGGCGGTAGTCGACGGAGAGGACGACGGCCTCCGTGGCCGAGGACGCGGGAACCTCCATGCCGTGGGCACGGACCCTGATGACCGGGCAGCTTTCTCTCGAGAATCTCGCCGCGCGCTGGACACCACCCCGTCCGCCTATCGGCGGGCTTTCCGCGCGCCCCTCGGGCCCGCGGTCACCAGGCCTGCGGGATGATCTCCTCAGCGAACCGGTGCAACGGCTCGTGATCGTAGGCCACACCCGGAATGTAGACCACGACATAGTCGATCCCGGCCTCGAACAGGGTACCGATCCACTCGGTGATCGCCGCGCTCGAACCGATCAGGAACGGGGTGTCCGGCGGGCTGCCCGCGATGGCATTGGTGTGGAACCCCTCGACATCCCAGCGGCCGCGGGCCTTGCCGGTGGCCCGCTCCGGATCCGCGCCCTCGGCGATCGGGAAGGCGCTGATCGAGGTGGACTTGGTGATCGTGCCGAAGTCGCGGCCGATCCGGTCACAGTGGCGCCGGAGAACATCCAGCTTCTGCCGGATCACCTCGGGCTTGCCGCGGCCCAGATTGCACGCGTCGGCGTACCGGGCGACCAGACGCAGCGTGACCTGTTCGCCCGCACCGCCGATCCACAGCGGAACCGGGTTCCCGCCGGCGCTTTTCGGTTCGTTGACCGGGTTCTCGACCTGGTAGTGCGCACCGTGGAAGGCCACCTTGTCCTCCCGGAAGAGCCGGTGCACCAGTTCCACGGATTCCCCGAAGGCGGCCATCCGCTCCCGGGTTTCCCGCCAGGGATAGCCGTAGGCGGTCCACTCCTGCTCGTACCAGCCCGCACCGAGTCCGGTGTAGAGCCGGCCGCCCCCGGCGACGTGCGCGGTGGAGGCCATCTTCGCCAGCAGGGCCGGAGACCGGTATCCGTTACAGGTCACCATCTGCCCCACCCGCACCCGCCGGGTGTCGCGCAGCAGGCCCGCGGTGCTGATCCAGGCTTCGAAGGTGGATTCGCGGGTCACCTCGGGCACGGTGTGCATGTGGTCGAAAAGCCAGACCGAGTCCCAGGGACCGCGGTCGGCGGCCTGCGCGACCGCGGTCATGGCCTCGTACTGCTCGACCGGATCGGCGATCTCGGTGAGGTCGAGCCGCCAGCCCTGCGGGGCGAAAATGCCGAATCGTTTGGTCATACCGCTATCGTTCAAGGAACAACGGGTTCGAGAAAGAGACAATCGAAGGTAGCAGGAACAAATTGGTTGCCAAACAAAGGCAGAAGCGCCAGTTCACTTACGGACCGCGAAGCGAGCTCCTCGACGAGGTCAACGTGCGGCTGCTGACCGAGCTGCACAGCGATCCGCGCATCGGCATGTCCGCACTGGCCCGCCGGGTCGGGATGAGCGCGCCCGCGGTCACCGAACGCGTGCAGCGCCTGGAACGGGCCGGGGTCATCGACGGCTACCGGATGGCGGTCGATCCCGCCGCACTCGGCCTGCCGGTCACCGCCTTCGTCCGGGTACGGCCCGCCGCCGGGCAACTGGCCAAGGTCGCCGCACTGGCCACCGAATCGCCACAGGTCAGCGAGTGCCACCGGATCACGGGCGAGGACTGTTTCCTGCTCAAGGTGCACGCCGCCACGGTGGAGCTGCTGGAGGAGGTACTGGACGGCTTCCTGGTGCACGGGCAGACCACCACCTCGATCGTGGTGTCCAGCCCGGTGCCGCCGCGCCCGCTGCCGGTATAGCGCTTGCAGGTTCCGGCAATCCCGCACCCTTTTCCGGGCATTCCCCGGTCCACGGGGCAATACGCTCCGGCTGTGGAGACGCGTTGTTCGCGCGGCGACCTCATGGAGGGAAAGCTGCCGGGACTCGCCAGGGACACCGCCGGGATCCGGATCATCGATTCACCGGCGGTGCTGCTCGAACGGGTCCAGTGGGCCCAGCACCAGGCCGGCGATCAGGTCCGGGCCATCAACCGGCCGCCCTATATCGGGGACCGGGACTATCGGCTGCGCCAGCACAGGACGAAGACCGCGAGGCTGCTCGCCGGGGTGCGCTACCGCACGATCTACCACAGCTCGGTGTACGCGGACCCGTTCGTCGGCAAGCACCTCCTGGAGACCGCCGAACTCGGTGAGCTCGGCCGGATCCTCGACACCCCGCCGATGATGCTGCTGCTCAGCGACGACAACTGCGCGATCATGCCGCTGCTGGTCCAGGAAGGCGGGCTGACGGTCGCGCTGTACGTGGAGCCCTCACCGTTTCTCGCCATGCTCAGCGCCACCTTCGAGGCGTTCTGGTCGCTGAGCGTTCCGGTGTCCGGGCAGGGATGCGCCACCGAACTCGACGAGGCCGACCACCGCATCCTGACCCTCATGTCCGCGGGGGCGACCGATGGCGTCATCGCCGACCGGCTCGGGGTCTCGCGCAGCACCATCGCCCGCCGGATCGGGGCACTGATGCGCCGCCTCGGGGCGAGCACCCGCTTCCAGGCCGGACAGCAGGCCGCGCGCCGCGGATGGATCTGAGCACGCCGGTTCGTCCGCATTTGACACAAATGTGGCAGAGCCTATGCGGAGCGCAGCCCCGGACGTAGCTTGTCGTCGTATCGCGTCCCGCGCCGCAATTCCACCACGAATTGTTTCTCTCTGCCGATGAAAGGTGCGTAGTT
This sequence comes from Sciscionella sediminilitoris, assembly GCF_000737195.2. Lineage (GTDB taxonomy): Bacteria > Actinomycetota > Actinomycetes > Mycobacteriales > Pseudonocardiaceae > Sciscionella > Sciscionella sediminilitoris. The sequence continues at coordinate 149,268 of NZ_JALM01000003.1, forward strand.
GATGAGAATTCGGATCAAAGCGGCTATCGCGGCCGCCGTGGCCGTCGTCTCGGCCGGTACCGTGATGACGACGGCGAACGCCGAAACCCGGGTCACCGAGGGCTGTCCGGGAACCATGGTCTTCGGGGTCGGTGGTCGCGCCGATCCGGATGCCGCGTTCTACAAGGACATCCCGCTGCCCGCGGGATTCGCACTGCAGCGGGTGCACTATTCGGCGGAGTTCTTCCCGGTCACCGGGCTCAAGAGCTATGACGACTCGATCGCCGAGGGAATCGGGAACCTCAGCCGGGATGTGTACGACTTCCACGGGCGCTGCGGCGGTTCGCACATCCTGATCACCGGCTACTCGATGGGCGCCAGGGTCGCCGGGGACACGCTGCACAACATCGGCGTGGAGAACAAGATCCCGAAGAATCAGGTCGACGGCGTGCTCTACGCCGATCCGCGGCGGGTCGGCCCGAACGGAACACCCGGTGGAATCGAGGGAAATATTCCGACACCGATCAAGGGCATCACGATGAACGGCCCGCGCGGATTCGCCGGAATCCCGGTGCACGAGATCTGCAACCAGAACGACGGCGCCTGCCTTTCCGCCAATCCGTTCACCAACTTCCTGCAGTTCGCGAACGGAATCCAGGGTGCGGTCGCCGCGGGTGCGCACAACTACCCGCAACCCAACCCCGTCGCCGACCGCGGCAATTTCGACACCGTGCGACCGCAGGCGCCGGTGATCCAGTACGGCCCGCCCCTTCCGGTGCAGATCCCCACCCCGTGGGAACTGTTCAACGGCAAGATCCCGGGAACCCAGGGCCAGGCCGCGATCCAGCAGTTCCGCGACCGGCTCGGCACCGTGCTCTCCCCGGAGGCCGAGAAGAAACTCGACGAGGTGCCGTTCCTCGGCATGGCCTGACCAGGCAGACCGGATCCGGTGCGGGGGCCACTATCGGTGGCCCCCGCACTCATGCGTTGCCCGCCGGACCGTCACTCGAGCACGGCCGTTGCTTCGACCTCCACCAGCACATCGGGCTCGAACAGATACTCGACCCCGATCAGCGAGGCGGGTGGCATCGGTTGCGGCAGGCCGATCCCCGCGGCGAGCCGGTCGACATCCGACAGGAACTCGGTGATCTGCTCCGGGGCCCACTTCGTGACGTAGAAACTCAGCCGTACCACATCGCCGAAACCGGCGCCGCACCGCGAACTGCTCGACCAGGTGCTCGACAAGTGGTCCCGGCAGGTGCTCAACGCGCTGTGTGAACGGCCATGCCGATTCAACGAGCTGCGCCGCGTCATCCCCGCGGTGACCCAGGAATCCCTCACCGCCGCACTGCGCAGGCTGGAGCGCGAATGGCATCATCGAGCGGCTGCTCGTCAGTACCCGCCCGGTCGCCGTCGAGTACCGGATCACCGAGCTCGGCAAGACTCTGCGCCATCCCGTCGACGTCCTGCTGGAGTGGGCCGAGGCGCAGCTGCCCGCGATCGAGGCGGCACGTGCGAGGTTCGACGGCGGACAGCCCTGGATACGGCGGATCCCGGGATCTCAGGCGGCGGTCCGCAGGTACCGCCGCGCCCAGTCCGCGAAGCTGGTGAGCGGGATACCCAGATCCCTTGCGTACTGCGGACGGCCGGGCTGACCGGCCACGTTCAGCCACTCGTGCGAGGCGCCCATCGGCGGCATTCCGGCGGCGACGGCTTCCGGTTCGGTCATGTCCGGTGCGGACAACGGTGTGCCGAGAGCGCCGGAGAGGATCTCGGCGATCTCGGTCATCGACAGGTAGTCGCTCGCCAGTTCCAGCTCGACCCGGTCGAAACGCCGCGGCGCGGCAATGGCAGCGGCGGCCGCCCGGCCGATGTCGTCCACCGCGACCAGGGACAGCCGGGTTTCCGGGCGCAGCAGGCTCACCAGCCCGCCCGCGATGCCGCGCGGGAACAGATACGCCATGGACGGCAGGAAGTTCTCCATGAAGAAGCCCGGTTTGAGCAGTGTCCAGTGCGGGAAACCGGCGGCGCGAACCCGGTCCTGGATCGCGGTCTTGGCACCCATGGTGGGCTCCATCGAAGCCCAGCGGCCCTCGGCCCAGCCGGGCGTCTCGGTGTGCCGGCCCGCGCCGCTGACGGAGGTGTGCACGAACTGCGGCACACCTCCGTCTTTCGCGGCCTCGATGAGGTTGATGCCCTGAGTCACCTCCCCGTCGAAATCGACCCCCTCGGCGCTCATCTCGGGCATCTGCACGGAGAACACGGCACGAACGCCCTCGGCGGCCCGGCGCACCGAATCGCGATCGCGCAGATCGCCGGTGACCAGTTCGGCGCCCAGCGCTTCGACGGCCCTGGCCCGTTCGGTGGCCGGATCGCGCACCAGGGCGCCGACGGGAACATCCGCCGCGAGCAAGGCACGGGCGGTGGCGCCGCCTTGCCTGCCGGTGGCACCGGTGACCAGAACGGGCGCGGAATCTTCGGGCACAGCAGCACTCCTCGGGTGATCCAGCTAAACGGCGGGTCCCGCCGTTTCCACTCCGCTAGGATATGGCGGGGCCCGCCACTTAGCAACCTCGGAGGTGTCACCGTGCCCGAACACCAGCGCGCCGACGCCCGGCGCAACTACGCGCACATCCTGGCCGTGGCCGAGAAAGAGGTCGCCGCCCGAGGCGCCGCCGCCTCCCTGGAGCAGATCGCCCGCACCGCGCGGGTGGGTTCGGCGACCGTGCGCAGGCACTTCCCCACTCGCCGCGCGTTACTGGAGGCGGTCTCCGCGAACCGGATCGAGGCGCTGTGCACCCGCGCCCGCGAGCTGACCGGCGCCGGCGACAGCCGCGGCGCACTCCTGGAATGGCTGGGGGAGGTCGTCACCTACTCGGTCTCCGCCCGCGGGCTGGCTGCCGCGCTGGCCTACGACGACACCGAGACCGATCCGGTGCACGGGAACAGTTGCGCGGCGGCACTGGTAGAAGCGGGAAACCCCTTGCTGCGCCGCGCCGTGCGGGATGGCGCGGTGGCCTCCGGGGTCACCCTCACCGACCTGATCACCCTGGTCGTCGGTATCGCACTGGCCACCGAGCACCACCGGGAGCCCACCGCAGCGGCCGACCGGTTGTTCCGGCTGGCCGTGGCCGGACTGAGCCCACGGGCCTGATCCGGAGCCGAACCGGCCATCAATCGGCGAGCAACCGCTCCAGTGCCGACTGGCTCTCCTGATCCGCGGCACGGTAGAGCACCAGTAGCTGGTCCGGGTCCTGCAGCGGCCGCAGCGTCTCGAACTGCACGGTGAGCACACCGGCCTCGGGATGGCGCATGGTCTTGCGCCCGCGGCCGCTGACCTTGACGTCGCGCTCGGCCCACAGGCGCGCGAAATCCTCGTTGCCCGCGGTGAATTCGGCGATCAGGTCGATCAGCCCCTGGTCGTCGGGATGCGCGGCCCATGCGGCGCGCAGATGGGCGATCCCTTCCCGCACCACGCGTTCGCGATCGAGATAGAACTCGCGTACCCGCGGGTGCATCAGGCACAGCCACATCGAATTGCGCTGGGCGGGTGCCAGGGTCTCGAGGTCCACCAGCAGCCGCGTCGTCTCGGTGTTCCAGGCCAGGATGTCGTAGCGGTGGTTCAGCAGCATGGCCGGTAGCGGGGACAGATCGGCGACCAGCTGGGCCAGCGGCGGTGCCGGAGTGGTGGCGAGCTTGTCCGTGTTCCGCGGGCGCTGCTGGGCCAGATCGAAGAGGTAGACGCGCTCGTCCGGGGTCAGGCGCAGCGCCCCGGCCAGCGCCTCGACGACCTCCGCCGAGGGGCGCAGCCCGCGCGCCTGTTCCAGCCGGACGATGTAGTCGATGCTGATCCCGGCCAGTTCGGCGACCTCCTCGCGGCGCAGTCCCGGGGTTCGCCTGGTCCGGTTGCGGGACGGCAACCCCAGATCGCGCGGATCCAGACGTTCGCGCCGGGTCCGCAGGAAGGCGGCGAGCTCCTGGGTCTTGTCCACCGTGGCGGTCGTCATGACCGGTGCAACAGTCCGGGTAGGACTGGTGTTCCCAGGAAGTTCTCTCCCTTACCCGCGCCGTGCCGCGAGCGCAGACTCGCTGTCGGCAACGGAGAACACGCACAGGAGGAACCCCATGTCACTCACCCTGGACAGCTACCGGCTGCTCGGCCGCTCCGGGCTGCGGGTCTCCCCGCTGGCACTGGGCACGGCGACCTTCGGCACCGAATGGGGCTGGGGCGCCGAGCGGGACGAGGCGCGCACCCTGTTCGACACCTACGCCGAACGCGGCGGCAACTTCATCGACACCGCCAGCACCTACACCGACGGCAGCTCCGAGCGCCTGCTGGGCGAATTCACCAAGGACAACCGCGAAAGCCTCGTGCTGGCGACGAAATACACCACGCAGCGCCGGGCGGGCGATCCCAACTCCGGTGGCGCGCACCGCAAGAGCCTGTTCGCCTCGGTGGAAGCCAGCCTGCGGCAGCTGAACACCGACTACCTCGACCTGCTCTATCTGCACGTGTGGGACTTCAGGACACCGGTCGAGGAGATCCTGCGCGGACTGGACGATCTGGTCCGCCAGGGCAAGGTCCTGTACGTGGCGATGTCCAATGTTCCCGCTTGGGAGGTCTCGCGCATGCAGGCGATCGCCGAGCTGCGCGGCTGGTCACCGCTGGTCGCACTGCAGATCGAGTACAGCCTCATCAACCGCGCCGGCGAACGGGACCTGATCCCCATGGCACGGGCGATGGGCCTTGGCGTGACCCCGTTTTCCCCACTGGGCGGCGGGGTGCTCTCCGGCAAGTATCGCCGCGCCGACCTCACCGCGCCGGGCACCGATTCCACCGAATCCGGGGAGAGCAACCGCAAGGGCTTCAACGCCGCCCTCGGCATGGTCACCGAACGCAACCTCACCATCGCCGATACCGTCACCGCGATCGCCGCCGAACTGGGCCGCACGCCCGCACAGGTCGGGCTCGCCTGGACCCTGCACAACCCGGGCGTGACGGCCCCGATCATCGGCGCCCGCACCCTCGAACAGCTCCAGGGCAACCTGGGCGCACTGGAGGTCGACTTCACCGCCGATCAGCTGGCCCGCCTCGACGAGGTCAGCGCGATCGACCTCGGTTACCCGCACGATCTGCTCGCCGGTGAACACATCCGCACGGTGACCACGGGTGGCCTGCGGATCGAAACCCGGAATAGTTGACACATCATCTACCTTGGAGGCAGTATCAATGTGATACGTCAACTAAACTGCGAGACCGGAGGAGCGACCATGCCGAACACCGAACACGCCGCGGCCGAGCGTGACCGGCTGCGCGCGCGATACCTGCGACCGGCCGGTCAGCGCCCGGCCTCGACGGCGCGCGGGCTGCACCACACGGCACTGCTGTCCGCCGATGTGGAAACCACGATTCGCTTCTATCAGGACCTGCTGGAGTTTCCGCTGACCGAACTGATCGAGAACCGGGACTACCCGGGCTCCTCGCATTTCTTCTTCGACATCGGGAACGGCAATCTGCTCGCCTTCTTCGACTTCCCCGGCCTGGACCTCGGCCCGTACGCGGAGGTACTCGGCGGGCTGCACCACATCGCCATCTCGGTGGAACCCGGACAGTGGCACCGCCTGGTCGCCAAGCTCGATCAAGCCGGGATCGAACACGAGACACACAGTAAGGTCTCGGTGTATTTCCGTGATCCGGACGGTGCACGCATCGAGCTGATCTCCGATCCGCTCGGCGAGATGTACGGCGACACCGTCCTGTGACCGTGGCCGGTTCCGCGGCGCGGGAGGAGAGCGACGACGGGTGAGGTGAGATGCGACCGTTCCTGGACAAGGTCATGCCCGAGGCGTGGCAGGCCGCGCAGAGCTATTCGACCGCGATACGCGAGGCCGCTCTCCAGCGGGGACTGAGTGTCCAGGAGACCGAGTTCATCAAGGTCCGGTCCTCGCAGCTCAACGGTTGCGCCTTCTGCCTCGACCTGCATGCCAGGCAAGCCCGCCAAGCCGGGGTCACCCAGCAGAAGCTCGACATGCTCGCGGCCTGGCGGGAATCCGGCAACTACACCGATCGCGAGGAAGCGGTGCTGGCGATCGCGGAAGCGGCCACCCTGCTGCCGCTGACCGAGGATGCGCAGGCCGACCTCGTCGCCGCCCGCCATGTCCTCGGCGATGAGCAATTCGTCGCGGCCGAGTGGATCGCGGTCACGATCAACGCGTTCAACCGCGTCTCCATCCTCAGCGAGCATCCGGTGCGCCCGCGCGATTCCGAGGGAAAGGTGATCCGATGAGCAATCTCGACGAGAATCCCCATCTGTCGGTGCTCGATCCCGGACAGCCGTGCACGGCGGTCGAGATCCTCGAGCCGCGCCTGGTCCCGCTGGGCGGGCCGCGCGCCATGACCGTGTACCGGACCTTGCCGCAGCGGAACCGCTCGCTGGTGGGTGCCTGGTGTTTCCTGGATCATTACGGGCCCGACGATGTCTCGGCGACCGGCGGTATGCAGGTGCCAAGACATCCGCACACCGGACTGGCGACGGTCTCCTGGCTGTTCACCGGCCGCATCGACCATCTGGACTCCGGCGGGAACGCGGCCGCGGTACTGCCCGGCGAACTGAACCTGATGATCGCCGGGCAAGGCATCACCCACCAGGAGATCAGCAGTGCCGACACCCGCACCCTGCACGGTGTCCAGCTCTGGTACGCCCTCCCCGAGGCGACGCGGTTCACCGAGAACCGGTTCGAGCACTACACGCCCGAGCCCGTCCGGACACCGGGCCTGACCGCCCGGGTCTTCCTCGGCGAACTGCTCGGTTCGGCGTCCCCGGTGGCCACCCGCACGCCCGAGCTGCTCGGTGCCGAACTGCTGCTGGAGCCCGGCGCTTCGGTGACCCTGGATGTCCGGGCCGACTTCGAATACGGACTACTCGCCGAGACCGGGAACATCGCGGTCAACCGGACCCGGGCGGAGCACCGCAGCCTCGCGTATGTGCCGCCGGGCTCGGACACACTCACGGTCACCGCGGGGCCCGAGGGCGCACGGGCCCTGCTGCTCGGCGGGATCCCGCTCGGCGAACAGATCGTGATGTGGTGGAACTTCGTCGGCCGCAGCCACGAGGAGATCGCCGAATTCCGGCGCCGTTACCAGGCCGAGCTCGGGTTCGAAGCCGCGCACCCGGAAGATTCCGGCAAACCCCCGCTGTTCGGGCGATTCCCGCCCGGCCAGCAGCAGCCGCTTCCCGCGCCCGAGCTGCCCGCGGTACGACTGCGGCCACGCAGCCAGAACCACACCGGTGCCGAGAACACCCCCGGACAAGGAGAGCGGTCATGACCGAAAATCGCTTCGAAGTACAGGAACGGCCCGAAGAATCGCGTTATGTGCTCATCGATCTCGAGGCCGCGGATCCGGCGGGGAACGTCATCGGCGAGGAGTCCTACGTCGACGTGGAGAACTCCGGAAACACCGAGCGCGTGCTGTTCCACACCGGCGTCTCCGAGGACTACGGCGGCCGGGGACTCGCCTCCTTCCTGGTGCACGATGTCGTCGAGGACGTCATCGCCAAGGGATACGCCGTCGTCCCGGTCTGCCCCTATGTCGCCGCGTGGCTGCCGAAGCATCCCGAGTACGCCGAGCATGTCGTCAAGCCCGCTCCCGCGCATCTGCGCGCGGTGGACGCACGACAGGGGTGACCGGTCAGGCCGGGCGCAGCCGCTGCCGCTGTTCGCCGAGCCCGTCGATCGCGCAGGACATCACGTCACCCGCGGCCAGGTACGGGAACCGCCCGGACAGTGCGACGCCTTCGGGGGTGCCGGTGTTGAGCAGGTCGCCGGGTTCGAGCACCATGACCTGGCTGAGCCGGTGGATCAGGGTGGCCACGGAGAAGATCATGTCGGCCGTGCTGGAGTCCTGCCTCGGCCTGCCGTTCACCGCCGAGCGCAGCCGCAGCGCCTGTGGATCGGGGATCTCGTCGGCGCTCACCAGCCAGGGCCCGAGCGGGTTGAAGGTCTCGCAGCTCTTGCCCTTGGACCACTGCCCGCCGCTGAGCTCGAGCTGAAACGCACGCTCGGAGACGTCGTTGGAGACGGTGTATCCGGCGACGTGGTCGAGTGCCTGTTCCGGGGATTCCAGGTACCGGGCCCGGCTGCCGATGACCACGCCGAGTTCGACCTCCCAGTCGGTCTTGGTCGATCCGCGCGGCAGCAGCACCTCGTCCTCCGGCCCGACGACGGTGTTGGGGGCCTTGTAGAACACGACCGGTTCGCTCGGCGGGGCGGCACCGGATTCGGCGGCGTGCGCGGCGTAGTTCATGCCGATGCAGACCACCGCGCCCGGCCGGGCGATCGGTGCGCCGATCCGCTCGCCGCGGATGTCGATCTCGGGCAGCTCCGCCTCGGCGATCCGGGCGACGTCGAGCGCGGCCAGGAAACTCGCGTCCACCTCGGCGGTGACCGGCCGCAGGTCGAAGTACCGGCCCTGCCTGGCCACGACGGGACGTTCGGCTCCCACTGGGCCGATGCGCAGGAATTTCATCGCTCACCTCACGGTTTCTCGGGCAGGCTGGATCGATAGGGCGGCAGATACCGCAGGCGGGGCAGCTGCTCGGCGAGTGCCCCGCCGTCCACGGTGATGGTGGTTCCGGTGACGTAGCGGCTGGCCGCACCGCAGAGATACAGCACGGCGCCGAGCAGATCCTCCGGTGTGCCGAACTCCTGGCGCAGCGGGATCCGCTCCCGCCAAGCTGCGAAGAGTCCTTCGAGATCCCCGGGAAAAGCCTCGGCGATTCCGGTCTCGATCATGCCGGGCGCCACGGCGTTGCACGTGATCCCGTGTTCGCCGAGCTCGCAGGCGAGCGACTTCGTGATCAGTTCGACCGCGGCCTTGGAGGCGTTGTAGTGCGCGAGCCCGGCCTCGGCGACCGTGGCGTTCTTCGAGGAGATCTGCACGATCCGGCCCTCGATCCCGTCCGCGATCATGTGCTCGGCCACGCGCTGCGCGGTGAAGAAAGCGGCATCGGTGTTCACCGCGAACACCGCGCGCCAGTCTTCCGGGGTGATCTCGTTGAACCGCTGCATCCTGGCGATGCCCGCATTGTTGACCAGCACGTGCAGTGGCCCGGCTTCCGCGCGCACCCGGTCGACGAGCCCGGCGATCCTCCCGGTTTCGGCGAGGTCGAATCGGTAGGTGCGGCACGGTTCGCCGACGGCCTCGCGGGTCTCCTCCAGCGATTCGGTGTCCACCAGGCAGAGCCGCGCGCCCGCCCTGGCCAGCCCGACGGCGAGCGCGGCCCCGATCCCCCGGGCCGCTCCGGTCAGCAGTACGGTCCTGCCATCGAGGGAGAACGTTCCGGTCATGACAACCCCAGCAGGGCAAGGGAATCCCGGCCGATCACGTCCTCGACGCGGTCGGCTTCGAGCGGATCGAGCCCGGGAATGCCCGGGACCGCGGCGATCCGCCGCAACCCCTCGATCGAGTCGTGCACCGTGGTGAACGGGTAGTCCGAACCGAACAGCAGTTTGTCCCACACCCCGTACTCCTGCACGAGCCGCAGTGAGTGCCACAGCTGGAAGGGCCGGTAGTGCAGGGCGGAGATATCGGCGTACACGTGCCGGTGTTTGCGGATCACCGCGATGCACTCGCCCTCATAAGGATGACCGAGGTGGGCGAGCACCATCCGCAGCTCCGGATGCCGGATCGCGACCGCGTCCAGGTGCACCGGCCGCGCCCACTCCAGCGGGGCGGCCGAGACGAAGGTGGTTCCGGTGTGCACCAGTACCGGAAGGCCATGCCGCTCGGCATAGCCGAACAGTTCGTCGTAGGCCGGATCGGCGGGATCGAATCCGGCGTACATGGGCATGAGCTTGATCCCGCGCAAACCGAGTTCCTGGTGCCCGTACCGGAGTTCATCGGACCAGCCGGGCTGGGTGGGGTCGATCGACAGGTAGCCGATCAGCGTCCGCGGATGCTCCCGGACGTACTCGGCGACCGCCGTGTCCTCCACCCACAGTCCACTGCGCCGCGCCTTGCCGCCGAACACGATCGTCCGGGTGCCCTCCGGGGCGCTCGCGGCGTACTCCGCGTACCGCACCGTGAGGTCGACCTCGCCCTGATGCGCCCGTGCCGACTCGGCGCGGAACGGATCGCCGATGTGCCCGGGGCAGCCGAACAGATGCGAGTGCACATCCACGATCACGAGCGGTTCCGCCTTTCCCAGCCCTCGGCGAACATGTTCCAGAATCGGTGACTCGGCGGATGTTCGGCGAACACCTCGTCCACCAGCTCCACCCCGAAACCGGGCGCCGAGGGCAGGCCGATGGCCCCGTCCCGCACGGGCAGTACACCCGGGAGGGCGTCGAAGACGTGCTCCTCCACCAGCCCGTCGAAGGTTTCCAGGATCCTGAGGTTCGGGATACCGAGTACCGAGTGCACCGAAACGGTCGTGCACAACGGAGAGTTCGAGTTGTGCGGGGCCACCTGCATGGCGTGCATCTCGGCGAGTGCGGCGATCTTGCGCACCTCGCTCGGCCCGCCCGCCATCGACAGATCCGGTTGCACGATGTCCACCGCGTTGCTCGCGAACAGCTGCTTGTATTCGTTGCGGTTGTGGAAGTGTTCGCCGCCCGAGATCGGCATCGCGGCCCGTGCGCGCAGTTCGGCATAGCGCTCGATGTGCGTCCACGGCAGCGGTTCCTCGAACCAGCCGAGGTCGAACTCGGCCAGATCGGCGGTCAGCCGCGCCGCGGTCGGGAAGTCGAAGCGGGCGTGCCCTTCCACGAACAGCTCCACCTCGGGGCCGACCGCCTCGCGAACCGCGGCAACCAGATCCAGTGCGGTGTTCCGCTGCGCACGGGAGAGCGAGCCGAGCCCGGCGCCGAACGGATCGAACTTCAGCGCCCGGTAGCCGCGGGAAGTCGTTTCCCGTGCCTTGGCGGCGAACCCTTCCGGGGTCCGGTCCCCGGTGTACCAGCCGTTCGCGTACACCGGCACCGTGTCCCGGCAGGCACCACCGGTGAGCCGGTAGGCGGGAACACCGAGTGCCTTGCCCATCAGGTCGTAGAGCGCCTGGTCCACTCCGGACACCACGATCCCGCCGATGTCCCCGCCGCGCAGATAGTCACCCTGATACATGCGCAGCCAGATCTCCTCCACGTCGAAGGGATCCGCGCCGAGCAGGTGCCGCTGCCCCATGGATTCGGCGAGCGCGCAGGTTTCCCTGCCCCGGAAGGGATGGGTGATCTCGCCGATCCCGGAAAGCCCCGCATCGGTGTGCACGCGGACATAGGAGAAGTCCCGCCATGCCGTTCCCAGGCTCAGGGTCTCGACCTTGCTGATCCGCCCGGCCACACCGGCGGGCCTGGTCTGGTTCACCGTCAGCATGTCAGCGCGCACCACCCATCGTCGAGGTGTCCGCCAGGTCCGCCGAAGCATCCGCCGCCAGGCTCGCCCGTACCGCGTCCCTGGTCGCGCTGAGCAGTTCGTCCACATCGGCATCGGTGTGGGCATAGGAAACGTGGCTGCGCTTGAGGTTCAGCGGCAGTTCGAAGATCCCGCGCTCGATCAGCTTGCGGCGATACCCCACGAACAGCGCGACATCGTTGCCCAGCAGATCGGTGTAGGTGCTCGGCGCGGGGCCGTCCAGGAAATAGCTGACGAACACCGAGCCGTAGCCGTGCGCGATCGCGGGCACCCCGAGCTCGGCGAAGACCTCGGTGAGCCCGGAGCGGATGGCGGCGCCGAGCCGGAACACGTGCTCGTGCACCGGTTCGGTGCGCAGTTTGCGGATCGTGGCCAGTGCCGCGGCCACCATCGCGGGATGCCCGTTGTAGGTACCCGCGAAGAACGCGGGCGCACCGGGAATCGTGCTGAACTGGCTCATCAGCTCGCGGCGCCCGCCGAGCGCGCCGATCGGGTACCCGTTGGCCATCGCCTTGCCCATGGTCGTCAGGTCCGGGGTCACCCCGCAGATCGACTGCCAGCCACCGAGCGCGTGCCGGAATCCGGTGATCACCTCGTCGAAGATCAGCACACTGCCCGCCCGCTCGGTCTCGGCGCGCAGGGTGCGCAGGAACTCCTCGGCGGGTAGCAGGCAGCCGACGTTGTGCGGCACCGGTTCGAGGATCACCGCGGCGATCCGGTCGCCGTACTCGGCGAAGGTCCGGCGTACCGCCTCGGCATCGTTGAACGGCAGCACCAGGGTGGCATCCAGTACCTCGGGAAGGATCCCGGTGGAGATCGGATCCTGCGCACCGATCCGTTCCGGCGCGGAGATCACGTTCAGGCTCACCGAATCGTGCCACCCGTGATAGCAACCCTGGAACTTCACCACGAGCCGGCGACCGGTGACAGCACGGGAAACCCGCAGGGCGTGGAAAGTCGCCTCACTGCCGGTCGAGGTCAGCAGCAACTGCTCCACGCTCGGCACCAGTTCGGCGATCGTCTCGGCCAGTTCCACCTCGGCCTCGGTCACGCCGACCCCCGCCAGGTCGACACTGCGCGCCGCCTCGGCCACCGCGGCGGACACGTCCGGATCGTTGTGCCCGAGCAAGGGCGGCCCGAACGCGGCGTGATAGTCGGTATAGCGGCGCCCGTACTGATCGGTGAACCGGGCACCCTCCGAGGCCGCGATGACCAGATCGGTGAGTCCCGGGATGCGCCGCTGGCCGGAATTGACCCCGCCGGGGATCACGGCGCTGGCGCGGTCGGGAACGGAATTCGTTGACATGCTTGGTCACTCCAGCTTCAGTTCAGTTGATCGATGATGGTGCGCACGTCGTATCGGGGGCGGTAACCGGCGAGCCGCACCGCCTTGGCGGTCTCGATCCGCACGTCGAACCGCGGCCCGGGCAACCGGACCTCCCGGTACCGGACACCGATCCGCTCGGCCAGCTCCGGCACCACCTCGTCGTAGCCGAAGGCGACAGGCCCGGAGAGGTTGACCGTCTCGCCGACCACGGCCGGTTCGCGCAGCAGGCAGTCGAGTCCGTGCACGAGGTCGCGCACATCGCAGAATTGGAAGCGATACGGCCTGTCCTGCTCGTCCCTGGCCAGCACGAGGCAGCCGTCCTGGTCCGGAACCTGTGCGTCCAGCGCGGCCACGGCTTCGGCGCGCCCGAGACCGGAGAGCAAGGCACGCAGGCCGGATCCGAAGAACAGCCGTCCCGACCAGCCGTCCGGGCGGGTGATCTCCTCCGCCGCGGCAACGAGGGAGAACCGGGCGACGGTCACCGCGAGACCGGTGCGGTGGTAGTAGGCGGCGAGGCGTTCGTCCAGCTCCTTGGTCAGGCCGTAGAAGCTGTACGGGGACAGCGCCCGGTCCTCCGCGATGGGTTCCCCCGCCTGCAGCGCGGGATACACCTCGTCACTGGAGGCCAGCACCACCCGCTCGATCGCGCCGCCGCGTTCGGCCAGGGCCTCGAACAGCAGATAGGTCGCCCGCACGTTCGCCTCGAACAATCGGTCGTTCGCACCCGGTCCCCAGTCCATGGCCGCGGCGAGGTGCACGGCCGCGCCGATTCCCTCGACCGCCTCGGCCACCACGGCGGGATCGGTCAGGCTGCCCTCGATCACGGTCACCGCCCCGGGAAGCGCGGCACGGCCCGGATCCCCGGGCAGTACCACGGCCCGCACCGGCCTGCCCTGGTCCAGCAGCGTGTCCACCAGCCGGGAACCGACCCGTCCGGTCGCACCGGTCACCAGTACCGGCGATCCCTGTGTCGTCATGCTTCGTCCCTTTGCTTCTCGATCTCCCGGACCGGTTGCCCGGAGGAGAGCTCCTCGTGCCCGGTCTCCCGGGAGAACAGGACCGCGAAGAACGGGATCACCGCGGTCACCACCATGAACAGCGCGACCGGCCAGGAGGCGCCGTCGGTGAGCGCGACGAGCCCTGCGGCGATGAACGGGGTCGGCCCGCCGACGAACGCGCCGGTGAGCTCCCTGGCGAGCACCACGCCGCTGTAGCGGAACCGGGTACTGAACATCTCCGAGTAGAACGCCGGGAGCGTGCCGAACATCGCCGCGGCGCCGAACGAAAGACCGATCACCATGCCGAGCGCGATCAGCACCGAATTGCCCGTATCGACCAGCCAGAAGAACGGGAAGGCGAACACCGCGGAGAACGCCGCGCCACCGAGATAGACCTTGCGCCTGCCGATCCGGTCGGAGAGCGCACCGAAGAACGGCATCGTGAGCATGCCGACCACCGCGGCGAGCAGCAAACCCACCAGTGCCACGCTTTTCGGCAGGTGCAGTTCGGTGACCACATAGGACAGTACGAACACCTGGAACACATAGGCGCCGCCCTCCAGGAAGAACCCGGCGCCGATGGCGAGCAGCAGTTCCTTGCGGTAGTGCCGGAACACCCCGAGCAGCGGCATCCGCGCCGCGGAGCTCGTCGAGCGGACCTCTTCGAACTTGGGCGTCTCGCTGATGTGCAGCCGGATGTAGAGGCTGGCGCCCACGATCACGATGCTGATCAGGAACGGCACTCGCCAGCCCCAGGAGGCCAGATCCTCGGGCGGCAACCAGGAGAACAGCGTGAACACCCCGGTCGCCAGGAACAGCGCGAGGAAGTTGGCCGCCGAGATCAGGCCGCCGTAGTAGCCGCGGCGCCCGGGCGCGTGTTCCACCGAGAACACCACGGCGCCCGCGTACTCCGCGCCCGCGCCGAGCCCCTGGACCAGGCGCAGCAGCACCAGCAGCACCGGGGCCAGCCAGCCCGCCGCCGCGTAGGTGGGCAGCAGGCCGATACAGAAGGTGGACAAGCCCATCAGCACTAGGGTGATGATCAGGACCGGTTTGCGCCCCTTGCGATCGCCGAGATTGCCGAAGACCACGCCACCGATCGGCCGGGCAAGGAACCCGACCGCATAGGTCGCGAACGCGGCCAGGGTTCCGGCGATCGGGGAGAAATCCGGAAAGAACAGCCGGTTCAGGATCAGCGCGGCGGCCTGTCCGTAGACGATGAAGTCGTACCACTGCAGCACATTTCCCAGAACCGTCGCCCACATGACCTTCGCCATCGAGGGCTTCGCGGCCACACTGCCGTTACTCGTTCCCATGGGACTGTCCCTTTCTTCGCGCGCTCAGCGACCGCCGAGCCGCACCGCCACCGCGGCGGCCTCCGCGGCCACCCGTTCGCCGATGACGGAGTCCTGTTCCGCCGGAAGCCGGTCGCCCGGCCCGCTGACCGAGATCGCGTACCTCGGCGCCCCCGAGCGGTCGGTGATCGCCGCCCCGATACAGCGCAGGCCGAGCGAGGATTCCTCGTCGTCCACCGCGTACCCGGTCTCCCGCGCGGTGCGCAGATCACCGAGCAGCGCGGTCCACGTCGTCCGCGTGTGCTCGGTCAGCCGCTCGCTCATCGCGCTTTCCGCCAGGGCCTTCGCCGCCGCCTCCGGCATCGCAGCCAGCAGCGCCTTGCCCAATGCCGTGCAGTTCCAGTGATCGCGCTCCCCGACCGCGGCTCCCTTGCGGATCGGCCGTGGGCTCTCCAGTGCGTGCACCACGATCAGCGTCTCGCCCGCCCGCACCCCCAGGTTCACCGTCTCGCCGAATTCCTCGAGCAGACGGCGCATCCCCGGTTCGGCCGCGGCCAGCACATCCTCGCCACCCGCCCAGCCGTTCGCCAGTTCCAGCAGACCAGGCCCGACCCGATAGGCGCGGGTGCCCGGATCGCGCTCGACGAGGCTGTAGTGCTCGAGCGCGGTCAGGTAGCGCAGGGCCGTCGCCTCACTCAGCTCCGTGGCCCGCGCGGTCTCGGCAAGCGTGCCACCGGCCGTCGAGACGACCCGCAACAACGCCGCGACCCGGTCCACCGCCTGCACACCACTCAAGTCTTTCATTGACTGAAAGGTCCTTTCAAAATATCGTTGCTGGACAGTACGTCCCTCACTCCGGACCCGTCAAGCTTCGGCACGGCCGCCGCGCCCCTGTACAGTCGGCTGCGATGTCGATCGGCTGATCGGGGATGAGGTCGTGGCCAGTCGGTTGCGGGATGTCGCGGAGCTCGCGGGTGTGTCGGTGAAGACCGTCTCCAATGTGGTCAACGGCTACCGGTTCATCTCGCCGGCCACGAAGGCCAAGGTCGAATCGGCGATCCGGGAACTGGACTATCGGCCGAACGTGTCGGCGCGCAATCTACGCCGCGGCCGCTCGGGGATGATCGCGGTCGGGGTGCCCTCGATCCGCAACGCGTATTTCGCCGAGCTCGCCCAGTTGCTGGTGAAGGAGGCGCAGTCGCGCGGGCTGACCGTGCTGGTGGACTGCACCGACGGGGTCGCCGAACGCGAGCGCCTGCTCACCGAAGGGTTCCACGCCGATTTCGTGGACGGACTCATCCTCTGTCCCTGGCAGCTGACCAGTGCCGACCTCGCGCTCCGCAAGGACCGCACCCCGCTCGTGCTGCTGGGCGAACGGCTGCACGAGGCCGCGGACAGCGTGGGCGTGGACAGCCGCGCGGCCGCCCGCGCGGCGACCGGGCACCTGCTCGACCAGGGCTGCCGGAAGATCGGCCTGGTCACTCCCCCACCGGAATCGGTGAGCCCGGTCGTCGCGGAATTGCGCAGGGACGGTTACAGCCGCGCACTGCGGAAAGCGGGACAGCGCGTCGACCCCGATCTGATCGCCTGCCCGCCAAGCGACGAACACGGCGACCTCACCGGCGTGCTGGAACCGCTGCTCACCGCTGGGGCCGACGGCCTGTTCTGCTTCAACGACCCGCTCGCCCTTGCCGCCATGCGCGCGGTGATCGCCTGCGGCTACCGCGTTCCCGAGGATGTCGCCGTGATCGGGATCGACGACGTCACCGCCGGGCGGTACACGACCCCCTCACTGTCCACGGTCGCCCCGGACAAGGAGGGGATCGCGCGGGCGGCGATGGACATCGTGACCCGGCGCATCCAGGCCGAGCCCGGCGCGGAACCCGATTCGCCACGGCGCGTCGAGGCCGCCTTCGAAGTGATCGCGCGGGAGAGCACCCGGCGCGACTGACCGGAACCGCATCGGCGGCGGGGACCTTTACGCGCGATCTACAACGTTGTAAATTGCGGGCACCGAACGCTCGCCGCCATATCCGGTGGCGCCCTGGAGGGCCGAATGCCTGCAGAAAAACCCGGGGCGGCCGATCGCCCCAACATTCTTTTCCTGTGCACCGATCAGCAGCGGTTCAACGCGCTGCGGGCGGCGGGCAACAGCGAGATCGAGACCCCCGCACTCGACCGCCTCGCCGATCAGGGGGTGCTGTTCGAGAACTGCTACGTGCAGAGCCCGGTGTGCGCGCCATCCCGGGCGAGCCTGATGACCGGGCAGTACGTGCACGCGCACGGCCTGTGGGCCAACGGCGTCGGCATCGACCGGAACGCCAGGCTGTTCACCAAGGAACTGGCCGAGGCGGGCTACGACACGGGACTGGTCGGGAAACTGCACCTGGCCGCGTGTTTCGGCGGCCGCACCGAGCCGCGCATCGAGGACGGACTGCGGGTGTTCCGCTGGGCACACGATCCCTACCCCGGATCATCCGAGAACCACTACCACCGGTGGCTCAGGACGGCCTGGCCCGACCTCTACGCGCGGGCCGTCGATCCGGCCGACCCGCTCGGTTTCGACGAAATGCCCACCGAGGCGCACTACACCCGCTGGATCGGCAACGAGACCGTCGAATTCCTCACCGAAGGGCGCGAACGGGGAAAACCGTTCTGCTTCATCGCCAATTTCTTCGACCCGCACCACGGTTTCGGCGCGCCGAAGGAATACCTGGACCGCTACCGCCCGGAAACGCTGGCACCGCCGATCACCCGGCCCGGCGAACTGGACGGGAAACCGGAGATCCTGCGCGAGGCCTCCCGGGAATCCTATGCCGGCCACGAACGCGGATACACCGACTACACCGCCGGGGAACTACAGGCCACCCGCGCGGCCTACTACGCCATGGTGAGCCTCATTGACGACGAGGTCGGCCGGATCCTGGACACCCTCGAACAGCAAGGGCTCGCCGAGAGCACGCTCGTCGTGTTCACCAGCGACCACGGCGAGATGCTCGGTGACCACCAGCTGATGCTCAAGGGACCGATGCTGTACGAGCAGGCGGTGCGGGTACCGCTGATCCTGCGCTGGCCGGGAAAACTGCCCGCGGGACAACGGCGGGCCGAACTCGTGCAGTGGCTCGACCTGCCCAGCACGATCCTGGACGCCGCCGGGGTGTCCGGGCTGCCGCGCGCACAGGGGCAGAGCCTGCTGCCCCTGGCCGCCGGGACCGGGGAGGCGGCGCCGCGCGGCTGGGCCCTTGCCGAATACCGCAACAGCGGGCACCCCTACGACCCGCCCGTGCACACCACGATGCTGCGGCACGGCAAGTGGAAAATCGTCGTGCACCACGGCGATCCCGCGACCAGCAGGACGAGAACCGGCGAGCTCTACGACCTGGAGACCGATCCGGACGAACTGGTGAACCTGTGGGACGAGCCGGATTTCGCGCGACAGCGCGCCACATCCCAGGAACTGCTGCTGGATGTGCTCGTGGCGACCGAGGACCGCAGTCAGCCCCGCGATGCCTTCTGGTGACCCGGATCCCGGATCGAGGCAGGAAAGGACTCCCAGCATGACCGAGGACCGCAACCCCACGGGCCGGCGCGCATTCCTGCGCGGCACCGGAATACTCGCCACGGCCGCGTTCGGTTCGGGCACCGGGATCACCGCGGCGGCGGCGACACCTGCCGGTGCACCGCTGCCCGAGGAGACCGGCTGGCAACCGAAACCCGCCCGGCTGAGCACGCCGTGGACGAGCGAGGTCTCCCCGGACAACGCGCTTCCCGAATATCCGCGGCCACAGCTGCGCCGGGACCGTTGGCGCAGCCTCAACGGTGTCTGGCAGTTCGGGGCGGCCGAAGGCGATCAGGCGGCACCGATCGGCCGCGAACTGCCCGAACGGATCCTCGTGCCCTATCCGGTCGAATCCGCGCTTTCCGGGATCATGCGCCGTGTTCCGCGGATGTTCTACCGGCGCCGGTTCACCGTGGCGCCGGGCTGGTCGGTGCACGCGCGGACCGGAAACCGGCTGCTGCTGCATTTCGATGCCGTCGACTACCGCAGCGTGGTGTGGGTCAACGGCAAGGAAATCGGCACCCACGAGGGCGGATTCGACCGGTTCACCCTCGATGTGACCGAGGCACTGCACACCGATGCCACCGGAAACCCTTCCGGGCACCAGGAAATCGTGGTGGCCGTTGAGGACCGCACCGACGAGGGGATCGGCCCGGTCGGCAAACAGCACAACGAACCAGACGGCCTGTTCTACACCTCCTGTTCGGGAATCTGGCAGACCGTGTGGCTCGAACCGGTCGCGCGAACGCACATCGAACGGCTCGATCTCGGCTCCAGCCCGGACAATCGGACGGCCACCGTCCGCGCGCGGGTCACCGATCCGGCGGGGCACCGGGTGCACGTGGCGCTGTTCGAGAAGGGCAGGCGGGTCGGCTCGGTGATCGGCGAGGCGACCACCGAACTCCGGATCACCCCGGACGAGCCCCGGCCGTGGTCCCCACGGGACCCCTTTCTCTACGACCTGACGGTCCGGCTGGTGCCCGAGGGCGCCCCCGCGCGCACCGACGGCCGCGCGACCGACCGCGTGGACAGTTACCTCGGCATCCGTTCGATCGCGATCCGCGAGCTCGACGGGTATCCCCGGTTCCTGCTCAACGGGGAACACGTTTTCCCGCTCAGCACGCTGCAACAGGGCTACTGGCCGGACGGGCTGTACACCCCGGCCACCGACGCGGCACTGCGGTTCGACCTGGAAGCCGCCAAGAAACTGGGATTCAACTCGGTGCGCAAACACGTCAAGGTGGAACCGGACCGGTGGTATTACTGGGCCGATCGGCTCGGCATGCTCGTGTGGCAGGACATGCCCTCGGCGGCGACCGGAAGGCAGCCACCGAAACCCGAGAAGCCGGTCCCGCCACCGCCCGCCGAGGGCAGGACCGAACTGCTGCGCGAGCTACGCACCATGATCGAGGACCACCAGAGTCACCCGTCGATCATCATGTGGATCCCGTTCAACGAGGGCTGGGCGGAGTTCGCGGTCAGTCAGGTCGCCGACCTGGTCAAGCGCTGGGATCCGAGCAGGCCGGTCAACCCGATGAGCGGATTCAACGTCTGCGAGTGCGGATCCGTCGGCGGCGACATCCTCGACCGGCACAACCTCGGCACCCCGGAAGCCGGCCCGGTACCGCACCCGGACGACGGGCGTGCCGCGGTGATCGGTGAGTTCGGCGCGTTCGGCCTGCCGATCACCGGCCACGAATGGAAACCCGGGCACTCCGAACCGAACGTCGCGGTCCAGGATCCCGCCGCCCTGACCGATGCCTATGTGACCGCGCTCGGCCAGATCGCCGAGTTCGCCAGGGAACAGGGCCTCGCCGCCGCGAACTACAACCTGTTCGAGGACGCCGAGGTCCAGGTGAACGGGCTCTACACCTACGACAGGCGGATCCTCAAACCGGACCCGGCGCGGGTCCGCGCGGCGAACCTCGCACTGACCGGCCCCGCCACCAGCTGACCGAGAACCCGAGCCCGGGGAGCATCGATGACGATCGCGAACGGCAAGCAGGATTCCCGAGCCGGGGAGCACTCCCGTACCCGCGGCAGGCTCGCCTACCTCACCGGGGCACTCGGCGGCGCCATCCGCGGCTACGAACTGGGAATCGTGGCCAGCGCACTGCTTTTCGCCGGTCCCGCGCTCGGCCTCACCCCGGGACTGACCGGACTGGTGGTCAGCGCGGCCCTTGCGGGCGCGATGATCGGTGCCCTGCTCGTCGGTCCGCTCTCCGACCGGTTCGGACGGCGCCGGATGCTCGCCACCGCGGCGGCGCTGTTCGCGATCGGCGCCATCGGCGCGGGAATCGCACCGGTGACCGCGGTGCTGATCGGCGCCCGGCTGCTGCTCGGACTCGCGGTCGGCATGGCCACCGCGACCATCCCGGTGTACATCTCCGAACTCGCCCCCGCACGCCACCGCGGTTCACTTTCCGCGCTGTTCCAGCTGATGATCACGATCGGTGTCCTGGCATCCAGCGTGGTGAGCCTGTTGCTGCGCCCGGTGGAAGCCTGGCGCTGGATGTTCGCCATCGGGGCACTGCCCGCCGTGCTCATGCTCATCGGCGCGTTCTTCCTGCCGGAGAGCCCGCGATGGCTGGTGAAACAGGGACGAACCGCCGAGGCACGCGCGGTGCTGGCACGCACCAGAGAACCGGCCGCCGCCGAGGCCGAACTCACCGAGATCCGGCAGGCGAACCGGCAGCGCCGCGACCGGGTCGGCGCGCGGGCGCTGCTGTTCTCCGCACGAACGCGCAGGCTGCTGCTCATCGGTGTCGGGCTCGGCATGTTCCAGCAGCTGACCGGAATCAACACGGTCACCTACTACGCCCCGACCATCCTCAAGAGCATCGGCTTCGGGGATTCCGCCGCCATCACCGCGAACCTCGGCTTCTCCGCGCTCGGCTTGCTCGCCACCGCGGTGATGACCTGCTTCATCGTCGACCGGATGGGCCGCAGAAAGCCGCTGCTGTTCGGCGCGCTCCTGATGGCCACCGGCATGGCGGTCCTCGGGGTGGCCGCGCGGGACGTGGCCGCGGGCGGTGCCGCCGGCTACTTCGCGGTTACCGCGCTCGCCCTGTTCCAGATCGGATTCGGGCTCAGCTGGGGCGGGGTCGTCTGGGTCATGCTCGGCGAGCTGTTCCCCTTGCGGATCCGCGGAACCGCGATGGGGATCGCCACCTTCGCCACCGAAGCGACCAGCGTGGTGGTCAGCCTCGTGTTCCCGATCCTGATCACCATGGGGCGTCCCCCGGTGTTCTTCGGGTTCGCCGTGCTCGGGGTCGCGGCCTTCCTGTTCACCTACTTCCTGGTTCCCGAGACGCGGCGGCGCAGCCTCGAGGAGATCGAGACCGGGCTCGGGCGCAGGGCATGAGCGGATGCCCGGCGCCGCGGTATCCGGCCGCTCAACGCACCACGGTCGTCAGGAACCCGCCGAGTGCCTCCCGGTATCGGTCCGGGTCGGCGTTCCAGGCGAGGGTGTGCCCGCAATCCGGCACCCGGACGTAGGTGACCGACTCCGGATGGGCCGCGGCGAATGCGTCGCTACAGCCGATGGGCACCAGCGGATCGGCGTCGCCGTGGAAGAGCAGGGTGGGAAACCGCCGGACCCCCGGTCGGCGCTGGTGATCGAGGCCGGCGAAGTCGATGCCGGATCGGTTCGCCACCACACGCTTGAGAACGATACCGGCCCAGCCCGGCACGTGGAGGCGCCGTAGCTGGGCCTCGGTGACCGCGTTCGGATCGAGAATGGGCGCGTCGAGCACCACGCCACTGACGCGGTCACGGCGCCCGGAGCGGTGCAGGAAGGTTTCCACGATGCTGCCGCCCATGGACCAGCCGTAGAGCACCACCTCACCGGCCCCTGCGGACAGAGCATGGTCCACCGCGGATTCCAGATCGGCCCACTCGGTGTCGCCTATGTGGTACAAGCCATCCGGGCTGGCCGGGGCCGCGGGATCGTTGCGGTAGCTGGGAATCAAGGTGGGAAAGCCGAGCTCCCGCGTGATCGGCAGAGCACGCAGCGCCTCGACACCGGTGGCCCGGTTGCCGTGCACCATCACCACCCAGGTGGACCGCGAGCCCGGCACGAACCACGCCGGCAGCGGTCCCAGCGGCCCGTCGACGATGACCTCGTCGAAGGCGATGCCGTGCGCCGTATGCGGATCGCCGTGGTAGACGAACTTGTTCCACCGCACCGGCTCCCCCACCGGAAGCACACCGATCGATTCGAGCAGCCGCCGGGTGACGGTACGGGAGTCCGCGGCGAGCA
The DNA here is from genome assembly GCF_000737195.2 of Sciscionella sediminilitoris. GTDB lineage: Bacteria > Actinomycetota > Actinomycetes > Mycobacteriales > Pseudonocardiaceae > Sciscionella > Sciscionella sediminilitoris. The sequence continues at coordinate 172,097 of NZ_JALM01000003.1, forward strand.
GGTCACCGAGGATCGCCGCGCCTCCGGGCCAGAGCAGACCGAACAGGCCGCGATGCCGCGTGTCCGGCGTGTTCTCCAGCGTCACCGCATCGGTGGTTGCGGCGAGCAGCCGGGCCATGGGCGGCTGCGCCGGGCGCACCCGCAGCCCGGACATCACCAATCGTCCTGGGGTCCCCAGCACCGCGGACATGCGATCACCTCCACAACCCCGTCACGATACTCGCGGGGACACGCGGTGCCGAGCTCCAGCCGGTCACCGGCCGGTGGGATCCGCAACTCCCGCGGTGTGCACGATTCCGGCGTCGACCAGTTCCTCGATCCGGGCACGCGAATAGCCGAGCAGCGAGCCGAGCACGCCGATCGTGTCGGCTCCCCGCTCCGGCGGTTTCGTCCGTACACTGCCCGCGGACCTGCCGAGTTTGACCGGGATTCCGGTACCGCGGTAACCGTCGAGCTCGACGAGCATCTCCCGGTGCCGGGTCTGCGGATCGTCGAGCGCCTCACCGACGTCGTGCACCGGAGTCGCGGGCACCCCGCCCGCGAGCAGTGCCCGCCCGAGTTCCTGGCGGGCCCAGCAACCGATCGCGGGGGCGAGCAGGGCACGCAGCGCGGCGACATTGCGGACACGTTCGGCATTGGTGGCGAACCGGGGATCCCCGGTGAGCTCGGGGAGGCCGATAATCCCGCTGAGCCGGTGGAATTGGCGGTCGTTTCCGGCTCCGATGAAGATCGGCCCGTCCCGGGTGTCGAAGGTGTCGTAGGGAGCGATGCTCGGATGTGCCGATCCGGTGCGCCGCGGTGGTTCCCCGGACGCCAGATACGCCGGAGAATGGGGATGCAGCAGGGAGATCGCGGTATCGAGCAGGGCACAGTCCACGAGCTGGCCACGGCCGCTGGTGTGCCGCTCGTGCAGGGCGAGCAGTATTCCGGAGAAGGCGTGGATTCCGGTGACCATGTCCACGATGGGGACCCCGACCCGCAGCGGTGGCCCGGACGGCTCACCGTTGATGCTCATCAGTCCGCCATAGGCCTGCAGTACCGCGTCGTATCCGGGCATGGCGCCCATCGGGCCGTCCGTGCCGAATCCGGTGATGCGGCAGTGGATCAGGCGCGGGAAACGTCCGGCGAGCTCGGCATCGGGAAACCCCCATTTCTCCAGGGTCCCCGCCTTGAAGTTCTCCACCAGCACATCGCTGTCCTCGAGCAGTTCCTCCAGTACCCGCCTGCCCTCGGGTTCGCTGAGATCGAGGCACAGGTTGGCCTTGTTCCGGTTCAGCCCGGCGTGATACGCGCTCATGGTCTCGGTGACGAACGGCGGGCCCCAGGTACGGGTCTCGTCCCCCGCCGGTGGCTCGACCTTGATCACCTCGGCGCCGTGGTCGGCGAGCATCTGCGTGCACAGCGGACCGGCCAGCACGCGAGAGAGGTCGAGCACCCGGACGCCGTGCAGGCTGCCGGACGCGGTCGGTGTGGTCACGATGACTCCCGTCAGTAGGACTTGGGCAGGCCGAGCACATGGGTGGACACGTAGTTGAGCACCATCTCCTGGCTGACCGGGGCGAGCCGGAGGATCCGTGATTCCCGGAAGTACCGTTCGACGTGGTATTCCCTGGCGTACCCCATTCCGCCGTGCGTCTGCACCGCCTGGTCCGCGGTGGTGAACCCGGCGTCGGCGCAGAGCCACTTGGCCATGTTCGCTTCCCGGCCGCAGGACAGCCCCTGGTCGTAGCGCCATGCCGCGTTACGGGCCATGAGCTCGGCGGCGTCGAGCCGGGTCACCGCCTCGGCCAGCGGGAACGCGATGCCCTGGTTCTGCCCGATGGGCCGGTCGAAGACGACGCGTTCCCGGGCATAGCGCACCGCTCGGTCCAGGGCGGCCCTGCCGATGCCCAGTGCCTCGTGCGCCAGCAGGATCCGCTCCGGGTTCAGCCCGTCCAGCAGATAACGGAATCCCTGGCCCTCCTCGCCGATCCGCGCGCTCTCCGGCACGAACAGGTCATCGATCGCGACCTCGTGGGAGGCCACGGCGTTGCGGCCGAGTTTCGGAATGGCGTTCAGGCGCACGTGCCCGGGATCCAGGTCGACCAGGAACAGCGACATCCCGTCGGTGGGCCGCTCCACCTGATCCCGCCTCGTGGTCCTGGCGATGAGCACCATCTTCTGGGACTCGCCCGCCTTGGTGATCCACACCTTGCGCCCGTTGACCCGGTAACCGCCCGCGACCGGCTCGGCGAACGTGGTGATCCGCGTGGTGTCGGTGCCCGCATCCGGTTCGGTGACACCGAAACACACGTGCAGTGCGCCGTCCGCGGCCGCGGGCAGGATCTCCTCGCGCAGCGCTGCGCTGCCGTGCTTGACGATCGTGTTCAGCCCGAAGATGGACAGGTGCATGGTGCTGCACCCGTTCATGCCCGCACCAGATGCGGCGATCTCCTCCAGCAGCAGCGCCGCCTCACTGATGCCGAGTCCACCACCGCCGTAGGCCTCGGGAATGGCGATCCCCAGCCAGCCGCTCTCGGCGAAGGCGTTGTAGAACTCCCACGGAAACCGGCCGTGCGCGTCACACTCCGCCCAATACTCGTCCGGGAAGCTGCGCGCCAGCTCACGCGCGCCCGTGCGCAGCGCCTGCTGGTCCGCGGTCAGTTCGAAGTGCACGGATGCCCTCCCAGCCGTATGTTCGTATATATGAATACGATGACCTATATAGGTACAGGATCCAATCGCCGGATCGCACTGTCAAGCCCGGATCCCACCGCTGAGCACCGGCGGCCGGTACGGTGACAGACCGGAACACAGCGAACCCAACGGAGAAAACCGTGCCGACTTCCGGCGATGGCGCAGCCAAGGAGCACCGCACCGTCTCGCGGGTCACCACGATCCTCGAGCTCGCCGCGGCGGGCCCCGGCGGTGTCCGCCTTTCCGAGCTCGCCGAACAGCTCGGCGCGCCACGGTCGTCGATCCACGGTCTGGTCAAGGGCCTGGTCGCCACCGGCTATCTCCGGGAGGAGGACGGCGCCTACACGATCGGCCCCGCCGTGGGCACGCTGCTCGCGGCGGCGACACCGAGCATCGAACAGGCGGCCAGGCCGGTGATGCGCCGGCTCGGCGAACGATTCGGTGAGACGGTCATGCTCGCCGAACCGGTCGGGGATTCGGTCGTCTACACCGAAACCGTCGAGTCAACCCAGATGATCCGTTACTCGGCCCCGCTGCGAACCCGGCGGCCGCTGTATCCGACCAGCTCCGGAAAATGCGTCCTCGCCTTCGCGCGCAAGCGATTCCGGGACAACTACCTGAGCGCGCACGTACCGGACGGCGAACAGCGAAACCGGGTCGAACAGGAACTGACGGAGATCGCCGAAACCGGAATCGCCGTCAACCGCGGGGAAACCATGCCCGATGTCTACGGAATCGGGGTGCCGGTCCTGGTCGGCGAACGGGTTCTCGCCGTACTCGCCACCGCGGGCCCCAGCCACCGGATGGCCGGCCGCGTCGACGAGATCGCCGCGGCCGCCCGGCTAGCGGCGCGCGAGGTGTCCGAACTGATCACCCGGCGAGGTTGAGCGCGCGATCCTCGATGGTGCCACCGCTTAGCTCGCGTCGACGAGGTGGTCGAATACGAACATGTGGCCGGGATAGTGGGTGATCGCGTAGGCGGCATCGGCGTTCGGCAGGGCGAGCTGCGGGGTCACCCCGCACGCCCAGAACACCGGGACGTCACCGGGCTCGATCACCGGGGAGGGGCCGAAATCGGGCGCATGGAGATCGGTGATGCCGAGGGCTTCCGGGGCGCCGATGTGCACCGGGGCACCGTGCCCGGTCGGATAGCGCGCGGTGATCTCGACCGCCCGCGCCACGTGTTCGGCGGGTAGCGCACGCATGCTGACCACGAGCGGACCGCTGAGCCGTTCTGCGGGGTGGGCGGCACGGGTGGTCACATACACCGGTGGTGCCATGGTGTCCGGTGCGTAGCGGATCGGGATCCCGGCACGGCGCAACGGCCCTTCCCAGGTATGGCTGCAGCCGAGCAGGAAACCGACCGAATCGGCGCGCCAGTACTCGGTGATGTCGGTCGGTTCTTCGACCAGCTCGCCAGCGCGCCACACCCGGTAGCGAGGCAGCGTGCTGCGCAGATCCGCCTCCGTCGCACCGAATCGCAGTATCGGGTCTCCCGGTTCGGTGACCGCGATGACCGGGCAGTAGCGCGAATTCCTGGTGCAGAACAACAGAAACTCGAAGGCCAGTTCGCGCGGGACGATGGCGAGGTTCGCCTGCTGGTGACCGTCGAGCAACCCGGCGGTCGGTCCGGTCATGCGGCCCGCGGCGATGTCCGCGCGCAGTTCCTGTGGTGTCATGTCAGCTCCGTGTACGCGGTCTCGCGGGTGACGAGCAGGGTGAGCAGGCTGATCACTCCCGCTCCGATCAGCAGATAACCGGGCGCGAGCAGGGTTCCGGTCGTCGAGATCAACCAGGTCGCCACATAGGGGGTGAGGCCGCCACCGAGGATGGTCCCGATGTTGAAGCTCAGCGAGAGCCCGGTGTAGCGCACCCGGGTCGGGAATTGTTCGGCGTAGGTGGGATAGCCGACGGACTGCACGATCGGGAACGGAATCGCCAGCACGAACATCGCCAGGCATGCGAGCCAGACGTTCCCGGTGTCCATCAGCATCATGGTGGGCAGGACGAGCACGACGTAGCCGAGGAATCCCACCAGCAGCACGAACTTGCGGCCCTTGCGGTCCGAAAGACCACCGAACATCGGCATCAGCAGACCCATGACCAGGTTCACCGCGGCGATGATCCAGAACACCGCGTTCTTGTCGTATCCCAGATTCTGCGTGAGATAGATGTTCATGAACACCAGCCCGACCCAGTATCCGGCGTTCTGCCCGAAGGAAAGCGCGATCACTTTCAGGGTCGGCTTACCGTGGGAGCCCAGCACCTCACGCAGTGGCGCCTTGGCCAATCGGTGGTTCTGCTTGGCTTCCTCGAACGCCTTGGTGTCCTCCAATTTGTTCCGCACCACCAGCGAAACGACGATCAGCGGTATGGAGCAGAGAAACGGTATCCGCCAACCCCACGCCGCCATCTGCTCCTCGGTCAGCACACCGGAAACCACCCCGGCACAGGTGGCGGCGAGCGCCCCGCCGAGCGCCACCCCCATCGGGGTGAACCCGCCGAGGAAACCACGCCGTCCCGCGGGTGCCGACTCGGCGACGTAGGCCGCCGCTCCGGTCACCTCGCCACCGGCGAAGAAACCCTGCAACAGCCGCACGATCAGCAGTCCCAGCGGGGCGGCGAGACCGGCGGCCGAATAGGTCGGCAGCAGCCCGGTCAGTGCCGTCGCCGCGCCCATGCCGATGACGGTGAACAGCAGAACCGCCCGTCGCCCGATCCGGTCCCCCAGCCTGCCGAGCAGGATTCCGCCGAGGGGACGGATGAGGAAGGAGCTGCCGAACACCGCCAGCGTGGAGAGCAGGGCGGCGGTGGCATTCCCTCCCGGGAAGAACAGCGGACTGATCGTGACCGAGAGATAGCCGTAGACGCCGAATTCGTAGTATTCGATCGTGCTTCCGGCAAGTGCGGCGATACTCGCCTTTCTCGCGGACCGGTTTTCGGGCGTAGTCCGGTGACCATGCACTTTCGGTGTCGTCGGCATCATTGAACTCCAGCGGTCTTTGGTGGGGCTCGATCGGTCGGTGTCCCTGTCCTATGCGGCGGCTTCCGCCGTCCGGGTTCGTCTCGGTAACGGCCGGAAATGGATTATGCTGCCCGGCGCTGCCTGTGCCACCTTGTCGATATCGCGTTCGGTGACCACTCCGATCACCGGATAGCCTCCGGTGACCGGGTGATCGGCGAGGAAAACGATCGGCTGGCCGGATGGCGGGATCTGCACCGATCCGCGCACCATCCCCTCGCTGGCGATGTGAATGTCCTCGGATTCCAGTGGTGTTCCGGAAAGCCGGGCGCCGACCCGATTCGTCTCCGCGGAGACTCGCCAGGTTCCGGTGATGAATCGCTGACGCTGCGCGGCATCGAACAGATCGTCTCGCGGTCCCCAGCGGAATTCCGCGGTGAGTTCCGCGAACGGAATCCGGTTCACCGCCAGTTCGGTCGGAATCACCGGATACGCGTGCGGTTCACCGATCCGGAACGTGTCCGCTCGGCGCACCGGGCTCGGTCCGTGCCCGGCGAGCAGATCGTGGCCCGCCCCGCCGAGCACCGTTTCGACCAGCAGCCCGCCCGCGACGGCCAGATAGCTGCGCAGTCCGTGGCACGGGGTACCGAGTGCGAGTTCGTCACCGGCCCCGAGCCGCAGCCGGGCCGCGTCGGCAACCGGGCGGCCGTTGACCGAGACCGGAACCGGCGCACCGGTCACGGCCACGATCCGGGCGGCGCCGAAGCGCAGCCGCAGCCCGCCGAGGGTGCACTCGAACGCCGGGGAGCCGGGCGGATTGCCCACGAGGCGATTCGCCATGCGCAGCGCCTCCCGGTCGGCCGCGCCCGAGGGGCTCACCCCGAGATGCGCGTACCCGGTGCGCCCCAGGTCCTGCACGGTGGTCAGGGGCCCCGGTTCCAGCACGCTCAGCATGGGTGCACCGCCTTGAACACGACGCGGTCCCCGATGCTCAGCCGGTTCGGCGGGGCACCGTGCGGATCCCAGAGCCGTTCCTCGGTACGCCCGATCAGGTGCCAGCCCCCCGGGGTCGTTCCCGGGTACACCACGGTGTGGTTTCCCGCGATCGCAACGCTTCCCGCCTCGATACGGGTGCGCGGGCTGGGCCGCCTCGGCAGCGAGAGGGTTTCCGGAAGCCCGTCGATATAGGCGAATCCCGGTGCGAAGCCGAAGAACTCGACCACGTGCGCGGCGCACGTGTGGGCGGCGACGACCTCCGCCGTGCTCATGTCCAGCGCGTCGGCCACCGCGCCCAGGTCCGGCCCGTCGTAGCGAACCGGGATCTCGACGGTGCGCCCCGAGCTCGCCGGTTCATCGTCCTCTCCGTGCTCGGTGAGCATCTTCTGCAGCAGTGAGCCGATCTGCTCGGTGTGTGCGGCCTTCTTCGCGGTGATCAGCACGGTTCGGGCCGCGGGGACCACCTCGGCAACCAGCCCGGCCCAGTCCTGCTCCCGGACCGCGAGGGCGATCCCGGTCACCGCGCGCTCGTCCGACTCCAGCAGCCAGCCCCGGTCCCCGGCCCGCCGCAAACGGTTGCGTTCGGCCATGTCCACCTCACCGGATCGGCGTCAGCGAAACGCCCGCCTCGCGTAGTGCTGAGGCGACCGCCGAAGCGAGCTCGAGCGCCCCGGCCGTGTCACTGTGCACGCACAGCGCGGCGGGCGTGATCGGAATGTCCTCCCCGGTGACGGCGGTGACCCTGCCCTCGACCACCATGCGCACCACCCGGCGTGCGGCTTCCTCCCGGTCGGTGACCAGGGCGCCGGGCTGATCGCGCGGTACCAGCAGCCCCCGCGCGTCGTAGCCCCGGTCGGCGAAGGCCTCGGCCAGCGGGCGAAGCCCGGCATCCTCGGCCTGGCGCCATACCTCGGTTCCCGGTTGGCACAGCAGCGGCAGTGCCGGATCGGCGGTGGCGACCGCCTCGACGAGCGCCGCCGCGTGTTCCCGATGGGTCGCCGCGGTGTTGTAGAGGGCGCCATGTGCCTTCACGTAATCGACGCGGCCACCGGCGATCTCGGCGAAGATCCGTAGGGCGCCGATCTGATAGAGCAGGTCGTTCACCAGGGTTCCGGTCGGCACGTCGATGAATCGCCTGCCGAAACCGGCAAGGTCCCGATAGGACACTTGGGCGCCGATGGCCACCCCGCGCCGCACCGCGGCAGCGCAGGTGCGGCGCAGGATGTCCGGATCGCCCGCGTGGAAACCACAGGCGATATTGGCCGCGGTGACGTGATCGAGCAGCGCTTCGTCATCGGTGAACCGCCATGGGCCGAAGCCCTCACCGACGTCGGTGTTGATCGCGACCCCGGTCATGCCGCGATCCGGCCGGTCAGCCAGCGCCGGAACCGGTCCGCGTGCACGACCGGGTCGATCAGCAGCAGCGGGGTGCCCGGTTCGTTGCCCGCTTCGATGCGGGTGTGCACGAACCACGGTCCCGGCTCGGTCAGCGTCCTGCGCAGGGCCGCGTCGAGTTCCCCGATCGTGTTCGCGCGCAGCACGCCGAGACCGACGGATTCGGCGATCGCGCCGAGGTCGAGCTTCTCCGCCTGCGTCGCGATGCCCGCCGTCGAGGCGTAAACCCCGTTGTCCAGCAACACGATGACCAGGTTCGGCTGGGCCAGATAGCCGGCCGTCGCCGCGGAACCGAGATTCATCAGCAGCGAACCGTCCCCGTCGAGCACCACGCTGCGGGAAACCCCGCTGCCCGCGATCCCCAGGGCGATCCCGGTCCCTACCGAGACGGTCAGCCCCATGGCGTCGAGCAGATACAGGTGATTGTCCCGGTCGGCGACGGCCGCGAGCTCCCGGCTGGTGGCCGCGCAGGTGGCGGTGACCGGTACCTCGGCGGTCTGTGCGGTGATCGCCCGCAGCGCCTCGATGCGTTTCACGCGCGCGCCTCCTTGTCGTTGAAGTCGAAGAATTCCATGAGCACGACGACCGGCCGGAAGGTCATCCGCGCGTGGTTGCCCGCCTCGGCGACCGTGGCGCGCCAGTCCTGCGGAGTGTTCCTCCGGTCCAGCCGGAATACCGGGATTCCCGTGGAGTTCAGCATTTCCGGAACCGGCGCGGAGATCGCGTGGATCATCGAGTTGTACTCACCGAGACCGCCGCGGGTGTTCGCCACGATCAGCAGCGGCAGGTGGTAGGCCAGCGCGAACGTGGTCAGCGCCGTCAGCGCGTTGCCGAAACCGTTGTCCTGCATGACGATCACGCCGAACTTCCCGGCCAGCGGGAGGGCACCGATGATGCCGACCGCTTCCTCTTCCCGCGAAACGGGGAAGGTCTCGATCTCGCTGTCCCGCAGCCCGTCGATGATGCCCGCGATGCTGTTGCTCGGCACATAGGCCACGGCATCCGGGCCGAGCCCGGTGACCGCTTCGACGACCTGTTCGTGACGTTGTGCAGTGTTGCTCATGTGGTCTCCAGTGCGGCGATGATGCGACGTAGTCCCTCGGTGAGTTCTTCGGTCGAGCAGGCGTACGAGACCCGCAGCGAGTGGGTACCGCCCTGCGGGTCGAAGGCGGTGCCGGGAACCACCGCGACATGGTGTTCCTCGAGAAGCCGCAGGGCGAACCGCTCGGCGGGTTCCGCGGATCCCGGCTCGTAGCTCAGATACAGGTAGAAAGCCCCGTCGGGAACCGCGACCCGCAGCCGGTCGGTGCCACGCAGCACTTCCAGCGCGGCGTCGCGGCGCGCATGGAAGGAACGGCGCATCGTCTCCGCTTCCGCGCGGGCGCAGCGCAACGCCGCGACCGCGCCGGACTGGATGAAGGTGTTCGGGCACACCGTGGTGTACTGGCGGACCCGCAACGCGGGCGCGATCAACTCACGCGGTCCGGCAAGCCAGCCCAGCCGCCAGCCGTCCATGGCGAAGGCCTTCGCGAACCCGCCGATCGAGAACGTTCGTGGATAGAGTTCCTCGTGCGCCGCGGGACTGCTGTGCTCCGTGCCGTAGACCAGGTCCGCGTAGATCTCGTCGGAGAGCAGCAAAGCGTTGGTGCCGTTGAGCATTCCGGCCACACTGTCCACATCGGAGCGGTCCGCGACCGTGCCCGTCGGGTTGTTCGGGGTGCACAGCACAACCATCCTGGTGCGTTCGTTGATCGCGCCGGCGAGCGCATCCCGGTCCAGCCGGTATCCCCTGTCGGCGTCCAGCGGAACAGTGATCGGGGTCGCCCCGGCCAGCCTGATACACGAAAGATAGTGCGCCCAGGCGGGAACCGGCACGACCACCTCGTCACCAGGCTGGCAGAACGCCATGATGGCAAGGAAAACGGCCTCGTTCGCTCCGACGGTCACCAGGAGCTCCCCATCCGCCTGGTAACGGAGTCCGCGCCGTTCGCGGAGGTACTCGGCGATCGCGGTGCGCAGTTCGAGCGTTCCCGCGTTCGGTCCATAGTGGACATCGCCGAGACGCAGTGCCTCCGCCGTCGCCTGCTTCGCGACATCCGGGCTGTCGAAATCGGGCCTGCCGATCTCCAGGTGATGGATCTTCGCACCGGCGGCGGAGAGCTCGGCGGCACGGTCGAAGATCACCCTGATCGGCGAGGGTTTGATGTCCTCGAGCCGGGCGGCCGGGCGGCTCAGCGAGGTGACCACTCGTTCTCCTTCCGTTCCGCGCGGTGCTGCCAGCTCTCCCGCAATCCATGCTGTCCGCCGTCGATATGCGCGTGGATCTGTTCGGCAAGCGCCCCGGCGTCACCACGGGAGAGTGCGGACATCATCGCGACGTGCTCGGACTGCACCCGCGGATGGGCGCAGGTGCCGTGTACGTAGTACCGCGAATACGGCTCGAGTTGGTGGTATAGCCGGGAAATCACCTCGTATCGCACCGGCAGCCCGGCCAGCCGGTACATGTCGAGGTGGAACGCGAAGTTCACCCGCGACCAGGTCTCCGCCCCCAGCTCCTCGATCCGGTCCATCTGCTCGACCATCGAGTTCAACCGCGTCACATCGGCCCGGGAGACGCGTTCCACCACGTGCTCCGCGAAACTCGGTTCGATCAACCTGCGCAGGTCGTAGATCTCGTCGATCTCGGCCAGATCCAAGGCGATGACGAACGTTCCCATGCCCGATTCGCTGCGCAGCAAGCCTTCGCCGATCAGCGTGCGGATCGCCTCGCGCAACGGAATACGGCTCACCCCGAACCGATCGGCCAATTCCTCCTGCACCAGACGATGCCCCGGCGGGTACACCCCGTCGACGATCGCGATCCGCAGTGCGTCGGCGATGTCGTTCGGATTTTTCCCGACGGTCGGACTGTGGTCAGCTACCATATCCACTGTATACACTGGATCCGAAACTCAGCGCAAGAGCATTGAGCAGGGCAAACGGAGGAACCCATGATCGAAGCTGGACAGCCGACCGAATTGTTCATCGGCGGTGACTGGCTGCCGACCGAGCGCACCTTCCCCGTTGCCGACCCGGCGAACGGACGGCAACTGTGCGCGGTCGCCGATGCCGGACCGGAACACGCCCTCGCTGCGCTGGACGCCGCCTGCGCCGCCGCGGCCGATTGGGCGGCCACCCCGGCCGCACGCCGGGCCGACATCCTGCGCACCGCCTACGAGGCACTGCTCGGCAGGCGCGAGGAGATCGCCCGGCTCATCACCCTGGAAATGGGCAAGCCGATCGCCGAGGCACGCGGCGAGGTCGACTACGGGGCGGGCTTCTTCCGCTGGTTCGCCGACGGCGCGGGGCGCCTGCACCTCGACGGTGGCTACGGGCACGAACCCGGTGGGCAGTACCGGATCCTCACGGCGCACCGGCCGGTCGGACCGAGCTTGTTGATCACCCCATGGAACTTCCCGCTGGCCATGGGCACCCGCAAGATCGGGGCGGCGCTCGCGGCCGGGTGCACCGCGATACTCAAACCGGCCGAGCAGACCCCGCTCACCGCGTTGTTGCTCGCCGATGTGCTGCGAGAGGCCGGAGTTCCCGGCGGCGTGGTGAACGTACTCAGCACCACCGATGCCGCCGGGGTGACCGAACCGCTGCTCGCCGATCCGCGCCTGCGCAAGCTCTCCTTCACCGGATCCACCAGGGTCGGCAAGCTGCTGTTGGAGAAGGCGGCGCGCGGTGTGCTGCGCACCTCGATGGAGCTCGGCGGAAACGCCGCGCTGCTCGTGTTCGACGACGCCGATCTGGACACCGCCGTCGAAGGCGCCATGGTGGCGAAACTGCGCAACGGCGGGGAATCCTGCGTCGCCGCCAACCGGATCTACGTCCAGTCCGGCATTCGTGCGGCCTTCACCGAACGATTCACCGAGCGGATGACCGCCTCGGTCTGCGGCCACGGACTCGAGCCGGGAACCACGCTCGGGCCCATGATCGATGAACGACAGCGGACCAAGGTCGCCGATCTGGTCGCCGATGCGGTGCGAGGCGGGGCACGGGTACTCGGCGAGGGAACCGTTCCGCAGGACAGCGAGGGATTCTTCTATCCGGCCACGGTACTCACCGACATCCCGCAGGACGCCGCGTTGCGCACCGAGGAGATTTTCGGTCCGGTCGCGGCCATCTACTCCTTCGACGAGGAGACCGAGGCCCTCGCGTACGCCAACGATACCCCGTTCGGCCTTGCCTCCTACGTCTTCACCGGCGACGTGTCCCGCGCCATGCGGGTTGCCGAGGCCTTGGACACCGGAATGACCGGGATCAACCGCGGAGTGGTCAGCAATCCGGCGGCTCCCTTCGGCGGAGTGAAGGAGTCCGGCCTCGGCCGGGAAGGCGGCGGCCAGGGTATCGAGGAATACCTCGAGACCAAGTACATCGGGCTCTGAGCGTCCGGGTCGTGGAGAGCCACCAGGTTGCTTGGCGGGATCCTTTCGAGAAGGGGCACTATTGCGGCTCGCCAACGTCGAGGTTGATGACGAAGATCAGCCAGGTACCGAAGGCGTGACGGCGGCGCAGCGCGGAAATCGGTCGCTGTGCGGCGGGCGCCGGGCGGCTCGAACTCATGGAGCGGGCCTACGGCGATCACACCCACCGGATACTGGGTGAACTCGGCATAGCCGACGGTGCGAAGGTGGTCGATATCGGCTGCGGCACCGGTTCCATCACCAAGTGGCTCGCCTCGGCGGTCGGAGCTGCCGGACGTGTCGTGGCCGTCGACCGATCCGCTGAACAGCTCACGTTGCTGTCCGAGGACATCGATCGGGACAGCATCGGCAACGTGACCGTGACACAGGCCGACGCGATGCAAATCGAGCTCGCGCGCGGCGAGTTCGATCTGGCGCACTGCCGGCTGTTGATCAGCCATACGGCAGAACCGGTCGCCGTGGTGCGCGAGATGGCAGCACTGGTGAAGCCGGGCGGACTGGTCGTCTCCTTCGAGATCGATATCAATGGGTTGACGAGCTTTCCCCGAACCGAGATCTACGACCGATTCCGGCAGCTTTCCCGGAACAGCGGTCAGGCCATGGGACTGGATTTCGAGATCGGCACCAAGCTTCCCGCCGTGTTCCGGTCCGCCGGGCTCGCCGCACCGGACATGGAGTTCATCGAACCGGTCTACCTACGGGGAGCAGAGAAACGATTCTGGGAGTACACCGCACGCGAGTCGAAGCTGCCCGTGCAGACCGGGCTGATGCCCGAAGAAACCTTCAGCGAGCTGATGCACGAACTGGAAACCGTCGCGAACAGTGAACTGTACGCCGTCGCACAACCGCGTCTTGTCGCCTGCTGGGCACGCAAAGCAGCGAACCCGGGCCCAATGACCGAACAACAGTGAAGGGCCGATCGAAACTCTCGAGCCGAGCTGCTCCGCTACCGCGCCCGCTGACCGCATCCTGGGCGCCGACCGACCGTGCCCCGACCTCGGGCCCTGACTCGAAACAAGTTGTCGCCCGCCATTGCCCCGCCCGAGGCTCGGCTCAGCTCGCCACCGGTTTCTACGGGCGCCGTCCGCTCACTTCTCGGTTAGTATCAGCACGACCGGGTAGCTCAGCCCCTGCTGTCGCGCCGGGCTGCCCTCCCGCGCCCTGGTGTCCCGCAGCTCGCCGAGAGCCCTGATCGGCGCCGTCACTCGCGATAGGTCATCTGTGGCGATCGAATGAAACAGAGAGGAAGCCGGACAAGTGATCACCTCGAATGAATCGGACATGCCGGATAACTGGGGAAGGTGGGGGGACGGCGACGAACTAGGGACGCTCAACCTGATCACCGATGAGGTGCGGACGATGGCTGCCGCGGAAGTGCGGACCGGCCGATCGGTTTCGCTGGCGCTGCCGATCGTTCCCAACGTGATGCTCAGCGGTCCGTTCGCGCCCACATCGGTGGAGGTGTCGCCGGTACAGCAGATGATGTTGCACACCGGGATGGGGGTCGCCGCCGATGCGATGCTGGTGACGAACCATCATGCGAAGTCGACACACATCGACGCGCTGGCGCACTGGTCGACCGACGACGAGGTCTACCCCGGATGCCCGAGAGACCAGGTGATCACGGCCGCAGGCGTGACACGTGCCTCGACGACCGCGTTCGCCGCCGGAATCGTGACGCGGGGCGTTCTGCTCGATCTGGCCCCCGAGAAGCCACTCCCGTCCGGGCATGCGGTGACCTCGAGCGATCTCGAGGACGCCGAGCAGCGCCAGGGAGTCGAAGTACGGTCAGGTGACGCACTGGCAGTGCGGTTCGGCTGGCCGGCCGACCCGGTAGTACCGGACAAACCCACTCCGGGCATCAGCATCGACGCAGTGCGCTGGATGCACCGTCGCGGAGTCGCACTCTACGCTGGCGACCGGGGCGACGCTTATCCGCCGCTGGCCCCGGACGGACCGTCGCCGCTGCACGGCGTCGCCCTGGGGCGCATGGCCATGCCGCTTGTCGATGCGGCAGCACTCGACGATCTCGCGGATCTGTGCTCGCAGCTGGAACGCTACAGCTTCCTGCTCACGGTTGCCCCGCCGCGCGTCCACAATCTGACCGGTGCCCCGGTGAACCCCATCGCCGTGTTCTGACCCCAACCGAGGCATGCGGCGGCAGCAGGGTCTGTCAGATGAACGGCTCTGTCGCACTTTT
>NZ_JALM01000004.1 GCF_000737195.2 Sciscionella sediminilitoris
CGGATTCCGGCTCGCCCGCACCGAGTTCGGCCGTTACCCGGACCCGATTCCCGGGGCCGAGCACGGGGACGTGGACTACGTGCTCGAGCGCGCGGACTGGTGCGCGGCGGATCAGGCGGATCAGTAGCCGCTGGTGTCCAGCTCCACCGCGAACGGCTCCGGAAGCGGAAGCGGCTCACCGAACGGCACCCGCAGGGTTCGCCGGTAGACACCATCGGAGGGCTCGCTGTGCAGGATCACCGAGGCGCCGCCGGAGTCGAAGCGGTCGACGAGCAGCTACAGCGGCACCCGGCCGTGCGCGTATCCCCACAGTTTCAGCGAACGGTCCTGGCGGGCGTTGCTCGGCGAGGTCACCTCCACGACCAGAGCGAGCAGCGATGCATCCACCGGGTCCCCGCCGTCCCGGATCCGTTCGCTGTCCGTGACACACAGGTCCCGGATGAACACCGAACTTCGCGTGGGAATCGCCACGCCGAGCCGTGGGTACACCAGGCGTGGCCGTTCGGTGACTTCCACCAATGTCTTGGTCAGTTCGGCGAGCGTGGTGTTGTGCGGCAAGGCCGATGGCGGCGACATGTGAACCCCCTCGGGCGAGAGTTCCACACGCTAGCCTTCCGGCGCGTCCAATCCACGCCACAGACCTAGCAGCGCATCCCAGTCGTACAACGCACCGAGCTCGGCAACGGCAGCACTCATCGCGGTCCCTCCAGTGTTGGTGCCCGCACCATACTGAGAACCACCGACAGTTCCGCCCGCCATGCCCGCGAGCATACCGCTGACCAGCGAAAACCGCATCAGCCGACCGAGACTGTCGGCTCCCCGCTCTCCTCGCTGGCCTCCGCGATCCGCATGGCTTCCTCGATCAGGGTCTCCACGATCGCGTGCTCCGGAACGGTCTTGATGACCTCGCCCTTCACGAAGATCTGCCCCTTGCCGTTACCGGAGGCCACACCCAGATCCGCCTCGCGTGCCTCACCGGGACCGTTGACCACACAGCCCATGACGGCCACCCGCAGCGGAACCTCCATGCCCTCGAGGCCCGCGGTCACCTGGTCGGCGAGCTTGTACACGTCGACCTGGGCGCGCCCGCAGGACGGGCAGGACACGATCTCCAGCTTGCGCGGGCGCAGGTTCAGCGACTGCAGGATCTGGGTGCCGACCTTGACCTCCTCGACCGGAGGCGCGGACAGCGAGACCCGGATGGTGTCCCCGATTCCCTGGCGCAGCAGCGCACCGAACGCGACCGCGGACTTGATGGTGCCCTGGAACGCCGGACCGGCCTCGGTGACGCCCAGGTGCAACGGGTAGTCGCACTGCTCGGCGAGCAACTCGTAGGCGCGCACCATGACCACCGGATCGTTGTGCTTCACCGAGATCTTGATGTCGTGGAAGTCGTGCTCGGCGAACAGCGAGGCCTCCCACAGCGCGGACTCGGCCAGCGCCTCCGGAGTGGCCTTGCCGTGCTTCTCCATCAGCCGCTTGTCCAGCGAGCCCGCGTTGACCCCGATCCGGATGGGCGTGCCGTGGTCCTTCGCGGCCTGGGCGATCTCCTTGACCTGGTCGTCGAACTTGCGGATGTTGCCGGGATTGACCCGCACTCCGGCGCAGCCCGCCTCGATCGCGGCGAACACGTACTTCGGCTGGAAGTGGATGTCGGCGATGACCGGGATCTGCGATTTCGCGGCGATCGCCGGGAGCGCCTCGGCGTCGTCCGCGGAGGGGCAGGCCACCCGCACGATGTCGCAGCCGGAGGCGGTCAGCTCGGCGATCTGCTGCAGTGTCGCGTTCACATCCGCGGTGACCGTGGTCGTCATCGACTGCACCGAGATCGGCGAGTCGCTGCCCACACCGACCTTGCCGACGTGCAACTGCCGTGTCTTGCGCCGCTCTGCCAGCGTCGGCGCGGGAAGTGCCGGCATACCCAGGTTGACGTCCACTGCTCCTCCTGTATCCAACGGCTCTGTCACCATTGTCCCCCAGGGACACCGATGCACGGCGGGCGGGCGATGTGTGCCTCGCCGCTCCGCACGAGGCCTATTAGAACCTGATCGGGTTAACGATGTCCGCCGTGATGGTGAGCAGCATGAAAGCACCGCCGATCAGGACGACGACCATGGTCACCCCGGACAGCTTCGTGTAGTCCACCGGGCCGCCGGGCGCGAGCCCACGCAGCTTGCGCAGCCAGTTCCGGATCCGTTCGTAGACCGCGATCGCCACGTGCCCGCCGTCCAGCGGGAGCAGCGGGAGCAGGTTCATCGCGCCCATGAAGAAGTTCAGCGCCGCGAGCAGGTAGAGGAACAGCACCCAGCTGCCCTGTTCGACCGCGTCGCCGCCGATGATCGAGGCACCCACGACCGAGATCGGCGTGTCCGCTCCCCTGTCACCGCCGCCGATGGCGCTGATCAGCGCGGGCACCTTCTCCGGCAGCCGCTTGATGCCCTCCCAGACATTGGCGAACATCACGCCGGTGAACTCCCCGGCACCGGCGAAGGCGGTGACCGGGTTGTAGGTGAAGGTGCTCTCCGCGCCCGCCCCGATCGCGCCGATCTCACCGATCGAGGGCGCCTGCTTCGGGTTCGCGCTCTGCTTGACACCGGTGACCTCGGCGACGTCCATCCGCAGGGTCAGCGTCCTGCCGTCCCGGTCCACGACGATCGGGGTGGAGCCGCGCTGCGCCTGGATCGTGAGCACCGCCTGCGACCAGGTCTTCGTGGGCTTTCCGGCCACCGAGACGATGCGGTCGCCCTCCCGCAGTCCCGCCTGCTTCGCCGGGGCCGGGGCGCCGGGCGCGCAGGGCAGGTACTTCCACTGCTGCTTGCCGTCCTTGTGCCCGGCGAACTTCGCCGTCTGGGCACAGTCGGCGACCTTGCCGATGTAGGGCTTGTCGAGCACGTTCGGCACGCCCGTGGTGACCGCCATCAGGTACACGACGAGGAAGCCAAGGACGAACTGGGTGACCACTCCGGCGATCATCACCACGACGCGCTTCCACACCGCGAAGCGCCACATCGCCCGCGGCTTCTCCTCCTCGGTGACCTCGTCCAGCGCGGTCATCCCGGCGATATCGCAGAACCCGCCCGCCGGGATCGCCTTGAGCCCGTACTCGGTCTCGCCGCGCCGGAAGGACCACAGCTTCGGCCCGAAGCCGATGAAGTAGCGGCGCACCCGCATACCGAAGGCCTTGGCGGTGAACATGTGCCCGGCCTCGTGCAGCGCGACCGAGAGCCCGATGCACAGCGCGAAGAGCACTATGCCACCGATGAATGCGAGCACCTGGTTGGTTCCTTCCCCGTTCAGTTACTGCGAGCCAGGTACTGCCCGCACCGAACACGTGCCCAGTCTTCCGCGGCGAGTACCTCCTCCACGTTCGAGGGCGCTCCACGCCACTGGTCCGCGTCCTCGACCACCCTGGTAACAGTGTCCACGATGTCGGTGAAAGCAGCGTAGCCCGTCACGAAGCCCTCGAGCGCCCGCTCGTTGGCCGCGTTGAACACGGCGGGTACACAGCCCCCGGCCTCCCCCGCCGCCTTCGCCAGCGGCACCGCGGGAAAGGCCTGCTCATCGAGCGGTTCGAACTCCCAGCTCGACGCCGTGCGGAAATCGCAGCTCGGCGCCGCATCGGGCACCCGCTGCGGCCAGCCGAGGGCGAGTGCGATGGGCAGCCGCATGTCCGGCGGGCTGGCCTGGGCGATCGTGGCGCCGTCGGTGAAGGTCACCATCGAGTGCACGATCGACTGCGGGTGCACCACCACGTCGATGCGCTCGTAGGGAATGTCGTAGAGCAGATGCGCCTCGATCACCTCGAGCCCCTTGTTCACCAGGGTCGCCGAGTTGATCGTGATCACCTTGCCCATGTTCCAGGTCGGATGCGCGAGCGCCTGCTCGACCGTGACATCCCGCATCTGCTCCCGGGTGCGGCCGCGGAAGGGTCCACCCGATGCGGTGACCACCAGTTTGGCCACCTCTTCGCGGGCCCCGGAGCGCAGGCACTGGGTCAGCGCCGAGTGCTCGGAGTCGACCGGCACGATCTGGCCGGGTTTGGCCGCCCCCGTGACCAGCGGACCGCCCGCGACCAGGGATTCCTTGTTCGCGAGCGCCAGCCGGGAGCCGGTGGCGAGCGCGGCCATGGTAGGGGCGAGCCCGACCGAACCGGTGATCCCGTTGACGATCACGTCGGCGGGCACCTGCTCGATGAGCTCCACCGGGGCCTGTGCGCCGACCAGGATCCGCGGCATCGCGAACTCCCCGCGCGCGTAGCCCGCCCGCTCGGCGGCCGCGTACAGGGCGAGCGTCAGGTCCTCGGCCGCGGTCGGTTTGCCGATGGCGACCACCTGCGCTCCGGTGGCCAGGACCTGCTCGGCGAGCAACGCCGGATTCGCCCCGCCCGCGGAGAGACCGAGAACGCGGAACCGGTCCGGATTGGCCGCGACCACCTCGAGCACCTGGGTGCCGATCGAGCCGGTCGAACCGAGTAGTACGACGCTACGGGGATCCATGGCCGGTATTCTCTCCTACCCGTGCCGCCATGCCCGTCCCGGTCACCGGGCTTCACACGGATGGCGGGCACGGATGTTCCCGGCCCCGGAACACCTCAGCCTTCGACGGTCACCGTGTCACTCGCACCCTTCCCGATCACCGCGGTCCGCACGTGCAGCACACCGGCCTGCGCATCGTAGGTCCAGTCCACCGCGCCATGGACCGCTTTCGGCCGGTGCCCGGTGTGCACGCTGAACCGGTAGGCGCGCCCCGGTGCCTGCCCGGCGTACCCGCCTTCGACACGGCCGATTCCGAGCACGGTCCGGTTCCCCCGGGTGGTGCTGCTCAGCCGCTGGGTGGTCTGCGCCGTGGAGCGGGTCACCCCGTCGTCCTCGGTGAGCCGGAACTCCTGGTGCCCGGCCTTCGGGTAGACGTCCACGTCCAGGTTCGCCTTGTCCCTGGTCTGCCAGCTGGTGGTGCCCTCGGGCCACATCGGCACGATCGCGCCGTCCCGCACGAACATCGGCAACCTGTCCAACGGGGCGTGGTAGCCGTTCACGACCGTCGGGCCGCGGTACTTCTTCCCGGTCCAGTAATCGGTCCAGGTGCCCTTCGGCAGATAGATGCCGTCGCGGGTGTCGGTGTCCCGATAGACCGGGGCGACGAGGAAGTCCTTTCCGGAGAGGAATTCGTAGCGGGCCGCCTCGCTCCACGCCTTCGGATCGTCCGGGTACTCGAGCGCGAGCGGACGCACCTGGCCGACCCCGCTCCGGTGCGCGGCGGCCGAATAGCTGTACATGTACGGGATCAGCCGCTCGTGCAGATCGAGATACTTGCGGTTGATCGAGGTGTAGGGCTCGCCCTGGCGCCAGGGCTGCTTGTCCTGTTTGGCCCAGCCGTCCATGGTCATGGACACCGGCAGCATCATCTTCCACTGCAGATCGCGCACGTAGCTCTTCGGGCCCGCACCGTCGTAGATCCCGTCGATGTCCCCGGTGTTGTAGGCGATGCCGGACATCGTGGAGCCCGCGTAGGCGGGGATCTGCCACCGGATGTAGTCCCAGCCGCCCTTCTGGTCCCCGCTCCAGAGCACCGCGCACCGCTGCGCGCCCGCCCAGCTGACCGGTTGCCATACGAAGCCGCGGGCATCGGAGTTCTGCTCGATACCCGATTTCGCCGTATCGCAGGCGTCCAGTGCCATTTTGTACCCTGGTCCGACCCATTTGACGTCGAGCTTGCGGACCCGAACCCCGGCCTTGGTCTCCTTGTCCTGATTCGGCAACCCGTCCTCGGTCCACAACCCGAGCTGCATGTTCCGCTCGCGCAGCCCCTTGCCCACCTTGTCCAGGTTCTCGTAACCGCAGCCGTAGCCGTCGTTGACGAGCATCCAGCCGTTGGGCATCTGGTTGCGCCGGTATCCGTCCGCGACCTTCAGCGCGTCCATGGTGTGCCGCTCGCCGCGGTTGGCGTTGTGCAGATAGCAGTCCGAGTCGCCGAGTTCGAGCCCGTACACCGGAGGCAGGAACGGTTTGCCGACCAGGTCGGTGTAGCGCCCGATCACCTCCTTCGGCTGGTCGCCGACCACGTAGATCGCGTCGAACCGGCGTTCCTTCTCGCTGGTGCGCACCGGATCGGTGAACGCGTAACTGCCTTCGGCGAAGGTGTTGCGCAGCACGCCGTATCCGGCCGTCGAGCCGTAGAAGGGCTGCGAGTTCGGCGCACCGCCCTCGTCCCAGTTGTCGTCGTTGAACACCCGCACCGTCTTGTCCCGGTGCGAGAAACTGCCGTTCTGCTCGCCCGCCCCGTAGAACTGCTCGGCCCGGCCGCGCTCCAGGGTCTGCGTCGTGGTGTCCCCGGACCAGGACAGCGGGCTGCGCTCGGCCCAGATCCGGCGCTCGTCCGCGGCGTCGTACAGCGCGAACCGCAGCGGATCCTTGTACACCCGCAGGGTCAGCTTCCCCGTGGCGAAGGCGAGATACGATCCGCGATCCAGCTGCCGCGGACGGATGTCCGCCGGTTGGCCGCGCACGATCGTCCGCCCGGCCGGGTCGGTGAACTTCCCGTCCGGGGCGAGCCAGATCCGCACCGCGCCGGGCATCGGGAAGCTCACCCGGACGGCCGCGTCGCCGGAGCGCAGGGTCACCGTGCCGCCATGGACGCTCGCCCCGCTCAGCGCACCGAGCGAACCGGACTTCGGCGGCGCCACGGCGTGTGCCACCGGCCCGGTGAACAGTGCCCCCACCGCGGCCAGCGCGACCGCCGTTCGCGTAAACCTGCTCATTCAGACCACCTTCCACGCACCTTTATGCAGAAGATGATGGCCTATCGCGCCCGCGCTGTCACGGTCCGTTCGTCGGGTATCGGGGTTACTTCGTGCCGGACACCCGCACCTTCATCGAGGTGCCGCGCTGCTCGAGCACCCGGATGCCCACGCCCACGGCGGGCAGCTTCACTCCCGCGTTCGGTTGTTCCGGAGAGAAGTACGAGGCGGTGTCGTCGAAGACCGGGTTCCCGTTCTGCCCGCGGATGTAACTCGCTCTGCCGTTCGGGTGCAGGGTGAAGGAATCGGCCTTGTTCCGGGAGAACGGCACGTCGTACCCGGAAACCGTGGTCGGCCACGGTTTCCCGTCGAGGTCGTAGATCGGCTTCGGGTGCGCGTCCACCGGGAGGATCTGTCCCTCTCCCGGATGGCTGCCGGTGTTGTTGTCCGTAAAGGCATCGTTCCAGTACGAGACGAGCAGCCCGGTCTGGTATGGGAAATGCTCGACCCAGTTGCGGTTCGCCGGATTCGACCGGAAGTACGGACCGGTCCTCATGTACCGGTCATAGGATTCGTAGGTCCGGTTCGAGGCGATGTAGAAATTGTCGAAAGCCTTCGTCACCCGCTGGGTGACATCCGCGAATCCGTCGAGCGTCCAGCCGTTCGCCCCGTTCTCGGCGCCATCGGTGAACACCGGCCGACCGTCCGCGTTGATGCCGATGTCATCGGCGAACAGGCCACCGAGATTGCCGCCGTGATCGGAGCGGAAAGCGAACCGGAGCTGGATCTTCTTTCCCGCGAACCGATCGAGCGGCACGCTGGCGTCCAGCCATTGTTTTCCGGTCGTTCCGGTGATCGCGGGGGCGTTCCCGGAATCGCGGCCGAACGGTTTCCCGTTCACGGTGCCGTTCAACTGCGTCCAGTGCGTTCCGTCCGTACTGGCCTCGACATACGCGAAATCGAAACCTTCCTCGATTTCGTAGCGCACTTTCATGTCAAGCTTCGCCTGCTTTGTACCGGTGAGGTCGAGTTCGCGTGCCATGGAATTGTCGAGATTGTCAGCCGAACCACTCCACCACATCTTCGCGCCGTTCGCGGGTGGCCCGTAGTCGAAGGTCTTCTGGATCTTCGGGAGCGGCACCACGAGGCCCTGTGCCTTGGCGGAATTGTATTCGTGCGGTCCCAGTTCGAGGGTGCGCGACACCCCGGGAGGCACCACCTCGTAGTCGAGCCAGCCGAGTTGCAACTTGTCCCAGGCTCCGAGGTCGTTCGGGCGGTACCCGATCGGTTCACCTTTCCCGTTCACCCGGTTCTGCGCCATGAGCGTCCACCAGTTGACGTTGTTGGTGCCGCCCGCGGAATCGTATTCATCGGGCAGGCCGAGATCGTGCCCGTATTCGTGGGCGAACACCGACACCCCGCCGTTCTCCGGCTGCATCGTGTAGTCCCCCACCCACAGGCCGGTGTCCCCGATCTGCGCACCGCCACGCGGATTCCGCACCGGTCCGGACTGGTAGTTCATGAAGGCGTAGGCGCGGTGGCTCCAGATCGCGTCCTCACCCTGGATGGGATCGGCGTTGGCCTGGTCTCCCCCGGCGTGCACGATCTGGAAATGGTCGATGTAGCCGTCCGGCTCATTGAAATCACCGTCGCCGTCGTAGTCGTTGCGATCCCACTGATCGAACTCCGCGAGCTCGGCACGAATCTGCTCGGTCGATTTCCCGGAGGCCCGCTGATCGGCGACCCACTGGTTCACCGCGTCCTTGATCAGCTCCATCGAGTTGTTGCAGGTGTTGTCCGCACACGGGAACCCGTTGCTGCGGCCGTATCGCGCCTCGTTGTACTTCACCCGCACCCAGTCGGTGACCTTCCCGTCGACCGAATACCGCCCCGAAGACTGCCGGTCGTAGTAATTGGCGACCGAATTCGCACCCGGATCGCGCGAGAAATACAGATCCTGGAAATGCTGCCGCGAATAGTCCCGCTGCCAGATGGTCGTATTGTCCACGGCCCGGTCCGGCTCCGGGATCTCGTTGTGCCGTGGCCCGTCGAATCGCTTCGGGCCCTCGGTTTCCGGGTCGGTGTCCTGATCAGGGTAGTCCGGAAGCCGCTGGTCACCGAACTCCGCCAGGACCACGAAGATCTTGTCCGTCTTCTCCCTGCCCAGCTCCACGTACTGGTCCAGCCGTCCGGAACCGGGCCCCCGCGCGCCGAGCCGCTTCGGCTTCTTACCGAGCTCGACCACCGTGCTCGCGCCGCGCTTCTCGGCCTTCGCCTGCCCGTTGAGCACCTTCGCCAGCGCCGCCGAACGCAACTGTCTGCGCTTCTGCTCCGCGGCGCCCGGACGATCGTCATGCGCGGCGAGCACCCGCGTACCCGTCGTCCCGGTGTCCGGTGCGGCCGTGGCGGTCTCCGCGAGCGGCATGGTCAGCAGCACTGCCCCGAGGACAGCGAACAGTCTTCGACGCATACGTCCTCCCAGAATCCACGGTGATCCCTGTCAAACCCCAATCGGATGAACCTTACGAAAAGGGCAAACGAGAAGGAAACGAACGGAGTGCTCTTACGCCGAATCGTTACCCACGGCGGCACACCTTCGCCACGTTGTGCGAAAATGGGGGTGATCAAGCCGGGAACACGCTAGGAGGTCAGCGGTGGAGTCGAAGGAGCTTACGGAGTCTCCCTTCACCCAGGTCAGCCCCAATGACGAGCCGTCAGCCCGCTGGGGATGGCACGGGACCTTTCCGCGCGTCACCCAGGTCTTGACCTGGGTCGCGGCGATTCTCTGCATCCTCATGGCACTGTTCGGCAACCAGCAGGGGCACGTCGAGGACTTCTTCCTGTTCGGCTGTGCCGCGCTGCTCATCGGCGGTTCCGTCGCCGCGGCGGTGCGCAGGCGCACTTCCTGGCGCAGGTGATCGGCGCGGAGCTGCGCGATCGGCTCCGCTCCTTCGAACCGGCACGGATCGAGGACGGTGACCGCCGACGCGCCGCGGTCACCCTGGCGCTGCACAGCGAGGCCGACGGGCAGCCACGGGTCTGGCTGACCCTGCGCTCGGCGGGCCTTCGCCAGCACGCGAGCCAGTTCGCTTTCCCCGGAGGCAGGCTCGATCCCGGCGAGGACGCCTTCACCGCCGCACGGCGCGAACTGCACGAGGAGCTCGGTGTCGCACTGGGCCGGGAGTCCTATCTCGCCCGCCTCGACGACTACGCCACCCGGTCCGGCTACGTGATCACTCCGTTCGTCGTCGACGCCGGACAGAACCCCGTCACCGCGCCCAACCCCGGCGAGGTCGCCGAGCTGTTCGCGCCGACCTTGCCGGAACTCGACGTGACACCGCGGTTCCTGCGCATCCCGGAATCCGAGCGCCCGGTCATCCAGCTCCCGCTGCTCGGCACGCTCATCCACGCCCCGACCGCCGCGATCCTCTACCAGTTCCGCGAACTCGCCCTGCACGGGCGCCGGATCGCGGTCGCCGACTACGAGCAGCCCGTCTTCGCCTGGAAGTAGGAATCGCCCGTCCGGAGCGCCCGCCACCGCGCCCGAGAACCTCGGAGGAACCTGGGGCATGAACGGAGTGGTGTCGGCGATCGCCGAGTTGCCGCCGATCTCGATCTACGGCTGTATCGCCGCCGTGGTCCTCGTCGAGTCGGTGCTCCTGCTCGGCACGTTCGCGCCGACGCTCGCGCTGCTGCTGACCGCGGGCGCACTGGCCGATCGCGGGGTCCTCCTGCTCCCGGTGGTGATCGTCCTGGCCACCTCGTGCGCGGTGTGCGGTGATTGCCTCGCACGGCTGACCGGTGCCGCCCTGGGGCCCCGGCTGCACACCAGCAGACTCGGCCGCCGCATCCCCGCGGCGGCCTGGCGGCGCGCCACCGTGCTGATGGATTCCTACGGTGGCGCCGCCGTATTCTTCGGCCGGTTCATTCCGGTGGTGCGCACCGTTACGCCCTATCTGGCGGGCGCCACCGGACTCCGTTACCGGCGGATCGCCGTGTTCAGCGTGGTCGCGGCGGCGATCTGGGCGTCCGCGGAGATCTGCGTCGGCTATTTCGCCGCGGCCTCGCTCGACGTTCTGCTGGCCAAGGCCGGAACCGGCGTCGCCATCGCCGCGGCGTGCCTGGTCGTGCTCCTGCTCATCGTCATCGTGGTCTACCGGCGCAGGTCGGCACGCTAGAGCGCCGCCGCGCTCACTCCTCCGCCGCGTTCATTCCCCCGCCGCGTTCACTCCTCCGCGGCGAGCTGACCGCAGGCGGCGGCGATCTCCTGGCCCCTGGTGTCCCGCACCGTGCAGGCGACCCCGGCCTCGTTGACCCGGCGCACGAACTCCTGCTCGACGGGCTTCGGCGAGGCGTCCCACTTGGATCCGGGCGTCGGGTTCAGCGGGATGACGTTCACGTGCGCCAGCTGGCCGAGATGCTTGCGCAGCAGGGAACCCAGCAGATCGGCGCGCCACGGCTGGTCGTTCATGTCCCGGATCAGGGCGTACTCGATGGAGACCCGCCGCCCGGTCGACTCGGCGTAGCCGCGCGCGGCCTCGAGTACCTCGGCGACCGGCCAGCGGTTGTTCACCGGAACCAGGGTGTCGCGCAGTTCGTCGTCCGGGGTGTGCAGTGAGACCGCGAGGCGCACCTGCAGCCCCTCGGCGGTGAGTTTGCGGATCGCGGGGGCGAGACCGACGGTGGACACGGTGACCGAGCGCTGCGAGATACCGAGCCCGTCCGGGGCGGGATCGGTGATCCGGTGCACGGCGTCGAGCACCCGCTTGTAGTTGGCCAGCGGCTCCCCCATGCCCATGAACACGATGTTGGACAACCGGCCCGGTCCGCCGGGCAGCGCCCCGTCCCGCATGGCGGCCGCGGCCAGGCGCACCTGCTCGACGATCTCCGCGGTGGACAGGTTGCGCTGCAGCCCGCCCTGGCCTGTCGCGCAGAACGGGCAGGCCATCCCGCAACCGGCCTGGGAGGAAACGCAGACGGTCGTGCGGTCCGGGTAGCGCATCAGCACGCTTTCGATCAGCGTGCCGTCGTGTGCGCGCCACAACGTCTTGCGGGTGGTCCCGTTGTCACACTCGATGTGCCGCACGGTGTCCAGCAGCGGCGGGAACAGCTCCCCGGCCAGTCGCTCCCTGCTCGCGGCTGGCAGGTCGGTCATCGCTTCCGGATCGGCGGACAACCGGGAGAAGTAGTGGTGCGAGAGCTGCTTGGCGCGGAACGGCTGCTCACCGAGTTCCCGCACGGCGTCCACCCGTTCCGGCAGCGACAGATCGGCAAGGTGGCGCTTGGGCATGCCACGGCGCGGCGCTTCGAACACGAGAGGTAGGGCGGACACGAGGTACTAGTCTCCCATACCGTCCGGACCGGCGGCGAGCCGACAGGCCTCGACGAGGGCACTGAGCTCGGGGCGCCCGGCACCGGCCTGCACGGCGAGTGCGGTCGGCATCCGCGGCCGCGGCGCACGCAGCGGCCGGAACACCACACCGGCGGCCGCGATCTGCTTGGCGTGCGCGGCATAGAACACCGTCCACGCCGGGCCGCCGAACCCGATATCGGCGAGGGTGTCCTGGGCGGTGGTGAACGCGCGCCCGAGCCGGGGCTCGAACCCGGCGGTCCGGCAGCAGTCGAGCACGAGCTCGTAGAGCGCCGGGTTGCGCCCGTGCTCCGCGATCCGCAACGGCAGTTCGGCCAGCGCGGCGAACTCGACCGTCTCGGCACCGGCGAGCGGGTGCGCCGCGGGAAGGGCGACCAGCAGCTCATCGCGCCACACCGGGAACAGCCGCAGCCCGGCGAGCGTGCGACGGCCGCGCACCAGCGCCGCGTCGAGCTCGCCCTCCCGTACCGCGCGCAGCCGCTCCTCGGTCCCCAGATCGACCAGTTCGAGCCGGGCCTCGGTCCGCTCGGCGAACGCGGGCAGCACGACGTCCAGCCGTTCAGCGAGCCCCTGGCTGGTCCCGAGCCGGACCGGAAGCGGCCGCGGGGCGCCCAGCTGTGCCATAGCCTCCCGCGCCCGCCGCTGCGCCTCGAGCACCGCGGTGGCGTGCGGCACCAGCCGATCCCCCGCCTTGGTCAGCCGCACCGTCCGCGTCGTGCGGTCGAAGAGGGTGACCCCGAGCTCGCGTTCCAGCCTGCGCACCTGCTGGCTCACCGCGGACTGCACGATGTGCAGCCGCTGCGCCGCGCGCCCGAAGTGCAGTTCCTCGGCGACGACGAGGAAGTACTGCAGCTGCCGCGTCTCCATGCCACCCTTCGATTGATCATCGATCGTGATCAGTATAGGCGTGATCCGCTCGTTGTTCGCCGGCTCGCGCTCGGGTGTGCTCGGGGTATGGCTTTCCTGGATATCGACGGCATCGCGCTGCACTACACCGAGAACGGAACGGGCGAGCCGCTCCTGTTCCTGCACGGCTGGGGAACGAGCGGGCGGGTGTGGGACGCCCAGCTGCCGGAGTTCGTCCGCGATCACCGGGTGCTCACCCTCGACTGGCGCGGCTGCGGGCGCTCGGACCAGCCGGCACAGGGCAACGATCACGAGCAGGTGTGCGCGGATCTGCTCGCCGTGTTCGACGCACTCGGGATCCGGGCCGCGGCACTGATCGGCTCCTCGATCGGTGCGGCCTTCTCGACCGAGTTCGCACTGCGCCATCCCGAACGCGTGACCCAGCTCGTCGCAGTGGACGGACCCGCTTACTGGGGTGCCGAGGGCGACCTCGGCGAGCTGCGGCAGCGCCTGGCCACCGCGCGTGCCGCCACCCTCGCCGAATGGGTGCCCGGCTGGTACGCGCCGGGCACCGCGCCCGCCCTGATCGGGGCCACGGAGCGGATGATCCTGGAGTCCGGAGTGTTCATCGACGCGCACTTCGACTGGCTCGCCGGTTACGACCCGCGTCCCGCTCTTCCCGGGCTCGCGGTACCGGTCAGCTATGTGCACGGCGCGCTCGATCCGCAGATCCCGCTCGCCGTCGCCGAACACTGCGCGGCGCTGACCCCCGGGGCACGGCTGCGGGTGATCGAACAGGCGGGCCACATGCCGCAGCTGGAACGGCCCGCCGAGTTCAACGCAACCCTGCGCGCACTGCTCGAAGACTGAGGATCAGCTGCCGGAACCGGATTCGTCCAGCCGCGCTCCCCGCGTCTCCGGGAGGCGCAGCACTACGGCCGCCGAGATGAGCAGCAACAGCACCGTGTATCCCGTGAACCAGGCGGGATCGAGCTTGGTGCCGATCAGCTCCTGCAGATACGGGGCGGTTCCGCCGAACGCGGCCACGGTGATCGAGTACGGGATGCCGACCGCGACGGTGCGCACCTTCGTCGGGAAAAGCTCCGCGTAGACGGCAGGCAGGATCGAGGCATACATCCCGATCAGCAGCATGGCAAGGGACATCGAGACGCCGAGCAGCACGGCGCTGTGCCCGATGATGGCGTCGAGCGGGAACACGAGCGCCGCCGTGGCGAGCAGTCCGGTGAGCAGCATCGGTTTCCGCCCGACGCGGTCGGAAAGCTTGCCCCACAACGGAAGGGTGAGCACGAAGACGCCGTTGCCGACCACCCCTGCCCAGAAGGCGGAGCGCTCGTCGACACCGCGCGCGGAGATCGCGTGCGCGGTCTGGGACACCGACCAGACGTAGTAGACGACGGTGAACCCGGCGGTCAGCCCGATGACCTTCACCACGGCCGCCCGGTTGGCCACCAGCAGCGGCCACATCCGCGGTTTGGTGCTGCCCACGTCGGAGGTGAAGGTGGCGGTCTCGGTCATGCGCAACCGCATGAACAGCACGTAGAGCCCGAACACCCCGCCGAGCAGGAACGGGATCCGCCAGCCGAACTCGCCCATCTGGGTATCGCTGAGGGTGGCCGCGAGGATGGCGGCGAGCACCGTGCCGAGCAGATTGCCCAGTGTTCCGGACACGTAGATCAGGCTCGACCACAGGCCGCGGCGCTGCGCGGGGGCGTACTCGGCGACGTAGGTCTGCGCGGACGGCAGCTCACCGCCGTGCGCGAGGCCCTGGATCAGCCGGGCGAGCAACAGGATCACCGAGGCGAGCGCGCCCACCCTGGCGTAGCTCGGCGCGAACCCGATCACCAGGCTGCCCAGCGCGGCGAGCCCGATGGACAGGGTCATCGCGAATTTGCGCCCCCGCCGGTCGGAGAGCAGCCCGAACAGGAAACCGCCGAAGGGGCGCGCCACGAAGCCGACCGCGAACACGGCGAGCGTGGACAGCAGCGCGGAGACCCGGTCGGCGCTGTTGAAGAACTGCGGGGCGAAATAGGTGGTGAAGACCGCGTAGACGTTCCAGTCGTACCACTCGAGGGCGTTTCCCGCGCCCGCGCCGAATACGGCCCTGAACCTGCCGCGAACTGCGCCGGTGCGCGCGGTATCGGTGTCGATCACGGCGCAACCGTAACCGCACCGGGGCACCGGCCGTGTAGCGATCCCAGACATCGGGCGCGATTCGGTTATCGTCGCGTGTCATGAACTCCGCGACCCCCTGGATCGGTACGGTCTCCGCGCTGCTCGGTGTGGTGCTCACCGTCGGAGCCACCCAGCTGCGCGCCCGCTCGGATCGCCGCACCGAGCGCAGCCGGCTGTCCCGGGAACAGAAGACCGCGGACTATCCCGAACTGCTGCGGGCCGCGCGAACCCTGCTGCGGCTGCCGGTGTTCCCGGTCGAGGAGGGCGATCCGCGCACCGAACTGGCCGCGGTGGAGTCGGCCGCGCTCCGGGTGACCTTGTTCGCCCCACGGGAAATCGCCGCACTGGCCGAGGAACTCGCCTCGACCGCGGTGCACCTGGCGGACACGGTGCGCGAATTGCGGGCGAGCACCCTGCCGGGCCGGGAACCGGACGGCACGGACCAGGTGCGCGCCGACCTCGAGCGGGCCCTCACCGAGTTCACCGAGGCGGCCCGCCGCGACCTGGAAAGCGAGCCCCGGCGACTACGATGAGAACCGAACGGGGTTCGCGCGAGCAGAGGTTGCGGTAGGCATGGCGAATGGGGGCGCGACGGCCGAGGAACGTAAGTGGGGGACCTTCGGCTGCGAGCGCACGATCCTCTGCGTGGGGCGCTCACTGACCTCGGTGATCCGGCTGCTCGAGACGAGCGAGCTGTTCTCCGGGGATTTCCGGCTGCGCAGGCTGTTCACCCTGCAGGACGAGTTCCGGCACCGGGCACACGCCGAACGGCTGCTGCGCGAGGCGCGGGTGGATCGCATCGTGCCGTGGTCGCAGGTGAAGGACCAGCCCGCGGACCTAGTGCTCACCGCGAGCGAGAACATCGACCCGGCCACCGTGCGCGGGCCGATCGTGGTGCTCCCGCACGGCATCGGGTTCAACAAGTTCGTGCCCGAGCGAGACGGGAACGGCACCCGGATCGCGGGCGTGCCCTCGGCGGCGGCGCTGGGCAGCGGCCGGATCACCCTGGTACTCGCGCATGCCGAGCAGGAGCAGCAGCTGCGCGCGAGCTGTCCCGAGGTGCTCGGCCACACGGTGGTCACCGGTGATCCCACCGTGCAGCGCCTCGATGCGAGCCGCGCCCTGCGTGCCCGCTTCCGCCGGCTGCTCGGCACCGGTGACCGCCGCCTGGTGTTCCTGAGTTCCACCTGGGGCCGCGCCTCCGCGCTCGGTCTCACCCCGAAACTGCCGCACGCACTGCTCGCCGCGCTGCCCGCCGACTCCTACCAGGTGTGCGCGGCACTGCATCCGAACATCGCCTCGCACTACAACCGCGCGGATGTGGCGAACTATTACGCCGACGCGCTCGATGCCGGACTGGCACTGCTGCCACCCGAAGCGGGCTGGCACGCCGCCCTCGTCGCCTCGGATGTGGTGATCGCCGACCACGGCTCCCTCGGTCTGTACGCCGCCGGTCTCGGAAAACCCTTGCTGCTCACCGGTTCCGCCGAGGAGATCGTGCCCGGCACCCCGGTCGAAGCGCTCGCGGCCCGCGCCCCGCGCCTGGATCCGCGCGGCGATCTGCGTGCCCAGCTCGACGCGGCACCGGAGCATCGGACCGAGCTGACCCGCCAGGTCTTCGCGTACCGCGCGGATGCCGCTGAACGGGTGCGCGCCCTGCTGTACTCGATGCTCGGCCTCGATCCGGAACCCGTAGCACCGCTGGCTCGCGTCCCGGACCCGATTCCCGAACAGCGCCCGGTGCACGCCTTCCGGGTCCGAGTCACCGAGCACGGGGAAACCCTTGTGCTGGAACGGTTTCCCGCCTCGGTGGCCGCAGGGGAGCACTATCTGGTCGTGGACGAGGCCGATACCGATCTGCGGCGCGCCGAGAAAGCGGCCGTACTGCTGACCGAGGACCCCGAGGCGACGCTCGCCCGCTATCCGGGTGCCCGGCTGGCCGCCAAGCGGATCCCGCACGGCTGCCGGGTTTTCGGCCGCGAAGGCGAATCGGCCACCCTGTCCGGTGCCGATACCGGTGCGCTCGCGACCATCGCCTATCACCTGCTGTGCACGAATCGGCTGGACAGCACCGATTTTCCGGTCCGGATCGGCGAGCAGGAAACCACGGTACGGGTGCGTCAGGCGACTTCCGGTCCGCCGAGGCAGGCATAGAGCTCGCGGGCGCGGGCCCGGTGCTGCTCCGCGTGCTCCCGGTCCACCTCGGCCAGCCGTTCGTAGGCCCGGGCACGGTAGAACTCGTTGCCGTCGGCCAGCTCAGCGATCGCGCTCCGGAGGGTCTCCGCGGCCTGCTCGAATCGCCCGAGGCCATGGTGCGCCTGACCGAGTGCGGTGAGCGTGCGCCCGGTCATCCTCGAGTCGCCGACACCCTCCACCTCCGGCAAGGCGTCCTCGAGGATGACGGCCGCCTCGTCCGGGTGCCCTGCCTCGAGCCGTGACTCACCGAGGAAGTGTTTCGTGAAGGCACTTCCCCGGTCGTCCTCGGCCAGCGTGAACAGCTCGATCGCCCGCCGGAACGCGGCGCGCGCCTGTTCGTACTCCCCGATGCTGTTGTAATAGCGGGCATACAGTTCCTCGATCGAGGCCCGCAGTCGCCGATCCTCGCTGTCCTCGACCAGTGCGGCCGCCCGCTCCAGTTCGGCCAGCGCCCGATCGAACTCCCGGAGATCACACCAGGCGCGCGAGGAGAAACTGCGCAACCGGGCCTCCGCCGCACGATTACCGAGGGACGCGGCCGCCTGCGCGCCGAGCTCGCTGGTCTCCGTCCAATCCAGCAGATAGCGGCGATTGAGGTACAGCGCCGTGACCGCCTCGGCGAGCTGCCAAGCCTGATCCGCGAAACCGTGCTGCACCGCGACCCGGATGATCGCGCGCAGATTGATCCGCTCGCGGTCCAGCCAGTCGAGCGCGGATTTCTTGTCCGAGAACAGGAACTTGTCGAAGGTGCGGCCGCGCGGCACTCGATAACGCTCCTCGCGGAGGACCCACAGATCCGCCGCAGCGGCGTGCCGCAAGTAGTACTCGACGGCCGCGCGCAGCGTCGCGGTCATCTCGTGTTCGCTCTCGTACTCCGCGGCAACTTCCCTGGCGTGCCGGTGAATCAGCGTATGGAACCGGTAGCGGCCACTGCCCTCATCGGTGAGCAGGCCGGAACCGATCAGCTCCTCGAGGAATTCGTCGCCGGTGTCCGCGATCAGCCCGGCATCGAGCTCGGTGAACGGCAGTGTGCCCAGTCGCCGGTAGAGCAGCGCCGCGCCCTCGCTCAGCCGCGCGTAACTCTCCGAGAACACCGCGGCCACCCCGGAAGTACCCCGCCGCAGGGCCGAGAGCCCGCGCCGTTCATCGGCGATCTGCCCGACGAGTGCGGCCACCGTCAGGCTCCGGTTGGTGGCCAGACGTAGGGCGGCCACCTGTAAGGCGACCAGCAGGCCGGCGCACTGGTGCACCAGTTCGGCCAATGCCTCGGGTTCGGCCGCGATCCGGTCCCCGGCCAGCGTGCGGAGGACGTGAACGGCTTTCTGCTCATCGAGCGGGTGCACCTTCACGGTCTCGGCGCCGTACTGGTTCAGCTCGGCGAGTTCTCCGTTGGTGGTCACCAGTACCGCGCTGCCCGGGGACTTCGGCAGGAAGGGGACGAACTGCGCCGGATCGGTCACATCGTCGAGCACCAGCAGCAACGGGATCCGGGCCGTCTTGGTGCGCCACAGGTTGGCGCGCTCCCGCAAGGTACCGGGCACCATCTCCTTCGACACCCCGAGTGCCGCCAGACAGGATGCCAGGGCATCGCTGACCGATACTCCGGTGCCGAACTCGACGTAGAGATTGCCGCCGGAGAACGCTTCGCCTACCCGGCCGACGAACTTGTGCACGAGCGTCGTCTTGCCCACTCCGGGCAGTCCGCTGCACACCGCGACCTTGGCCCCGGCAGCACGGCGATCGGCGACCGCGGCGGTGAGCTCATCGAGCTCCTGCTCGCGATTGACGAACGTCTCCGGAGCGTCCGGAACCTCATTGGGTGTGCTCACCGGTTCTCCCCTCGCCGCGTGCGATGCGAGTGCACTTTACGACACGTGGCGAGGGGATGGCGGTGAACCACACACTGTCAGGGAATCAGCACCGGCTCCGAGTCCTGGGCCCGTTCCGCGGCGTTCGTCTCCGCCAGTTCGAAGGCGGTGGTGCGCGGGGCGGTTCCGTCGGCGAGCCAGGCCTGCATCAGGTAGGCGACCTTGGTCAGCATCTCGGAGCGCAGCTTGCTGAACGAGTCCGCGGGCTCCGCTCCGACCTGACCGAGCAGCAGCCACCAGGCCCACGCGGCCGCGCCCGCGTTCGCCACGAAGTCCGGGATCACCGGGACGCCGCGCTCGGTGAGCACGGCCTCGGCCTCCGGGGTGGTGCCGACGTTCGCGGCCTCCACGATGGCGCCGGCCCGCACCTGGGCGACGTTGTCCGGGGTGATCGCGTACGAGATCGCGGCCGGGATGAGCACGTCCACCTCGGTGGCCAGCACGGCTTCCCTCGGCAGGGTCCGCACGTCCTCGGGCAGCGCCGCCCGGTCGATCTCGCCGTACTCGTCGCGGGTGTCGAGCAGTGTGGGAACGTCGAGGCCCTCCGGGTGGAACAGGGTGCCCGCGGCGTCGGCCAGCGCGACGACCTTGGCGCCCGCGTCGTGCAGGTACCAGGCGGCGGCACCGCCCATCGTCCCGACGCCCTGCACCGCGACGGTGGTCCGCTCCAGCGGCTTCTCCCAGGCGTTGATCACCGCGAGGCTGGCCTGGGCCACCCCGTATCCGCCGATCACGTCGCCGAGCAGGCCACCGGGAACCGGGGCGTTGAGACCGGCGTGCACCCGGCGGAGGGTGCGCTGCGAATCGGTCGAGCGGCTGATCGCCGCGTGGTAGGACTGCTCGAGCCCGATCTGCGCGAACACCTCGTCGATCAGGTGCTGCGGGACTCCGAGGTCCTCGGCGGTGACCCAGTGGTCGTCCAGCCACGGGCGCATCGCGGTGCAGAACCGGGTCAGCACCTCGAACGCGCGCGGGTCCTTCGGGTCGCAGTCGATACCAGCCTTGGCACCACCGACCGGGAGGTTGAACACGGCGGACTTCACCGCCATACCCCGGGCGAGATCCTCGACCTCACCGATCGTGCAGCCGGCACGCATCCGGGTGCCACCGGTCGCGAGACCGGCGATCAGGGAGTGCACGACGAGGTAGCCGTGAATGCCAGTGACCGGGTCGGTCCAGGTCAGCCGGACCATGGGTTCGCGCGTCTGGATGGACATCGGCGGTACCTCCTCCATGCTCATTTGCTCGCGAAGCGAGACATTCTGTGTTACTCGACTGTGATGTTGTCTGTTGACAGCGAGACGAACGATCCCGCCATCGTCGACAGCTGGTCACCCATCGTGATCGGAGCGGCAATCCCGCTGCTTATTCGTCAGTTTGAGCGACTTTTGTGACGACCGTGTTAGCCGGTTGGGAACGACTGGTTGCCATTCTCACGGGGTATACCGCAGAGTGTGCGACATTAATTACGCACGTTCTAGTTAAGGATCATGGACACATTCGTTTAGGATCGCTTGATGGAACTTTCGATGCACCGGCTGCGCCTGCTTCGCGAGCTCGCCCGCCGCGAAACGCTCACCGCGACGGCGGCCGCGCTGCACTACACGACATCCGCGGTCTCCCAGCAGTTGCAGCAGCTCGAGCGGGAGGTCGGGCTGCCGTTGTTCGAGCGCATCGGGCGCAAGGTGGTGCTCACCGAGCTCGGTCAACTGCTCGCCCAGCACGCGGAGGAGATCCTCGGCGCCGAGGAACGCGCGGTGATCGCACTCGAGCGAGCCCAGGCCAATCTCGCCGCCAAGGTCTCGGTCGGGGTGTTCGCCACCGTCGCGGCCGGGCTGCTCCCCCGTTCCCTTGCCTGGCTCGCCACGCACTACCCGGACATCGAAGTACACACCCGCGAAGTGGACCCGGAGGAGACCGCGCGCGCGGTCGGCCAGGGCGATTTCGACCTCGCCTTCGTGATCGACTACCCGGACGCGCCGATGCCCTGGGACGCCAACCTGGAACGGCGCAACATCGGCCGCGAGCGGCTGCACGCCGTGGTGCCCTCCGGAGCACTGACCCCGCAGAGCCCGGTCGCGCTCGCCGATCTGGCCGACGCTCGCTGGATCCTCGCGGGCAAGGCGAGCCACTTCGGCAACGCGGTCCGGGTCGCCTGTCAGCACCAGGGTTTCGAACCCGATGTGCGCCACGAGGTCGAGGAACAGGCCACGGCGATGGCCATGGTCGCCGCGGGCCTCGGCGTCACGCTGGTCCCCGATCTCGGCCTCGCGTTCCGCTGGTCCGCGGTCGAGGTCGTCGAACTGGCCGACCCGATCACCAGGGACATCGCCATCGCCTACCGCACCTCCGCGCATCGCAGGCCCGCCCTGCGCGTGGTGATCGACGCGTTCGCCGCCGCCGCGGATCAGCTCGGCCTCACCGGGTCCACCGAAGGGCCGCTTGACCACGGGGCGGCGGCCTCGGCAAGATAGGTTGCGCTGCCAGCCCGCTGCGGGACACCGGACCGGTGTCCTGATCAGGCGAGCCTCCCCAGCATGGCCCGCAGTGATCGCGGGCGATGAATGCTGTCGAACGGGAGGCATGCCGTGGACCTATTCGAGTTCTTCCGCGAACAACTCGCCGCCGGGACCAATCTCGTGCTCGTCTCGGGTTACGCGCGGCTTCCGGACGCGGTCGCCAATCACTCGCAGTACGAACGGGTCGGCGTGGTCCTCGTCGTGGACCTGGACTCGGGAACGGTCGTCGCGGCCGAACCGACCATGCTCACCTCGCTGGCCAAGGACTTCTTCCGCGCGCTGGTCGAGGAGACGAGCGTGTACACCGAGGCGACCGAGGTGCTGCGACGCATCGAGACGCACTACAAGGGCGGCTCCGGCGCGGCACTGGTCACCGCCTTCCGCAAATGCCTGGAAAGCGTCTACGTCGCGCGGAACAACGGATGAGCGCGCCACTGTCCGGGGTACGGGTGGCGGATCTGTCCAGGGTGCTCTCCGGACCGTACGCCACGATGCTGCTCGCCGATCTCGGCGCCGAGGTGATCAAGGTCGAGCAGCCGGGACGCGGGGACGACACCCGCGCCTGGTCCCCGCCCGAGGCCGGCGGGGAGAGCAGCTACTACCTCTCGCTCAACCGGGGCAAACGCAGCCTCGCCATCGACCTCGCGAGCCCCGAGGGCCACGCACGGGCCCTGCGGTTGTGCGCGGAGGCGGACATCGTGGTGCAGAATTTCCGCCCCGGAACCGCGGACCGGCTCGGCCTCGGTTTCGCGGATGTCGCCGCGGTCAACCCGGATGTCGTGTACTGCTCGGTCAGCGCCTATCCGGACGGGCACCCCGAGGAGGGGCAACCGGGCTTCGATGTGGTGCTCCAGGCCGAATCCGGGTTCATGGCGATCACCGGGGAGCCCGAGGGGGAACCGGTCAAGGTCGGGGTCGCCATCGTGGATGTGCTCACCGCGCTGAACACCTCGACCGCGATGCTCGCCGGGCTGCACAAGGTGGCGCGCACCGGGGCGGCCGAGCACATCCGGGTCTCGATGCTCGGCTCCGCACTGTCCGGGCTGGTGAACGTCGCCCAGGCCGCGCTGGTCACCGGTACCGAACCGGAGCGTTACGGCAACGAACACCCGAGTGTGGTTCCCTATCAGCCGTTCCAGGCAGCGGACGGGAAAGTGCTCATCGCCGCGGGCAACGACGCGCTGTTCGGCAAGCTGTGCGAACTGCTCGGCCGCGCGGATCTCGCCGAGGATCCACGGTATGCCAGCAATGCGCTCCGGGTCACCAACCGGGAGACCCTGCTGCCCGCGCTCGCCGGGCGCATCGTGGAGTGGCCCGCCGAAAAGCTCGTGGACGCGCTGCGCACCGCGGGAGTACCCGCGGGCAATATCCGCGGCGTGCTCGATGCGTTGCGGCACGGCGGTTCCTCGGTCACCGCACAGCTCGAACACCCCACTGCGGGCACGCTCACCATGCCCCGCCCCGGTTTCCGGTTCACCGGTTCGGAAACCTTCGCCCCCCTTCCCCCACCGTTTCTCGGTGAACACACAGATGCAGAACAGGAGCAAGAATGAGCGTCAAACAGGCCGACCCGCACGATTTCCTCGGGATCGACGCCGGTCTCGGCGACACCGAACGGGACGTCCGCGATGCCGTGCGCGCCTACGCCCGCGAGGAACTGACCCCGCACATCGCCGACTGGTACGAGAACGGCGGCCTGCCGCGCGAACTCGCCTCCGGGCTCGGCAAGCTCGGCCTGTTCGGCATGCATCTCGAGGGCTACGGCTGCGCCGGACTCTCCGCGCTCGCCTACGGGATCGCCTGCCGGGAGCTCGAGGCCGTCGACTCCGGGCTGCGCAGCTATGTGTCCGTGCAGGGATCGCTTGCCATGTTCGCGATCCACCACTGGGGAACCGAGGAGCACCGCACCGAGTGGCTGCCCCGGATGGCCGCGGGGGAAGCGCTCGGCTGCTTCGGGCTCACCGAACCGGATTCCGGCTCGGACCCGGGTTCCATGCGCACCACCGCCCGCCGTGAGGGTTCGGACTGGGTGCTCAACGGGACGAAGATGTGGATCACCAACGGGACCCTGGCCGATGTCGCCGTGGTGTGGGCGAACACCGAGGAGGGCGTCCGCGGTTTCGTGGTCCCCACCGACACCCCCGGATTCACCGCCAACGAGGTCAGGCACAAGCTCTCCCTGCGCGCCTCGATCACCGCCGAACTCGTGCTGGAGAACGTGCGACTGCCCGAATCCGCGGCCTTCCCGGATGTGCGCGGCCTCAAGGGCCCGCTCTCCTGCCTCAACGAGGCCCGGTTCGGCATCCTGTGGGGTGTCGTCGGCGCCGCGCGCAGCTGCTACGAGTCCGCGCTCGACTACGCCAAGACCCGCGAGCAGTTCGGCAAACCGCTCGCGGCCTTCCAGCTCACCCAGCGCAAGCTCGCCGACATGCTCGTCGAGGTGAACCGCTCGGCACTGGTGGCGCGCCAACTCTCCACGCTCAAGGACGCCGGGGACCTCGCCCCCAGCCAGGTCAGCTTCGGCAAGTTCGCGAACGTCCGCTCCGCCATCGAAGTCGCCCGCAGCGCGCGGACCGTGCTCGGCGCGAACGGGATCACCCTCGAGTACCCGGTGATGCGGCACATGAACAACCTGGAGACCGTGCTCACCTACGAGGGCACCGAGGAGGTGCACGCCCTGAGCCTCGGCGCCGCGGTGACCGGGGTCCAGGCCTTCCGCTGACCGGGCTCGACGCCCCCTAACTGAATATCTCGACAGCTCGGTGTTGCATCGCGATAGTTTTCGATATATCGTTAGTGAGGTCAGCACCGAGCTGGCGCGGATCCATCGGGGTCCGCCACGAGAGAGGGGCAAACCCATGCGTCAGTCATTCGGATTTCACGGAGACGGCTTCCACCGGGAGCACGACCACCCGCACCACCCGCACCGGCGCCCGCATCCGGGCCGCGATTTCGACCCGCACGCCCGTGCCCGGCACGGTGGCCCGTTCGGCGGCTTCGGCCCCGGCGGATTCGGACCGGGCTTCGGTCCCGGCGGTTTCGGTCCACCCCAGGGGTTCCCGCCCGGATTCGGGGGGCCGTGGCAGGGCCGTGGCCGGGGCGGCGGGCGAGGAAGAGGCCGCCAGCGCCGCGGTGATGTCCGCGCCGCCGTGCTCGCCCTGCTCACCGAGCGCCCGATGCACGGCTACGAGATGATCCGCGAGATCACCGAACGCAGCGGCAACGCCTGGCGGCCGAGTCCCGGTTCGGTGTACCCGCTGCTGCAGCAGCTCGCGGATGAGGACCTGATCGCCGAGAGCGGCGAGGGCAAGGGTGGCAAGAAGCTGTTCACCCTGACCGAGGAGGGCGAGCAGGAGGCGGAGCAGCACACGGAGAACCCGCCGTGGGAGCAGGCCGCAGCCGAGGCGCCCGCCGAGGACAGCCCGTTGCAGGCCGCGGCTGCTCAGCTTGCCGGGGCGGCCGTGCAGCTGTTCATGGTCGGATCGGCGGAGCAGAAGAACCGCGCGGTCACGATCCTGAACAGTGCCCGCAAGGAGCTCTACGGCATCCTCGCCGAGGACGCTCCCGCGGACACCGAGGAAGAGGACGAGGACTGAGCAGGTCTAGGAGTCCAGGATGATCCCGGTCGGTTTGCTGCGAATCCGCAGCCGGTAACCGACCGGGATCTCCGTTCCGCGCGTCTCGGCGATCGCGCGGCGGGCCACTTTCGCGGAGAATTCGATGCGCAGCACCGCTTCCAGCTCGGCCCGCTTGGCGAACCGCCAGGTCGTGGCCACGTCCCTGCTGGTGAATCCCTGCGTGGTGAAGAACTGTTCCACCCGCCCCGGTTCGTAGTCCGGCAGGTCGGCACGCAGCCAGTCCCCGTAGGGCGCCGCGAATCCGTCGAGGTCCACGATCACCAGTGCGCCGCCGGGACGCAGTATCCGGTCGGCCTCCCGCAGTCCCGGTTCGCAACCGGGACCGAAGAAATACGCGGTCCGCGCGTGCAGCACATCGGCGCTCGCGTCCGGAAGCGGAAGCGCCTGTGCCCGCCCCGCGAAGGCCTTGGCGTTCGACAGCCCGGCGACCCGCTCGCGCGCCCGTTCGCGCAGCGGCGGATGCGGTTCAACGCCGATCACGCTCGCCGCGCACGCCGCGAACCGGGGCAGGTGGAATCCGTCCCCGCAACCGATGTCCACCACATCCCGGCCGGCGAACGGGGCGTGTTCCTCGATCGCCGCCCACACCGCGCCGTGCACGTCCTGTGCCGCGTTCTCGATCGCGTAGGTCTTCGGCCAGCGCCAGATGTTCGGGCTGGGCCGGACGGATTCGGTGGTCATCCAACGGTGGGCAGCATGAGCCCGAGCATCATCCAGGACAGCACCGCCGAGGGCAGCAGCGAGTCGAGCCGGTCCATCAGCCCACCGTGCCCCGGCAGCAGCGTGCCCATGTCCTTGATCCCGAGGTCCCGCTTCACCAAGGACTCCATCAGGTCGCCGAGGGTCGCGGAACAGACCACCGCCACCCCGAGGATGGCGCCCTGCCACCACTGCCCGTCGAGCAGCAGCCAGATCGCAAGCCAACCCGCGACCAGGCCGGAGATCAGGGATCCGGCGAACCCCTCCCAGGACTTCTTCGGGCTGATCGAGGGCGCCATCGGATGCCTGCCCAGCAGCACACCGGCCGCGTATCCGCCGGTGTCCGAGCACACCACCACGATCAGGAAGGTCAGCACCCGGCCGACCCCGTCCAGCGGGAGCACGAGCAGCGCGGCGAACGAGGCGAACAGCGGCACATAGGCCGCCGCGAACACCGAGGCCGCCACATCCCGCAGGTACCCGTCCGCCCCGGAACGCATCCGCCACAACAGGCAGGCGAGCACCGTGGCGACGAACCCGACCAGCGCGCCACGCAGACCGAACGGCCAGGTCAGCCACACCATCGCCTGACCACCGAGCAGCAGCG
Organism: Sciscionella sediminilitoris; assembly: GCF_000737195.2. Classification (GTDB taxonomy): domain Bacteria; phylum Actinomycetota; class Actinomycetes; order Mycobacteriales; family Pseudonocardiaceae; genus Sciscionella; species Sciscionella sediminilitoris. The sequence continues at coordinate 26,674 of NZ_JALM01000004.1, forward strand.
GGACCCGGGCGATCCGGATGTCGGCGCCGCGCCGGAAGGCACCGGCCAGTTCGATGGTGCCGATCGCGACCGCCGCCGCGATCACGATCAGGAACAGCTGCCGGTAGGTCAGCAGGGCAGCGAGCACCGCGGCGCCGAGCGCGAGCCCGACGCCGATCGCGGCGGGGAGATCGCGCCCTGCTCTGCGGGCGGGCTTGTCCGGCTGGGCTGTCCCGCCCTCCACGGATGGGGCGCTGGGCTCCCCAGGCTCGTCGGCGCCGCTGTTCTCGGCGTCGCCCTGCTCGGCATTCACAGCAGCCGAACCTACCTTGAGCACGGTGACACTACCTGTTCGGAGGGTCGGTTGACGGGGTCGATGGCGTGGGTCACTCGGCGCCGATGGCGGTCTCTTCCTCCGCGGCCTCCGAGCGGGCGTTCTCGATCTCCCGCTCGACCCGCACCGGGGACAGCCCGGAACGGATCGCGAAGATGTAGATGCCCAGCGAGACCACGAACATGGCCAGCGCGCCCCAGCCGAGGCTGAGCACCTTCAGCCCGCCGCCGTAGTCGCCGAGGTAGCTGATCACCGCGAGCAGCACGAGCCAGGGAATCACCCAGGCGCCCGCCTTGAAGTCCAGCGGCGGCAGCTTGCGCTTCGAGGTCGCGATGAAGATCGGCAGCAGGATCAGCCCGAGCAGCAGCATCAGGAACAGCTTCCAGTTCGTGTCCCAGCCCGCCCAGAACACGATCATGTTGGCCGAGAAGAACGCCAGGAACGGGATGATGTCACCACCGGCGAGCTTGAACGGGCGCGGGAAGCCAGGAGCCCTGCGGCGCAGCACGGCGAGCACGATCGGCCCGCTGCCGAAGGAGAGCACCGTCGCCGAGGTCACCAGGCTCACCAGGCTCTGCCAGCTCGGGAACGGCAGGAAGAAGATCAGCCCGACCACGAAGGTCACCAGCAGGCTCACCACCGGAACACCGCGCTTGCTGACCTTGGTCAGCGACTGCGGGGCGTTGCCGTTCTGCCCCATGGCGTACGAGATGCGCGCCGTGACGGTGTTGTAGATCAGGCCGGTGTCACCGGGCGAGACCACCGCGTCGATGTAGAGGATGATGGCCAGCCAGCCGAGTCCGAGGATCGTGGCGATGGCCGCGAGCGGGCCGAAGTCGTTGGCGAAGCTCAGGTGTTCCCAGCCGCCCGCCTTCGCGAGGTCGCCCGGCTGCACCACGCCGACGAACGCGATCTGCAGCAGCACGTAGATCACACCGCAGATCAACACACAGCCGATGACCGCGATCGGCACGTTCCGCTTCGGGTTCTTGGACTCCCCCGCCAGCTCGATCCCTTGGCGGAACCCGATGAAGGAGAACGCGATACCCGCCGTGGCGATCGCGGTGAACACACCTTCCCAGCCGCCCGGCATGAAGCCGTAGCGGGTGAAGTTCCCGGAGAAATGGCCCAGCTTGAAACCGAAGTACAGGAACGCCGCGATGACCACCACGATCACCAGCAGCTTCCACCACACCAGCGCGTTGTTGATGCGCGCGAAGTACTTCACGCCGTAGTAGTTGATCAGCACGAACACGGCCATCAGGATCACCGCGATGATCGTGCCGAAGCCGGTGAGCGTGTACACCGGATCGGCGCCCGGTTCCAGCTGGTTCGGCGTCATCATCGCCGGCAGGCCGAGCGACTGGATGTACCCCGTCGAGTACTGCAGCACCGCCTCGACCTCGACCGGCGGAATGGACACCGCCGCGAGCCAGGTGATCCAGCCCATCACGTAGCTGGCGAAGGAACCGAAGGCGATGTGCGGGAACCGCACCACGCCACCGGAGATCGGGAACATCGTGCCGAGCTCGGCGAAGCACAGCCCGATGAACAGGATCATCACCGCGGCGATCGCCCAGGAGAGCAGTGCCGCCGGGCCGGCCAGCTTGGCGGCCTTCAACGCACCGAACAGCCAACCGGAACCGATGAGTGAGCCGACACCGGCGAACAACAGCCCGACGAGACCGAGGTCCCGGCGCAGCTTGTGCCCGCCTTCTCCACCGTGTTGTGTTGTGGCCATCTCCGCGCGGCTCCCTTGCTCATGGCTTCTGAGGCGTTTTCCAGCGCCGGTATCGTATGGGTGATCCGACCCGGACACGTAACGACGCGCGGTGGAACCTACCCAATCATTGGGCCGGATAGGTTACGAAACGATCAAAAAGTTACCGACCGTGGCGATCTGCGACGGAATTTGCCCGATCAGCCGGATTTGACCGAAGCGCGCTGCGGCGACACGGATACGAGACGTGACGAACCGTAGTCAACAAAACGCGCGCCGGGGCTGTCGGTCAACAGCCCCGGCGCGCGTCCGGGTCGAACCGGGATTTCAGGGTTTCACGGTCTCCACGACCGCCTGGGCCACATCGCGCATCGTGCTGCGGCGGTCCATGGCGGTGCGCTGGATCCAGCGGAACGCATCCGGTTCCGAGAGACCGTGCTTGGTCATCAGCAGCCCCTTCGCGCGGTCCACCAGCTTGCGCGTCTCCAGACGGTCGGTCAGGCTCGCCACTTCCGACTCGAGCGCGGAGAGCTCCGCGAACCGGGAAACGGCGAGCTCGATCGACGGGGTCAGGTCCGACTTGCTGAACGGCTTCACCAGGTACGCCATCGCACCCGCCTCGCGCGCCCGGTCCACCAGGTCCCGCTGCGAGAACGCCGTCAGGATCACCACCGGAGCGATCCGCTCCTCCGCGATCTTCGCCGCCGCGTCGATCCCGTCCAGCTTCGGCATCTTCACGTCGAGCAGCACCAGGTCCGGTTTGAGTTCACGCGCCAGGGCGACGGCCTGTTCGCCGTCTCCCGCCTCACCGACTACCTCGTAGCCTTCCTCGCGCAGCATCTCGACCAGGTCAAGGCGGATCAGCGCCTCATCCTCCGCGACCAACACCCGGCGTTCGGCCTTCTGGTCATTACCACCGGTCGCCTCGCTCACCAAGACCTCCATCGACATCAGCTTGACGGGACACCGGCCTCCCCCGGCACCCTGCGTGACTATCGTACCTATCGCCGCACCGCCCGACCCGCCCACGGGAGCCATCTCACGGTCACGTTATTCTCTGGCACGACAGCGCCCCCGTAGCCCAATGGCAGAGGCAGCGGATTCAAAACCCGTCCAGTGTGAGTTCGACTCTCACCGGGGGCACACTGCTTGTCTCAGGCAAGGGTGAGAAACAGCTTTTCGAGTTGCTCCTCGGTGAGCGGAGCTTCCTCGTTCTGCTCGCCGGTCGTGATGCACTCGCGCAGACCGCTGGCGATGATCTTGAATCCGGCGCGGTCGAGTGCGCGGGAAACGGCGGCGAGCTGGGTGACCACATCCTTGCAGTCGCGGCCTTCGTCGATCATCGCGATCACGCCCGCCAGTTGTCCCTGCGCCCGGCGCAGCCGGTTGCGCACCTGGCCGACGGTGTCTTCATCACCGATCATGTTCACGCTCCCTGTTTTCGTGTTGCCGCTTCGCAGATTTCCACGGCCACCGGGAGCGGGGGCGGTCCGGGTGGCCCGCACACCACTGATCCGGGGCGACCGTGGCCCGGACGGCGTCGATGTGCATGCCGCATCCGCTCCACGTGGTCTTGCCACAGGTACGGCATCGCTTGGGACGGCACATGATGGCTCATCCTTTCGCAAGAGTCGGTGCGCCCGTGCGATTGCGGCGCAGTTCGGCGAAGGCGGGAACGGCGGCCACCGTGGCCAGCGCTTCGAACAGGGCGCGCCCCTCGTCCGGCCCCGGCGGTTCGGTCAGCACGGGCCCGAAGAACGTCCTGCCGTCGATCGTGGTGATCGGACTGCCGCCGGTCGAGCCGAGCGCGTCCTGACTGAGCTGATGCATGGCGCGCATCGCGGGGTCGTGCGCATCGGTGTGCGCCGCGGAGAGGAGTTCCCCCGGCATTCCCGCTTCCCGCAATGCCGCACGGAGCAGCCCGTCATCGACCCGCTCCTCCCGCTCGTGCACCCGGACTCCTATCGCGGTGAACAGCGCGGCCCTGACCCGGTGGTCGTCGATGGCGGCGAGCACCCGGCCCACCGAACGCGAATCGGCGATGCGGCCACGGTGCCCCGGCGCCACCTCGCGGCCCTCGTTGAGCACGGCGAGGCTCATCGGATACAGGCGCAGCGATTCGGGTTCCGGGATCGCCTCGCTCAGCCATCGATACGCCAGCCAGGCGAACGGGCAGACCGGATCCCCGTACAGTGCGACCTCGGTCATGACAGGGCCTCGTCCAGCGCGGTGAGCGCGGATTCCAGCCGTTCGGCCGCCGATCCGGCGACCGCCTCGATCTCCGCTGCCGCGACGAGCTCGCTCATCATCGCCGGGTTCACCGCCTCGACCCGGGTGACCGAGGAATCCGCCTCGTCCTGTCGCACCACGACATTGCACGGCAGCAGCAACCCGATATCCCGGCTCGCCTGCAGCGCCCGGTGCGCCAGCGATGGATTGCAGGCACCCAGAATCACGTAGCGCTCCAGGGACTCCCCAAGCTTCTCCCGCAGCGTCGCCTGCACGTCGATCTCGGTCAGTACCCCGAATCCCTCCCCGGAAAGCGCTGCCCGAGTCCGGTCCAGGACGGTGTCGTAGTCCGCTCCTCGATACGAGCGGGTCAAGCCCAGCCGCACGATGACCTCCGTTCCACTCACCATGACAGATACCCTACGGGGTATATCGTATGCCCCCAGGGGTATCTGTCAACCACACGTGCTCCACGCCTCGCCGGGTGCGTGCCTATCCTGAACCATGGCGACGGAGCTGGAGACCATGCGAGAGTTGCTCGATCGCTATGGGCACACCTTCGCCGGGGAGGCCGGTATCCGGCTGGCCGACCAGCCCGCCCCGCTGTACCGGCTCTCGGTGCTCACCCTGCTGCTGTCGACGCGTATCAAGGCGGAGATCGCCGTGGCCGCTACCCGGGAACTGGGCCGCTCGGGCATGACCACCCCGGCCCGGATGGAGCGCTCCGCCTGGCAGGACCGCGTCGATGCGCTAGACCGGGCCGGATACCGCCGCTACGACGAACAGACCGCGACCGCCCTCGGTGCGGGGGCCGCCATGCTGCGCCGGGAATACCGCGGTGATCTACGGCAACTGCGCCGGCGCGCGCAGGGATCGACATCCACGATCCGCGAACTGCTCACCGAACTACCCCGCATCGGGCCGACCGGGGCGGACATCTTCTGCCGCGAGGCTCAGGGGATCTGGCCCGAGCTGCGGCCCTGCTTCGACCGGCTCGCCCTGCGGGGCGCCGAAAAGCTCGGTCTTCCACCGGATCCGGAGGCGCTGGCGCGCCTGGTCGAACCCGGGCAACTGCCCATGGCGGCGGCCGCACTGGTCCGGGTCGTCGTAGCGCCGAGTCCGCCCGGGCAGCGCTGACCGCGGCGCAGCGCTGCCCGGTCAGGGGCCGAGGTGCAGCCTGGTCCAGTGGGCGCCGCCATCGTGAGTGGTCAGTACGGCGTTCCCCGCACTGTCCCCCGCGCCCGGATGATCGACCACGAATCCGGTTCGGTCCGTGGTGAACTGCAGATCGTTCCAGCCACCGCCCGGTTCGGCGAGCGCGGTGCGCCACGCGCGGCCATCCGCGCTGGAGTAGAGCCAATTGCCGGTACTCGCCGATCCGATGACCAACCGGCCGGACGGGGTCGCCGCCATGGTGCACGCGATCCCGGGCCGGGGCGCGGTGCCGAGATATCGCGCGGTGCGCCCGGCGTCCGGCGAGGCGAACACCCGCTTGGTGGACCGGCTCAGTCCGACATCGCCGAGGCACAGCAGCATGAGCCGATCGTGCGGTAGCGCGGTGATTCCGGCCATCGTCTCCGCCGTCGAGGTGTCGCACGGAGCTCGGCGGGCCGACCACTGCCTCCCGCCCGGACTGGCGTAGAACACGCCGGGCCGCCCGGGTTCACCGGCCACCGCGACATAGGCGGTGGCACCGCGCAGGGCCAGCATGACGTCCTGGGCGCCCGCGGTCACCGGCAATCTGACGGGTACCCGTCGCCACCGCGAACGGCCCGGGTCCGAGCGCCACAGGGTCGTGGGCGCCGCGCATTCGTACGGTGGTTCGCCGATGCGGCATGGGGAAACCGCGAGATACGTGACATCCGCCTCGGTCGCCAGGGCGACCACCTGCCGGCCGCCGCCGGGCATTCGACTCGACCGCCAGGTCCGGCCGCCGGCCGCGGTCCGATAGAGCGCGGGGCCGAACGCCCAGCCGTGACCGGCATCGGCGAACCGCAGCCGTGTCACACCGGGCTCTCCCGGCTGGGCGAGCGGCGCGGGCACGGTGCCACGGACCGACCAGCTGCGGCCCGCGTTCTCGGTTCCGGCGACCACCGTGCAGCGCCGGTCACCGCAGCCGACACTGCCCAGGATCCTCCCGGCCGATGCCGATGGCCAGTTCACCGACTGGGCAAGGAAACCCGCGGGCACCGATCCGCTCGTGCGCAGCGGCGCCCCGGCCCCCACCGTGGGTGTGCCGAACAGCGCGGCCAGGCCGAGTACGGCCAGGATCAGCCAGAACCGCGACCGGCGCATCGACTGCCTCCTCGTGCCGTGTTCGCAATCTCCGGGCACCTTCCCCGGATTCGGCCGAAGCACGGAACACCTCCAGTGCCTTATGACCTGATCCGGTGATGCGGAGTGCCCCAATCCCGTGCCGCGAGCAGCGGCCCGGCCACCCACCTGATGGGACTCACCGAGGTTGCCGCCCCATCGCTGGAGAAATACCCGCGCGTCGCGGTGGTGTGCCCGGAACAGGCTCAGTCAGCTGGCTCCCGCCTGGTCGTAGAGTGTCTTGCCGATCCCCTGTTCCGGTGCGCCGCTCAGCGCGGTGGTGATCGGTTCACCGGTGCCCGGATCGATGTCCATGGTCCCCTGGCTGGTGACGGCGAAAACGGTGCCGCTTCCGGTCTCGGGGTCGAAATCGGCCAGCCACGGGCCGCCGCTGGATCCGCCGGCCATATCGCAGGGCGAGTCCCACGTCCCGGTGCCGTCCGGCCCGGCCTTGACGTTGTCGCACCAGTACAGGGAATTCCCGCGGGCCGTACGGGATCCCGGGTAACCGAGGATGGTCGTCTTGCCCGGGTCGGCACCGTCGAAGGAGATCCGCTGCGGTTCGGCGCGGTCGGCGAGGTGGCTGCCGCGATCCTGATCGAAGGCGATCATCGCGATGTCCGGTGAGCTGTGCTGGGTGTACGACTCGGGAAGCAGGTACGTCCGCGCCGCGAAGACCCCCTGCGGGCGCTGCCCGTCCTGGTATCCGGGAACGAAGACGACATTGCTGACCTTGATCCGGGTGCCGTCCCTGGTGAGACCGGGCCAGACACAGTGGGCGGCGGTGGTCGCGAGGTCCTTGTTGGCTCCGCCGACGGCGGTGGCGGTGCACCAGTGATCCTCACCGGGCACCTCGGTGAAGAACAGCCGCCCGACCCCGTGCGGGATCGGGCCGGACCAGGGCCGGTTGACCGAACCGTCGGCCTCGTTCGACTTCGCCCCGACCGCGCGCATCCGTTCGGGTGTCCAGTGGGCGAGCGCTGCCTGACGCGCTGCCGGGTCGAATGTGCCGGTGTGCACGGCCGGAGCCGATTCGGCGGCGCTCGCGGCGGGTGCCGCTATCGCGAAGACCGTCAGGAGCAGGGCTGGGAGTACCGCGAGGCGCAGGCCGCGGCGAGCGAAACCGTTCACCTCGACTGGACGCGCGAACCCGCGATCGGTTGCCCGGCAGGCGGTCACCGCGGCTGGGGTGCTGTCGACTCGAGCGCGTCCAGGAACGCGGCGGCCGCGGTCGACAGCTGGCGTTTGCTGTTCCAGTAGACGTGGATCTCGCGGACCCATCGCGGTTGCGGCAACGGTTTGGTGAGCACATCGCCGAACGCGGTGATGCTCGCGGCCATCTCGCCGAGCAGCCCGATGCCGAGCCGGGCACGCACCAGCGCGATGACCGTCGTCGGATGCGCGACATTGGTGATGCGGGCCGGTGTGATCCCGCTTTCGGCGAGCCGCTCGGTGAAATCGGTCCACCCTTCGGCGGGTGCTCCGGTGACGATCAGCGAGCGGTCCCGCAGCACCGTGGGGCTGGCGTCGACATCGGCGAGCGGATGATCCGCGGGGATGGCAAGGTGGATGCGCTCATCGAAGAGGTGCCGTGACACGACTTCCTTGTGCCGCTGGGGAATATCGGCGACACGCACGGCGAGGTCGATGTCGGATCCGGCGACCGCGTCCTCCAGCCAGCCCGGATCACCCTCGTGCAGCTCGACCGAGACGCCGGTGTGGGCCGCACGGAACCGCTTGATCAGCGGGGCGAGCAGGACCCCGCTGGCGCCGGGAAAGCTGCCCACGATGACGTTGCCCTGCAGCGCGCCTTCGAGCGACTCCACGCTGTCCATCCCGGCCCGGACCTCGGCGAGCGCGGCCCGCGCATGCGGCAGCAGCCGATGTCCGGCCTCGGTGAGATTGACGCCGCGGGCGCCGCGGTCGAACAGCCGCACGTGCAGCACCTCCTCCAGGGCGGCGATGTGCGCGCTGACCCTCGGCTGGGCGCGGCGGGTCGTGCGGGCGGCCGCGGTGAAGGTCCCCTGGTTGACCACGGCCAGGAACGAACTGAGCCAGGAGAGCTGGATGTCCTCCGGAATAGCCATACGGAAAACCATATAACTCTTATCGGAACTACGTTCTGGTCGTATCGCCTGTGCGGGACTTAGGGTTTCCCCGGGAGCTCCCACCGGTCGCGTGCAGCTTCCGGACGAGCTCTTCGTCGTATGCCATCCAAGTGTGCTGGGAGCTGCCGATGTCGTCAGGGCAAACCGTCGCGGTCGAGCGCGCACCGGCTTCGATCAGGAAAGTCGCCGGTGCCAGCCTCGCGGGCGCGACCATGGAGTGGTACGACTTCCAGCTCTACGGCTGGCTGAGCGCGCTGGTGTTCAACAAACTGTTCTTCCCCGCGAGTGATCCGGTCGTCGGAACACTGCTCGCGTTCGTCAGCTTCGGGGTCGGATTCGTGGTCCGGCCGGTCGGGGCGCTGGTGTTCGGGCACATCGGGGACCGGATCGGCCGCAAGGCGACCTTGCTGGCCACCCTGCTGCTGCTCGGCCTGCCGACGGTGCTGACCGGGCTGCTTCCCACCTACGAGACGATCGGGATCTGGGCGCCGATTCTGCTGGTGTTCTTCCGGTTGCTGCAGGGGTTCGGGCTCGGCGGCGAGTTCGGCGGCGCCGCACTGATGGTCGTGGAGCACGCACCTCAGGGCAAACGCGGATACTGGGGTACCTGGGCGTGCATGGGAAATCCCGCCGGGCAGCTGCTCTCCATCGTGGTCGTGTTCGCCTTCGTCGCGGCGCTTCCCGAACAGCAGCTACTCACCTGGGGCTGGCGGGTGCCGTATCTGCTCGGGGTCTTCATCCTGATCGCCGGGCTGTACCTGCGGTTCAAGGTGGTGGAGACACCGGCCTTCGCGCGGATGAAGCAGTCCGGCGGTCCGGTGCGGATGCCGGTGCCCACCCTGCTGCGCCGCTACCCGCTCACCATCCTCAAGGCGTTCGGCGCCCGGGTGGCGGATGCCGGTACCTGGGCGGTGTTCATCGTGTTCGGCATCAGTTACCTCACCACCGAGCTGCACCTGGCGAAACCGGTGGCACTGCTCGGTGTGGCACTCGCCCTGGTGCTGCAGCTGATCACGGTGCCGATCGCGGGCCGGTTCTCGGATCGCTACGGCCGGAAACCGGTGATCATGCTCGGCGCGGTGCTCGTCGGCCTCGCGGTGTTCCCCAGTTTCCTGCTGATGAACACGGCGAATCCGGTGCTGGTGTGTCTCGCGTTCCTGCTCGGTTTCCCGATCGGGGTCGGTATGGTGTTCGCCCCTTCCGGCGCGATGCTTCCCGAACTGTTCGACGCGCGGGTGCGGTTCACCGGAACCTCGGTGGTGTTCCAGCTTTCCTCGCTCGCGGCCGGTTTCGTACCGGCGATCGCCGCCTCGCTGCTGTTGCTCGGCGGCGGAACCCCCTGGCTGGTGTGCGGGTTCGTGGTGCTGCTCGCCGTGATCACCGGAGCCTGCACCCATTTCCTGCCGGAGACCTACCGGCGTGATCTGAATGAGGAGTACTGACTTGGCTGGCACTGAGTTCGGCGGACACATCGGCCGCACCTACCGGGATTCCGTCCCCTGGTGGCCCCAGCCCCGGGGCCCGGAGGCGAACAGCCCGAACGTGGTGCTGTTGCTGCTCGACGACGTCGGTTTCGGCAGCCTCGGCTGCTACGGAAGCGAGATCGCCACCCCGAACATCGACCGGCTGGCCGGGCGCGGACTGCGGTACACCAACTTCCACACCACCGCCCTGTGTTCCCCCACCCGCGCCTCCCTGCTGACCGGGCGCAATCATCACTCGGTCGGCATGTCCATCATCGCCAATGCGGACAGCGGTTTCCCCAGCAAACGCGGAGCGGTCCGGCAGGACGCGGGAACCATCGCCGAGATGCTGCGCGGCGAGGGCTATGCCACCTTCGCCATCGGCAAATGGCACATCGCGCCCGCGGACCAGACCTCGACCGCGGGACCGTTCGACCAGTGGCCGCTCGGCCGCGGGTTCGACCGGTTCTACGGTTTCCTGGACGCGGCCACCGACCAGTTCCATCCGGAACTGACCTACGACAATCATCGCGTGGATCCGCCCGCGAAACCCGAGGACGGCTACCACCTCACCGCCGATCTGGTCGACCACGCCAATTCCTTCGTGACCGACCAGGTCTCGCTCGCCCCGGAGAAACCGTTCCTGCTGTACTTCGCCACCGGTGCGATGCATTCCCCGCACCAGGCCCCGGAGAGCTATCTCGCCAAGTACCGCGGCGCCTACGACCACGGCTGGGACGCAGTGCGCGAAGCGAGATTGGCGCGGCAGAAGGAACTCGGTATCGTCGCGCCGGACACCGAGCTCGCCCCGCGCAATCCCGGTGTGCCCGCCTGGGACGAGCTCCCCGCCGAGCGGCGACGGCTGTATGCCCGGTTCCAGGAGGCGTACGCGGCCTTCCTGGAGCACACCGATCATGAGCTCGGCCGGTTCCTCGATCATCTCGAGCGGCTCGGCCAGCTGGACAACACCGTTTTCGTACTGCTCTCCGACAACGGGGCGAGCCAGGAGGGCCAGCACCACGGTTCGGTCAACATGGCCACCTACGAGAACGAGGAAATCGACTCGGTCGAATACAACCAGCGATACTTCGCGGACATCGGAACCTGGCGGGTGCAGAACAACTATCCGCTCGGCTGGGCGATGACCGAGAACACCCCGCTGAAGCGGTACAAGCAGAACACCCATGCGGGCGGAGTACGGGATCCGCTCATCATCTCCTGGCCGGACGGGATCGCCGCGCGCGGTGCGGTGCGCCATCAGTTCCACCATGTCGTCGACATCGTGCCGACCGTCCTCGAGGTCCTCGGCATGCGCGCGCCGGAGACCGTCAACGGCGTGCCGCAGATGCCGATCCACGGCACCGGCATGCGTTATTCCTTCGAATCGGACGGACCGAGCCGCAAGCAGGTGCAGTATTTCGAGATGTTCGGCAGCCGCGCGCTGTGGCAGGACGGTTGGAAAGCGGTCGCCTACCATGCCGCGGACACCCGCTACGAGGACGACGTCTGGGAGCTCTACCACCTCGACTCGGATTTCTCCGAATGCCACGATCTCGCCGCGCGCTATCCGCAGCGATTGCGCGCCATGATCGAGGAATGGTGGACTCAGGCAGGCCGCTACGACGTCCTGCCGCTCGACGACCGCCGGTTCGCCGCGCGCCGGGCCGCGGCCAGCGCCCGCCCGGACGCGGTGCGCAGCAGGAACCGCGTCACCCTGTGGGGCGGCTGCAGCCACGTGCCGAACGGGGCCACCCCGTTCGTCCTGGACCGCTCCTACACCCTGACCGCGCACGTCGAATGCGGCCCCGAGGACGAGGGCGTACTCGTCGCCTGTGGTTCCGTCGGTGGCGGATATTCCTTCTACATCAAGGATTCCGCAATCCATCACGACTACAACTACTACGGCGGCATCTACCGGGTCAGCGCACCGGTCGAGCTCACCACCGGTCCGCACACCTTCACCTACACGTTCCGCAAGACCGGGACACTCGCCGGTGTCGGGCGGATCCTGTCCGGGGACCGGGTACTCGCCGAGGTCGCGATGCCGGAGACCTCGCGGTATTTCATGTCCTGGGGCGGACTGGACCTCGGCCGGGACGGCTATTCACCGGTCAGCCAGGCCTACTCCGGGGAGTTCCCGTTCACCGGAACGATCGACCGGGTCGTCTTCGATCTAGAGGACGACACCGAACAGCTCGGTGACTACGAACCGCAGGACTGAGGTTCCGCGCCCGTCACGCGGTCGCGGCGCCGAGCAGTTCCTTCGTCCGCGCGTCGGCGGGCAGGAACGTCTCCAGGTGCAGGCCTTCCAGGGTGGCGTCGGTCGCCGTGGCCAGCCGTGCCGAGGTGCTGAACAGGTGCAGTGTTCCGCTGTCCGTGGCGAGGTCGAGGGTGAGCACCGGACTCGCGGGCGCCGGGGTGCGGGGCAGCTCCGCAAGGTAGTTCGCGACTTCCGCCACCAGTTCCCGGTGCCGCGCCGCGCCGGTGCACTCGGCCCGGTACCGGAGCTGCTGATGCAGATGCGCGGCCCACTGGCCCCGGTTCACGATCCGGGAGGCGAGCCCGTCCGGGTGCAGGCTCAGCCGGATCACGTTGATCGGCGGCTCCAGCAGTTCGGCGGCGCAACCGGCGAGCAACACGTCCACGCCCGCGTTCGCGTCGACCACTTCCCAGTAGTCGTCCAGTAACAGGGCCGGATATGGCAGGTGCGCGTCGAGCAGGCCGCGCAGCCCGTCGAGCACCACCGCGTTCGCGCTGTCCCCGAGCGGCTGATCGGTGTACCGGGGCGCGTAGCCACCGGCGAGCAGCAACTGGTTGCGTTCCCGGATCGGGATGTCGAGGTGCTCCGCCAGATGCAGCAGCATTTCCGGTGTCGGGCGGGCCTTCCCGGTCTCCACCCGGCTCAGGTGCCTCGCCGAGACCGTGGACAGTTCGGAGAGCTCCTGCTGGCTGAATCGGCGCCGTTCCCGCCAGCTGCGCAACAACGGGCCGACGGGACGGGCAGCGGCTGCGGTCATACCGGGAGTCTAGGACCTCGGCGAGGGGATTCCATGACTTCACAGGTCATGGACCGGCTGCGCGTGGCGGGTCAATCTTGTCCCGTCAGTGACACCGAACTCCGGAAAGGACACCGTCATGCAGACCGTTGTCGAGAACTACCTGGCCACCTGGAACGCCACCGGTGCGGAGCGGACGAGGCTGCTCGCCGAGCACTGGTCCCCGGAAGCCGGCTACACCGATCCGCTGGCCGAGGCCCGCGGTCACGGGGACATCGGCGCCGTCATCGAGCAGGTGCAGCAGCAGTTCCCCGATTTCGTCTTCTCCCCCGTCGGCACGGTCGACGCGCACCACAGGCAGATGCGCTTCCAGTGGGGTCTCGGCCCGCGCGGCGCGGAACCGGTCGTGATCGGCTTCGATGTGCTCGTCCTCGACGACCAGGACCGGATCGCGGATGTGCGCGGCTTCCTGGACAAGGTTCCCGGCTGAGCCGCCGCGTGGTTCACCGTGGCCCCGGCAACTCGATCAGCTCGGCCAGTTTCGTGCGTTGCTGCCCTGGAGTGCCGAAGGCCAGCTGGTCGGCCTTCGCGCGTTTGAGGTAGAGATGCGCGGGGTGTTCCCAGGTCATGCCGATCCCGCCGTGGAGCTGAATGGCTTCCTCCGCGGCGGTGACGGCGAAATCACCGCAGTAGGCCTGGGCGATGGTGGCCGCGATCTCGCTGTCCGGGTCCCCGGCGGCGAGGGTGGCGGCGGCGTAGCGGGCGGCACTGGTGGCGCCGTCGACCCCGGCGGCGAGATCGGCGAGGCGGTGTTTGAGCGCCTGGAACCCGCCCACGATCCGGCCGAACTGCCTGCGCTGCTTGAGATAGGCCACGGTCTCCTCGAGGCACCAGCGGGCGATGCCGACCTGTTCGGCGGCCAGCAGCGCGGTCGTGGTGCGCAGCGCGTGCCGCACGGCGGGTTCCGCCTGGCCGAGCACCAGTGTCCCCGGCGTGCCCCGCAGGGTGACATCGGCCAGCTGCCGGGTCATGTCCAGGCAGACGACCGGTTCCCTGCCCGCTTCGCCCGCGGCCACGGCGAACAGGGCCAGGCCGTCCCCGGTGGTGGCCGGTACCAGGAGCACCTCGGCTTCGAGGACACCGGCGACACTGGTGACGGTGCCGTGCAGCCGCCCGCCGTCGGCGCGCACCGGCGGCAGTTCCCCGTCCGGCGCGGTGGACAGCGCAACGGTGAGCGCCGCGGTGCACTCCCCCGCCGCCAGATCGGCGAGGAGTTCGGCGCCCGCTCGCTTCTCGGTCTCCCGGAGCGCGGTGGTCGCGAGCACGGCACTGGTCAGGAACGGCACCGGGGCGACCGCACGGCCCAGTTCCTCGAGCACCACGGCCGCCTCGCGCGCGGTGGCACCGGCCCCGCCCCGGTCCTCGGGGACCAGCAGCCCGGCAAGCCCCAGGTCCACCGCGAGGGTCTTCCACAGACCGCCGATCAGCGAGCGGTCGCCGTCGTACACGGCGGTCACCGCGGCGGTGTCGCACCGATCCGCGAGCGCATCCCGCACGGTGGCCCGCAGATCCTCCTCGATCCCGGTGTACAGCAGGTCGAGCTCGCTCATTTCGCTCCGTCCTTCCAGGGCACGTCCTTGTCCACACGGGGTTCCGCGGGCAGTCCGAGTACCCGCTCGGCGACGATGTTGCGCAGGATCTCGGATGTGCCGCCCTCGATGGAGTTCCCCTTGGCGCGCAGATACCGGTATCCGGCGTCGCGCCCGGTGAAATCGACCCGGTCGGGGCGCACCATGGTCCAGTCCGAGTAGCGCAGCCCCTGCTCGCCGAGGACTTCGAGTTCGAGCCCGGACAGCTGCTGGTTCAGCCGGGCGAACGAGAGTTTCATCGCCGCGCCTTCCGGGCCGGGCTGTCCCTGGGCGAGCTTCTGCCGCAGCCGTTCCCCGGTGAGCCGGGCGACCTCGGCCTCCACCCACAGCCGCAGCAACCGATCGTGCCGTTCCGGGGTACGGCCTTCCGGGTGCTCCCGCCAGGTTCGGGCGACGACCCCGGCCATACCGCCCTCGCGCGGTGCGGCGTGCGCCCCGATGGCCACCCGCTCGTTGTTCAGTGTCGCGGTGGCCACCTGCCAACCCTGCCCGACCTCACCGAGCCGCTGGCTGTCCGGGATGCGCACCTCGCTGAGGAATACCTCGTTGAACTCTGCCTCCCCGGTGATCTGGCGCAGCGGCCGCACATCCACCCCGGGATCGGTCATATCGCAGAGGAAGTACGTCATACCACGGTGTTTGGGCACATCCGGATCGGTGCGGGCCACCAGGATGGCGAACCGGGCGAGATGCCCGCTCGAGGTCCACACCTTCTGCCCGTTGACCACCCAGTCCGAACCGTCCGGCACCGCGCGGGTGGCCAGTGCGGCCAGGTCCGAGCCCGCTCCCGGTTCACTGAACAACTGGCACCAGATCTCCTCACCGGTCCACAGTGGACGGAGGAAGCGGCGCTTCTGTTCCTCGGTACCGAACGCGAGAATGGTCGGCGCCGCCATGCCGAGCCCGATCCCGTTGCGCTCCGGTTGGTTGTCCGGGGCACCCGCGGCGGCGAACAGCGCGTCGGTTTCCAGCTGCCAGGCCTGCGGCAGCCCGAGTCCACCGTGACCTTCGGGAAAGGCCACCCAGGCCAGACCGGCGTCGTAGCGGGCGCGCAGGAATTCCAGCCGTTCGGTGCGCGCGGGGTCGTGCGCGGCGAGGAAGTCCCCGATCCGCGACCGCAATGCTTCGATGTTCATCGGTTCTCCCGCTGCCTGCGCAGTTCGGTACGGGCCAGCGCGTTCTTGTGCACCTCATCGGGTCCGTCGGCGAACCGCAGGGTGCGGATCCCGGCGTAGGCGGCGGCGAGCGGGAAATCCTGGGCGAGCCCGCCGGCGCCGTGCACCTGGATCGCCTTGTCCAGGATCCACTGCACGGTGGCCGGGGTGGCGATCTTGATGGCCTGGATCTCGCTGTGCGCGCCCTTGTTGCCGACGGTGTCCATCAGCCACGCGGTCTTGAGCACGAGCAGCCGCAGTTGTTCGATGCGCACCCGGGATTCGGCGATCCAGTCGCGCACCACGCCCTGATCGGCGATCGGCTTGCCGAAGGCGACCCGTTCGTCAGCACGGGCACACATCAGCTCGATCGCCCGCTCCGCGACCCCGATGGAGCGCATGCAGTGGTGGATGCGCCCGGGCCCGAGCCGCGCCTGCGCGATCGCGAAGCCCTCGCCCTCCCCGCCGATCAGGTTCTCCACCGGAACGCGCACATCGGTGAAGCTCAGCTGCGCGTGGCCGCCGTGGTCGTGGTCGTCGTAGCCGAAGACCTCCATGCCCCGTTCCACCGTGAGACCGGGAGTGTCCCGGGGAACCAGGATCATCGACTGCTGGCGGTGCCGCTCCGCGTCCGGATCGGTCTTGCCCATCACGATGAAGATCTTCGCGTTCGGGTTCATCGCCCCGGTGATCCACCATTTCCGCCCGTTGAGCACATAGTGCTCGCCGTCGCGTTCGATCCGGGTGGCGATGTTCGTCGCGTCCGAGGAAGCCACATCCGGTTCGGTCATCGCGAACGAGGAACGGATCTTCCCCTCCAGCAAGGGTTCCAGCCAGTCCCGGCGTTGCGCCTCGGTGGCGAACAGGGACAGCACCTCCATGTTCCCGGTGTCCGGGGCGGAACAGTTCAGCGCGGCAGGGGCGAGGCCACCGCTGCGCCCGGTGATCTCCGCGAGCGGGGCGTACTGCAGATTGGTCAGCCCGCCGCCGTGCTCGCCGGGGAGGAACAGGTTCCACAGCCCACGGCGGCGGGCCTCGGCGCGCAGTTCGGCCAGCACCGGAACCGAATCCCAGGCCCAGCGGTCCGTCAGTTCCCCCAACTGCTCGGCGAACACCGGCTCGGCCGGGTGGACATGGTCGGCCATGAATTCGAGCAGGCTCTCCCGCAACTCCTCGGTCCTGGCGTCGTACGCGAACTCCATCAGCGATATTCCTCCAATGACTGCAATCCAGCCTCCAGGATCGGGACGACGGATTCGCCGACCCGCTCGAAACCCTGACCGACGGTCTGACCGTGCCGGTGCCGGTAGTGGATCCCTTCCAGGATCACGGCGAGCTTGAACGAGGCGAGCCCGAGGTAGAAGCCGAACCGCGCGGGCTCCCGCTGTTCGGCATAGCGCTCGATGATCTCTTCCTCGGTGAGGAATCCGGGCGCGAGGCAGGCATCCGCGTCCCCCGCGCCCAGGACCGCGAGCCGGTGATAGACCAGCATGAGCGCCAGATCGGTGAGCGGATCACCGAGGGTCGCCATCTCCCAGTCGAGCACCGCCGTGATCCGGTCCCCGGCGTCCACCAGCAGATTGTCCAGCCGGTAATCCCCGTGCACGATCGCGAAAGCGGACTCCTCCGGTACCCGCGCGGCCAGCCGTTCGAACAGCTCCTCGGCCGCGGGCAGTTCCCGGCTGTGTGAGGCGTCCAGCTGCTTGCGCCAGCGGTGCACCTGCCGGTCCAGAAACCCTTGCGGACGGCCGAAATCCGTGAGCCCCACCGCGGCGGGATCCACCGCGTGCAGCTCCGCGAGGGTGCCCACCATCGCGGAGCTCAGCGCCCTCGTCCGTGCCGGGCCGAACCCCGCGAGATCCTTCGCGTAGCGATACGGGGTGCCGGAAACCCGCTCCATGACGTAGAAGGGCGCGCCCAGTGGCTCCTCGTCCTGGCACAGCGCGTACATCCTCGGCACGGGCACCTCGGTGTCCCGCAGCGCGGACATCACCCGGTACTCGCGGCCCATATCGTGCGCGGTCGCCAGCACGTGCCCCAACGGCGGCCTGCGCAGGATCCAGGTCCGGGCACCGTCCCCGATCTCGTAGGTCAGGTTGGACTTCCCGCCGGTGAGCAGCCGCGCGCTCAGCTCCCGGCCCGCCTCCGGCACCATGGCGGTGAACCAGCCGGACAACCGCTCCAGGTCGAGTCCGGGCGGATTCCCGGTGTGCCCGCTCACGACAGCCGTTCCAGCACCATCGCCATTCCCTGGCCGCCGCCCACGCACATGGTCTCCAGGCCGAACTGTTTGTCGTGCCACCGCAGGGAATTGATCAGGGTGCTGGTGATGCGCGCCCCGGTCATGCCGAACGGATGGCCGACCGCGATCGCCCCGCCGTTCACGTTCAGCCGTTCCTCCTCGATCCCGAGTTCCCGGGCCGAAGGGATCACCTGCGCCGCGAAGGCTTCGTTGATCTCCACCAGATCGATGTCGCCGATGGAAAGGCCCGCCCGGTCGAGCGCTTTCCGCGAGGCCTCCACCGGACCGAGGCCCATGATCTCCGGGGATAGCGCGGTGACCCCGGTGGACACGATCCGCGCCAGTGGGGTGATTCCGAGTTGTTCGGCCTTCGTGTCGGACATGATCACCACCGCCGCGGCACCGTCGTTGAGCGGGCAGCAGTTCCCCGCCGTCACCGTGCCGTCCGGGCGGAACACCGGCTTCAGTGCCGCGACCCCGTCCAGGGTCACCCCGGCACGCGGACCGTCATCGGCGTCCACCACCGTGCCGTCCGGCAGGGTCACCGGGGTGATATCGCGGGCCCAGAACCCGTCCGCGATCGCCTTCTCCGCCCGGTTCTGCGAACGCACCCCGAACGCGTCCTGCTCCGCACGGGTCACCCCCTGGTACTGGGCGACGTTCTCCGCGGTCTGCCCCATCGCGAGGTACACATCGGGCAGCGCACCGGATTCGCGTGGATCGGCCCAGGTCTGGCCACCGCCCGCGAACTTCTCGGTGCGCGCCACCGCATCGGCGAACAGCGGGTTCTGCGTGTCCGGCATGCCGTCGGCGTTCCCGTGCCCGTACCGGCTCACCGTCTCCACCCCCGCGGAGAGGAACACCTCGCCCTCCCCTGCCTTGATCGCGTGCAGCGCCATCCGGGTGCTCTGCAGCGAGGACGAGCAGTAGCGGTTCACCGTGGTGCCCGGCAGGTGATCCATCCCGGACAGTACCGCGACCACCCGCGCCAGGTTGAATCCCGATTCGCCCGCCGGCTGCCCGCAACCGAGCACCAAGTCCTCGATCTCGCGCGGGTCCAGCTCCGGAACCTTGTCCAGCACAGCGCGCACCATGCGCACGGTCAGGTCGTCCGGGCGCAGTTCCTTCAGGGACCCTTTGCCCGCGCGGCCGATCGGCGAGCGGGCGGTAGCGACGATCACGGCCTCGGGCATGGACACTCCCTCGTGTAATGACTAAGCGCTTGCTTATTGTGTAGCGTGCTGGACGCGAGAACGGATCGTCAAGAGCCGGCCGCTGCCGATTCGAGTCGGGGAGGTCACACCACATGTCGCCGAGGTCCG
This sequence comes from Sciscionella sediminilitoris, assembly GCF_000737195.2. Classification (GTDB taxonomy): domain Bacteria; phylum Actinomycetota; class Actinomycetes; order Mycobacteriales; family Pseudonocardiaceae; genus Sciscionella; species Sciscionella sediminilitoris. The sequence continues at coordinate 46,183 of NZ_JALM01000004.1, forward strand.
CACCGGACGAGGGGGAAATAATGAGGCGCGATGACCGATTCAGCTGACCGCCCCCGCTCCGACGCCACCCGCGCTCGCCTGCTGGACGCGGCCACGGCGGCGTTCGCCGAGCGGGGCTTCCACGGGACCACGACGCGGGACATCGCCGAGGCCGCCGGGATGAGCCCGGCCGCGCTGTACGTGCACCACAAGTCCAAGGAGGAACTGCTCTACCTGATCTCCCGCTCGGGGCACGAGAACACGCTGCGGATCATCACCGAGGCGATCGAATCGGCCGGGGATCCGGCGGCCGCACTGCGTGCCGTGGTCCGCGATTTCGCCGCCCATCACGCACAGGGGCACACCGGGGCGCGGATCGTGAACTACGAGCTGGCGGCGCTCACTCCCGCGCACCACGCCGAGATCCGCGACATCCGGCACCGGATCCAGCACGCGGTCCGCGAGCTCGTCGAGCGCGGCGCCGAAGCGGGCGTCTTCGACGTCCCCGATCCGTCCATCGCCGCGGTCGCCGTGCTCTCCCTCGGTATCGACATCGCCCGCTGGTACCGCGATGAGGGCCGCTGGTCCCCGGAGGACGTCGCCGAGCACTACGCCGCGATCGCGCTGCGCATCGTCCGCGCCCACTGATCCGGCACGCGTAGTTTGGTGGCCGTGGACTTCCGAATCTTCACCGAACCCGAACTAGGTGCCGGTTACGGCGAGCTGCTGCGGGTCGCCCGGCTGGCCGAGCAGACCGGTTTCGAGGGCTTCTTCCGTTCCGACCACGTGCTGACCATGGACGGGTCCGCGGGCCTGCCCGGCCCCACCGACGCCTGGACCACCCTGTCCGCCCTGGGACGCGAGACCACCCGGATCCGGCTCGGCACCCTGGTCACGGCCGCGACCTTCCGGCTGCCGGGCATGCTCGCCATCACCGTCGCCCAGGCCGACGAGATGTCCGGCGGCCGGATCGAGCTCGGCCTCGGCGCGGGCTGGTTCGCCGCCGAGCACACGGCCTACGGCATCCCGTTCCCCACGGCGCGCGAACGGTTCGACCGGTTCACCGAACAGCTGGAGATCCTGAGCGGGCTCTGGGCCACCCCGCCCGGCGAGCGGTTCTCCTACGCGGGCACGCACTACACGCTCACCGACTGCCCGGCACTGCCCCGCCCGGTACAGCAACCCGGTCCGCCGGTGATCATCGGCGGATACGGGCCGCGGCGCACTCCCGCGCTCGCCGCCCGCTTCGCCGCCGAGTTCAACCTGACCTTCGCCTCGATCGACACCGCAGTCGCACAGTTCCGGCGGGTCGACGCCGCCTGCCGCGACGCCGGACGGGAACCGGCCAGCCTGCCCCGGTCGATCGGGCAGACACTGGCGCTCGGCCGCACCGACGCCGAGATCGCCGAGCGCGCCCTGCCCGCGGCGGCTCCGGAGGGCATGCGGGCCAACGCCTTGGCGGGTTCACCGGCGCAGGTGGTCGACGCCATCGGGCGGTGGCGCGAACACACCGGAATCGACCGGCTCTACCTGCAGATCCTCGATCTCGCCGACCTCGACCACATCGAACTCTTCGCCGCGGAGGTCATGCCGCAGCTCGCGGCCGACGGCGCACTCGGCTGAGAAGCACGGCCGGTTTCCGGGTCAGTTTCCGATTTCGCTGAACACGGATTGGGTTTCGAGGAACAGATCGAGGCCGTCCGGCCCGAGTTCGCGGCCCCAGCCGGATTGTTTGAAGCCGCCGGTGGGCATGGTGACATCGGCGAGGCCGTGCACGTTGATCCCGACCCGCCCGGCGCGGATACGGCCGGCGACCCGGTGCGCGCGGCCGATATCGCGGGTCCACACCGAGGCCGCCAGCCCGAACTCGGTGTCGTTGGCCGCGGCGACGACCGAGTCCTCGTCGGTGAACCGCTGGGCGGCGAGTACCGGGCCGAAGATCTCCTCGCGGGCCACCGCCATCGAAGCGTCCACCCCGGTCAGTACCGTGGGCTCGACGAAGTACCCGGGTGCGCGGCCGTTCCCGCCACTGAGCACCGTGGCGCCATCGGCGACACCGGCTTCGATGTACCCCAGGATCCGGTCGCGCTGCTCCTGCGAGATCACCGGACCCATCTGCGATCCGGCGTCCTGGCTGTATCCGAGCCGGATCCCGCGGCCGATCTCGGCCACTGCCTCGGTGACGGTGTCGAAGAGGGAGTCGTGCACGAACAGCCGCGAGCCCGCCGTGCAGATCTGCCCGGAATTCGAGAAGATCGCCGCAGCCGCACCCTCGACGGCCTTGTCGACGTCGGCATCCGCGAAGACGATCACCGGTGATTTCCCACCGAGTTCGAGCGAGACCTTCTTCAGGTTGCCCAGTGCGGCCTGCACGATCAGCCGCCCGACTTCGGTGGAGCCGGTGAAGGCGATCTTGTCGACTCCCTCGTGCTCGGCGAGCCGCGCTCCGGCCACGGCCCCATCGCCGGTGACGATGTTGACGACCCCGGAGGGAAACCCGGCTTCCTCGAGCAGCGGGGCGAGCATGAGCGCGGTGAGCGGTGTCTGTTCGGCTGGTTTGAGAATGACCGAGCAGCCCGCCGCCAGCGCGGGACCGAGTTTCCACGCGGCCATCAGCAGCGGCGAGTTCCACGGAATGATCAACCCGGCCACGCCGATGGGATGCCGCGCGGTGTAGGCGTGATAGCTACCGCTGCCGGTGCGGAGGAGCTCCGCACGCCCCGAGATCTTGTCCACCCATCCGGCGTAGTAACGCAGGCAGCGCGCCGCTTCCGGAATCATGCCCTGGCGTGCCTTGTGGTACGGCATTCCCTGATCGAGGCTTTCCGCGAGCGCGAAATCGTCCGCGTACTCCTCGATCAGATCCGCGAGGCGCCACAGCACCCGGGCCCGATCCGGAGCCGGTTTCGCCGTCCACCGGCCGTCCTCGAAACTCGCCCGGGCGGCGCGCACCGCCGCGTCCACGTGACCGGGATCCGCCTCCGGAACCTGGGCGAGCCGTTCGCCCGTTCCCGGATCGACGACTGTGCGCGTGTTTCCGGAACCGGAATACTCACCGCCGATGAGCATCGACCACTCGCGGTCGAAATCGGCGGCTCCCCGTGCATTACGAACTCGATTGTGCGATGTCATACAAGGAATTCCTCTTCTCGGCGCGCCAGCACGGCACGGACAATTCAGGAAGACATCTGATCGGCGGCCTCGTTGTAGGCCTGTGCCGCATTGCGAACGTGCTGCGCACACAGCTCACGGGTTCGTTCGGCTTTCCCGCTGACGGCCGCTTTCACGATCGCGCGAATTTCCTTGATCATCTGGTCGGTGCGGCCGGGCTGGGCCAGCGAAAGCGAGCGCACCAGGGTCGCCCGCATGTTCATTCCGTGCAACTGCCTGCTCAGTTCCGCATTCCGGCTACCGGCCATCAGCACTTCGTAGAACCGCGCTTTCGCCCGCAGCACGTCCACGACTTCCGGGACCGCATCGGCGACCTCGGCACAGGCCGATTCGAGGGCGTCCCGATCGTGCTGGTCCGCGTTCATGGCGAACAGATAACCGGCGAGGCCTTCCAGTGCCTCCCGGACCTCGTAGATCTCCCGCGCCTCGTCCCTGGTCAGGGTCGCGACGAAGCTGCCGCGACCGGTCGAGGACACCACGAGCCCTTCGCTCTGCAACTGCCGGAGGGCTTCCCGGACGGTGGCCCGGCTCGCGGTGGTGCTCTCGCACAGTTCCCGCTCGACCAGCATCTGGCCGGGCCGCAGCTCCAGATTCGATATCGCGCGGCGCAATTCGGCGGCCACCTGATCCCGGATCAAGGCCGGCGGGCGCTCGATCGCACGCAGCGAGTAGCTCGTCATCTCCGCATCTTCTCAACTCTTGTTCTATCTGACAACTGCTTGCTACTGTCACCTGTAAGACAGCTGTTGACCGTTCTTCAATGAGGAGGAACCGTGGCTGATCCGCATCGCGAGCTGTCCGAATCCGAACTACGAGCCCTGCGTCAGGCACTCGGAGCCTTCGTCACCGGGGTCACCATCGTCACCACCCGCGCCGAAGACGGTTCGTGGCGCGGGATCACGGTGAACTCGTTCACCTCCGTATCCCTGCGTCCACCACGGGTACTGGTCTGCGTGGACAATCGCGCCGCGAGTTTCCCGGTGTTCACCGCCGCCAGTGGGTACGTGATCAACATCCTCGGTGCCGAGGACCAGGAACTCGCCACCCGGTTCGCGAGCAAGCGCCCGGACAAGTTCGACGGGATCGAAGTCGAGCAGAGCCCGCTCGGGCACCCGATTCTGCGGGCCGCCACCACCTGGATCGAATGCCGCAGGGCCGAGACGATCGATATCGGCGACCATGCCGTGCTGATCGGCGCGGTCACCGACTACGCCGAACGCGGCGGGCAGCCATTGGCGTTCCATCAGGGCAGGTTCGTCAGCTTCGCCCCCGCTCCGCAGCTCGCCGACTCCGGCGGGGAGGGCCAAACCATCCGTGCGGGCTGGATCGTCGAGACACCACAGGGATCGGTCGCGCTCACCCATCTGCCGGACGGGCGGCTGGCCATCCCGACCGCGCCGGTGCACGCTCGTCAGCTCAGTGAGCGCAGCCTCTGCCGGGAAGGCGGTGCCCTGGTCGGAGCACCGATGACCATCGAGTTCCTGTACTCCGCCTACAACTCGGAGACCTCCGGCCAGCTGACCATGGTCTACCGTTCGACCACCGATCGCGCGCGGCTGGACTCGGACCGCGCCTCGCTCTATCCGTTGAGCGAGACCACCCTGAGCCGGATCGCGTCCACTGTGGAGCGTTCCGTTCTGCGGCGCTATGCCCGGGAGCGGGAGGGGCCGACGTTCGGCATCTACTCCGGCACCGAACTCAGCGGCAACGTCGTGCAGCTCTCCGGCTGACCGGATGCCCGAACCCGAACCCAGCGACGAACGAAGGGTCATCATGAAGTTCGCTTTGATGCTCGATCTCGGCCGTATCGACGCGCGGATCTCTGCCGCGGAACTACGCGACCGTGCCAACGAAATCGTGGAATTCGCGGACCGATCGGGATTCGACACGGTGTTCTGCGGCGAACACCACGGACATGAGCTGACGATGGCGCCGAATCCGCTGGCGCAACTGGCCGCCTGGTCGCAACGCGTCGAGCGGATCCGCCTTGGCACAGCGGTATTGTGCGCACCCTACTGGCACCCGGTCCGGCTGGCCGGCGAAGCGGGACTGGTGGACCTGCTCAGTGACGGCCGCCTCGAACTCGGCATCGGGCGTGGCGCCTACACCTACGAGTTCGCCCGCATGGCCGGCGGAATCGCCCCGGAGATCGCGCGGGAGAGCCTGGCCGAACTGGTGCCCGCGCTGCGCGGACTCTGGGCGGGCGACTATGCCCATGACGGCGCCAAGTACAGCTTTCCCGCCACGACCTCGACACCGAGGCCGACCCAGCCCGGCGGCCCGCCACTGTGGATTTCCGCCCGCCATCCGGAATTGTTCGAACTGGCGGTCCGGGAGCGCTGCAACGTGATGGTCGCACCGCTGAACATGCCCTTCGAGGAAGTGGTCTCGTTGCGCGAGCGGCTGGACAAGGCGGTCGCCTCGGTCGGAAACGGCCATGTACCGCGCATGATGACGCTGCGGGACGCCTTCGTGTACGAGGATCCCGGGCAGTGGAAGGTCGGCCCCGAGGCCGCGCTCGCCCGCGAGCCGTACTTCAACTCGCTGTTCCAGTCCGACGGCGAGGTGCACGAGGGCTTCGTGCATCCGTACCACAAGCCAGGAACCCAGCCACCCACGGCCGAGGAACTGTGGCAGAACCTGGTTTTCGGCACACCGTCCCAGGTGATCGAGAAACTGCACCGGTACGAACAGGCCGGTACCGATGTCTTCCTGTACGGCGCGACGTTCGGTGTACCGCACGAACTCGAGATGCGCAGCCTGGAACTGTTCGCCGAGCAGGTGATCCCGGCATTCGGCACCGGGGAACCGCGATGAACCCGGCACCCGGCCTGCACACCGTCTTCGAGTCACCGGGGAACCAGACGACGCCCTGCGTGCTGATCCACGGTGTCGGCAGTGATCTCGGTTCCTGGGACGCCATCGCCGGACAGCTGGCCCAGCACGCCCCGGTAGTACGCCAGGATCTGCGCGGGCACGGCCGTTCGCACTCCCCCGCCGGGGCCTGGGACATCGACGATTTCGCCGCCGATCAGCTCGAGGTCCTGGACCTGTTCGGGATCAAGACCGCGCACGTCATCGGATTCTCCCTGGGCGGCCTGATCGCCCAGCGCCTGGCCGCGCGGCACCCGGACCGGGTGCGGAGCCTGGTGACGATCTCCGCGGTGGCGGGCCGTACACCGCGGCAGCGGGCCGCCGTCCTGGACCGGCTCGCCCGGATCGAGAACGACGGCCCCGAAGCGGTCGCCCGGGAAAGCGTCGACCGGTGGTATTCGGCCGAATACCTGCGCGCGCATCCCGAGGTCCGGGACCGGACCCTGGCCCGGATGGCCGCACTGGACCCGGATTCCTACGCCCGCGCCTACCGCGTGCTCGCCACCACGGATCTGGCCGCCGAGCTCGGCTCGATCACCGCCACGACCCTTGCCATGACAGGGGAACTCGACATCGGCTCGCCACCGGAGATGACCCGGCGCATCGCCGAAGGCGTGCGCACCGGCAGACACGTGGTGTTCCCCGGAGTACGGCATTCGATTCTGTCGGAAATTCCCGACCTCATCACCAAGGAGATTCTCGACCATGTCCGAGACTGTTGACGGCCAGGACATCCACGACGCCGGAATGCAGGTCCGCAGGACCGTTCTCGGCGCGGACTACGTGGACAAGGCAGGAGCCCACGCCGACGACCTCACCGTCGAGTTCCAGCGATTCCTCACCACCTACTGCTGGGGCGAGATCTGGACCGACGAACGGCTGAGCAGGCAGCAGCATAGCCTTGTCGTGCTCGCGATCGCGGCCGCGCTCGGCCGGGTCAACGAGTTCGAGGCCCATGCCAAGGGCGCCCTGCGGAACGGGATCACCCCGGACCAGCTGACCGCGGTGCTCCGCCAGATCGCGGTCTACGCCGGGGTTCCCGCCGCCGTCTCCTGCCAGGCCGCCCTGCGCAGGGCGATCGCCGAGCACTGCCGGGGCGAATGACCATGGTGGTGACACGTCGGGGGTTCCTCGGCGGTGGTGCCGCGCTGCTCGGCGGCACCGCCCTCTCGGCCTGCGGGATGACCGCCACCTCGGGCAAGCAGACGCTGACCATGGTGACCTGGGGCGGCACCACCGGCGAGGGCTATCAGAAACTGGTCGCCGCTCCGTTCCAGAAATTGACCGGCATTCCGGTCCGGGTGACCGCGCCGGTCGACTACGGCCGCTATCGAGCCCAACAGAAAAACGATCGGATCACCTGGAACTGGATCGACTTCGAAGGCTGGTACACCTTCCAGCACCAGGAATGGTGGGCGAATATCGGCAACGAGGTCGTCACCGGGGACGTGCACGACTACATCGAGCTTCCCGGCGGCAGCAAACCCGTGCTGCCGTGGGGAATCGCCAGCGGCAGCTACTGTTTCGCCATCGCCTACCGCACCGATCATCCCGGAAGGCATCCGCGCTCCTGGAGTGAATTCCTCGATCCGCGCGCGGTTCCGGGCAAACGCAGCATCTACAACTGGCCGTTCGGCATGCTGGAGATAGCGCTGCTCGGCGACGGGGTTCCCTACCGGGATCTGTATCCGCTCGATATCGATCGCGCGATCGGCAAACTCGATTCGATCAAAGGATCGCTGACGTTCTGGAATTCCGGTGCCGAACTGCAACAGCAACTCTCGGCGGGAACCGCTCCGTTCGCGTTCGCGTGGAACAACCGCGCCGCGGCGGTGGCGCGCGCCGGTAAACCGGTGGCGCTCGAATGGCAGGACAATCTGCAGGACGGCGGATACGACGTGGTCGCGGCCAATGATCCGCAGAAAGACGAGACGATCCGGCTGCTGCGCTACATGAATCGCCCCGATGTCATCGTCGGCAGATCCCGGGCGACCGGGTACAGCCCGACCACGCACACCGCGCTGCAGAAGATGAGCCCGGCCGAACGCCAGTGGCTCAACCTCGAACCAGCTCACCTCGCCAAGGCCGTCGGCTCGATCGATCTGTCGTGGTGGGCGGAGAATTTCGACGAGGCCACCAACAAATGGAACACCTGGGCAAGCGCATGAACACCATGACAACGGCAACGACCCGGCCGAGCGCCCCACGCGCCCCGGCCACCAGGCGGCGCCGGGAACGCACCTGGCTGCTCACCGTTCCCGCCCTCGCACTGGTCATTCCGGTCTTCCTGATCCCGACCGTACTCGTCCTCTCCACCGCCTTCACCGAGGCACCGGCCGGGCTCACCCACATCCGGGATGTGTTCACCTCCTCCCTCGCGCTCGGTGTACTGGGCCGCAGCCTGTTCGTCTCGCTGATCGTGACCGTGATCAGCCTGGTGCTCGCGCTGCCGTACGCGATGTTCGTCGTGAAGGCCGGGGCGCGCCTGCGGAACCTGCTCCTGGGCGCGGTCCTGTGCACCCTGTTCTTCAGCGTCATCGTCCGCGCGTACGCCTGGCTCGCGCTGCTCGGCAAGGGCGGCCCGATTCCCGAGGCACTGCACGCGATCGGGCTCATGGGGGCGGACGGTTCGCTGGCGCACACGCGTACGGCCACGATCATCGCGATGACCCAGTACGGCGTGCCGTACATGCTGCTGGCGCTCTACGACAACATTCGCAGGCTGGATCCCGCACTGGAGCGCGCGGCGGCGATCTGCGGAGCCAACCGGGTCACCCGGTTCTTCCGGGTCTCGCTTCCGTTGATGCTGCCCGGAATCGCTTCGGGATCCATCATCGTGTTCGTGACGACCCTTGGCTACTACATCATTCCCGCCGTGGTCGGTTCGCCACAGGACATGATGGTCGGCCAGCTCATCAGCGTGCAGATCAACACCGCGACCAACTGGGGCTTCGGCGCGGCGATCGGTGCCGTGCTCGCCGTGGTGGCCCTGGTGTGCTTCGTGCTGTTCCGGCTCGTCGGCCGCCTGGAGCGGAGGTACCGGTGACATGGACTCCAAACTGCTGCGCGCGATCAACACCGTCTACGCCTGCCTGCTGGCGCTGTTCCTGATCGTGCCGAGCCTGGTGGTGATCCCGCTCGCGTTCAGCACCAGCCAGTTCCTCGAATTCCCGCCGCCGGGATTCTCCACGCACTATTTCCGGGAATTCTTCGCCGACCTGCAGTGGCGAGCCGCGCTGCAGCGCAGCCTCAATGTGGCACTCGTGTCCGTACTCATCTCGCTGCCGATCGGGGTGGCCGCCTCCTGGTGGCTGGTCCGCGGGCGTTCCCGGTTCAAGAATCTCGTGGAATCCACCCTGATGCTGCCGATGATGATCCCGATCGTGGTGTTCGGGCTCGGCGCTTATCTGATCCTGTTGCGGTTCCATCTGGTCGGGAATCTCTGGATGGTCGCCGCAACCCACGCCGTGCTGGAGATACCCTTCGTCATCCTCACCGTTACCGCGGCACTGCAGACCTTCGATTTCCGCCTGGTGCGCGCGGCACGGGTCTGCGGGGCCGGATCGTTCACCGCCTTCCGCAGTATCGTGCTCCCCATCATCGCGCCCGCCGTCGGTGCCGGAGCCCTGATCGGGCTGATGACTTCCTTCGACGAGGCGGTGATCGCCCTGTTCATCGCCGGTGACACGCTTCCCACCCTGCCCGTGCAGATGTTCAACAGCATCACCTACGACGTGAACCCGCTCGTACCGGTGGCGGCGACCGTGCTGACGGTCGTCACGCTGGTCCTCCTGCTGGCCGCCCTGTTGCTCGTGCGGTGGTCGCGCAAACGCACCGATATCCAGATCCGACTGTAGGGATTCCGCCCATGTCCACCAGTTGCCAGAGCACCGCCGGTTCGCTCACCCTCACCGGTATCGGCAAGAACTACGGCGCCGTCACCGCGGTCCAGGACATCGATCTCGCGGTAGGCCAAGGAGAATTCGTGTCCCTGCTCGGGCCGAGCGGTTCGGGCAAGACCACCACGCTCAACATCATCGCCGGATTCGAGACCCCGGACGTCGGTTCGGTCGCGCTCGCCGAACACGACATCACCCGGCTGCCGACGCACAAACGCAACCTCGGCATGGTGCTGCAAGGCTACGCGCTCTTCCCGCACATGACTGTCGCGGAAAACGTCGGATTCCCGCTCAAGGTCCGCCGGAAAGCCAGGCCCGCGGCGAGGAAACGCATCGAGGAGGCACTCGAGATCGTCGGTCTCGGTCAGCTGCGCGACCGCTATCCACGCCAGCTCTCCGGCGGCCAGCAGCAGCGGGTCGCGGTGGCGCGCTCGATCGTGCACGAACCGCCGGTCCTGCTCATGGACGAACCGCTGTCCGCGCTCGACCGGTCCCTGCGCAAGCAGATGCAGGCCGAACTGCGCAGGGTGCACCAGGAAGTCGGCACCACCATCGTCTACGTCACCCACGACCAGGACGAAGCGCTCGGGCTCAGCGACCGCACCGTCGTCATGCGCGATTCCCGGGTCCGCCAGATCGGCAGCCCCCGCGAGATCTACGAGCGGCCGGCCGATGACTTCGTCGCCGGTTTCGTCGGCGCCGCCACTTTCCTCGACGTGCACTGCCTCGACGTCTCCCCCGGCCAGGTCACCACCCGAGCCGGTTGCGGACAGCCGATCCGGGGCAGCGCCACGGATCAGGTCAGCCCGGGCGACAAACTCCGCGTCGTACTGCGCCCCGAGGACGCCCACCTGTCCACCGATCCGGCCCGGCAGTGGAACACCTTCGCGATCACGGTCGCCGAGAAGGTGTTCCTCGGCGACCGGGTGCTGTGCACCGGAACCCTCGCCTCCGGGGAACGCTGCTCGTTCTGGATCTCGCACGACGAGGACCGCGAGATCCGGATCGGCAGTCCGACCGAGATCGCCTGGCCCGCCGAACGCAGTGTGCTCGTCCGGCTCGCCGAGGACCAGACCGGCAGCTGACCGTACCGGCTCATTTCGATTCCAGGCGCGCGGTGTTCCCGGTCATGAGCGCGATCCTCGGCTGTGCGACGAGCAGAACGGCCAGGGCGGCCACCGGGACGAGCGCGGCGGTGCCCACGGTGACCCAGGTGGTCGCGGTCGCCAGCGAATGCCCGAGCGTGATCAGCCCGACCACGACCGCGGGACACCCCGCCCCGAGATAGAAGGCGAGGTGCAGCGCCCCGGTGATCGCGCCGCGCTTGTCCGCAGGGGCGACCACATCGATGGCGCTCGCCGCCCCGCCGTAGGCCAGGCCGTGCCCGCATCCGGCGACCACGGCCGCGAGCAGGGTGAGCACTACCGAAGCACCGGTGGTCGCGGCGAGCAGGCCGAGGCTGACCAGCAGCGCGCCGAGCCCGGCCAGCTGCGCTGCCCGGGTGCCGATCCGCGGCACGAACGGCTGGGTCAGCACCGAACAGATCAGCACCGCCCCCAGGACACAGCCGACCAGCGCGGTACCGGCCTGCATGGTCCTGGTGAGCAGGGTCGGGATAACGGCGAGGAACAGCCCGGCGACGGTCCAGGCGAGGAATCCGCTCGCCGCGGCCGTCGCGAACAACCGGCGCATGCCACGGGGGACCTCAGGTAATGCCGGTTTCCAGCGCAGGGTCCCGGACACCGAGGAATCGAGGCCGCTCACCCGGCGCCACCCGAATCCGAGCAGCACGAGGTGCAGCACGAACGGAACCAGGTGCGGCGCCGGGACGTACTGGGCCAGGAAGCCGCCCGCGACCGGTCCGGCCGCGGTACCGGAGACGAACGCGATACTGGCCAGCACCGCCCCGCTGCCCGCCCGTCGCCCACCGCTGCGCGCACTGATCAGCGCACCCGCCGCACCGGTGGCCGCACCGAGGGCGAATCCCTGCGCGGCGCGCCCGGCCAGCAACCAGGCGGGACCCGAGGCGAACAGGAAACAGGCCGAGCCGAGCGCCGCCAGCAGCAGGCTCACCCGCAGCACCAGCCGGGGACCCACCGCATCGGAGACCGAGCCGCACATCACCAGCGCGGGCGCACTGACCAGCGCGAAGGTCGCGTACACCACCGTCATCAGCAGATCGCTGATCCCGAACATCTCCTGGTACCCCGGATAGAGCGGGCTCGGCAGATAGGCGCCCGCGGTCAGCACGACCAGCACGTACACCGCGGTCCGCAGCTGGCTGCGATCGGCGGATCGCCCAGTGGAAACCGTATGTGTGGCAAGGGGAAGCGAGGAAGGGTTCGGCTGCGTCACGCTTTCCAAGCTGCCATCCCGGGATGGCCGGCGACATCAAACGTTCCAGGACGGCACCATGCAACGCGATTGCACGATTGACCCGGCTCACATCCGGACGGCTCGGCGCCGGTGCGGATCGTTGACCGAAGTCCAGTCCCTGTACGACCATCTGGGCGATCCATTCACAACCACAGACCGGAGACCGACCTCGTGCCGCCGAACCACAGAGCCGAAGAACCCGACGCGAGCCCCGCGGGCACGGAACACCCCGATCCGCCGGATTCCCGGTCCACCGGCAACGGCATCGCCTTCCTCAGCGTCATCATCGCGGCACTGATCATGGCGGCCTCCTACACCTTCACCAAGGTCGCGCTCCGCGATGTGCCACCGCTGACGATCGGAGTCATCCGGTTCGCCATCGCCGCCGCGATCCTCGCCGTATGGGTGCACTGGATCAAGCGTTATCCGAAACCGGCCCGCAAGGATCAGTGGCGGCTCGCACTCGGCGGCATCTTCGGATTCACCCTGTACTTCAGCGTCGAGAACTTCGGTATCGAACTGGCCACTCCGACCGATGCCGCCCTGCTCGTCGCGTCCTATCCGGCCCTGACCGCGTTGCTCGACCTGATCCTGCACCGCCGCCGGACACCACCCCGCGAGCTCGCCGGGATCGGGCTCGCGATCGCTGGGGTCTTTCTCGTGGTCGGGTTCAACGGGGCGAGCGGGCAGGCCCGGCTGCTCGGGGACATCCTGCTGATCGTCAGCGGCATCGTGTGGGCCCTCTACAATTTCGCGACCCGGGACGTGGCCGGGCGCTACCCCACTCCGCAGATCGTCTACTACCAGGCGCGCGTCGGTGCGCTCGCCTTCGTTCCGCTGGCGCTGATCGAGATCGGCGACTGGCACGCGCCGCATTCCCCGGCGGCCACGGTGACCAGCCTGCTGCTGCTCGCCGTGGTCTGTTCCATCGCCGGGATGGGTTGCTACGCCCACGGACTGACCCGGCTCCGGCCGAGCACCGCGGTCAACATCCTCAACCTGATCCCGGTCTTCGGAATCCTGATCGCCTGGCTGCTGGTCGGCGACCAGGTCACCCCGCTGCAGATCCTCGGGGGTGCCGTTGTGGTCCTCGGTGTCACCGTGACCAGCCGGAAGTGATCACCGTGGCCTACGGCTACCGTATGGTGACGGTCGTGGTCAGCGGCAGATCCGTCGCGCAGCGGCCGAGCAGCAGCTCGAATTCCCCCGGTTCATAGCGCCACTCCCCGTCCCAGTGCGCGAAAGCGCGGGCCGGAACCGGAATGTCCACGGTCACGGTCTGCCCCGGACCCGCCTGCAGCGCGGCGAATCCGGCGAGCCAGCGCACCGGCCGGTCCACAGTGGACTCGGCTCGCGCGGCGTACACCTGCGCCACGCACTTCCCGGCACGGGCACCGGTATTGGTCACGGTGGCCCGCACGGTGATCGGCTCTCCCCCGCTGATCGCGGAATCCGCCCGGATGGTGTCGAAGGAGAAGCCGGTGTAGCCGAGGCCGTGCCCGAAAGGCCAGGCGGGCTCGCGGCCGGATCCGAGCCAGGCGCGGTATCCGATGTGCAGCCCCTCCGGATAGCGCAGTTCACCGTCGATCGGGGTGACATCGAGCACCGGGACATCCTCTTCGGCACCGGGCCAGGTGGTCGGCAGCCGCCCGCCCGGTTCGCGGACGCCGAGCAGCACATCGGCGAGCGCGCTGCCAAGTTCCTGTCCACCGAACCAGCCGAGCAGAATCGCGGCGACCTCCGCGCGCCAGGGCATGAGCACCGGGCTGCCCGCCTCGACAACGACGACGGTGCGTGGATTGACCGCCGCCACCGCGCGAACGAGTTCGTCCTGCGCACCGGGAAGCGCGAGGTTCTTCCGGTCGTGGCCCTCACTTTCCACCTCGGTATTGGTGCCGACGAACACCACCGCGGTCTCGGCCTCGCGTGCCGCGTCCACCGCCGCCGCGATGCCCTCGGCCACCGGAACGGCCGCGGTCTCGGTGCCGAGCGTGATCGCCAGCGCCCGCAGCGTCCTGGACAGTTCGCCGATGGTGTACCGCACCGTGAGCTCGACCTCGGCTCCCGCCTCGACGGCGAGCGGGAGGATCGCGCTGGGCGGCTCGAACAGGGCCGCAGCCGGATTGTCCGCATCGACGGCGAGTTCGGTGTCCAGCACGGTGTTCCCGTCGGCGAGCACCTGCACCCGGCCGGCGCAGGCGATCCCTGGCCGGGAGGAGTCCGGCGCCCGGTACCGGGTGCGCAGTTCGAGCACCGCGGCACCCTCGGGTGCGTTGCCCAGCCAGCGCAATGCGGGCGAGCGACGGTTCTCGGTGCGCAGTTCACCCCCCGCCGCGTCGAGAAACCTGGCCCGCAGCCCGGGTTCCCCGGAAACCGGATCGGTCAGCGCATCGAGCGGCAGTTCGGCAATCCCTTGCTGCACCGGAACTCCGCGGCTGACGCTCAGCCGATCCGGGCCGAGCGCCGCGCGCAGGCCGTCGAGTGGACTGGTGACCTGTTCGGGCAGCACGGTGGCGCTGCCGCCGCCCTGGGTGCGTGGCCACAGCGCGGGTTCGCCGATCAGCGCGACCGAGCGTGGCCCGCTGCCGGACCAGGGCAGTTCATCCTCGTTGCACAGCAACACCATGCCGTCCGCGCACCGGTCCCTGGCGAACGCGCGGCCGTCGACCGGGGGCGCGGCCACGGACGATTGCCCGTCCTCGAGCGCGCCGACCCGCGCGGCCAGCCGGAGCAGCCGCAGTACCTTCTCGTTCACCGCCTGCTCGGGGACCCGGCCGTCGGCGACCGCTTCGACAAGGGCGGCGCCCCAGGCTCCCTCCGGCCCGGGCATGACCAGATCCTGCCTGGCGCGGGCACTGGCCTCGGTACTGCGCACCGCCTGCCAATCGGAGACGACCACCCCGTCGAAACCCCATTCCCGGCACAGCGGATCCTCGAGCAGCGGGTGCTCGGTCATCGTGGTGCCGCCTACCGCGTTGTAGGCCGACATGACCAGCCAGCTGCCCGCTTCGGTGACCACCGTCTCGAACGGTGCCAGGTACAGCTCGCGCAGGGCACGGTCATCGAGGACGACCGAGGCGGTCAGCCGTTCGGTCTCGAAATCATTGGCCACGAAGTGTTTCGGGCTCGCCGCGACACCGTGGTCCTGCAGTCCGCGGACATAGCCCGCGGCGATTCGCCCGGTCAGCAGCGGATCCTCGGAGAAGGCCTCGAAATGCCTGCCGCCGAGCGGACTGCGGTGCAGATTGATCGTCGGGCCGAGCACGATGTGCACTCCCTTGCGCCACGCCTCGGCGGCGAGCACGATGCCGTACCGGTAGGCGGCCCCGGGGTCCCAGCTCGCCGCGAGCGCGCTCGCCGAGGGCAGGCTCAGCGAGGGTGAGCGTTCATCCCAGGTCTCCCCGCGTACCCCGGACGGACCGTCGGACAGCACCATCCGGCGCAGCCCGATGGCCGGTTCGGCGTGCGTGCTCCAGAAGTCCGCGCCGGTGAGCAACCGCACTTTGCGTTCCAGGCTGAGCTTTCCCAGCAGGGCACGGAGCTTCTGTTCATCAGGCATGGCCTCGTCCTTGTCGGCTACGGCGGCGGGCACGACCGGTGAAAGCCTACCCGCGGCGGCGAGTAGTCCGTTGCCGTGCCCGGGCGCATCACCGGCCGGGGTGATTTCCCGTCCCGGAATCGTCAGCCGAGCCCGCACAAAAGCTGCACAAGGGATCCAACGAAGACTTTCGTGGCAAAAGTCTTCATTTTGGACTTCGCATTTTGACGCGTAGCATCGAGTCATGCGCTCTTGGTTGCCGAAACGGATCGGCGGACCGTCCCACCGCGATCTGGAGGACGTTCTCCTCGATATCGGCCGCTTTCTACGACCGGCGGCTTCGACGGGCGACGATTCCCGAATGATCCTCGAAACCTCGGCTTCGGTCGATGATTCCTTTTACCGGGATCGCTGGAGCCACGACCGGATCGTCCCGTCGACCCACGGGGTGAATTGCACCGGTTCGTGCCGATGGCTGGTTTATGTGAAAGACGGGATCATCACCTGGGAAACACAGGACACGGACTATCCGAGCGCCGGGGTGGACCGTCCGGCCTACGAACCACGCGGCTGCCCGCGCGGCGCCTCGTTCTCCTGGTACGAGTACTCCCCGAACCGGGTGCGTTATCCACTGGTTCGCGGGGTGCTGCTGGACGAGTTCCGCCGCGCACGGCAGCACCACGGTGACCCGGTCCTCGCGTGGCGCGCGGTTGTCCGCGATCCCGCCGTGCGGCGCCGTTATCAGCAGGCCCGCGGCAAGGGCGGATTCGTCCGCGCCTCCTGGGAGGAGGTCGTGGACCTGGTCAGCGCCGCGTACGTGGACACGATCGGCCGGTACGGCCCGGACCGGATCGCCGGCTTCTCCCCTATTCCGGCGATGTCGATGGTCTCGCATGCGATCGGCGCCCGGTTCCACGCCCTGCTCGGGGCGCCGATGTTGTCGTTCTACGACTGGTACGCGGACCTTCCGGTGGCCTCGCCACAGGTGTTCGGCGACCAGACGGATGTTCCCGAATCGGCCGATTGGTGGGATGCCGCGTATTTGCTGCTCTGGGGTTCGAATGTGCCGGTGACCCGAACGCCGGACGCGCATTTCCTCACCGAGGCGCGTTATCGCGGGCAAAAGGTCGTCGTCGTTTCACCGGATTACGCCGACAGTACGAAATTCGCCGATGAATGGCTCGCCGCCGCCCCAGGAACCGATGGTGCCCTGGCGGTCGCGATGGGACACGTGATCCTCCGGGAATTCTTCGTCGAGTCGACGCACCGGTTTTTCACCGACTATGTGCGCAGGTACACGGATCTTCCGTTTCTGATCTCGTTACGCGAATGCGACGGCCGGCTCGTCGCGGGGAAGTTCCGCACCGCGGCGGACACGGCATCGGACGATCCGGACGGCGCCTGGAAACCGGTGTTCTTCGACGAGTCCGGCCAGGCCGTCGTGGTACCGAACGGTTCGCTCGGGTTCCGCTGGCAGGACACCGAGCCGGGGCGATGGAACCTGGATCTCAAGGGACGCACGCCGATGCTCGGCCTCGCCGGGCACCACGCCCGCGAGTGGGCATCCGTGTCGTTGCCCCGGTTCGACGCGGCAGCCGGCGCGGGCACCGTGTTCGAAGCACGGGTTCCCGTGGTGCGCCTGGCCGATGGGCAACCGGTCACGACCGTATTCGATCTGTTGCTGGCCCAGTACGGCGTAGCACGGGAGTCCGGGGAACGCGGGTACGCCGATGCCGAGCGGATGGGGACCCCGGCCTGGCAGGAAGGTATCACGGGGATCCCGGCGGCACGGGCGATCCGGATCGCGCGGGAGTTCGCCGATACCGCGCTGCGCTCCGAGGGCCGCTGCATGATCGTGATGGGTGCGGGCACGAACCACTGGTTCCACTCCGATCAGACCTACCGGACCTTCCTGACCCTGTTGCTGCTCACCGGATGCCAGGGCCGCAATGGCGGCGGCTGGGCGCATTACGTCGGCCAGGAGAAGGTGCGTCCGCTGACCGGCTGGTCCAGCCTCTCCGGAGCCGCCGACTGGTGCCGCCCCTCCCGGCAGGGCATCGGAACCGGGTTCTTCTACACGCATACCGGACAGTGGCGGTACGACACGGTCACCGCCGACACACTGCGCTGGCCGGGCGGTCCGGGAACACTCGCCGGTGCGAGCTCCATCGACTGCCTGGCCCGGGCGGTGCGCCACGGATGGGTGCCCGGCCAGCCGGGATTCGACCGCAACCCGCTCGACCTGGCCGATCATGCGGCGGGTTCGGGGCGGTCCGTCGAGGACTACGTGACCGCGGAACTGGCCGCGGGACGGTTGTCGTTCGCGAGCGCGGATCCGGACGCCGAGGAGAATTGGCCGCGGATCCTGACGGTGTGGCGGTCGAATCTGATCGGTTCCTCGGCCAAGGGGAACGAGTACTTCCTGCACCATCTGCTCGGCACCGGCGCGCCGCCGCAGAACCCGGAACTCGACGCCGACCGGCGCCCGCGGGAGGTGCGCTGGCACGCGGAAGCCGCCTCCGGGAAGCTGGATCTGTTGCTGTCCCTGGATTTCCGGATGACCAGCACAACGCTGCACTCGGATGTGGTGTTACCCGCGGCGACTTGGTATGAGAAGCACGATCTGTCCTCGACGGATATGCACCCCTTCGTGCACTCCTTCAACGCCGCGGTCGCCCCGCCCTGGCAGGCACGCACCGACTTCGATGCCTTCCACGCCATCGCCAAGCGGTTCAGCCGACTGGCGGGCGAATATCTCGGTACCCGCCGGGATGTGGTCGCCACTCCCCTCGGGCACGACAGCCCCGACGAACTCGCCCAGCCCGGTGGCACCGAACCGCTCGCCGGGACGGGACGGCCGGGACGGACCCTGCCGCACCTGACGGTCGTGGAACGGGATTATCCCGCGGTGGCGGCGAAACTGGCCACGATCGGCCCGCTGCTGGACAAGCGCGGGGTGACGGCCAAGGGGTGGACGGTGGAGGTCACCGAGGAATTGCACTGGCTCGGTCAGGCGAACGGCACCGCACCGGCCGGAGAGGACGGCATGCGCCCGCGGATCGACACCGACCGGCGGTTCGCCGATGCGATCCTCGCCCTGTCCGGAACCACCAACGGACGCATCGCGCAGGCCGGGTTCGCCAAGCTGGAACAACAGACCGGCCGCGCGCTGACCGGTCTCACCGAGCACGGCCACCGGGTCACCTTCGCCGATACCCGGTCACGACCGGCCACGGTCGTCACCAGCCCGGAATGGTCCGGGGACGAATCCGGCGGGCGCCGCTATGCCCCGTTCACGATCAACGTCGAGCAACTGAAGCCCTGGCACACCCTGACCGGGCGGCAGCATTTCTTTCTCGACCACGACTGGATGAGCGAGCTCGGGGAGAATCTTCCGGTCTACCGCCCGCCACTGGCGCTGGCCGCGCTCGACGGTCACCCCGAACCCGGGACGTGCCACGGCAATGCGGTCGTGGTCCGGTACATCACGCCGCACTCGAAATGGTCCATCCACTCCACCTATCAGGACAACCTGCACATGCTCACCCTTTCCCGCGGCGGGCCGACCGTCTGGCTGAGCCCCGCGGACGCGAGCGGCATCGGGGTGGCCGACAACGAGTGGGTGGAGCTGGTCAACCGCAACGGAATCGCGGTGATGCGCGCGATCGTGTCGCACCGGATGCCCCGGGGAACGGCCTTCGTCTATCACGTTCAGGAGCGCACGGTGAACACACCCAGGGCCGATTCGAGCGGGCGTCGCGGCGGCATCCACAACGCACTGACCCGGCTGTTGCTCAAGCCGACGCATCTGATCGGCGGCTACGCGCAGCAGAGTTTCGCCGCCAACTATCACGGGCCGACCGGAAATCAGCGGGACGAGATCGCGATGATCCGGCGGCACAGCCAGGAGGTCGACTACTGATGCCACCGAACGGAGGGCGCCGATGAAACCCATGGCACAACTGGCGATGGTGATGAACCTGGACAAGTGCATCGGCTGCCACACCTGCTCGGTCACCTGCAAACAGACCTGGACCAACCGGGCGGGCACCGAGTACGTGTGGTTCAACAACGTGGAAACCCGGCCGGGGCAGGGATATCCGCGCCGGTACGAGGATCAGCGACGGTGGCGCGGTGGCTGGCGGCTGGACCGGCGCGGGCGGCTGCGCCCGGCATCGGGCGGGCGGCTGCGCAAACTGGCGAATCTGTTCGCCAATCCCGATCTGCCCGCACTCGACGACTACTACCAGCCCTGGACCTACGACTATTCGATGCTCACCACCGCGCCGCTGGGCGAGGACTCGCCCACCGCCGCCCCACGCTCCAGCGTGACCGGCGCACCGATGTCCGTCCAGGCCGGGCCGAACTGGGACGACGATCTCGGTGGCGCCCCGGAAAACGGGCATCTGGATCCGGTGATCGGGAAACTGCGCGAACAGGTGGGCAGCCGGATCGCGTTCGAGTTCGAGCAGGCGTTCATGTTCTACCTGCCACGCATCTGCGAGCACTGCCTCAATCCGTCCTGTGTGGCCTCCTGTCCCTCGGGTGCGTTGTACAAACGCATCGAGGACGGCATCGTGCTCGTGGACCAGCAACGCTGCCGTGGCTGGCGGATGTGCGTCAGCGGCTGCCCGTACAAGAAGATCTACTTCAACCACCAGACCGGGAAAGCGGAGAAGTGCACCTTCTGCTATCCGCGGATCGAGGCCGGACAGCCGACGATCTGCTCGGAGACCTGTGTCGGCAGGCTGCGCTACATCGGTGTCGTGCTCTACGACGCGGAACGGATCACCGAGGCGGCCAGCGTCCCCGACCCGCAAGGGCTCTATCCGGCCCAGCTCGAGGTGTTGCTGGACCCGAAAGATCCGGAAGTCGTCCAGGCAGCCGGGGAAGCGGGCATTCCCGCCGACTGGATCACCGCGGCACAGCACTCCCCCGTCTACGCGCTGATCGCCGAGCACCGGGTCGCGCTGCCGCTGCATCCGGAATACCGCACCCTGCCGATGGTCTGGTACATTCCGCCGCTGTCCCCGGTCACCGACGCAGTCGCCGAAACCGGATTCGACGGTGAGCACACCGGGAATCTGTTCGGGGCCATCGACGCGCTGCGCATCCCGGTGGAATACCTCGCCGAACTGTTCACCGCGGGGGACCCGGACCCCGTACGGCGCAGCCTCCGCACCCTGGCTGCGATGCGCGGCCACATGCGTTCGGTGAATCTCGGCGAGACTCCGGACACCGAGCCGCTGCGCGAACTCGGCTACGGGGAGGACCGGATCCGTGCGCTGCACCGGCTACTCGCCCTCGCACCGTACGAGGAGCGCTACGTGATCCCGTCCGCCGGAGCCGGCCAGGCGCACGATCTCGAAGCCATCGCCACGACCTGCAGCCTCGACACCGAAGGCGGACCGGGTATGGCGCCCGTGTCCGATGTGGACCTCGCCAGCTGGAAGCCCGGTGAACGTCCCGCCGGACTGTTCCCCACCCTGCCCCCACGTTAGGACCGGCCTTGTCCGTACCCGCGAAAGCCATCGCCTTCCAGACCGCCGCCTGGTGCCTGCACTATCCGGACCAGCGGCTCTACGAGCACGCCGACATCCTCGGCCGCTGCCTGGACACCGTCGGTCCCTGGGCACCGGCCGAGCGGATTCAGGCGGTACTGCAACACATCCGCGCCGATCCGCACGCCGGACAGCACTATCTCGAGGTCTTCGACACCAGCCCACGCCGCGGCCTGTACCTGACCTGGTTCGTGCACGGGGACACCAGGAACCGCGGTGCGGCACTCGCCGAGCTCGCCGGCCGCTACCGGGCACACGGATTCGAACCGGCACAGGGCGAACTCCCCGACTACCTGCCCGCCGTCCTGGAATTCAGTGCCCGCACCGATGCGCGCAAAGCCGGGCTGCTCACCGAATTCCGCCCGGCACTCGAACTGCTGCACGCCAACCTCGGCCGGTTCGGCACCCCGTACACCGAGGTACTGGCCGCCGTCCTGGAACTTCTCCCCGCCACATCCGGGAGACTCCCCGAACCACCTCCGGTCGAACAGGTCGGGCTCACCGCCTACCCGATCCGCCCGGGAGCCGCGCTGTGATCACGCTGCTGCTCTGGGGAGTGCTGCCCTACCTCACCCTTGTCGTGTTCCTCGGCGGCCTGATCTGGCGCTACCGCTACGACCGCTTCGGCTGGACGACCCGGTCCAGCCAGCTGCACGAGGCGCGGCTGCTGCGCCTCGCCAGCCCGCTGTTCCACTTCGGACTGCTGTTCGTGATCGGCGGGCACATCCTCGGCCTGCTCATCCCGGAATGGTTCACCCGCGCCATCGGTGTCACCGAGGCCAACTACGTGATCGTCTCGATCGGGATGGGCAGCATCGCGGGTCTCGCCGCGCTCAGCGGGCTCGGAATGCTGATGTGGCGCCGCATCCGCACCCCGGCGGTCCGGAAAGCGACCACCCGCAACGACATCGCCACCTACGTCCTGCTCGGGTTCGCGCTGCTGCTCGGCACCATGACCACGATCATCGACAACGGGTTCCGCGGCGGCTACGACTACCGGCAGACCGTCGCGCCCTGGTTCCGCGATCTGTTCACCCTCACTCCCGCGCCGGAGCTGATGAGCCATGTCCCGCTCGACTATCAGCTGCACACGCTCCTCGGCATGGCACTGTTCATCCTCTGGCCGTTCTCCCGCCTGGTGCACGCGCTTTCCGCACCCGTGCACTACCTGTTCCGGCCCTACATCGTCTACCGCTCACGCGATGCCGCCCGCCTGACGAACCAGGCCGCGCACCGTCGCTGGCGGTAGACTCGGAGGGTATGGGCGGATCGTCTGGGCATTCGGAACACGAGGGGTACACCGAACACGCGGAGCACTCCGAGCACGAGGACATCGCCGCGCTCGAACAACTCACCCGAACCCTTGTCGGGGTGGTACTCGACAGCCTCGAGGCGCTCGACGGCCGTCTCACCGTGCCCCAGTTCCGGCTGCTGCTGACCCTGGACTCGCTCGGCAAGACGACGTCCTCGCAAGTGGCGGGCACCCTCGGGATGTCCGCGCCGTCCATCACACGGCTCGCCGATCAGCTGGCCGCCAAGGGACTCATCGTCCGCGGCGGGGACCGCACCAACCGGTCCATCGTCACACTCGGCACGACCCCGGCGGCCCGCGAGCTGGTGGCCGCCGTTCTGGCCCGCCGGCAGGCCCAGCTCGCCACGATGCTCAATCACCTCGACCCGGCCGATCGGGCAGACCTGACCCGCATCGTGCGTGGTATGACCGGCACCGGCCGACCGGGTCCGGTCACCGGAAACAGCCCACTGCCGCTGTGACCGCGGCACCGCCCGTTATCCGGAGTCGTAGGTCGGATAGTGCTCGATCTGGCCGAGGGTGTCCGGATTGCACGCGGCGAAGGAAAGCTTGTCCGGGGTGCAGACATAGGTGCCTTCACCGTTCTCCCCGCGTTTCTCATCGCCGGGCGGCGGCGTGTTGCTCGGCGGTGGCGGGGCGGCCCCGATCGTCAACGTGACCGTGGAACCCTTGTCGAGGCTCGCCGCCGCGCCCGGGTCGGCCCGCACCACCCGGTCGATCAGCGATGGATCACTGACCGGGGTGCGGTCCGGAGCCGTGACCGCCCGCAACCCGAGCCGGTTCAGCTCGCTGCTGGCCGCCTCGGGGGTCTGCCCGTTCAGGTCGGAGGGAACCGCCACCCGCTGGGCGGGCGCCCCGACATAGACCGTGACGGGACTGTCCGGACCGAGCGTGGCCCCCGGCCGAGGATCCGTGCGCAGCACCGTGCCGACCTGACCGGTCTCGCACGGAGCCGGCGCCCCATCGGCGCCGGGCTGACAGGGCACCTGCCGCCGGCGCGGGACCAGCCCCAGTTGCCGCAGCTGTTCGGTGACCGCGGGCTGCCGCTTGCCGTCCAGCTTCGGCAGCGTGACCCGCTCCTGCCCGGACGAACCGAACACCGTGCCCGCAAGCCAGACCACACCGACGAGCACGACCACACCGAGCAGCCCGAGCAGGATCGGTTTCCTGCGCCGCGCGGACACCACCACCAGTTCACGCCCCGGGCGCGCCCCGGACCCGCGCCGTGCCGGATCGGGCAGCGGGGTCTCGGCCAGCACCTCCATCAGTGCCGAGCGCAGCACCGACGCCGACTGGTACCGCTCGTCCGGATTGCCCGCCAGCGCGGTGCGCACGATCGCGTCCAGCCGCGGGCCGAGCAGGCGATGCCAGCTCGTCGGCGGACCACCCGCCTCCGGCGGCACCCCGACCAGCAGCTCGAACAGCAGGGCGCCCGCGGCGTACACGTCCTCGCTCACATCCGCATCGCCGGCGCCCGACACCGTGGCGAAGTCGAGTACCTTCACCGCTCCGTGCTTGTCGAGCATCACCTTCGCGGGGCTCAGCGCGCCGTGCCCGAGGCCGTTCCGATGCGCGAACTGCAGCGCCACACAGACATCGGCGACGATCTCGAGCGCCCGCCGTCGTGGCAGCGGCCCATCGGTCGCGAGAACCCGGCGCAGCGTGCGGCCGTCGACGTACTCGAGCACCAGGTACGGGAGGGTGCCCTCGGCCGTACCCTCGTCCCCAGTCGCGCTCGCTTCCCTAGCCGCGCTAGCTTCCCCGCCCGCGCTCGTCTCCCCGGCCGTGCTCTCGTTCTCGGCCGCACCGGTCTCCCCCGCGTCATAGCAGGCCACGATCGCCGGATGGGTCAGGACGGCCACATGCTCGGCACGGCGGCGGAATCGGGAACGCAACGTTTCGTCGTGGATCAGGTCCTGGCGCAACAGCTTGATCGCGACTTCCCGATCGAGCCGAGTGTCCTGGGCATGCCGCACCTCGGATGTGCCACCACGCCCGATCACCTCGCCGAGCCGGTAGCGCTCGCCGAGCCATTCCGTCTCGCTCACGATGTCTCCTCGCTGACGCTCGTCACCATCGCTCGCACGGCTGCTGTGTTTCCTGGTTCGCTCGCAAGCTCGCTCACGATGTCTCCTCGCTGACGCTCGTCACCATCGCTCGCACGGCTGCTGTGTTTTCCGGTTCGCTCGCAAGCTCGCTCACGATGCCTCCTCACCGGCGTTCGTCACCATCGCTTGCCCAGCACAGCGGCCGAACCCATCTCCCATGACATCCGCGCCGACAGTATGCCGCAACCGGAGCGGGTGCGATACCGAACCGCCGGGCGGCGGAGGCCGATCGCGGAGACCTTTCTGCAGAATCATCTTTGCAAAGAAACCTCTGCACAAGAACCTCTGCAAAGAATCTTCTGCGGAAGTCCCCGACCGCCCCGGAGCCATTCCTGTTCCGTGTCGCGGAACAGCGCGTTGCCCAGAGCATCGAGGACCGGCCACCGTACAGGAACCGCGCCGAACCGCCCGCGCGTGCGAACCGCCATGACCCGAAGGACCGTGATGCACGCATTCCCCGCGATCCACACGCCGATCCCGCCCGCCATTCACCCGGCGGCCGAACGCGTGAACGCCCACACCGCCCGCTGGGCCGGGGAATGGGACCTCGGCGAACCCGAACACCGTTCGCACCTGGTACGCCAGGACCTCGGCGGGTTCGCCGCACGCATCCTTCCCGGAGGCGCCGAACCGGTCCTGGAGATCCTCGCGGACTTCGTCCTGTGGTTGTTCACGGTCGACGACAACTGGTGCGAGCAGGGCGTGACCTCGAGACGTCCCGGTGAGCTCGCCGGAATGCTTTCCCGGCTGTTGCGGGCGGCCCAGGCCCCCGAGACACCGATCCTGCGCACCGATCCGCTCGCCGCGACGCTGCGCGATCTCCGCAGGCGGCTGGACCGGACCGGCAGCCCCGAGCAGGTCGCCCGCTGGGTGGACGCGCTGCGCGAATACTGCCTCGCCGTCGTCTGGGAAGCCCAGCACCGCAGGAGCGAAACCGTGCCCGAACTCGACGACTACGTCCTGATGCGGCTGTACAACGGCGCGACCAGTCCCATCTATCCACTGCTGGAGATCGGCAACGGCTACGAACTGGCCGCGCGCGAACGCAGCCATCCGCAGGTGCGCACCGCCACCGAGATGGCCTCGTTCGTCATCTGCTGGGACAACGATCTCTATTCGCTGGCCAGGGAGAACACCGGCCGAGTCCTCAATGCCCCCACGGTGACGGCGCAGCACGCGCGGGTTCCACTCGAACAGGCGATCGCCGAGACCATCGGCCAGCGCAACGAGGTGCTCACCCGATTCCTGGAACTCCGCGACGAACTCGACCACGAGGCGAGCCCGCGGCTGCGCCGGTATCTGCGCGACCTGGCCACCTTCATCCGCGCCGCCCAGGACTGGACCCTCGGTTCCGCCCGCTACGCCGGATCCGTGCCCGCCATCACCGCCCCGCTGCGTGATACGCCCGCCGCCTCGACCGGAAGGCCGATCGGAATCCCCGCCCTCGCCGGGTGGTGGGAGACCGAGCGGTGCCCGGCCGAACCCGCTTGCTAGGCTGTGCCGCCAGCTCTACTAAGGCAATTAGTAGAGAGCCTATAAACCCCGGTAGCCCACGGAGTGATGTGCATGGCGGCGAAGGAAAAGCGCTCGGCGGCGCGGCGGCGGACCGGTCACGCGGTTCTGCTGGCCACGACAGTGCTGTCCACGACCCTGGTCGCCGGGACCTCCGCGAGCGCCGACCCACAGCAACCGGGTGACGCGGCGGGCAAGCTGCGCGAGCTCGCCAAGCGTGCCGAGGTGGTCACCGAAGAGGTCAAGCAGGCCAAGGAGAACTACGCGGCGCACCAGGACGAGCTGCGCCGGGCCAAGGCGGACACCGCGGCGGCCGAGCACACGGTCGCCCAAGCACGGCAACGTCAGGAGGCGCTGCGCGGCAAGGTCGACCGGCTCTCCGCCTCGGCCTACGAGGGCACCCCGCTGAGCAATGTTTCCGTGCTGATGACCAGCGAGACACCCCGTGCCCTGCTGGACCGGGCCTCCGCGCTGAACGTCCTCGCCGATGACAAGAAGTCCGCGCTCGACTCGTTCTCCGCGGCGACCTCGGCCGCCGAGAACGGGCAACGACAGGCGAGCGCCGCACGGGACCGGGCCGCGAAGGCGGTCACCGAGGCCGGGAAACAGCGTGCCCAGCTGGTCGCCCGGAAGAAGGCCATGGACGCCGAGATCGCCAAGGTCCGCAGCCAGTACGACTCGCTCAGCTCGGCCCAGCGCGCCGAATACGCGGGCCCGGACAGCGATGTCGGACCGCTGGCCGGATCCGGTGCGGCGATCGCGGCGGTGAACGCGGCACTGGGCAAGCAGGGATCCCCCTATGTGTTCGGTGCGAAGGGACCGTCCACCTTCGACTGCTCCGGGCTCGTGGCGTGGGCCTACCGCCAAGCGGGCGTGTCGGTACCCGCGGGGACCCAGTCCCAGGTCGGATTCGGCCGTGCCGTCTCGGAAAGCGAGATGCGCCCCGGGGATGTGGTGTTCTACTACAGTTCCGCCAGCCACGACGGGATCTACATCGGCGGCGGCAAGGTCGTGCACGCCCCGACCGAGGGACAGAACGTGAAGGTCGCCGACTACCGCAGCATCGGGGACGTGCACTCGGTGCGCCGCTTCACCAGCTAGCCGCACCACCAGCCGGGCTCAGCGCCACCGCACACCGCGCTTCGGCGGCGGGGTCTGCTCGCTGCGCGGGGTGACCAGCGGCGCGCCGTCCACGAACACCGCCGCGATCCCGGGAAGATCACCGAGCTCGAAGCATTCGAGCACATCCTCGCCGGTCGAACCGGTGATCGGGCCGAGCACGAGCAGATCGGCCGGTGCGCCGGGTTCGAGCACCCCGGTATCGAGCCCGTGTGCCCGCGCGGTCACCCCGGTGGCCGAGGCGACCGCGGCGACCGGATCGAGTCCGCACAGCGAGGCGAGGAAACAGACGTTGCGCAGCATCCCGCGCGGGATCACCCCGGTTCCGCCCGGGGTGTCGGTGCCGAGGGTGAGCCGGTCGGCCGCGCCCTGTCCGATGAGCTCGGTCACCACCAGCTTGGTGGCCCGGTGGTTCATCGAGCTGCACACCTCGAGGGCGACATCCGGGAGTTCGCGCGCCATGCGGAGGATGTCCTCATCCGGTGCGGGAATCGGGCCACCGGAGATGTGCCCGATGACGTCGGGGCGCACCGTTTCGGCGATCTCGAACCCGGCCACCCGGCTCGATCCGGAACGGGAGACCCCTCCGGAGTGCAGCTTGACGGTGATTCCCCGTTCCCGCGCCCATTCCCGGTAGCGCACGGCTTCGCCATCGAGCAGCCGGTTCCAGTCGTAGAAGATGAACTTGGCCTGGTCGATGCCCTCGGCCGCGGCCCGGTCGAAGTGTTCCTCGGTCATTCCCGGCACGAGCAACAGGGTTCCGGCGTCGACCTTCACCCCGGAGGGGCGCGCCCGGCCGGTGGTGTGCTTCGAGGTGATCGCGATGGAGAGCACCAGTTCCGGGGTCAGGGCGGTGAAATCCAGCCCCGGGATGTGCAGTTCTCCCGCGGACACCATGGATGTCGTGCCGCCGTGCAGGTAGTTGTGGATCCAGCCGGTGCTGTTCTGCGCCGGGGTCCACTCCCCGAAGGTCGGGTGCACGTGCCCGTCCACGAGGCCGGGGATGACATCGAGCCCGCCTGCCGAGAGCACCCGGTCGGGACTGGGGTGATCGGTGCCGATTCCGGCGACGATCCCGTCCTCGATCAGCAGCGTGGTGTCCCTGATCGGTGACCGGCCAGGGCTTCCCGGCACCAACACCCCGATGTCCTCGATCAGCAGTACGGTCATGTGTCGTCCCTCGTTTCCGTCTCGTTGCCCACCTCGAGTACCGCTTCCACGATTCCCTGGTAACCGGTGCACCGGCAGATGTTGCCGGAGATGGCCTCGCGCACGCCTTCCTCGGTCAGCGGCTTCCCGGATTCGTTGTCCTGCAACAGTTCCGTTGCCGTGATGAGGAACCCGGGTGTGCAGAACCCGCACTGCAGACCGTGTCTGCGGGCCAGGCATTCGCGCAGCGGGCGCGCTTGTTCCCCGAGCCCCTCGACCGTGGTGACCTCCCTGCCGTCCGCCTGCGCGGCGAGCATCAGACAGGCGCGCACACTGCGACCGTCGACGAGCACCGAACAGGCCCCGCACACACCGTGTTCGCAGCCGAGGTGGGTACCGGTGAGCCGCAGTTCCTCACGCAGAAAATCGGCGAGGCTGAGCCTGCCCGCCACGGTGCGGCGGAACCGGGCACCGTTCACCGTCACCTCGATCGGGATGTCGGTCATGCGTTCTCCCCCGCCCGTTCGGTCGCCGCTTCCGCTGCTTCGCTGATCGCGTTGGCGCACAAGGCTTTCACGTATTCGGTGTCCGGATGCGAGGGTTCGGCACGGGCCGCGAACCGCCTGCCGAGGCTTTCCCACAACCGCGGTCCGGGAAGCTCGCCGAGTACCGGAGCGGTTCCCTCGCGCTCATCGAAGAGCAGTGGCCGGTCGGCCGCGTTGAGCAGCCCGATGCGCAGCCCGGCGATCCGCCCGTGCGCATCCAGGCTCAGCAGCACCCCGGCACCCGCGAGCGCGTAATCCCCGTGCTGGCGAGCGTATTCCACGAATCCCCAGCCCTGCCCGGACCGGATCGCGGGCACCGTGATCCAGGTGACCAGCTCATCCGGCTCAAGGGAGTTCGCGTAGAAGGAGACGAACAGTTCCTCGGCGGGCAGTGCTCGTTTACCGCGCGCCGCGGATTCCACGTGCACGGTCGCGCCGAGGGTGACCGCGGCCAGCGGCAGTTCGGCCGCGGGATCGGCGTGGGCGAGCGAACCACCGATGGTGCCCTGATTCCGGATGCCGAGGTGCCCGATGTGCCCGGCGGCGGCGTGCAGCAAGGGCGCCCGCGCGGCGATGAGCGGATCGGTCTCGCACGTGCGATGCCGCACCAGCGCGCCGAGCACGAGCGCCTCGGTGTCGTCGAAGACCCGGGCCAGTTCGGCGAACCGGCCGATGTCGAGCACCGTGGCCGGGCGGGCCAGCCGCAGATTCATCAGCGTGAGCAGGGATTGCCCGCCCGCCAAGGGTTTCGCGTCCGGGAGGGTGGCGAGCCCGTGCAGTGCCTCGCCGATGGATTCCGGGCGGTGGTAGGTGAATTCCGCGGGTTTCACGCGAGCACCGTCACCTTCTGCAGCGCAGCGTGGATCGGTCCGGGATCCAGCGGTGTCGCTGCGCAGTGGATCCGGCCGTCCAACGCGTCGTCCACCGCGGCGGCGATCGCCGGGTAGGCCGCGATCGTGCCGCTCTCCCCCGCACCGCGGGCCCCGATGGGATTCTCCGGGGTGTCCACGTACAGGTGCGCGACCGCGACGTTCGGCACATCGGTGCTCAGCGGGAGATGGTAGGCGGCGAAGGTGGTGGACAGTGGCTGGCCCGAGGGCGCGTAACCGTACTCCTCGAACAGGCTGCCGCCGATCCCCTGTGCCACACCGCCGAGGATCTGGCCGCGCACGATCTCCGGGTCGAGCTCGTTGCCGCCTTCGTGGGCGACCGCGTACCGCAGCACGCTGAGCATTCCGCTGCGCCGGTCCACGGCCACGATCGCCGCGTGCACACCCATCGTCCAGGTCACGGTCCGCGGCCGGTAGGTCTCGGTCACGTCCAGCGCCGTCGGATCACTTCGGGTGTGTGCGGCGAGCCCGCCGAGGCCGATCTCGGTTTCCCCGCGGCGGAAAACCCCGCCCGCGTATTCGGCAGGACCGCCGAGCACCACCTCTGCGAGTGCGCGGGCGCGCTCGAGCAACCGCAGTGCGCCGTTGTGCACCGCGGATCCGGCGACCACCGCCGAACGGCTGGCGAAGGTGCCGATGCCGTCGGGCAGCCGTTCGGTATCGGTGGGCCGGTAACGCACCCGGTCCTCCGGGATGCCGAGCGCCGTCGCCGCGACCCTGCCGAACACGGTGGCATGCCCCTGTCCGGCGGCCGCGGCCCCGGTGGACAGTTCCACCGCGCCGTCGTCGAGTACCCGCAGCCGCGCGGTCTCGTACGGTCCGCGCGCGGTGGCCTCGAGATAGCAGCCGAGCCCATAGCCGAGCAGGGAACCGGGATGCTCCGCGCTCAGCCGTTCGCGTTCGGTCTCCGGGAGTAGTTCGCGCACCTTGTCGAGGCAGGCGCGGTAGTTCCGGCCGTCGTAGACGATCGGTTCCCCGTCCCGGTACGGAATCGGGCGCGGATAGGGCAGATCCGCCTCGGTGAGCAGGTTGACCTCGCGGATCCGCGCGGTCCCGATACCGAGTTCGGCGGCCGCCGCGTCCAGGGTCCGTTCCAGCGCGAAGGCCGCTTCGGGTCGTCCGGCGCCCCGGTACTGCGCGACGATCGTCTTCGTGGTCAGTACCGCGCGCCCGGACATCCGCATCGCGGGGATCCGGTACGGGCCGAGCGCGTGCACCGCGGTGTTCGCCACGATTCCGGCCACCCACAGGCTTCCCGCGCCGACGTCGACCAGGAACTCATCACCGAAGGCGAGGATCCGGCCCAGCTCGTCCACCGCGAGCCGGGTGCGGTGCACCTGGTCGCGGCCCTGTGCGGCGGCGAGCAGATGCTCCTGGCGGTCCTCAATCCAGGCGAGGTCGAAACCGGTCTGCCTGGCCAGTACGGCGAGCACGATCTCTTCCGCGTAGACGTTCGCCTTCGTGCCGAAACCACCGCCCACATCGGGGACCCGCACCACGATCTCGTGCTCGGCCCAGCCGGTGACGGTGCGGACGGCATTGCGCACCAGATGCGGTATCTGGGTGGAGGTGGTCAGGTCCACCCGCCCCAGCCTGCGGTCCGGGCGGGCCACCACACCGCGGGTTTCCAGTGGCACCGCGCCGTGGCGCCCGATCCGGTACTCCCCGGACACCACCCGGTAGGCGCTCGCGAACGCGCTCTCCGGGTCGCCGAAGGAGTATCCGATGCGTGCAGCCTCGTTGTCCGCCAGGTGCTCGTAGAGCGGTTCGGCATCGAGCGCGGTGGCCGCTTCGGTGACCGGTGCGCGGCCCCGGTAGGACACGGTGACCGCCTCGGCCGCGTCCTCCGCGCGGTACCGGTCGGTGGCGATCAGCACCGCGATCGGCTGGCCGACGTAGTGCACGCGTTCGGTGGCCAGCAGGGGAATCCGCTGCTCGGCCATCCGGAAACCGGTCGCCTCCGCGAAGGCCGGGTTGGGCGTGGTCAGCACCGGAAGCCGCGCCCCGTCCAGGCCGAGATCCGCCGCCGTGTACACGCCGAGCACCCCCGGCATGGCGCGGGCCGCGGCGGTGTCGATGCCGAGAATGTCGGCGTGCGGTTCGGTCGAGCGCACGAACACCGCCTGGTGCGCGCCCTCGGCCGCGTCCGCGGCGAACCGGCCCTGCCCGGCGAGCAGCGTCCCGTCTTCGACACGTGCCATCAGCGCAGCCTCTTTTCCCAGCGCCACAACAGGATCGAGATCACGAAGGCGACCGCGATGAGCAGCACCACGGTGGCCACCATGACCGGATAGTCGCCGTGGTTGTAGGACTGCAGCACGACCCGGCCGAGTCCCCTGCGGGTCGCGAAGAACTCGGAGAGCACCACGCCGACCACCGAAAGGCTCACCGCGAGCCGGATCCCGGCCAGCAGCGGTCGCCGGATCGCCGGCAGGATCACGTAGATCAGCTTCTGCCAGGGGTTCGCCTGCACCGCAGAGGCCAGTTTCCAGTACACCCGCGGCATTTCGCGCACCCCGGTCGACACGTTGATCAGCACCGGGAACAGCGCGAACAGCACGCCCATCGCGACCTTCGCCCCGATGAGGCCGAACAGCGGGAGCAGCACCGGATACAGCACGATCTTCGGGATCCCGTTCAGGATCACCAGCAGCGGTTCGAACCACAGCCGCGCCCATTCGGAAAGACCGAGCCCGAGCCCGATCAGCCCGCCGAGCAGGGTACCGATCAGGAACGCCTGGAACACCGACTGCGCGGTCACCCGGAGGTCGAAGATGTACGAGGCATCGGTGAGATTCGTGCCGAGCACCTCGAGGGTGCGGACCGGGGCGGGGATCACGAAGGTCAGGCTCGAACACAGCTGCCAGGCGAGGACCACCACGACGAACAGGGCGAGCCCGCCCACGAACTGGTTGTCCAGCAACCGTTTCGGCGTCCTGCCCCGGCTCGGTGCATGAGCGGTCATCGGCGGCCTCCCGTGGCCAGCACCCGCTCCACGCCCTGCAGGGACAGTGTGATCGCGCAGGACAGGACGAGCACCGCGAAGATGTAACCGAACATCTGCTCGCTCTCGAAGGTCTCGTACAGATAGCGGATCCGGTAGCCGAGCCCGGCCTGTGCGGTGGTGAACTCCATCGCGATGGCGCCGATCAGCGAGTACACCACGCCCATCCGCAGTCCGGCGATCACGAAGGGACCGGCCGCGGGCAGCGCGATCGAGAACAGGGTGCGCCGTGGCCCCGCCCCGACCGAACGGGCGAGTTTCAGGTACACCGGCGGGATCCCGTTCAGCCCGACCGTGGTGTTCAGCGCCATCGGGATCATCGCCATCACCGAGGCCAGGATGACCACCGAGCTCGCGTTGATCCCCACGAGCACGATCATCACCGGGTAGAACAGCACCAGCGGCACCGCGTAGAACGAGACCAGATAGGGCTCGAACGCCCGCCCGACCCTCGGCAGTTTCCAGAACAGCACCCCGGCGAACAGCCCGAGCGTGCAGCCGAACACGATGGACAGCAGCACTTCGAGCGCGGTTCGCCCGAGATCGCCCCAGAACTCGCCGGTGCCGAGCAGCCGCCCGAACTCGGCGAGCACCGTGGACGGGGCGGGCACATCCGCCTCGCTCCACAGGCCGAGCGCGGAACAGACCTGGAAGATCAGCCCGAGCACAACGATCAGCACCACGGTCGCCACCGCGCTCGTGGCCCCCTTGCCCAGCCGTCGGCGCCGCCGCACCGGTTGCCGCGCAACGGTTTCCGCTCGTTCGGTAAGCCGCAGTGTCATGACCGCGCGGCTTCCTGTTGCTGGAACCCGCGCATCGATTCGGCCTGCAGCACCGACCAGATCCGGTTGTGCAGTTCGTTGAACTCGTGGCTGGACACGATGGCCGGGTCGCGCTGTGCGGGCAGGTCGACCTCGACGACCTCGAGGATCCGGCCGGGCCGGTAGGACATCACCCACACCTGCTGGGAGAGCAGGATCGCCTCGGAGAGGTCGTGGGTCACGAACACGACGGTCTGCCCGGTGCGCTCCCAGATCCGCCGTACCTCCGCGCCGAGGAAGATCCTGGTCTGCTGGTCGAGCGCGGCGAACGGCTCGTCCATCAGCACCACCTCGGGCTCGACCGCCAGTGTCCTGGCCAACGCCACCCGCTGCCGCATCCCGCCGGAAAGCGTTGTGGGGTAAGCGTTCTCGAACCCGCCGAGGCCGACGAGCTCGATCGCCTCGCGGGCCCGCCTGCGCTGTTCGCGCTTGTCGACCCCGTTGCACTGCATGGCGAACCGGACGTTGTCCTCGACGGTGCGCCAGGGCAGTGTGGAGTCCTCCTGGAACACCACGCCGATCGAGGGGTCCGGCCCGGTGACCGTCTTCCCGCCGATGGCCACCTCGCCCGAACTCGGCCGCTGCAGCCCGGAAATCACGGCGAGCAGGGTGGATTTCCCGCAGCCGCTCGGTCCGACCACCGAGACGAAACTGCCGTCGGGCACGTGCTCGGTCACCGATTCGACCGCGTGCACCGCGCCATCCGGTGTGTCGAACCGGACGGACACCTCGGACATCTCGATACCGCTTGGTTTCATCATGTCTCCGATCCGGGAACAGGTCAGCCGAACGCCGAGGTCCGCAGCTCGGCTGGCAGGTAGCGCTGGTCGAGGGTGGTCCGCCAGTCCACGGGGTGCTCGATGAGACCGCCGGAGACCATCAGATCCGAGAGCCGGCGCAGGCCCTCCGGGTCCACCCGGAGCGAGTACCCCTTCGCCAGGTCCGGGGTGTCGTTCAGGGCCCGCGTCATGGTCGGCACGGACACCCCGGTCAACGGGGCGAGCGCCTTCGCCGCGGCCGCCGTGTCGTGCACGACGAAGTCGTCGAGTCTGCGCACCACGCGGAAGAACGCGCGCAGGTTCTCCGGTTTCTGTTTCGCGTAGTCGTTGTTCACCGCGACGAGATCCGCGGGCAGGTCACCGAGTACTTTGCGGGCATTGACCAGAATCTGGGCACCCTGCTGGATTTTCTCGGTGGTGAACGGCTGCATCGACCAGCCGGCGGTGATCTTGCCCGCGCGTGCGGCCGTCCAGTTGTCGCCCATCCCGCCGACCGCCTGGGTGTCCACGTGCAGCTTGCGCTGCAGCCCGCGCACGAGCAGTTCGGTCGAGGAGCCGCCGGAGCTGTAACCGAGCGTCGGCTTCGGCGGATGCTGCCCGCGCGGGGCGATCCAGTGGAAATCGTTGAGCTGGAACCACGGCGCGACCACGGTGAGGTTCGCACTGTGCTGCCGGGAGGCGAGCACCACCGAGGTGTTGCCCGCGATCGCCAGATCCGCGTCCCCGGTGGTCAGCACCCGCAGCGTGTTCCCGCCGCCGCCCCCGGAATAGAGACTGACATCGAGGCCCTCCTTGGCGAACCAGCCGTTGTCGATACCGACCTGCAGGATCGCCATGAACGGCAGGCTGTCGGTTCCGGTCGCGGAGATGTTGAGCCGGTTGCCGCCACTGTGCCCGCCCGGACCGTCCGCCTCGTTGACGCACCCGGTCGCGGCCAGCAGCAGCACGAGGGCACCGAGCAGTACCCGGATCGAACGCGCGGTCCTGGTCATGACGCATCCGATCGCCGCACCCGGAAGAACCGGGACAGTTCGAGCCCGAGCGCGACGCTGCCGAGTACGACGGCGAGCCGCATCGGGTTCGGGGCGGGTGCGGAAACCTCGCCCGCGGGAGCTGTTGCCGGGGCCGCCGTCACCGGCGCGGTGCTCCCGTCCGCCTCGGTCACCGGGCGGTGCAGCGCGGGCGGGGCGCCCGGGGCCGCACTGCCCGGGGCAGGAAAACCTGTCTCCCGCATGGCTGTGTCACCTGCTCGGCTTCTCACTCGCTCCGCTCCTCACTCACCGTCCGTCGAGATGCTCGCTCGATCGGCGCCTTCGCGCACCCGTTCACAGCTGGTCGACGAGTCCGGCGAAGGTCCTGATGGTGCCCGCCCTGCTTTCCCCCGGCCGGACGAACGGCACGATCGAGACCTGGTCCACACCGAGGGATTCGATGTCCCGCAACCGTTTCAGGCATTCCTCGGGAGTACCGGCCAGTGCGAACAGGTCGACCAGCTCGTCGGGGACCAGATCGGCGTGCGCGGCCTCGGTGTCCATGTGGTGGTAGTAGTCGTAGGACTCGCGGATCCGGTTCACCTCCGCTTCGAGCTCCGGATCGATGGGCGCCGGGAGCGGGCGGATGCACACCCGGGACACGTGCGCGCGCACCAGATCCCTGGCCCGCGTCCGGTCGGTGTCGATCGCGGTGGGGGTCCACAGCACGATGCGCAGATCCGCCAAGGTGCGCCCGCTTTCCTTGGCCCCCTCCTCGATGGTGCGCAGCGCGCCCTCGATGAACTCCGGGGCGGTGCCCACGAGCACGATCACCCCGTCGGCGATCCGCCCGGAGAGTTTCAGGATCTTGGGCGCGGAAGCCGCGATGTAGACCGGGATCCGGGCGGGCTCGGACAGATAGTTCAGGTGGTACCCGGCCCCGCTGTCCGGTTCGGTGACCGTGTTCCGCGCGAACAGCTCGCGCAGTTCACCGATCGAGGCCTCGAGTTCGGCGAGCTTCTGCGGTTTGAGTCCCATGGTGCGCAGCGAGGAATCCCCGGTGCCGATCCCGAGCACCACGCGGTTTCCGGTGTATTCCGCGAGCGTGGCCCAGGAGGAGGCCAGCACGGAGGGATGCCGGGTCACGGCATTGGTGACCCCGGTGCCGAACACGATGCGTTCGGTGCCCACGGCCGCCGCCCCGAGCACGGTGCTCGATTCCCGCCAGATGTTCTGCGAATCGCCGATCCAGACGTTGTCGTAGCCGAGTGACTCGGCCAGATGGACGTAGTCGCGCATCGCGCCGACCGGCTCGGTCGGGAACAACCCGACACCCTTGCTCAGCATGTTCCGGCTGCCTTCCTGCGTCACCGCGGTGGCGCATCACTCTTCGACACTGAAGTTGGCAGATACTGTATCTTGTATCCGAAATCCAATACCAGGGTTTTCTGCGCCGAATTTGCCGCGAACCCCGGCGAACCGGCGTCCACCAGGGCGAAGGAGGCCGAATGGAACTGGTCAACGAGTTCTCGGTAGCGGCGGAGCTCGCCGCGGCGTGGTCCGTGCTGACCGATGTGCCCGCCGTGGCGTCCTGTCTCCCGGGGGCGAGCATCGAGGAACAGGACGGCGCGCGGTACCGCGGACGGGTCGAGGTGAAGGTGGGCCCGGTGAAGCTGGGCCTCGCCGGTGCGGCCACGGTGCTCGAACAGGACGATCAGCGGCACCTGCTCGTGGTACGCGGCTCCGCCAAGGACGGCACCGGTCAGGGCAGCGCCGAGGTCACGATCACCATGCACGCCCGGGCCGGGGCGGCGGGCACCACGGATGTGCGCGTCACGACCGAACTCGAGCTCGGCGGGCGCATCGCGCAGTTCGGCAGTGGGGTGATC
This sequence comes from Sciscionella sediminilitoris, assembly GCF_000737195.2. Lineage (GTDB taxonomy): Bacteria > Actinomycetota > Actinomycetes > Mycobacteriales > Pseudonocardiaceae > Sciscionella > Sciscionella sediminilitoris. The sequence goes on from NZ_JALM01000004.1 coordinate 83,680, forward strand.
AGCCAGGTCAGCGGCCGGATCGTGAAGCAGTTCGTCGCCCGGCTGGACGCGCTGCTGCGCGGCGAGAACGAACCGGCGGCCGCACAACCGGCACCGTGCGGGCGGCGCACACTGCCGCGTCCGGAGCTCGCCAGGACCGGGCTGCTCGCGCTCGCCGGGCTCGTCTTCGGCCTGGCGCTGGGCCGGGCGCTGAACGGCTGAGGCCGGGCCTATTCGGCGAGCGCCTCGCGGATGTGATCGATGGAGCGCTTGCGGTGTTCGTGGTTGAGCGCGATGACCCGGTCGGTGTCCCGTTCCGCCATCGCCTCGGTGATCAGCACGTGCTCGGTGTTCACCTTCGACATGTCCATCAGCTCCGCGTACAGCGGGCGGTAGGCATCGGCGGTGTTCCACAGCTGCGCGACGATCCGCTTGGCGCGTTCCATCGAACTGCGCGCGAAGGTGAGCTCGTGGAACCGGCGGTTGGCCACACCGAGCGCGATCAGGTCGGATTCCTTCGCGGCCTCGTCCATCTCGGCCATCGCCTCGCGCATCTGGGCGATGTCCTCCTCGGTGACCTTGGGCATCGCGTCCCGGATGAGCTCGGCCTCCAGGACATCGCGCAGGTGGAAGACCTCGGCGAGCTCGTCCAGGGTCAGCTTGGTGACCCGGTAGCCCATGTGCGGGGCATAACTGACGTACTCCTCGGCCTCGAGCCGTTTGAGCGCCTCACGGATCGGGATCCGGCTGACGTCGAATTTCTCCGCGACCGCGTCCTGCACGATCACGCTGCCCGGCGGCCGCTCCCCCGTGGTGATCTCGTGCCGCAACGCCTCGAAAACCGCCTGCTGCGCGGTCTTCGGCCGGACGAAAGCCGTCTCACTCCTGCTGTGCGCGGTCTGCTTGCCCATGGCCCCTGACGGATCTGCTCATAACGCTCGGTGGACGGGTGGTTGCTGGATAGTTTATCCGATATCGCCGGTGTCGGTGTACGAGGTTTTGAGCATTCTCTCCCAGTCAATCGGTATTCCCTGGTAGCCAAGACGCACCGGGCGGGAACCACGCAGACTCGGCGGCGACCTCGACGGGCCACGGAGACTCACGGGAGCGTGCGATGACGACATCGCTGTACATCGACGGTGCATGGGTACCCGGTCACGGGGAGCCGTTCGCGACCGTGGATCCGGCCACCGAGGACCCGATCACCGAGGTGGCCTGCGCGGACGGTGCCGATGTGGACGCCGCGGTGGACGCTGCCCGGCGCGCGCTGCGGGCACCCGCCTGGGCCGGGCTCGCCGCACCGGAGCGGGCGCGGCTGCTGTTCCGCCTCGCCGAACTGGTCGAGGAGAACGCCGAGGAACTGGCCCGGCTCGAATCGCGCGACCAGGGCCAGCCGCTGGAGATCGCCCGTCAGGTCAGCGTGGCGAACACGGCCGAGCACTTCCGCTACTACGCGGGCTGGGTCACCAAGCTCGAGGGTTCGGTGCTCCCGGTCTCCTATCCGGACACGCTGCACTACACCCGCCGCGAACCGGTCGGCGTGTGCGGGCTGATCACCCCGTGGAACTTCCCGATGATGATCGCCTCCTGGAAACTGGCCCCGGCACTGGCCACCGGCAACACGGTGATCCTCAAACCGGCCGAGCAGACGCCGCTGTCCTCGGTGCGGCTGGTCGAGCTCGCCGAACGGGCCGGTTTCCCGCCCGGCGTGGTCAATCTGCTCACCGGGGACGGCAAGATCGGCAGGGCGCTCGCCGAACATCCGCGGGTGGACAAGATCTCGTTCACTGGTTCCACCGCGGTCGGCCGGGAGATCGTCGCGGGCAGCGCCGGGAACCTGAAGCGGGTCACCCTCGAACTCGGCGGCAAGGCACCGAGCATCATCGCGCGCGACGCCGACATCGACGCGGCCGTCGCGGGCAATGTCCAGGGCGCGCTGCTCAACAGCGGCCAGGTCTGCGCCGCCTACTCGCGGTTCTACGTGGACCGGGCCCGTACCGACGAGTTCGTGGACAAGCTCGCCACCGCGGTGCGAGCGATTCCGGCGGGCCCCGGCGAGGATTCCGGGCTCGGCCCGCTCGTCTCGGCCGCGCACCTCGGCAAGGTCGAGCAGATGGTCGCGGCCGGGATCGAGGAACGCGCGGAACTGGTCACCGGCGGGGAACGGGCCGGGGAACGCGGCTACTACTACCGGCCGACCGTGTTCTCCGGGGTGACCGACCGGATGAGCATCGCGCGCGAGGAGATCTTCGGCCCGGTCCTTCCGGTGCTCAGCTACGACGGGGAGGACGAGCTCACCGCACTCGCCGATCGCGCCAACGACACCGACTACGGCCTCGCCGCCGCGGTGTGGACCTCGGACCTTCGGGCCGCGCACCGGCTCGCCGCGGACATCCGCGCGGGAGCGGTGTTCGTGAACATGCCGCCGATCCCCGATCCGGTCGCGCCCTGGGGCGGATTCAAGGCCAGCGGCTGGGGCCGGGAGATGGGCAGTCACGCGCTCGACACCTACACCGAGGTGAAGGGCGTCTGGATCCACCACGGCTGAAATTCCCGGGAACCGTAAGGAGAACACATGACATCCGCTGACATCGAGAACACCGAGACCTGGCTGCCGCTCGACGGCCTCGAGCCCGGATTCTCCGCCAACCGCGCGCCGCACAGCCGCGATCTGGACGGCAGGAAGATCACGGTACGCCTCGAGGGCGGTACCGCGATCCGGCACGAGTTCGGTCCGGACACCGTCGACTGGGCGATCGGCGAGGAGACCGGATCGGATCGGTACGAGGCCTTCGAGGTCGATTCCGGGCTGTACTTCGTGCAGTTCCCGCACCGCCACGATCCGCGGCAGGCCGTGTCCCTGGTGCTGGACCTGACCGGCGGGCACGCGCTCGCCGTGCTCAGCGTGATCGGTGAACCGGAAGGCAGGCCGACCGTGGTGTCCCAGCAGTTCGACGTCGGCACCATCGAGGGCTGCACCGTGACGGGGTCCGGTCCCGCACCGACCACCGAACTGCTCGGCAGGCGGATGCTGTGGCAGTACAGCCCGACCCACCGCTACGAGCACGTGTATCTCACCGAGCACTGGTACACCTTCCACTGCCTCGCCGGGCCGGAACAGGGGCTGGCCGACACCGATGCCTGTACCTATTACCGGATCCGGCCGGGCATTTTCGTGTTCGCCTGGCGGGAGAAGGTGGTGCCGTGTGCCGCGGTGACCATCGCCGATCACCGGAACTTCGGCCCGGGAGGCGCCCGCTCGCACGGGGCCCTGTTCGGGCTGCACGAGGACGGCGAGCAGATCGTGCACTTCACCTTCGGCGCCTACGGCCGGTTGCTGAGCACGACCGTGTACCCGGACACGGTCGGCGACTGAGTTCGCGGAAGGAGCAGTCATGGCCGCGGGTGTGGACGTCATCGTGATCGGAGCGGGCTCGGCGGGTTCGGTGCTGACCCGCCGGTTCGTGGACGCGGGACGCACGGTGCTGCTCCTCGAGGCGGGCGGAGCCGACGGCAGCGAGGCGATCCACGATCCCGCGCGGATGCTGGAACTCTGGCACGGTCCGCACGACTGGGACTACCGCACGGTCCCCCAGCCCGCGGCGGCCGGACGGCAACTGCACCTTCCGCGGGGCAAGGTGTTGGGCGGTTCGCACGCGCTGAACGCCATGATCTGGGTGCGCGGGGCGCCCGCGGATTTCCGGCACTGGGCGGCACTGACCGACCAGCGGTGGTCCTGGGAACGGGTCCGGGAGATCTACCGCGGCATCGAGGGCGGCATGCTCGACGTGGTGCCGAACGTACCGCTGCATCCGGTGCAGGAGGCCATCATCGAGGCCGCGGTCGGCTGCGGGCACCCGTACAACCCGGACTACAACGGGGAAACCCAGGACGGCGTCTCGGTCCAACAGGTGACCGTGCGCGAGGGCAGGCGGCTCACCAGCTGGCGGGCCTACGCCGAACCGGCGCTCGACCGCCCCGGGTTGACCGCGTACTCCGGTGCCCGGGTGCATCGCCTGCGGCACAACGGAAACCGGATCACCGGCGTGGACTACGAACACGAGGGGCGGGTGGAGAAGGCCGAGGCGGATCTGGTGGTGCTCGCCGCGGGCGCGCTCGACTCTCCGCGCATCCTGCAGCGCAGCGGGATCGGTCCGGGAGGATGGCTGCGATCGCTCGGCGTCGAGGTGCTCGCGGATCTGCCGGGCGTCGGCGAGAACCTGCACGATCACCTGCTGTGCCCGGTGCTGTTCGGCGCGGAAGGCCGCCGCGTCGACCCACCGCGCCAGGGCCGCTCGGTCACCCAGACGCACCTGTTCGCCAAGAGCCGCGCCGATCTCGAAGCGCCGGACATGCAGCCCATTCACTTCAGTGTGCCGATGTATCTGCCCGGGATGACCGGGCCGGAGCACGGTTTCTCCCTCATGGCCGGGCTGATCGCCCCGCGCAGCAGGGGAAGCGTGCGCATCGCGGGCCCCGAACCCGATGCCGGGCCGCTGATCGATCTCGGTGCCCTGACCGAACCCGAGGACCTGGAGGTGCTCGCCACCTCGGTGCACCAGTGCCGGGAGATCGGTGCCGCCATGGCCCCCGAATGGGGCGCCCGTGAGCTGTATCCCGGTCCCGCGGTCTCCGGGAGCGCCGCGGTGCGCGAGTACGTTCGCAGCACCGCCGTGACCTATCACCACCAGGTCGGCACCTGCGCCATGGGCCGGGGCGCGATGTCGGTCGTGGGCCCGGATCTGCGGGTGCACGGGGTCGAGGGCCTCGCGGTCGCCGACGCCTCGGTCATGCCGAGGGTGCCGAGCGGGAACACGAACGCGCCCGCGGTGCTCATCGGCGAGCAGGCGGGCGCGTTGCTCACCGGCGGCTAGGGCACCGTCAGTACCGATTTACCGATGACGGTCCGCTCGGCCATCGCGGCATGCGCATCGGCGGCACGGTCCAGCGGGACGCGTTGCCCGATCACCGGACGCACCTGGCCGCGGGTGAGCAGGTCGAGGCCGGTGCGGATGTGACGGTGTACGGCGTCGGCGGCGATCTCGGCTTCGACGCCGACGACGGTGATCCCGCGTTCGGCAGCCGTCGAACCGAACTCACCGGCGGCCGCACCGTAGGCGTGGAAGGTCCCACGGTCCCGGGTGAGCCCGAAGGCGGTCCGTCCGATCGCACCGCCCGCTCCGTCGAAGACCACATCGAACGGGGCACCGGCCAGCTCGGCCCAGTCCGCGCGGCGGTAGTCGACCGCGAGATCGGCACCCAGTGCGGTGACGGCATCCCGCTTGTCCGGGCCACCGGCCGCGCCGGTCACGTGCGCACCCGCGGCCTTGGCGAGCGGAACCAGCCAGTGACCGAGGCTGCCCGCCGCGGCGGTGACGAGAACCCGGCTGCCCGCGCCGACCGGTGCGCGTTCCAACCGGTCCAGCGCGAGCACCCCGTCGTGCAGCGCTGCCGTGGCGACGGCGCCGTCGAGGTCCTCGGGCAGGTCGATCGCTTCCGGCGCGTCGACGGCCACCAGTTCGGCGTACGCTCCGGCATTGCCGGTCCGCGCGACGACCCGCGTCCCGATACGACCGGCGTCCACTCCCGCCCCGACGGCCCGGATCCTGCCCGCCACACCGGTTCCGGGAACCCACGGCGGCCGCATCGGGAAGAAATCCCGACCCCACCCGGCCCGCAGCTGGGTGTCGATGAACAACACCTCGGCGAACTCCACCCGCACCAGAACCTGCCCGTCCGCGACGACCGGATCGGGCACTGCCCGTGCCGCGAGCACCTCCGGCCCGCCGAACTCACGAATCTCCACGACGTTCACGGTCATCCTCCTCCGGTCTCGACCTGACCCGAAGCTACAACCTCAACATAACTTGAGGTCAACCGGAGGATTCCGTCCTGGTTCTCGCGCGGTCAGGCCTCGTGGACGACCTCGCCGTCGAGCACCGTCATCCGGACCGGGACCTCCGGCAGCTCGTGCGGGTCCACCGCGAGCGGATCGGCGCCGAGCACGCACAGATCGGCCACCTTGCCCACCTCAAGCGAGCCTTTCCAGTCTTCGGCGTGGTCCTGCCAGGCCCCGCCGAGGGTGTAGCAGCGGATCGCCTCGAGCACCCCGATCCGGTGCTCGGCACCGATCACCTTCCCGCTCGCCTTGGACTCGCGCAGCACGGCGGCGGCGATCCCGGCGCGCCAATCCGGCGCGGTGACCGGAGCATCGGAGCTGAACGCGAGCGGCACCCCGGCGTCCAGCACCCCGCGCATCGCGTGCTGGCGTGCCGTGCGTTCCTCGCCGATCACCTCGCTGAGCAGTTCGCCGAGCGCGGACTGGATCGCGGGCTGGGGATTGAGCCCGATCCGGTTGCGGGCCATGGTCGCGATCGTCTCCTGGCTGAGCAGATCTCCGTGGATGACGTAGTGCCGCGGATCGGGTTCGCCGGTGCGCGCGGCCGCGACATAGGCAGCGACCACCGCGTCCACCGCACGGTCCCCGGTGGCGTGCGTGCCGACCTGGTACCCGGCCTCGTGCGCGGCGGCGATCATGGCGGCGAGTTCGGCCTCGCGCGCCGCCTCGCTGTCCCCGCCGACCACGAGTGAGCCGTACGCGTCCGGGTGGCACTCGTAGGGTTCGGTCATCCACGCGGTGCGGCTCGGCGGGATCCCGTCGGCGAAGATCTTCACCCCCGCGATACGCAGGCGGGCGGGATCGATCCCTTGCGGGGGCCGGAATTCGCGCAGCCCGTCCTCGATGTCCCGCGCGGTGGCGGCCTTGTCCGGGTCTCCGAACAGCAGCAGCACGTTGACCCTGGCACGCAGTTCACCACTGCGTGCGAACTCCGCGTACACCTCGATCCCCTCCTGATGGAAGGCACCGCCGAGCTGCCCGTCCCCGCCGGGGCCGAGCGCGGGATCGGTGAAACTGGTGATGCCGAGCGGGGTGAGCACGTCCAGCGTGGTGCGCAGCGCGGTACGCCGCTGTTCCCGGTCGGCCGATGGCAGGTGCGCGTGCACGAGGGCCTGGGCGCCGAACTCGCGCAGCAGCCCGGTGGGTTGCCCGGTCGCCGGATCCTTGACCACCTCGCTTCCCGGCGGCCCCACCGTGTCGGCGTCGATCCCGGCGGCCCGCAATGCCGCACTGTTGAGCCAGGACGAGTGTCCGTAGGTTTCCTCGAGCACCACCGGATGCGCGGTGGTCGCCGCGTCCAGATCGGCGCGGTCCGGGGACCGGGACGGATCGGCCTGGCACTCCGCGAGGAACGCGGCATCCCAGCCGGTTCCGCGGATCCAGGTGCCCTCGGGCAGTTCGCGCGCCCGTTCCCGCACGGCCGCGGTCACCTCGGCGATGGAACGCACCCGCGGAAAACCGACATCGACCACGACCGGTGGCCGGTTCAGGCCGACCCCGAAGGCGTGCAGGTGCGAATCGTTGATCCCGGGCAGAACCGCTCCCCCGTCGAGTTCCACGATCCGGGTCTTCGGCCCGCACAGTTCCCGCACCTCGGTCTCGGTGCCGACCGCGGCTATCCGGCCGTCCACGACCGCGAGCGCCTCGGTGACGCGGTCACGACCGTCGACGGTGATGACACTGCCACCGAGGAAGACCAGATCTGCGTGCGGCATGCCGGAAAGCTCCTTCCACCGGGTGCTGGGCACGACCAGCTCAGCAGACCGGCCCGGCCCGCGCGAGAGCCGATGCGCCCACGGGCAATCCCTGTGCGGCCACGGACAAGACCACCGCGGCCCGGCGGGCCTACCGTTCCGATTGCCCGGCCAGGAGCACGGCTTGGAAAGCAGGACGACAGTGCGCGACGAAGCGATGGAACAAGGCGTTCAGCGGATTCCGGAAACCGCCCCGGAGCCGGAGGCACGCGGGCTCGGGTTCTCGATCATCTACGCCCTGGCCAGCCTCGGGGTGTACACCGCCATGCTCACCCCGGCAACGGTGAGCCTTTCGCTGCGGATCAGCCAACTGGCCCCGCAGGACCCCGCGGGCGGGCTCGCGGTGATCGCCTCGGTCGGCGGGGTGTGCGCGCTGATCGGCAACCCGCTGTTCGGCAGGCTCAGCGACCGCTGCCGGTCCCGGTTCGGCAGGCGCCGCCCGTTCATCCTCGGCGGACTGCTGATCGCGGTGCCCTCGGTGCTGCTGCTCGGGCTCGCCCCGAACCTCGTGGTCGCCGGGATCGCCTGGTGTGTCGCGCAATTGGCCATCGCGGGTGCGCTCGCCTCGACCACCGCGGTGCTCGTGGACCAGGTCCCGATGCGCCAGCGCGCGCGGATGTCCGGGCTGGTGCAGATCAGCATCTACATCGCCATCCTGCTCGGCACCTTCCTGGTGCGGCTCACCCCGACCGATCCGGTGCTGATGTTCCTGATCCCCGCCTGCCTCGCGGTGCTGCTCACCGTGCCGCTGCTGGTGGTGCTGCGCGATCCGGTGCTCACCCAGGCCGCGACGCCCGAGCGATCCCGGATCACCTCGATCTGGGTCTCGCCGCGCAAACACCCCGATTTCGGCTGGGCCTGGATTTCCCGGCTCTTCGTCTACATGGGCGCCTATGTGGTGACCACCTTCCTGACGCTGATGGTCATCGACCGGCTCGGCCTGGACGCCGCCGAGGCCGCGCAGGTCGTATTCCTCGCCAACCTCGTCTACACCGGCGGCGTCGTGGTCAGCGCCCTGATCTCCGGGGTGTTCGCCGACCGGTTGCGCCGCTACAAACCGTTCGTGCTCTGCTCGGCGGTCGTGTTCGGGATCGGGGTGCTGGTGCTGGCCTTCACCGATTCCCTTGCGGCGGTGCTGATCGGCATGCTCATCGGCGGCCTCGGCATGGGGACCTACGCCTCCGTCGACCTCGCTCTGCTCACCGGGGTGCTTCCGGAGGGCGGCAACGACGAGGCCAAGGACATGGGCCTGTTCCAGGTGGCGATCGCGCTCGCCAACTCCGTCGTCCCCGCGCTCGGCCCGGCGTTCCTGGCCATCGGCGGCGGGGGCAACTTCACCGCGCTGTTCATCGCGAGCACCGTGTTCGCGGTGTGCGGGGCACTGCTCATCCTCCCGGTCCGCAAGGTGCGCTGAGCTCAGCGACTCCTGGCGTCCAGCAGGTCGATGACGATCTTGCCGTGTACGTGCCTGCCTGCCTGAAGTTCGGCCGCCCGGCGGATCTCCCCGGCCGGGAAGCTCGCCGCGATCGGTACCCGGAGATCGCCCGCGGCGACCAGGCTGGCGATCTCCTCGAGGGCGGCGGGCGTGGCGTTCGCGCCGTTGGCCGCGGGCACTCCGTCGACTTGCGCGGCGACGGTGCAGATGCGGCCGTCCGGAATACCGAGTTCCCGTGCGGTGTGCACCGTCTCCGTCCCGTGCAGATCGATGGCGGCGGTGACCCCGCCGGGAGCCAGGGCCCGGACCCGGTCGGCCAGGCCCTCGCCGTAGGCCACCGGCTCGGCGCCGAGATCACGCAGGAAATCAGCCGAGTTCGCCGACCCTGTCCCGAGCACGCGCGCCCCGGCGATCCGGGCCAGCTGGACGGCGAACACCCCGACCCCGCCCGCCGCGCCGCCGATCAGCACGGTGTCCCCCGGGCCCGGATCGATCACGGCGAGGGCGGCGGATGCCGTGCGACCGGCGATCGCGAAGGTGGCGGCGGTGCGGTCGTCGACGCCCTCGGGTGTGTGCCGCGCTTCGTTCGCCGCGCTCCCTGCTGCCACATCGATCACCACGAAATCGGCGACCGCGCGGGACAGGGCGCCGCCGAACACCCGGTCACCCGCCGCGAAGCCGGTCACCCCGGTGCCGACCTGGTCGACCACGCCCGCGTAGTCGGTCCCGAACCCGGCCGGAAGGCTCAGTCCGAACCGGGCCGCGGTGTCCGCATCGGCGGTCATGATCCAGTCCATCGGGTTGAGACCGGCCGCGCTGACCCGGACACGGATCTGCCCAGGGCCCGCCTGCGGAGCGGGAATCTCGCGGAGCTCCAGGACTTCGGGACCACCGAACGAGTCGAGCTGGACCGCCCTGCCCCTGGCCGCCGGCGGTTGATCGCTGTCTTGCCGCATGGACACCTGCCTCCTTGACTGAGGGAACGCAGCGAAACGGACTATGCTCCGTTTACATCGGCAACCCTAGCACAACCGGAGCGTGATCCGTTTTGACTGAGCCGGAGAAGCGTGCACCACGGGCGGACGCGAGCCGTAACCGTGATCAGCTGCTCGCGGTGGCGACCCGCCTGTTCGTCTCGGCCGGGGCCGAACCGTCGATGCGGGCCATCGCCCGCGAGGCCGAGGTCGGCATCGCCACGCTCTACCGGCACTTCCCGACCCGTGAATCGCTGGTCGACGCAATCTACCGGGACCAGGTCGTGCGGCTGACCACCGGCGCCCGTGAACTGCTCGACCGGCTGCCCCCGGCCGCGGCGATGCGGCGCTGGATGGATCTGTTCGGCGACTGGATCGCGACCAAGAACGGCATGCTCGACACACTGCTCGCGATGATCGAGTCCGGCGAGATCGCCCATGCGCAGACCCGGACCGAGCTACTGACGGCCATCACCACGATCCTCGAAGCCGGTCACGCGGCGGGCGACCTCCGCTGCGACATCAGCGCCGAGGACCTCGCCGCCTCGCTCATCGGCATCTTCACCGTGGCTCCCCGGCCCGAGCAGGAAACCAAGGCCGGCCGACTGCTGGATCTCCTTTCCGACGGCCTCCGCCCACAGCCCGGCCCGCCCGCGGCCGGATCGAGACGCCGATCCCGCGGCTGCTAGTCATCGGCGCTCCAGCGCGGTTCCGATGGGCACGGTCGGCAGATCCACCGCATGTCCCCCGCCGTCGGCCACCAGCACCGAGCCGGTGATGAACGAGGCATCCGGGCATGCGAGGAACCGGCACACCGCGGCGATCTCCTCCGGTTCGGCAGCGCGGCGCAGCGGCAGATCCGCGGTCACCGCGGAGTATCCCTGTTCGGCATCGGAAAACCCGGCCAGTTCGGCGAATTCGGCCATCTCGCCGTCGGCCATGGGAGTGCGTACCCAGCCGGGGCAGACGGCGTTCACCCGGACCCCCTTCGGGCCGTAGTCGCGCGCGAGCGAGCGGGTCAGCCCGAGCAGGGCGTGCTTGCCGACGGTGTACCCGGCCACCTCGGGACCGGCGAAGAGTCCGGCGACCGAGGAGACGAGCACGACGGATCCCTTGGCGCGCACCAGTTCGGGCAGTGCGGCGCGGCAGATGACGAAGGCACTGTCCAGGTTTCCCGCCAGGGCCGCGCGCCACTGCTCGTCGGTGGTCTCGCCGACCGCGCCGACGCCGTGCGTTCCCGCGCAGTGCACCAGCACATCCAGGCGGCCGAACTCCTCGCGCACCCGCGCCACGAGCGCCCGCGCGTCCGCGTCCACCGCGCAGTCGCCCGCGATCGCCCGCGCCCCCGTGCGCGCGGCGACCTCTTCGAGGGGCCCGGGGCGGCGCCCGGTCACCACCACGGTGGCCCCCTCCCCGGCGAGCCGGGCAGCGGTCGCCGCGCCTATTCCCGTTCCCGCACCGGTGACCAGCGCTACCTTGTCCGCGAACACATGTGCTCCCTTCACGCGGGGAAACTGGACTGGGCAAGATAACCGAAATCGGCGACCAGGTTCACCCCGGACAGGTTCGCGGCGGCCGGGCTCGCGAGGTAGCGCACGTGCGCGGCGACCTGTTCCGGGCGCTGCACGGGAAACGCCGCGCCGTCGAACACTCGGTCACCGAGGTCGCCGCGGGCCAGCGGAGTGTCCACTATGGAGGGACACACGGAGCAGACCCGGATCCCGTCCGCGCGCAGGTCCACCGCCAGCGCCCTGGTCAGCTGGGCGAGCGCGCCCTTGGCCGCGCAGTAGGGCACCATCCCGGGCGCGGCCACGAAGGCGGAGTCGGAGCCGAGGAACACGATCGCGGGTGCCTCGGCGGCACGCAGCCACGGCAGGGTGTGCTTGGCGAGCAGGAACTGCCCGGTCACGTTCACCGCGAACACGGATTCCCAGTCGTCCAGCCCGATTTCGGCGATATCGCTGCCGAACGGACCGGAGATTCCGGCGCAGCCGATCACCGCGTCGATCCCGCCCAGTTGCCCGGCCAGCTCGGCCACGGCGGTACGCAGCTCCGGCTCCGAACGCACATCGGCCCGCGCCCAGGCATGCCCAGCGGCCGGCGGAAGCACCCCGGACACGGCGGAATCCCGGTCGAGCAGGCCGAGAACCGCGCCCGCCTCGGCGAAAGCGAGCGCGCATGCCCTGCCGATCCCGGAAGCGGCCCCGGTCACGAGCACCCGCCTCCCCCGCTCGGGCTCAACCCCGGACATCGAGCTCCTTTCGCGGTGGTTCCTCGGTGTGTTCGAGTTCCCCGTACTCGGTTCTCCGGAACCGGCGCATCCACCAGGACCTGGCCAGCCCCGCCGCCAGGGCGAACAGCAGCAGCCAGGGCAACTGGGCGATCACCGGGGAATCGGACCCGGCCAGCTCGCCGAAGTTCACCACCGCCAGCACCGTCACCCCGAGCAGCCCGAGTCCGCCGAGCACCGGGGCGAGCAGGGTCTTCCACCACCGGCGATCGCCGCGGCGCCGGAAGAACACCACGATCGCGATCGCCGCCATGGCCTGCAGCACGATGATGCCCAGGGTGCCGATGCCGGTCATGCTCGCGGTCAGGTCCGCGACCGGGTCCAGCCCGGCGATCGCGTAGCAGGCGGCGACCGCGGTGGCGAAACCGATCTGCACCGCACTGGCCACCGCGGGCGCCCCGGTCCGGGGCACCGTGCGCCCGAGCGCCTTCGGCAGCACCGCGGCCCTGCCGAGCGCGAACAGGTACCTGCTCGCCGAGTTGTGCAGCGCGAGCAGCGCCGCGAACAGGCTCACCACGAGCAGCAGCATCATCGCGTCGGTGAGCACCGGGCCGATCTCCCGGATCGCGATCGACTGCACGAAATCGCCCGCCGCGAGGTGCGCACCGGCGACCGCGCCCGCCCGTCCCGCGCCGACCGCGCTGATCAGGCACCAGCTGGTGAACGCGGCGAACAGACCGATCAGCGCCACCGCGGTGTAGGTGGCCCGCGGGATCGTGCGCGCGGGGTTGCGCGCCTCCTCGCTGAACAGACCGGTCGCTTCGAAGCCGACGAAGGCGTTGAAGGCGAACAGGAGGCCGAGCCCGACCGAACCGGAGACCATCACCGAAGGCGTGAAGATCTCCAGGCTCAGCCCGTCCCGCGCCAGGATCGCGACATCGAGCACGAGCAGGATCCCCACCTCGAGAACCAGCGAGGCCCCGAGGAGTTTCGCGCTCACATCCACCCCGCGCCTGCCGAGCAGGAAGACCGCGAGCACCGAGAGTCCGCTCCACAACTGCCACGGGGTGTGCAGGCCGAGCACCTCGCCGAAGACCTTCGCGGTGAAGAACCCACTCGTGCCGATCGCCCCGGCGACGAAACAGTTGTAACCGAGCAGCGCCACGAACGCTGCGACCAGTCCGGGCGGGCGGCCGAGCGCCCTGGTGACATAGGCGAAGAACCCTCCGGCACTGGCCACATGCCTGCTCATCTGGGCGTAACCGGTGCCGAACAACAACAGCACCACCGCGGCGAGCAGGAACGAGACCGGCATGCCGCCGCCGTTGCCGTCCGCGATACCGAGCGTGGCGATCACGATGATCCCGGTCAGCGGGGCCACGGCGGCCAGGACCAGGAACACGATCCCGGCGACGCCGAGCGCGTCCCCGCGCAACCGGCCGTTCCCCGGCTCCGCGGGGGTGCTCTCGATACCCATCGCACGCTTCCTGATTCGGTCCGTGGTCGGCCACCGGATTTCGGCGGTCCGGCCAGTCTGCTCGGCGGACCGGGTGACCGACTTGTTCCTGGACGAACGGCGCTTGCCTCTGGACGTACGGGCCCGACTGTGAGTGAATTCAATACCGACCGGCGCTCCTGCAGCGGCCTTAGAGTCGGGCGGAGCACCGGAGGTTTCCGTGTCGAGCAAAGGAGGTCGAGGCGATGAATGCGGATACCGCGAGTGACGGCGCCTCGGTCGAACTCGCGCACGCCGAGGACTTCGCCCAGTGGCGGCGGCTGATCTCGGAGTCCTTCGTGCCGCTCCAGGTCGAGCGCGGGCCCGGACCCTTCATCGGTTCCATGCGCAGCCTTTCCCTGGACGGGGTGCGGGTGAGCTCGCTGCACACCAGCGCGGGCAAGGTGCTGCGCACGCCGAAGCTCGCCGCCGGAGCCGATCGCGCCTACTACAAGCTCAGCCTGCAGCTTTCCGGTTCGGCCATCCTCGTCCAGGACGGGCGCGAGGCCCTGCTGCGGCCGGGTGATTTCACCGTCTACGACAGTTCCCGGGCCTACACCATCGCCTCGGATCTCGCCTACCACTCGCTCGTGCTGATGTTCCCCAGGGACATGCTCGATCTGCCGGTGCGGCGGGTCGCCACCGTCACCGGGACCCCGATCTCCGGGCAGAGCGGACTCGGCAAGCTCGTCGGCTCCTTCCTGCACGGCATCGCGGGGAACTTCGACGCGCTGCGCGGGCCGCGGGGCACCCGGCTGGTGCACAACCTGCTGGACCTGGTGGGCACCGCGCTCGCCGAACGGCTCGACCTCGACCCGCAGGACACCCCGAGCGCGCACCGCAGCCTGGCGACCCGGGCACGGACCTTCATCGAGTCGAACCTCGGGGACAGCACCCTTTCCCCGGACGAGGTCGCCGGGGCACACTTCGTGTCCACCCGGCACCTGCAGAACGTGTTCCGCGAGGAGGGCACCACCATCTCCGCGTGGATCAGGGAACGGCGTCTCGAACGGTGCCGCCGCGATCTCGCCGACCCGGTGTACGCGAGCAGTTCGGTGTCCGCCATCGCGGCGCGCTGGGGTTTCCCGGACGCGGCGCATTTCAGCCGGGTGTTCAAGACGGCCTACGGGGAATCCCCGAGCGAGTACCGCGCCCGGCAGTGAGGTTCAGCCGAGCGCCCGCCGCGGGGAGCCGATCCCGAATGGCGAACTCGGCTTAATCTCGACCGGGGATGCGGCGGCTCAGTCGACCGTTTCGAAAAGGCCTTGGGTGTACTCGATTTCGGCCTGTTCCCGGGCCCGGTAGTGGATCTTCTTCCCGGTCGCGGTGCGCGGCAGCGAATCCACGAACCGGTAGGCGCGCGGGCGTTTGTAGTCGGCGAGCATCGGATGCGCGCGGCAGTGCCGGTCGCACTCGGCCGCGGTGCAGTCCGCTCGGGCGCGCTCGATGTAGGCGACCACGCGGTTGCCCCATTTCGGATCGGGCACGGCGATCACGAGGCTGTCGGTGATCCCGGGATGCTCGTTGAGCGCCTCCTCCACCTGCACCGGGTGCACGTTCTCCCCACCGGAGACGATCATGTCGTCCTTGCGCCCCACGATGGTCAGGTATTCGTGCTCGTCCCAGGTGGCCAGGTCGCCGATGTAGAGCCAGCCATCGTGGAATTTCTCCGCCTGTTGCCCGGGATCCCCGGCGTAGGCGAAGCCGCACTTCGGGGAGCGCACGATCACCTCACCGACCTCCTGACCGTCCTTGGCCACGTGTTCCCCGGGCGCGGCGAACCGGTCCGGATGCACCCGCACCACGGCGACCTCGTCGTCGGTGCACGCCCGGCCTGCGCTTCCGGCGTGCTCCGGAAGATCCTCGGGACGCAGAAAGGTGTTCCAGAAAGCCTCGGTGGTCCCGTATCCGTTGAACACCCGCGCGCTGAGCACCTCCTGGTAGTGCAGGCAGGCCTCGCGTTCCAGAGGCGCGCCCATGGTGACCACACCGCGCAGGGTGGACAGATCGCGGGGCCGTTCGGTCTGCGCGGCGGCGAGCATCGCCAGGTTGGTCGGCGCACCGATGAGGAAGGTCAGCCCGGCCGAGGCCACCAGGTCGAGGCAGCGGCCCGGATCGAAGGCGCGCATCGGCAGCACGCTCGCCCCGGTGTAGAACGCCGGGTTCGGCCCGCCCGCGTAGAGCCCGCCCCGGTGGAACCACGGAGTCATGTTCAGCGTCCGGTCCCCGGGACCGAGCGGGAAATGCATGATCACATCGTGCGCGCTGAACAGTTCCACGAGGCTGGGCAGCGGAACCCCCTTGGGCATCCCGGTCGTGCCGGATGTGTAGAGCCGGGTGGTCTCGGTGTACACCGAGGCGGTGCCGGGCAGTGTTCCCGGCCGCGCGGCGAACAGCGCACCGAAAGCGGTGCTGCCCGGGGCGACCGGTTCGCCGACGGTGGCGACCAGTCCGGGCCGGTGCGTGCTGCGGTCGAGCGCCGCCCGCGCCTGCCCGGCGAGTTCCGCGTCGAACAGAAAGGCCGCGGGGCGGCTCTGCTCCAGCACGAAGGCCGTTTCCCCTGGAGCGAGCCGGAAATTGACCGGGGAACCGATCGCCCCGCACGCCTGGGTGGCCAGATACAGCAGCGCGAAGGCCGAGGAGTTGTACAGCTGATAGACCACCACATCCCCCGGGCGCACCCCCGCTTCGGCGAGCCCGGTCGCGAGCAGCCGCACCTGTTCGCCGAGTTCCGCGTAGCTCAGGTTCGTCCCGGTCTCCGGATCGAGGACCGCGGGATTGTCCGGGAACCGGTGCGTATTGCGCCAGAAACCGGCCAGGTAGGTGCATTCGCTCTCGAAATAGCGCCGATACTCCGTCGGATCGTATTCGCTCATCTCGATCACTTCGCCGAGGGGAATTCGGGTGGGCGTTTCTCTTCCAGTGCCGCGGCGCCCTCGAGCACGTCGGGGCCGAGGAAACCGAGCATCTCGTAGGCGGCCGACTGGTCGAAGATCGGCCCCTGCGCGCGCAGCCAGTTGTTCAGGGTGCGTTTGGTGAACCGGATCGCCTGCTGTGCCCCGGTTCCGAGGACTTCGGCGACCCGCAGCGCCTCGGGGAGCACCTGTTCGCGCGGCAGTGCCTTGGCCACCATACCGATCCGCTCCGCTTCCGCCCCGCTGATCATCTCGCCGGTCAGCAGGTAGTAGCGCGCCTTGGCCATGCCCGCGAGCAGCGGCCAGATGAGCGCGGCGTGATCTCCCGCGGCGACACCGAGTTTCACGTGCCCGTCCCCGATCCGCGCGTCCTCGGCGCAGATCGCGATATCGGCGAGCAGCGCGACCACGGTGCCCGCGCCCACCGCGACCCCGTTGATGGCCGAGACGATGGGCTTGGTGCAGTCGATCATGGAGTAGACCAGCGTGCTCATTTCCTCGAGCATGTGCGAGACGCGCGCGTGGTCCCCGGCCATCCGCCGCACCATGGACAGGTCACCGCCCGCGGAGAACGCCTTGCCCGCCCCGGTGACCACCGCGACCCGGGTCTCCGGATCCTGCGAGACATCCGTCCACACGCGGGCGAGTTCGCCGTGCATGACCTCATCGGCCGCGTTGTACTTCTCCGGGCGGTCCAGGGTGATCAGCAGGACACCGTTCGCCCTGCGTTCGAACCGCAGCTGTTCATAGTCGGAAAAATCCACGGAACTCCTCCTCAGCACATGGTCAGGCCGCCGCTGACGCTCACGGTCTGACCGGTGATGTATCCGGCCTCGGCGGAAGCGAGGAACGCGACCGCATTGGCCAGGTCGGCCGGTTCGGCGAGCCTGCGCAGCGGGATCGCTTTGGTCAGCGCCTCGCGCAGCCGCTCGTTTCCCTCGGTCACCGCGTCGAACAGGGCAGTGTCGGTCGGCCCCGGCGAGACACAGTTGGCGGTGATCCCGTGGCGGGCCAGTTCCCGGGCGATGGTCTTGGTGAACGCGATGATCCCGCCCTTGGCCGCGGAGTACACCGCCTCGCCCGAGGATCCGACCCGCCCCGCGTCCGAGCCGATGTTGATCACGGTGCCGTGTCCCTGCCCGATCATGACGGGCAGCGCGGCATGGCAGGTGTTCAGCACACCGAACAGGTTGATCCGGATCGCCCGTTCCCAGTCCGCCGGATCCGATTCCACGAACGGCCCGGCCTTGTCCCAGCCCGCGTTGTTCACCAGCACATCGATACGCCCGTGTTCGGCACTCGCCCGTTCGAGCAGCGCGGCGACCGAGTCCGGATCGGTGACATCGGCCCGGATCCCGAGCCCGCCGACCGCGGCGGCGCACGCCGTTGCCGAGGCCTCGTCCAGGTCGGCGGCGACCACCCGCGCCCCTTCCCCGGCGAACTTCTCCGCGATGGCCCGCCCGATCCCCCGGCCCGCTCCGGTGACGATCGCGACCTTGTCCGGCAGTCTTGGCATTCTCGCTCCTTTCTCGAAAACCCCGGAAATTCCCTGCTACGGCGCGAATTCCCGGCCGAGCAGTTGCCTGGCGATCACCAGCTTGGCCACCTGCGCCGTCCCGTCGCCGATCTCCAGCCCGATCACGTCCCGGAGCCGCTGCCCGAGCGGGGAGTCCTCGGAGTACGCCAGATGCCCGAAGGTCAGCAGGCACTGGTGGATGACCTCGGTGGCCAGTTTCGGCGCCCAGAACTTCGCCATCGCGGCCTCGCTTCCGTGTTCGAGCCCGGAATCCTTGCGCCACAACGCCTCGTAGCACACGTGCCGGGCGCCGCGCAGATAGGTGGCGTGTTCGGCGAGCGGAAACGCGACGCCCTGGAAGCGACCGATCGGCCCGCCGAAGGCCTCGCGCTGGCGTACCCAGTACACGGTGTCGGTGAGCGATGCCTGTGCCGCGCCGAGGCAGGCGAGCCCGATGATGGCGCGGGAATAGTCGAATCCGCGCATCACCGAGGCGAATCCCTGTCCCTGCTCGCCGATCAGCCGGTCCTCGGTCACCGGGAGCCCGTCGAAGTGCAGCGCGGCCCGCCCGATGGCCCGGCCACCGAGGTCCGCGAAGACCGAGCGGGTCACGTACCGTTCGTCCAGGTCCACGTAGAAGGCGCTCACCCCGCGCGCCCCCGGTTCCCCGGTCCTGGCGAGCACGATTCCGGTGGACGCGTAGCTGCCCAGGGTGATCGAGGTCTTCTCGCCGTGCAGCCGCCAACCGCCCGGTTCCCGGACGGTTGGCGGCTGCACGGCG
>NZ_JALM01000005.1 GCF_000737195.2 Sciscionella sediminilitoris
ATTACGGGACAACCTTTAGGACGGCTCATGCCACGAATGATGCCACGAAATGCCATGCCGATGCGGATCATGGCCTGCTGACCTGGCGCCCTCGGCAGGATTCGAACCTGCGACACCTGCTTCCGGAGAGCAGTGCTCTATCCACTGAGCTACGAGGGCTTGCCTGGGTGAGCTTACAGCACGGGGTAGTGCGCTTCCGAAGGGGTTCTTGTTAGGCTAGCCTTAGCAATATTGCACACATGCGCACTTCGCTATATGTTGCTGGTGAACGGAGGTGCGGCTATGGGGCACGGGCATGGCCACGGTGCGGGGATGAGTGCTTCGGGGCAGTATGTCCGGCCGCTCGCGCTTTCGTTCGGGGTGACGGCGGCGTTCATGGTGCTGGAGCTGGTCACGGGTGCGCTGACGGGTTCGCTCGCCCTGATCTCGGATGCGGCGCACATGCTGACGGACGTGGTCGGCGTGGGTATGGCGTTGGCGGCGATCATGCTGGCGAAGCGGGCGCGCCGCTCGGCGACGAAGACGTTCGGCATGTACCGGGCGGAGGTGCTCGCCGCGCTGCTGAACGCGGTGCTGTTGTTCGGGGTCGCCGCTTATGTGACCTATGAGGCGGTGGGGAAGTTCCGCGCGCCGGAGGGGGTGCCAGGTCTTCCGGTCCTGATCGTGGGCTTCGCCGGTCTGTTGGCGAATGTGTTCTCGTTCCTTCTGTTGCGCCGGGGTGCGCAGGAGAGCCTGAATGTGCGCGGGGCGTATCTGGAGGTGCTCTCGGATCTGCTGGGCTCGATCGGTGTGCTGGTCTCGGGGGCGATCACGCTGTGGACGGGCTGGCCGTATGCGGACCCGATCATCGGTGTCGCGATCGGGCTGTTCGTGCTGCCGCGCGCGTGGAGTCTGGGACGCAATGCCTTGCGCATTCTGTTTCAGCATGCGCCCGCGAAGCTCGATGTGGACGGGGTCGCGGCGAGTCTCGGCGAGGTGGCCGGGGTGGGCGAGGTGCACGATATCCACATCTGGACGCTGACCTCGGGGATGGAGGTGGCCTCGGCGCATCTCGCGGTGACCGCGGATGCGGACCCGGGTGTGGTGCTGGCGGCGGCGCAGCGGTTGCTGAAGGCGGAGTACGACATCGACCACGCGACCCTGCAGGTGGAGACGCCGAATGTGCGCTGCGCGGAACTGAGCTGGTAGTGGGTAGTGCGTGACCTGCGGCACATGCCCTGGCGGGCGTCGCCGCGTTCATGGCCAGCGATAGACTCACGCGGGTGACCCCAGCAGCTCTCGCAACCACCGTCCGGGACGCGGCCCTCGAGGTCCTGCGCGCCCGTGAGCTCGACGAATCCGTGCTTCCCGAGCAGGTCGTTGTGGAGCGTCCGCGCAATCCGGAGCACGGCGATTACGCGACGAATCTCGCGCTGCAGATCGGCAAGCGCCTCGGGGTGGCGCCGCGCGAACTGGCGGGCTGGCTCGCCGATGCGCTCGCGCAGAGCGATTCGATCGATTCGGCGGAGATCGCGGGGCCGGGCTTCGTGAATCTGCGGCTCGCCGCGGACGCGCAGGGCGGCATCGTGGCGAAGGTGCTCGAGGAGGGCGCGGGCTACGGGCAGGGCGAGCAGCTTGCGGGTACCCGGATCAACCTGGAGTTCGTCTCGGCGAACCCGACCGGTCCGGTGCACCTCGGCGGGGCGCGCTGGGCCGCGGCGGGCGACGCGCTCGGCAGGGTGCTCGAGGCGCAGGGTGCGGATGTCACGCGGGAGTACTACTTCAACGACGCGGGCGCGCAGATCGACCGGTTCGTGAACTCGCTGATGGCCGCCGCGAAGGGAGAGCCGACTCCGGAGGACGGCTACGGCGGGGCCTACATCGGTGAGGTGGCGAACGCGGTACTGACGCAGCAGCCGGACGCGCTGGAGCGCGAGGATGCGGCCGAGGTGTTCCGGCAGATCGGCGTCGGGCTGATGTTCGACGAGGTCAAGCGCTCGCTGCACGAATTCGGCACGGACTTCGACGTGTTCTTCCACGAGGACTCGCTGCACCAGTCGGGCGCGGTCGGCGAACTGGTCGAGCGGCTGAAGAACTCGGACAACCTGTACTTCTCCGATGGCGCGTGGTGGTTGCGCAGCAAGGAGTTCGGGGATGACAAGGACAGGGTGGTCATCAAGACCGACGGCGCGCCGGCCTACATAGCCGGGGACATCGCGTACTTCGCGGACAAGCGCGCGCGGGGATTCGACCTCTGCATCTACATGCTCGGCGCCGATCATCACGGCTACATCGCGCGGCTGAAGGCGGCCGCCGCGGCGCTCGGCGATGATCCGGCCACGGTCGAGGTGCTGATCGGGCAGATGGTGAACCTGGTCTCGAACGGTGAGCCGGTGCGGATGAGCAAGCGCGCGGGCACCGTGCTCCGGATGGAGGACCTGGTGGACGTGGTCGGCGTGGACGCGGCCCGCTACTCGATGATCCGCTCCTCGATCGATGCGAGCCTGGACATCGACCTCGACCTGTATGCCAAGCGCACCAACGAAAATCCGGTCTTCTACGTGCAGTACGCGCATGCGCGGCTGTGCTCGATCGCGCGCAACGCCGAAGATCTCGGTATCGCCGCGGCCGGTCGGTCCGAACTCGGACTGCTCACGCACGAGCGCGAGGGCGAGCTGATCCGCACCATCGGAGAGTTCCCCGGCGTCGTCAAGGCAAGCGCGGATCTGCGGGAACCGCACCGCATCGCGCGTTACCTGGAATCGCTCGCCGCCGCGTACCACCGCTTCTACGACTCCTGTCGCGTGCTGCCGATGGGCGATGAGCCCGCGACGGAGCTGACGGGCGCGCGGCTCGCCCTGTGCACGGCGGCGCGGCACGTGCTCGCCAACGGACTGCGCCTGCTCGGCGTGGCCGCACCGGAACGGATGTAAGACCACAATGCGCGCTCACCCAGCAGGCCCGAGGCACGCCGATGTGCTCGCACCTGGCGATACCGCGGGACCGCAACCGTCCACACTGGACACCCTGGACGAACTGCCCGCGCTGGTGTGGCCGCGCGGCAGCTCCCGGGGCGAACGCGGATCGGTCGCGTTCGCCGGTGTGGAAGTCGCCGATCTCGTCGAGGAATACGGCACCCCGCTGTTCGTGGTGGACGAGGAGGATTTCCGCTCCCGCTGCCGCGAATACGCCCAGGCCTTCGGATCCGCCACCTCGGTGCACTATGCGGCGAAGGCGTTCCTCTCGGTCAAGGTGGCGCGCTGGGTGGCCGATGAGGGCCTCTCGCTCGACGTGTGCAGCGGTGGCGAGCTCGCCATCGCGTTGCGCGCGGGTTTCCCGGTCGAGCGGATCGCCTTGCACGGCAACAACAAGACCGAGCAGGAGCTGGCCGAGGCAGTCACCGCCGGGGTCGGCACCATCGTGCTCGACTCGTACCTGGAGATCGCGCGGCTGGATCAGATCGCCCGCGAACACGGGGTCGTGCAGCCGGTCATGGTCCGGGTGACCGTCGGCGTCGAGGCGCACACCCACGAATTCATCGCGACCGCGCACGAGGACCAGAAGTTCGGCTTCTCGCTCTCGGCCGGTGGCGCGGAGGAAGCCGTTCGCCGGGTGCTCAACTGCGCGAATCTCCGGTTGATCGGTCTGCACAGCCATATCGGCTCGCAGATCTTCGACACGGCCGGATTCGAGGTCGCCGCGCACCGGGTGATCGATCTGCTGTCGCGGATCAACGAGGAGCACGGTGCCGACCGCCTCGCCGATCTGTCCACAGTGGACCTCGGTGGCGGACTGGGGATCGCCTACACCGAGGGCGATGACCCGATGCCGGTGGACACGCTCGCCGAGGGGCTGCACCGGATCGTGGCCAAGGAATGCGAACAGGCCGGGCTCGCGGTGCCCACGATCGCGGTCGAACCGGGGCGCGCGATCGCCGGTCCGGGAACGGTGACGCTCTACCGGGTCGGCACGGTGAAGCCGATCGAGCTCGATGCGGGCCTGGTGCGCACCTACGTCTCGGTCGACGGCGGGATGAGTGACAACATCCGCACCGCGCTCTACGACTCGGTGTACGACTGTCGGCTCGTCTCCCGGAGGGCCGAGGCCGATTCCGCGCTGTGCCGCATCGTCGGCAAACACTGCGAGTCCGGTGACGTCGTGGTGCGCGATGCCTGGCTGCCCGCCGATATCGCGCCCGGCGACCTGATCGCGGTGGCCGCGACCGGCGCCTACTGCTACTCGATGGCCAGCAACTACAACCGGGTTCCCCGGCCTGCGGTGGTGGCGGTCCGCGACGGTTCCGTGCAACCCTTGCTGCGCAGGGAAACCACCGAGGATCTACTCAGGCTGGAGGCGTGATGAAGGCGTTGCGGGTCGCGCTACTCGGGTGCGGCACGGTCGGCACCGAGGTCGCCAGGCTGCTCACCGAAGAGGGCGCGGAACTCGCCGCCCGGATCGGTGCGCCGCTCGAACTCGCCGGGATTGCGGTACGCCGCCCGGCGCGGCATCCGGAAGTTCCGCAGGATCTGCTCACCACCGACGCCGAAGGCCTGCTGCGCTCGGACATCGACCTGATCGTCGAGGTGATCGGCGGGATCGAGCCCGCGCGCACGCTGCTGCGGGACGCGCTGAGCCGCGGGATCAGCGTGGTCACGGCGAACAAGAATCTACTCGCCGAATGCGGTCCGGAATTGTACGAAGCGGCCGATGAATCGGGTGCGGACATCTATTTCGAGGCCGCGGTTGCCGGGGCTATTCCGCTGCTGCGCCCGATTCGGGAATCGCTTTCCGGGGACCGGATAAACCGGGTCACCGGAATCGTGAACGGCACGACGAACTTCATTCTCTCCGCGATGGACGAGACCGGGGCCGGATACACCGAAACCCTCGAGGAGGCGGGAAGGCTCGGGTACGCCGAGGCGGATCCCAGTTCCGATGTGGACGGTTTCGACGCGGCGGCGAAAGCGGCCATTCTCGCCTCGCTCGCCTTCCATACCCGGGTGGGCGCGCACGATGTGCACCGCGAAGGAATTTCCGAGGTGAGCAGCGCGGATATCGCGGCCGCCAGGGAACTGGGACGCACCGTGAAACTGCTCGCGATCTGCGAAAGGGTGCGCGGGGAATCCGGCGAGGAATCGGTTTCCGCGCGGGTCTACCCGGCGATGATTCCGCGCAGCCATCAGCTGGCCGGGGTCGGCGGTGCGTTCAACGCGGTCTACGTCGAAGCCGATGCCGCAGGTTCGCTGATGTTCTTCGGTCAGGGTGCGGGCGGGGTGCCCACGGCGAGCGCGGTGCTCGGTGATCTGGTCACCGCGGCGCGCAACCGGATCGCGGGCGGCTTCGGCCCGCGGGAGTCCGCGCACGCCGCGCTGCGCGTGCAGCCGATGGGCGAGACTCCGACGCGGTACCACATCAGCCTGGATGTCGCCGATGTCGCCGGGGTTCTGGAACAGGTGGCCGCGGTGTTCGCCAAGCACGAGGTGTCCATCGCCGTCGTCCGCCAGGAAGGGCGCACCGCGGACGCGAACCTCGTGATCGTCACCCATTCCGCGCCGGATCGCGCTTTGCGGGCGACCGTGGACGCCATCGCCGGCCTCGATGTCGTCCATGCGGTGACCAGCGTCATGCGCGTAGAAGGAGAGTCCACATGAGCCACTGGCGCGGGGTCATCGACGCCTATTCCGAGCGGATCGCCATCCCCGAAGGGGCGCGCGTCATCACGCTGCACGAGGGCGGAACTCCGCTGCTCGAGGCGCCCTATCTCAGTGAGCGGACCGGTGCGCGGGTACTGCTCAAGATCGAGGGAGCCAACCCGACCGGTTCGTTCAAGGACCGCGGACTGACCGTGGCGATCACCGACGCGCTGGCCAGCGGTGCGGAAGCGGTGATCTGCGCGTCCACCGGGAACACCTCGGCCTCGGCCGCCGCCTATGCCGCGCGCGCCGGGATGCGCTGCGCGGTTCTGGTGCCCAGCGGGAAGATCGCACTCGGCAAGCTCGCCCAGGCCGTCGCCTACGGTGCCCGGATTCTCCAGGTCGACGGAAATTTCGACGATTGTCTCGAGCTGGCCAGGAAAACCTCCGCCGAATATCCCATCGCATTGGTGAATTCGGTGAACAAGGTGCGCATCGAGGGCCAGAAAACCGCGGCCTTCGAGATCTGCGATGTGCTCGGGCAGGCCCCGGACATTCACCTGCTCCCGGTCGGGAACGCGGGCAATATCACCGCGTACTGGAAGGGGTACCGGGAGTACGCCGAGGACAGGATCATCGAGCGGACCCCGCGAATGTTCGGTGTGCAGGCCGAGGGCGCGGCCCCGCTGGTGCGCGGTGAACCGGTCGCCGAACCGGACACCGTGGCCACCGCCATCCGGATCGGCAGCCCGGCCTCCTGGCGTGGTGCCACCAACGCGGTCGAGCAGTCGGACGGCCAGTTCAGCGCGGTGGACGATGACCGTATCCTCTCCGCGT
The DNA here is from genome assembly GCF_000737195.2 of Sciscionella sediminilitoris. GTDB lineage: Bacteria > Actinomycetota > Actinomycetes > Mycobacteriales > Pseudonocardiaceae > Sciscionella > Sciscionella sediminilitoris. The sequence continues at coordinate 6,450 of NZ_JALM01000005.1, forward strand.
ACCGCCAGCTCGCCGCGCACGAGGGCGTCTTCGTGGAGCCCGCCTCGGCGGCCAGCGTCGCCGGTCTGCTCGGCTGCGCCGAGGAAGGCCGGATCCCGCGCGGATCGCTGGTGGTCTGCACGGTGACCGGGCACGGGCTCAAGGACCCGCAGACCGCGCTCGCCGAGGTCAGCGAGGACGTGGAGGTGCTGCCGGTGGAGCCGACCGCGATCGCGAAGGCACTGGAACTCTCGTGAAGCAGCGGGTACGCATCCGGGTTCCCGGATCCTCGGCCAATCTCGGTCCGGGATTCGACGCGCTCGGGCTCGCCCTCGGCATCCACGACACGCTGGAGGTCAGCCGCGCCGACCGGCTCGAGGTGACGGTTTCCGGAGAGGCCGCGCAGGAGGTGCCGCGCGATGAAGGGCACCTCGTGCTGCGCGCGATGCGGGCCGCCGAGGATCGGCTCGGTGTCCGCATTGGACCGGTAAAACTGAGCTGTGCCAACGAAATCCCGCACGCGCGCGGTCTCGGTTCCTCCGCGGCGGCGATCGTCGCGGGGATTGCCGCGGTCTACGGACTGCTCGATCGCGAGCTCGATGGCCAGGCGCTGCAACTGGCCGCGGAATTCGAGCGGCACGCGGACAACGTCGCGGCCAGCCTGTTCGGCGGGCTGCAGCTGACCTGGGAACGGGACGGTCAGTACCGAGGCGTCGGATTCGCCACACATCCGAAGGTGTGTCCGATCGCACTCGTGCCGGAGCTCCAGTCCTCGACACACGCCACCCGTGGGCTGCTTCCGGAAACGGTGCCGCACGCCGATGCCGCGTTCGCCGCCGGGCACACCGCCCTCGTGGTGCACGCGCTGACCTCGGACCCGGAACTCCTGCTCGAGGCAACCGCGGACCGGCTGCATCAGGAGTACCGCAAATCGGCCTGGCCCTCGAGCCTCGATCTGCTGCATGACCTGCGGGAACAGGGGATCGCGGCGACCATATCCGGCGCCGGTCCCACGGTGCTCGCCTTCGGTGAACCGCCTGCCGGGCTCGTCCCCGAAGGCTTCCGCGCGGTGCCGCTCGCGGTCGACGAACACGGTGTCCGAGTCGAATCCGAGTGACATGCGAGGACGCGCCGGGGGTGGTTGTTGCGTTGCCGAACGGCTGCGGTTACCCTCGGAGGTGTTCAGTCATCGCGCGCTGGGACGCCGGTGCGAAGTTCTCCGGTCTGTCCGGGGTGGCCCCCACTTCTTTGGTGGGACACACAGTGCGTTGATTGACGGTTTCCCGTTGCTTCCAGTCATGGATTTCATGTCAGCCGTCCCGAACAGGATGGGGCACGACGGGGGTTAGAGGACGCATGGATTGGGGTTGTCGCCGACAAGCGGACATCGCCCGTTCCGCGCGGACTCCTGCTGGGTCGTCCGGCGTTTCATCCGGCGACGAGGTCCGCTGGCACGCGGAGGACGCGTTGGCCGGTCAGGAAGGACATGTGTGACCAATACAGAATTGTTGAGCGGTAGCGAAACCGAATCCACCGCTTCACAAGGCGAAGGGGACAAGGCGCGCGCCGCGACCAAGAGCACGACGGCACGCCGCAAGACCGGTGGCCTTTCCGGAATGGTGCTCGCCGAGCTTCGTGAGCTCGCCGGGGAACTGGGGATCACCGGCACCACGGGAATGCGCAAGGGCGACCTGATCGCCGCGATCAAGGAGCGCCAGGGCGGTGGCTCCCAGGCGAGCGCCGCGACGAGCACCGCCTCGGCGGGCACCGCGAAGCGCACCCGCAAGACGACCGGCTCGGACGGCGCGCAGCTCCCGTTCGGTGAGGAACCGGCGCAGGCCGAGAAGCCGCGCGAGTCCGAAGCGGGCAAGAACGGTTCCACCGGCGATGCCGCGCCGAAGGCCGAGAAACCGGAATCGCCGAAGGCCGAATCGCCGAAGTCTGAATCGAAAGCTGAATCGCTGAAGACCGATTCGCCGAAGACCGATTCGAAGGCCGAACCGCAGTCGGCGAACGGAAAACCGGTCGAATCGGCCACGCGTCAGGACGGCGGTGAGCGTTCCGAGGGCGGCGGCCGTCGCAGGCGGCGCTCCGGCCGGGGCGGTGGCGGTGGCGAGGCCACCGGCAACGAAGGCGGCAACCGCGAGAACAACAATCGCGAGAACGGCAACCGCGACAACAACAACCGCGACGGTAACCGGGACAACAACCGGGACAACGGCGGTAATCGCGACAATCGCGACAACAACAAGAACAACAACAACTCCGCGAAGGTCGAGGACGACGAGGACGGCGGCGGTCGCCGCGGTCGCCGGTACCGCGACCGCAGGCGGGGCCGTAACCGCGGCGAGGGCGGCGGCAACCCGGACACCGAGATCCGCGAGGACGACGTGCTGCTCCCGGTCGCCGGGATCCTCGACGTGCTGGACAACTACGCGTTCGTGCGGACCTCCGGCTACCTGCCGGGCCCCAACGACGTGTACGTCTCGCTCTCGCTGGTCCGCCGCTTCGGCATGCGCCGGGGCGACGCGATCACCGGTGTGATCAAGCAGCCGCGTGAGGGCGAGCAGCAGCGCCAGAAGTTCAACCCGCTGGTGCGCGTGGACACGGTCAACGGCGTCGAGCCCGACCAGGCCAAGCGCCGCCCGGAGTTCGGCAAGCTCACCCCGCTGTACCCGAACGAGCGGATCCGGCTCGAGACCGAGCAGAACAAGCTCACCACCCGGGTGATCGACCTGATCATGCCGGTCGGGAAGGGGCAGCGTGCGCTGATCCAGGCGCCGCCGAAGGCAGGAAAGACCACGATCCTGCAGGACATCGCGAACGCGATCGCCACCAACAACCCGGAGTGCTATCTGATGGTCGTGCTCGTCGACGAGCGGCCGGAAGAAGTCACCGATATGCAGCGATCCATCAAGGGCGAGGTCATCGCGTCCACGTTCGACCGTCCGCCGTCCGACCACACCTCGGTCGCGGAACTGTCCATCGAGCGCGCGAAGCGGCTCGTCGAGATGGGCAACGACGTGGTCGTCATGCTCGACTCGATCACCCGGCTCGGGCGTGCGTACAACAACTCCTCCCCGGCGAGCGGGCGCATCCTCTCCGGTGGTGTCGACTCGACCGCGCTGTACCCGCCGAAGCGGTTCCTCGGCGCCGCGCGCAACATCGAGGACGGCGGCTCGCTGACCATCTTCGCGACCGCGATGGTGGAAACCGGGTCCACCGGTGACACGGTGATCTTCGAGGAGTTCAAGGGCACCGGTAACGCCGAGCTCAAGCTGGACCGCAAGATCGCCGAGCGGCGGCTGTTCCCCGCGGTGGACGTCATCCCGTCCGGTACCCGCAAGGACGAACTGCTGCTGTCCCCGGACGAGTACGCGGTGAACCAGAAGCTGCGCCGGGTCCTCGGTGCGCTCGACTCGCAGCAGGCCATCGACACCCTGCTGCACCAGCTGCGCAAGACGCGCAACAACGTCGAGTTCCTGCTCCAGATCTCCAAGACGACACCTGGAATGGACAACGACTGAGGCGGACAGCCAGAAAAGGGCCGGCCGGGAACATTCCCGGCCGGCCCTTTTCGTTGGTTTCAGTACAGCCGGTTCCCGCAGGAAGCCATCCCGAGCCAGGTGTGCGGGTTGCCCGCCCAGCACCAGCCCAGCTTCGGTGCCTTCTGGCTGATCCACAGCGCGGGCACCCGGCGGTCGCCGCAGCGTGAACCGCCGAGCGAGAAGCACTTGTTGCGCTCCAGCAGCTCCGGGTGCGTGGTCAACAGTGCGATTCCCTCGGCGATCGTCAGCGGGGTCCGGCCCCGTTCGGCGACGGTGAGCATGGCCTTGTCCGGCACCCAGCCACAGAACTCCTCGCCCCGCTCTACCGTGCTGACCAGGTAAAACGATGGGAGCTCGCCCACTTCCTCGATCGGGGCGAACTTCTCCACATCGGGCAGCAGCCGGTCCACGAACCCCGGCCGCGAGCCGAGCGCGGTCCTCGGCATCGATTCGCGCGGGGGAACCGGGGTCACCAAGGCGAACCGCGCGCCCGGCCGCTCCGGTTCGGTCACGATCCGCTCCGCGAGCGCGCGCAGGGGTTCGGTGCGCGCCCGGAATTCCGGTTCCGAGTACCCGAGCAGGCTCGGGTACTCCCGTTGTACGAGGACATCCACCTGGCGGTCGAACTCGGTCATGCCACCTCGCTTCTGGTCGTACATTGTACGGAATTCATCGTACAGCGTACGGGCAAGGTTTGCCAGGAAGTTCGTGCGGTAGGTGAACGGCCCGGTCCCGCTGTCTCGCGGGGCCGGGCCGTCACTGCCAGGGGCTTGACTCGTGGTGAGCGATCAGTGGCTCGGCTTGGCTCCCGGGGTCCAGCCGAGGTAGTTGCTGAAGTAGCCGTAGCCACCGCCTGCCTTGGTGACATGGCCGATCTTGCCGCCGACACTGGTCGCCCAGAAGCCGCCCTTGCCGTCCGAGACGCCGACGTGGCCGTACTGCGAGATCTTCCAGTAGACGAAGGCGCCGAGCGGCGGGTTCTTGTCGCCGGAGTGCTTGGGGCTCGCGCCGTTCCAGTGCGCGATCGCCGAGGCCCACACGCCGGTGGTGCCGTAGGCGTTCTCCGCGGCCTTCTCGCAGTAGTGCTCCCATCCGGTGCTCCCAGCGTGGCTGGAGTACCAGGCGACGGCGCCCGCGGGGGACCCGTCGGCTGCGGATCTGACGCTGACCTGCTGCTGCGCCGGGGCGGTATCCGCGAACGAGACCGGGGCACCCACGCCGAGGGCGATGGCGGAGCCGGCGAGAACAGTGAGGACCTTCTTGGTGAATGTACGCATGGCGCTGACGGTATGACCCCGGGTGACGGCGCGATAGGGCCGACTGTCGGGAATGCCTGTTCATGCAGGTGCGTTGAAATACCTGCCAACCGGTCTGGCAAACTATAGGGCTGGACCATCAGGTTCCGGTTCACCCCGCCATCGGGGACCCGGCGACCGTCGATCGAAAGGCGATGCAGTGAAGAGCGGAATTCACCCGGAGTACGTCGAGACCTCGGTTACCTGCAGCTGCGGGAACCAGTTCAACACGAAGAGCACCAAGCAGACGGGGCAGATCAGCGTCGAGGTCTGCTCGAAGTGCCACCCGTTCTACACGGGCAAGCAGAAGATCCTCGACACCGGTGGTCGCGTCGCCCGTTTCGAGGCGCGCTACGGCAAGCGCAACCGCTAGCTGTTCGACCGGCGCCCGTTCCCGACCTGGAAGACCAGGCTCGGGGCGGGCGCCGTTTTCGTGCACGCCAGCTCGAGGATCAGGAGAAGACCGTGGATATCGCCAGCCTTGCCGCGCTCGCCGATGAGCACGCCGAGCTCGAGCGCAAGCTCGCCGATCCCGAGGTGCACTCCGATCCGAGCCTGGCGCGCAAGCTGTCCCGCCGGTACGCCGAGCTCGGCCCGGTGGTCAAGACGCTCAACGAACTGCGTGCGGTGCGCGAGGACCTGGAGACCGCCGAGGAACTCGCCAGTGAGGATGCCGCGTTCGCCGAGGAGGCCGAGGGCCTGCGCGAGCGGGTCCCCGCGCTCGAGGCGAAGCTGACCCACCTGCTGCTGCCGCGCGATCCGCACGATGCCTCCGATGTGCTCATGGAGATCAAGTCCGGTGAGGGCGGCGAGGAATCCGCGCTGTTCGCGGGGGATCTGCTGCGGATGTACACCCGCTACGCGGAGCATCGCGGCTGGCGCGTCACCGTGCTCGGCGGGACCGATTCGGACCTCGGCGGCTACAAGGATGTGACGGTGAGCTTCGCGGGCCGGGGCACCGATCCGGACGACGGGGTCTGGTCCTGGCTGAAGTTCGAGGGCGGGGTGCACCGGGTGCAGCGGGTCCCGGTGACCGAATCGCAGGGCCGGATCCACACCTCCGCGGCCGGGGTACTGGTGTTCCCCGAGGTCGAGGACGATGTCGAGGTCGAGGTGGACGAGAAGGACCTGCGCATCGACGTGTACCGGTCCTCGGGCAAGGGCGGCCAGGGCGTGAACACCACCGACTCGGCGGTGCGCATCACCCACCTGCCGACCGGGATCGTGGTCTCCTGCCAGAACGAGCGCTCGCAGTTGCAGAACAAGGCGCGGGCGATGCAGGTGCTCACCGCGCGGTTGCAGGCGGCAGCCGAGGAGAAGGCCGCGGAACAGGCCTCGGACGCGCGCCGTTCGCAGATCCGCACCGTGGACCGGTCCGAGCGGGTGCGCACCTACAACTACCCGGAGAACCGCATCTCCGATCACCGGGTGAACTTCAAGGCCTACAACCTGGATCACGTGCTCGACGGCGAGCTCAACGCCGTGCTCAGCGCGCTGCGCGAGGCCGACTCGGCCGAGCGGCTCGAGGCGGCGTCCCATGGATGAGCCGATCTTGTGTCTACAGTGATGTCGTGACCCGACAACCCCTGCGGCTTGCCATCCTCGAGGCCGCGCGCATCCTGGCGGACGCCGGTGTGCCGAGCCCGCGCGTGGACGCCGAGGAACTGGCCGCGCATGTGCTCGGGGTGCGCAGGGACCGGCTCGCGCTCACCCCGCTCGCCGACACCGGCGATATCGAGCGGTTGCGCAAACTCGTCGAACAGCGAGCCAAACGTATTCCGCTGCAACACATCCTCGGTACCGCGGCGATGGGCTCGATCGAGGTGGCGGTGGGCAACGGTGTTTTCGTCCCGCGCCCGGAGACCGAGCAGCTGCTCGACTGGGCGCTGCGCAGGATCGCCGAGGTTCCCCAGCCACTGGTGTTCGACCTGTGCACCGGTTCGGGCGCGCTCGCGCTGGCCATCGCGCACGAGCGTCCGGACGCGCGGGTGTGCGCACTCGAACTGGACAAGGTGGCGCTGGCCTGGGCTCGGCACAATGCGGATGCCTGCGCCGCCGCGGGAGACCGCAGGGTGGAACTGTACGCGGGCGATGTGTCCAATCCGCGGTTGTTCACCGAGTTCGAGGGGATGGCGGACCTCGTGGTGTGCAATCCGCCCTACATTCCCGAGGGTGCCGAGCTCGAACCCGAGGTGCGCCACGATCCCACGCAGGCCCTGTTCGCCGGGGCCGACGGGCTCGAGGTGATCCGCTCGGTGGTGCGGGTGGCCGCGCGGCTGCTGCGCGAGGGCGGGGCGCTGGCCATCGAACACGACGACAGCAACGGGGACGGTGTCGCCGGGCTGCTCTCCGCGCGCCGGGTACTCACCGAAGTCACTGGGCACACCGATCTCGCCGGCAAACCCCGGTTCGTGACGGCGATCCGGACCACGAGCACGTAACCTGGCCGGGTGGCACAACCCAGTCTGCTTGCGGTCAGCGATCTGCACATCGGGCACAAGGAGAACCGGCAGCTCTGCGAACAGATTCTCCCGCGCGATCGGAACGACTGGCTCATCGTCGCCGGGGATGTCGGCGAACGGATCTCCGACATCGAATGGGCACTCGGCCTGCTCGCCGATCGGTTCGCCGAGGTGATCTGGGTCCCCGGTAACCATGAGCTGTGGACGCATCCGAGCGAGGAGAGCGAGCTGCGCGGACTCGCCCGGTACGAACGGCTCGTCGAGCTCTGCCGCGGGCTCGGCGTGCACACGCCCGAGGACCCCTTCCTGGTGTTCGAAGGGTGCACCGTCGCGCCGCTGTTCACCCTCTACGACTACAGCTTCCGTCCCCAGGGCGCGCGGGACAGCGAAGAGGGGCTGGCGATCGCACACAAGGCGGGAGTGGTGTGCACCGACGAATATCTGCTGCACCCCGACCCCTATCCGAGCCGCGCGGGGTGGTGCGCCGACCGGATCGAGTACTCCGAAAAACGCCTTGCCGAGATCGACGGCCCCACTGTGCTGGTGAACCACTGGCCGCTGGTGCGCGAACCCACGGATGTGTTGTGGTACCCCGAATTCGCGCAGTGGTGCGGAACAACCGAGAGCCGCGACTGGGCGCGCCGGTTCGATGCCCGCGCGGTGGTTTACGGGCACCTGCACATTCCGCGCACCATCACCGTGGACGGAGTGCCGCACGTCGAGGCCTCGCTCGGGTATCCACGCGAGTGGCGCCGCCACGGGATGCGCCCCGAGCTGTACGTGGACGTGTTCGATCCGGTCCGCCCCAACCTGGAAACGGTGGGCGCCCGGGTTTCCGGTTAGCCACCTCCGCGTGAATGGTCCATTCACGCGGCCGCCTATCTTGATGGTGTCATTAATGGCACCATAATGGTGATGTGTCCAGTGTTGCTTCGAACGTGCGGTTCGCCGACGTGTGGAAGGTGGGCGTGCATTACTTCGGCATGCCGAGGCCGGGTGATCCGCGGGTGAACGTGCAGAACTTCCGCGGCATGGCGAAGCCTTACCAGGTGAAGCAGGTGTTGCGGGCGATCGAGCGATCGGAGGCGCAGGAGTGAGTGAGGTACGGATCGACATCACCCACTACACCTACCGGGTGAGCTGGTCGCCCGAGGACGGCGAGTTCGTCGGAACCTGTGTCGAGCTGCCCTCGCTTTCCTGGCTCGCCGATACGCAGCAGGCGGCGTTGTCCGGAGTCGAGCAGGCGGTGGCCGAGGCGATCGAGGACATGCTCGCCGGCGGTGAGGAGGTGCCGACTCCGCTCGCCGAACGGCGTTATTCGGGCCGGTTCAACGTGCGGGTCCCGGAAAGCCTGCATCGGAGGCTGGCCATGGAGGCGGCCGAGCAGGACATCAGCTTGAACCGGTTGATCAGCGACCGGCTCTCCAAGGCCTGAGTTCTAGGCGGGCATCCAGGACCCGTCGAGCGCGATACCGGCTTCCGCGGCGATCCGATCCCGGGACGCCAGAAGTCGCTCGGACAGCGCGGCCAGGTCGAGGCCGAGCAGTCGTCCGCCCCGTTTGACGGCCTTGCCTGCGATGAAGACGCTGTCCACGAGGCCGGGATGACCGGCGGCGAGGATGGCACCCGCCGGGTTGTTGACCGGGAAGATCGCGGGATCTTCGGCGTCGAGCAGCAGCAGGTCGGCGTCCTTGCCGACGGTGATGCTGCCGGTGCGGGCTTCGCGTCCGCACGCGCGGGCGCCGTCCACGGTGGCGAAGGCGAGGAAGTCCCGCGCGCTGAGCCCGCCGTCGACGCCGCGCTGGATGGCGAAGGCCGTGCGCATCGTGGCGAACATGTCGCCGCCCGCGGAAGCGCAGTCGTCGATGGACAGCGAGGGGCGGATCCCGGCGTCGAGCATGCGCCCGCACTCGGGCCAGCCGAAGCCCATTTTCGCCTCGACATCCGGGCTGATGGAGACCGAACAGCCCGCATCGGCCAGCATCGCCACTTCCTCGTCGGGGATTCCGTTGGCGTGCACGAAAGTGGTGCGCTCGTCGAGCAGCCCGCGCTCGTGCATCCCGGCGACGGGGCAGCGGCCATCGGGCCAGCTGAGGGTGGCGTGCACGTGCACGCTCACCCGCAGCCCGAGTTCCCGCGCCAGCGCGATATCGGCGGCCGTGGTGTCCATTGTGGTCAGTTGTGGCCCGCGCAGGCCGAGCATCATCTCCGCGCCGGGCAATTCCGCGCGCACGCGCCGGATCTCGGGACCGATGTCCGACTCGCCGCCGAGTCCCGCGCCATAACAGAAGATCGAGTGCCCTGGTGCTTCGCGCAGCGCCTGGATCGCGGCATCGGCGTTCTCGGCGGTGTCCGAGCAGTGGAACCAGTCGAGCAAGGTCGTGACGCCCGAGTTGACCGCCTCGATCCGGCCGAGCAGATTGCCCAGGTACACATCCTCGGGCCGGTAAAGCGGGCGCAGCGTGCCGTGCATGCCCGCGCGGTACTGCTCGAAGGTCCAGTCCGCGCCGATGCCCCGGAACGCGGTCTGCCAGGTGTGCCGGTGGGTGTCCACGAAACCGGGCAGCACGATCTTGCCCGCGGCGTCCACGATCTCGGCGTCCGCGGCCTCGATGGCGCCGGAAACCGCCGTGATCCGGCCGTCCTCGATGAGCACGTCACCGCGCGGGAGATCCCCGACGGCCGGATCCATGCTGATGACCGCGCCACCGCGCAGCAGTGTTCTCATCGCGAACCCGCCTTCCCTGGAGTTGACGTATCAACTCTAGGGTCCGCAAAGTTGATGCGTCAACTCGTTACGATCCCGTCATGGCGCAGACCGGCACACTGGGGCCCGAGGAGTGGGAGCTCTGGCAGCTCTGGACGCACGCGTACCACCTGCTCGTCCGGGAGCTCGACCGCGGCCTGCAGCGGGACTGCGGCATTTCGAAGGCCGAGTTCAGTGTGCTGATGGCGCTGTCAAAGGCACCGGGGCGCGAGCTGAACGTCGCCGAGCTCGTCGCCGAGCTCGACTGGGAGAAGAGCCGCGTCTCGCATCAGCTCACCCGGATGGAGAACCGGGGTTTCGTCCAGCGCATCCAGCACGGGGCAACCGGGCGCCGCATCCGGGTCGGGCTGACCAGCACGGGGCAGCGCACCACGCAGAACGCGGTCCGTGCGCACGGCGCCAACATCCGCCGCTGTTTTTTCGACTCGCTCACCCCCGAACAGGCCGCGACGCTGCGGGCGTGGAGCGAACAGGTCGTCGAGGGCATCGAACCGCGCCAGTAGTGGGTACCCGCACGGCCTGGAGCGCGCGGTGCGAGAATTCGGCGCATGAGCGTGGTTTATGACTGCTCCGTCCAAGAGACCAGGGAAGCGGGCATCGCGAGCGCGGCGAGCGTGCTCCGGTCCGGGCGGCTGGTCGTCTTCCCGACCGACACCGTCTACGGCATCGGCGCGGACGCGTTCAATCCGGATGCGGTGCGTTCCCTGCTCTCGGTGAAGGGACGCGGCGGGAACATGCCCGCCTCGGTGCTCGTCGGTTCCTGGACGACCATCGACGGGCTGGTGCTCTCGGTCCCGGACATCGCGCGCTCGCTGATCGAGGCGTTCTGGCCCGGCGCGCTCTCCCTGATCCTGACCGCGGCGCCCTCGCTGGCCTGGGACCTCGGCGACACCCGCGGCACGGTGATGCTGCGCATGCCGCTGCACCCGGTCGCGATCGAGCTGCTGCGCGAGGTCGGCCCGATCGCCCAGTCGAGCGCCAACCGCACCGGTGTCGCACCGGCCGCCGACGTGGAGAACGCCCGCGATCAGCTCGGTGACGCCATCGGTGCCTACCTGGACGGTGGGCCGAGCGGGGAAGCGGTTCCCTCCACCATCATCGACCTCACCGGCGAGGATCCGCTGGTGCTGCGCGAAGGCGCGGTGAGCCTTGCCGAACTCGGCGAGGTGCTCGGTCACGGGGTCTCGGTGGCGCGGTAGCCTCAGGCCGTGAACGCAGGCGGCTTCGGGCTCGGTGTACCCGTCAAGGAGTTCACCCTCGTCGCGCTCACCACCGCGGTCGTCACGCTGCTGCTGACCGGACTCGTCCGGTTGCTCGCGTTCAAGATCGGCGCGGTCGCGGTTCCCCGGGCGCGCGATGTGCACGCCAAGCCGATGCCGCGGATGGGCGGCGTCGCGATGTACGGCGGCGTGTGCGCGGGAATGTTGCTCGCCCACCAGCTTCCGGTACTGCGCCGGGCCTTCGACTACGCACTCGATCCGGAGGCGGTACTGGTCGGCGGCGGGCTGATCGTGCTCGTCGGGATGCTCGACGACCGCTTCGAACTCGATTCGCTCACCAAGGCGGCCGGGCAGATCGCCGCTGCCGGGGTGCTCGTGCTTTTCGGTGTGCAGTGGCTGATGTTCTGGGTTCCCTGGGGCGGGACCGGGCACGGTTCGGTGCTGGTGCTGGACCAGAACATGGGCGGGGTGCTGGTCATCCTGCTGACCTTCGCGCTGGTCAACGCGCTGAACTTCGTGGACGGGCTGGATGGCCTCGCCGCCGGGATCGGGCTGATCGCCGCGGTGGCCACGGGGATGTTCGCCCTGGTGCTGCTCGCCAAGAACGGCGGCGATGTGAGCAGCTACCCGCCCGCGCTGATCGCGGCCACCCTCGCCGGGGCCTGCCTCGGTTTCCTCCCGCACAATTTCCAGCCCGCCAAGATCTTCATGGGTGACTCGGGGTCGATGCTGATCGGCCTGATGCTCGCGGCCGCGGCCACCTCGGCCTCGGGAAGGGTGAATTACCAGAGTTTCGGCGCCGGGGACGCGGTCGGCCTGCTCTCCCCGGTGATCGTGGTCGTCGCGGTGCTGCTCATCCCGCTGCTCGACCTGATCATGGCCGTGATCCGACGGGTGCGGAACGGCACGAGCTGGGCAAAACCCGACAAAATGCACCTGCATCACCGGCTGCTGGAGATCGGCCATTCGCAGCGGCGTGCGGTGCTGTTGATCTATTTGTGGGCGGGCGTGCTCGCGTTCGGCGCGGTCGCGCTCACCGTTTTCGACGTGTTCCTGGTGGCCGGGCTGATGGTGCTGTGCCTGCTCATCGCGCTGCTGGTGTCCGCGATTCCCCGGCTGCGGGCCAGCCGTGGCCGACACTCCGCGTAGACCCGGGTCACTGTGATGGAACCGAAACCGACATACCGGTAACGCTCATCACCATTTTTGCAGGTAGGCAGCTCTAGATAGGGCCACCCGTCGGTGTGATAGCGTCACGGTCATACCCGCCTCGACGCGGGTCACGCCGGCCGTGGCAGCCGTCGATCTCTCTCTTTGATTGCGCTGTCCTCATGACCGACAAAGGAGCCGCACATGAGTGATACCCACTCAGAACCGACCAGGTAGTCCGGCTCCATGGCGTCCTCAGGACCAGGGCTTCGTGAACTGCTCGGGATGGGCAGCACGATAGCCGTGATGGTTGCCGGAGGACTGGGTCTGGGAATGTTTCTGGACGGCCGTGTAGTAACTTCCCCTTTGTTCACGCTTGTCGGTCTCGGTGTCGGCGTACTCGCCGCATCCGTGTACCTGTACTCCATCGCCAAGAAGTACTGGAAAGAGTGAGGTCGAAGCTTTGTCCGCGATTGGCTCCGCAGCACAGAACGTGCCTGCCGCGAAGCTGATCAGCCTGCGCCTGCCGCTGATCATCTGCTCCGTGCTCGCCGCGGGCGGCATCGTCGCGGGCGCACTGCTCGACCACCTCGTGATGGGGATCCTGTTCGCCGTCGGCATGGGGATGGGGCTATATAACGCCCGGCTGATGCAGAAGCAGGTGCTGCGGGTGATTTCCGGGGAGAACCCGACCAAGCGTGCGATCGTCGGCTCCTCCACTCAGCGCCTGATCGTGCTGACGGTCATCGCGCTCGCCCTCGGCTTCTTCATGAAGCCTGACGGGCTCGGCGTGTTCGTCGGTCTTGCCGTGTTCCAGTTGGTCTTTATGGGCAACACGATGTTGCCGGTGATGAAGGAGTACCGCCGCCAGTGATTGATCGCGTCCATCAAGCCATGACTTCGACCCTTGCCGCGGATAGTCAGATCCAGGTCGGCGAGTACGGGCAGACCGAGGTTCTCGGCATCACGCTTAACATGACCACCATCCTCGGCACGCTCGTCGCAGCCGTCATTCTCCTCGCGGTCGGCTTCTTCGTGCGCGCGAAACTCGTGGCGAGCGCGAATTCCGGTGCCAAGGTGCCCGGTGGAACGCAGCTGTTCCTCGAGACGATCGTGAAACACTTCCGCGACCAGATCCAGTCCTTCGTCGGGATCAAGGTCGCACCGTTTCTGGTGCCGGTCTGCCTGGCATTGTTCCTGTTCATTCTCTCGGCCAACTGGCTGACCTTCCTCCCGCTGCACCACTACCTGCCGCCGCCGAGCGCGGACGTGAACTTCGTCTACGCGCTCGCGCTGCTGATGTTCATCTGGTGGCACGCGGCCGGTACCCGCAGGCACAAGGGTGTCGGCAAGCACGCGCTGCACGTGCTCAAGGGGCACTACGCTCCGTTCGCCCCGATGTGGGTCATCGAAGAGGTCGTGCACCTGCTCTCGCTGCCGCTGCGGCTTTTCGGGAACATGCTCGCCGGCGGAATCCTGATCATGCTGCTCGGCCTGCTCCCGGCGTACTTCAACTGGATTCCGATCGCCGGATGGAAGCTGTTCGACATGGCGATCGGACTGCTCCAGGCGTATCTGTTCGTCTTGCTGACGATTTCGTACTTCAGTCAGGCAATGGAGGTTCACGACGAGGAACACTGACCTCTGTTCGCCTGGAAGATCAGAATTCTGATCCAGGATCAGTTACCGAGAAATTCTCCAAACTCCAGTTAGTTCAGTTCGAAGGAGCATCATGGCAGCAGATCAGACAGCCGACGCAATCCGCGCCGCCGGTGCCTACATCGGCGCCGGACTCGCCCTCGGCGGTGGCGCCGCGGGTGCGGCCGTCGCCGACGGTGTCGCCGGTGGTCAGCTCGTCGCGGGCGTGGCGCGTCAGCCTGAGGCGCAGGGCCGCATGTTCAGCCAGTTCATCATTTCGGCCGGTCTCGCGGAGGGGAACTACTTCATCGCGCTGGCACTCGCCGCCGTCATGATGTTCACCATGGCCGGCTGAGACAGATACCTCGCGGAGCAATATGCAGACCGAAACGCTCGCCGCCGGGAACAACATTCTGTTGCCCAATGCGACGTTTTTCGTCGAGCTGGTCATCTTCCTGATCGTTCTGTTGATCGTGTGGAAGGTGATCCTCCCGCCGATCACCAAGGCGCTCAAGCAGCGCGAGGACATGGTCAGCGAGACGGCGGAGAACAACAAGAAGGCAGCAGAGGCGCTCAAGGCGGCCGAGGCCAAGTACACCGAGGCGCTCGCCGAAGCGCGTGCGGAATCCGGGCACATCCGGGAGGAAGCACGCGAGGAGGGCCGCAAGGTGCTCGAGGAGATGCGCGATCGCGCCAACGCCGAGGTCGCGCAGATCAATCAGCGCGGCGTCGAGCAGCTCGAGGCCGCGCGTGCCGAGGTGGTCGCCGAGCTGCGCACCGAGGCGAGTGGTCTCTCCAGCCAGCTGGCGAGCCGGATCCTCGGCGAGCAGCCCGGTGCCGAGCGCAGTGAAGGAGCTCGCTGATGGACGCTGGGCAAATCGGCGAGATCATCGCCTTCGTCGTGATGATCATCGTGATCTGGTGGAAGGTGGTTCCGCCGGTCAAGAAGATGATGACCAAGCAGAAGGAAACCATCGCGCACCAGGCCAGCGAGAGCGAAAAGGCCAAGGAGGCGCTCGCCGAGGCCGAGCGCAAGCACGCGGACGCGGTGAACGAGGCCCGGGTCGAGGCGGCGAAGATCCGGGACAACGCCCGGGCCGACGCCCAGCGCATCACCGAGGAGATGCAGGCACAGGCCGAGTCCGAGGTCGCGCGGATCAAGCAGCGCGGCGAGGAGCAGCTGGCCATGCTGCGCCAGCAGACGCTGCGCCAGCTCCGCGGTGAACTCGGTCTCGACTCGCACCAGGGCGCGGAGCAGCTGGTGCGCGCGCACCTCGCGGACCCGGCGAAACAGCAGGCGAGCGTGGACCGCTTTATCGAGGAGCTCGAAGGCATGGCCAGCAAGCCGGAGCGAGCCAGTGTCGGGGGTGAGGCGTGATGGAAGGTGCCGCGACAAGGGAATCGCTGGCCAGGGTCGGCGACCGGTTCGAGGAGATCGTGGCCGGTTGCGACCAGCCGACGCTCGACCTCCTCGGCTCCGAGCTCTCCGCGGTGGCCGGGTTGCTCGACAACGAGGCGATGCTGCGCAAACACCTGTCCGAGGCGAGCTCGACCGACGAGGCCAAACAGGGTCTCGTCGATCAGCTGTTCTCGAGCAAGGTGAGCGAGCCGACCCTGGAGCTGCTGCGGGCAGCGGTCGGCGAGCGCTGGTCGCGGGTGCGCGATCTGGTGGATGCCATCGAGCGGTTCGCCAGGCTCGCCGTGCTGCACTCGGCCGAGCGCGCCGGTGTCGCCGCCGAAGTCGAGGACGAACTGTTCCGTTTCGGCCGGGTGCTCGCCGGTGAGGGCAGGCTGACCACGCTGCTCTCCGATGAGCAGGCGGACACCGACGCACGGGTGCGGCTGCTCGACGGCCTCATCGGACAGAAGGTCCGCCCGCAGACCGAAGCGCTGCTCGCGCAGGCCGTGCGGGTGCCGCGCGGGCGGATGCTGGACCTGACCGTCGAAGGGCTCGCGGAACTCGCGGCGGCGCGGCGCCAGGAGATCGTCGCGCACGTCATCACCGCCGCCCCGCTCACCGAAGCCCAGCGCGGACGGCTCTCCCAGGTGCTCGCCAGCATCTACGGCCGCGCCGTCTCGCTGCAGGTCGAGGTGGACGAGCACGTCCTCGGCGGCCTTGTGGTCCGCGTCGGGGACGAAGTGATCGACGGAAGCATCGCAAGCAAGCTGGCCCGCGCCAAGCAAGACCTACCACACTGAAAGACAGGAACCCTACTATGGCCGAGCTGACGATCTCCTCGAACGAGATCAAGAGCGCGATCGAGAACTACGTTTCGACTTTCCACACCGCGACCTCGCGCGAAGAGGTCGGCGTCGTCACCAGCACCGGCGACGGCATCGCGAACGTCGAGGGCATCCCTTCGGCGATGACCAACGAACTGCTCGAGTTCGAAGGCGGCGTGCTCGGCCTGGCGCTCAACCTCGAGGAGCGCGGCATCGGCGCGGTCATCCTCGGTGACTACGAGCACATCGAAGAAGGCCAGCAGGTCAAGCGCACCGGCAGGGTGCTTTCGGTTCCGGTCGGGGACAACTTCCTCGGCCGCGTGGTCGACCCGCTGGGCAACCCGGTGGACGGCCTCGGCGACATCCAGTCGGAGACCACTCGCGCGCTCGAGCTCCAGGCCCCCTCGGTCATCCAGCGCCAGCCGGTCAAGGAGCCGCTGCAGACCGGGATCAAGGCGATCGACTCGCAGACCCCGATCGGCCGCGGCCAGCGTCAGCTGATCATCGGTGACCGCAAGACCGGTAAGACCGCGGTCGCGGTGGACACCATCCTCAACCAGAAGCAGTACTGGGCGACCGGTGACCCGGACCAGCAGGTGCGCTGCATCTACGTGGCGATCGGGCAGAAGGGTTCCACGATCGCGAAGGTGCGCCAGACCCTCGAAGAGGCGGGCGCGCTGGAGTACACCACGATCGTCTCCGCGCCCGCATCGGACTCGGCCGGGTTCAAGTACATCGCCCCGTACACCGGTTCGGCGCTCGGCCAGCACTGGATGTACAACGGCAAGCACGTGCTGATCGTGTTCGACGACCTGTCCAAGCAGGCCGAGGCCTACCGCGCGGTCTCGCTGCTGCTGCGTCGCCCGCCGGGCCGTGAGGCGTACCCGGGTGACATCTTCTACCTGCACTCGCGCCTGCTCGAGCGCTGCGCCAAGCTCTCCGACGAGCTCGGCGGCGGTTCGATGACCGGTCTGCCGATCATCGAGACCAAGGCGAACGACATCTCGGCGTACGTGCCCACGAACGTCATCTCGATCACCGACGGACAGTGCTTCCTGGAAACGGAACTGTTCAACCAGGGTGTCCGCCCGGCCATCAACACCGGTGTCTCGGTCTCCCGTGTCGGTGGTTCCGCGCAGACCAGGGCGATGCGCACGGTCGGTGGTTCGCTGCGTCTGGAACTGTCCCAGTACCGCGAACTGCAGGCGTTCTCCGCGTTCGCCTCCGACCTGGACGCCGCATCCAAGGCGCAGCTCGAGCGCGGTTCCCGGCTTGTCGAACTGCTCAAGCAGCCGGAGGCCTCGCCGCTGTCCATGGAAGAGCAGGTCGTGGCGATCTTCCTGGGCACCTACGGGCACCTGGACTCCGTTCCGGCCCCGGATGTGCAGCGCTTCGAGTCGGAGTTCCTCTCCCACCTGCGCGGCACCGAGTCCGGACTGCTCAACGAGATCCGCGAGTCCAAGAAGTTCTCGGACGAGACGGACGAGCGGCTCACCGAGCTGGTCAACGAGTTCAAGAAGGGCTTCGCCGCTTCGGATGGCAGCTCGGTGGTGAACGAGGCCGAGGCCGAGGCGCTGGATGCCGAGGAAGTCGGCCAGGAGTCGGTGAAGGTCAACAAGCCAGCTCCGAAAACGCAGTAGAAGAACTGAGGACACGGGATGCCAGCACAGTTACGCGTCCTGCGGCGAAGGATCCGCAGTGCGGGTTCGATCAAGAAGATCACCAAGGCGCAGGAACTGATCGCCACCTCGCGTATCGCGCGGGCCCAGGCGAACGTGCGCGCGGCGCGGCCGTACGCGGAGGAGATCACCAGGGTCCTCTCCGCGCTCGCCACCGCCTCGGCGCTGAAGCACCCGCTGCTCGTCGAGCGGGAGACTCCGCGGCGGGCGGGGATTCTCGTCGTCACCGCGGACCGCGGGCTCTGCGGCGGGTACAACGCCAACGTCCTCCGGCAGACCGAGGAGCTCATCTCCCTGCTCCGGGAGCAGGGCAAGGAGCCGGTGCTCTACGCGATCGGCCGGCGCGGGGTCAGCTACTTCAACTTCCGTGGCCGTGAACTCGCGGGCCAGTGGACCGGGTTCTCCGAGCAGCCGCGCTACGAGAACGCCTCCGAGGTCGCCGAGACCCTGGTCTCCGCGTTCACCGCGGGAGCGGACGACACGGCGGAAGGACCCGGCGCGGACGGTGTGCTCGGGGTCGACGAGCTGCACATCGTCTACACCGAGTTCAAGTCCATGGTCAGCCAGGTCGCGACCGCGCACCGGATGGCTCCGCTCGAGGTCGAGTACTCCGAGGAGGAGGAACCGGTCGAGAACATCAGCTACGAGTTCGAGCCGGACCCCGAGGAGCTGTTCGACGTACTGCTGCCGAAGTACATCGGCACCCGGATTTTCGCCGCTCTGCTCGAGTCGGCGGCATCCGAGTCGGCCTCCCGTCAGCGCGCCATGAAGGCGGCGACGGACAATGCCGACGAGCTGATCCGTAGCCTGAACTTGCAGGCGAACGGAGCACGACAGGCCCAGATCACCCAGGAGATCAGCGAGATCGTCGGCGGCGTTGACGCGCTCGCCGCTGCAGGAGATGAGTGATAATGAGCGCAACCGCTACGACTACCCCAGAGACGCAGGTGCACGGCCGCGTCGTCCGGGTCACCGGCCCGGTCGTCGACGTGGAGTTCCCGCGTGGCTCCGTCCCTGAGCTGTACAACGCCCTGAACGTGGACATCACGTTCCAGGAGATGGCCAAGACGCTGACCCTCGAGGTCGCGCAGCACCTCGGCGACAACGTCGTGCGCACCATCTCCATGCAGCCCACCGACGGGCTGGTGCGCGGCGTCGACGTGCGGAACACCGGCAAGTCGATCTCGGTCCCGGTCGGGGACGGGGTCAAGGGCCACGTGTTCAACGCGCTCGGCCAGTGCCTCGACTCGCCCGGCTACGGCTCGGACTTCGAGCAGTGGTCGATCCACCGCAAGCCGCCGGCGTTCGACCAGCTCGAGGGCCGCACCGAGATGCTGGAGACCGGCCTCAAGGTCGTCGACCTGCTCACCCCCTACGTGCGTGGTGGCAAGATCGCGCTGTTCGGTGGTGCCGGTGTGGGCAAGACGGTGCTCATCCAGGAGATGATCAACCGTGTCGCCCGCAACTTCGCCGGTACCTCGGTGTTCGCCGGTGTCGGTGAGCGCACCCGTGAGGGCAACGACCTCTGGCTCGAGCTCGAGGACGCGGGCGTGCTCAAGGACACCGCGCTGGTGTTCGGTCAGATGGATGAGCCGCCGGGCACCCGTATGCGCGTGGCGCTGTCCGGGCTGACCATGGCGGAGTACTTCCGTGATGTGAAGCAGCAGGACGTGCTGCTGTTCATCGACAACATCTTCCGGTTCACCCAGGCGGGCCAGGAGGTCTCCACGCTGCTCGGCCGGATGCCGTCCGCGGTGGGGTACCAGCCGACGCTCGCCGACGAAATGGGTGAGCTGCAGGAACGGATCACCTCGACCCGTGGCCGCTCGATCACCTCCATGCAGGCGGTCTACGTGCCCGCGGACGACTACACCGACCCGGCCCCGGCGACCACCTTCGCGCACCTGGACGCCACCACGGAGCTTTCCCGTGCGGTGTTCTCCAAGGGCATCTTCCCCGCGGTGGACCCGCTGGCCTCCTCCTCCACGATCCTGGAGCCCTCGATCGTCGGCGAGGAGCACTACCGGGTCGCCCAGGAGGTCATCCGGATCCTGCAGAAGTACCAGGACCTGCAGGACATCATCGCCATCCTCGGTATCGACGAGCTCGGCGAAGAGGACAAGCAGACGGTGTACCGGGCACGGCGCATCGAGCGGTTCCTCTCGCAGAACATGATGGCCGCGGAGCAGTTCACCGGCCAGCCCGGTTCCTCGGTTCCGCTCAAGGAGACCGTCGAGGCGTTCGACAAGCTCACCAAGGGCGAGTTCGACCACCTTCCGGAGCAGGCGTTCTTCCTCATCGGTGGTCTCGAGGACCTCGAGAAGAAGGCCAAGGAGCTCGGCGTCAAGTTCTGATTCCCTCGGTGGCCGGGCGGTGAATCCTCCGTCCGGCCACCTCAGGGGGTCGCGCACCCGCGAATCCCCTCGATCGCTTAGACTTTTCCGAACATATCGTTGAAGGAGCTCCCATCGTGGCAGAGATGGACGTCCAGCTGGTCGCCGTCGAGCGCAGCGTCTGGTCCGGAAGGGCCACGTCGGTGTTCGCGCGCACGACCGAGGGCGAAATCGGCATTCTGCCCAACCACATCCCGCTGCTCGGCGCGCTCACCGATGTCGAGGTCGTGCGCATCGATTCGGTCGATGAGGGCCAGCTCTTCTTCGTGGTCTACGGCGGGTTCCTCTCGGTAGGCAAGGACGGGGTTTCCGTGCTCGCCGAGAGCGTGGAACTGCGCGACGAGATCGACGTCGACGCGGCGCGTTCGGAACTCGACTCCGCCGACGAACACACCGCGAAGCGTGCCAAAGCGCGGCTTCGCGCCGCTGGACAACCGGTCTAGGCGCGGAGCAGCCAGTGGACCTAACCTCGCTCATCGCGCTCGGTCTGCTGGTAATCCTGCTCGTGCTGCTCGCACTTGCCTGGCGGCGGGTTCGCGTGGTCCGCGAGGGCGGTATCCACGTCGCACTGCGTACCAGGGTGGACGGCACCGGCCGCGGATGGAAACTCGGCATCGGCCACTACCGCGGGGACAGCTTCGAGTGGTATCGCGTGCTCGGGCTCAACTCCAAGCCCGACCGGGTCATCGCCCGCAACGACCTCGAGATCGCCGAGCGCCGCGAACCACTGCTCCCCGAGACCTATGCCATGCCCGCGGGCGCGAGCGTGCTGCGCTGCCATGCGGGTGCCCTCGAGGTGGAACTCGCCATGGGCACCGACGCCATGACCGGGTTCCTTTCCTGGCTGGAGAGCGCACCGCCCTCGCGCAACTTCCCGCATGCCTCGTGAGCGGGAGCAACAGAATCGTCGCCTGCTCCGCGCGCGTGACGCGATGGACCGGGACTACGCCGAACCACTGGACATCCCGGCACTGGCCCGGATAGCCCATGTTTCGCAGGCGCATTTCATCCGCGTCTTCAAGGAAACCTTCGGCGAGACCCCCCATCGCTACCTGCAGCGCAGGCGCGTCGAACGGGCCATGACGATGCTTGTGGACCAGCACAGCGTCACCGAAACCTGTTTCGCGGTCGGATTCGCCAGTCTCGGCACGTTCTCCAGAACCTTCCGGGAGATCGTCGGAGAGCCCCCGAAATCGTTCCGCGAGCACCATCGGACCCGGGCCTTCACCGCGCCGACCTGTTTCGTCAAGGCATGGACCCGCCCACGTTGAGCAGTTTCGGATAAGCACCGCGCCCCGGCGAGCCTCTACCGTCTTTCTCATCAGCGAGACAACGGAAAGGCGGAAGTCATGTACAACGCGATCACCCAGAGCCAGATCTTCGTGCTGGACCAGGACGAGGCGCTCGAGTTCTACGTGGGCAAGCTCGGTTTCGAGGTAGCCATGGACCAGGACCTGGGGTTCATGCGGTGGCTCTCGGTGCAGGTTCCGGGCGACCCGAGCAGGCAGATCATCCTGGAGAGACCGGGCCCGCCCGCGATGGACGAGGTGACCGCGGACCAGGTGCGAGACCTGCTCACCAAGGGGGCCATGGCCGGGTGGCTGTGCGTGTCCGTCGAGGATGCCCACAAGGCTCACCGCACGCTCGTCGAACGGGGCGTCGATATCACCGACGAGCCGAGTGAGAAGCCGTACGGCATCGACTTCGGTATTCGGGACCCGTTCGGCAACCGCATCCGTTTCGGTCAGCTGTTCTGAACGGATTCCCGTCCCTGGGCGGGCAGACTCGGCCATCGGGGCACCGCCGTTGCCGGGCGGGCCGATTCGTACCAGGCGGCCAGTGCGAGCACCCCGGCGTCGTCGAAGCGCCTGCCGGACAGTTGCAGCCCGATCGGCGCGCCGTCCCCGGTGAATCCGCAGTTGAGCGAGATCGCGGGTTGCTCGGACATGTTGTACGGGCAGGTGAACGCGATGTGCTCGAGTGAGGCTTCGACGCGGTTGTCCGGGGCGGCGTGTTCGGCGGGGAACGCGGCGACCGGGGCGACGGGGGAGAGCACGTAGTCGAAGGGCTGGGTGGCGTCCACGGTGGCCCGGCGAATGTCCATGGTGCGATTGAACGCGCGCAGGACGGCGGTACCGGGGACGTCGGCGCCGAGCCGGGACCAGTCGGCGATGAACCCGAGCACGGCGGCCTGTTGCGCACCGGTGTACCGGGAGAACTCCTCCCAGGCGCGCACCCGCCAGAACAGGGTCAGGTCGTCGAGCATGGCGCGGGTGAAGAACGGTTCCAGCGGTTCCACGATCGCGCCCGCCTCGGCGAAGGTCTCGGCGGCTGCGGTCACCGCGCGGGTGATCTCCCCGGGCACGGCGAGCCCGCATCCGGCATCGAGCAGCAGGCCGATCCGCAGTCCGTGCGGATCCACAGCGCCGACCCGTAACGGCTCGTAGGGCAGGCTCATGTGGTCGCGGTGATCGGGCAAGGACAGCACTTCGAGCAGCCGGACGGCATCGGCGAGGGTCCGGCTGATCGGACCGGCGACCCGGCCGGGGTAGGGCGGATCGATGGGCACCCTGCCGAGGCTCGGCTTGTGCCCCACGGTCGCGGTCCATGCGGCGGGCAGCCGGATCGAGCCGCCGATATCGGTGCCCACGTGCGCCGGTCCGTAGCCCGCCGCGGCCGCCGCTGCCGCACCGGAACTGGAACCGCCGGGATTCGTGCGAATGTCCCACGGGTTTCGCGTTGTCGGGTGCACGCTGGAGATGCCCGAGGACAGCATGCCGAAGTCGGGCATGGTGGTCTTGCCGAAGATCACCGCACCGGCCTCCTTCAGCCGCGCGGCCGGGGGTGCGTCCACTGTGGACGGATGTTGTGGGCTGGCCGCGGTGCCACCGGCCATGGGCGCGCCGCGCAGTGCGATGTTGTCCTTCACGGTCGCCGGAACCCCGTCCAGCGGGCCGAGCTGTTCCCCGCGCCGCCAGCGGAGTTCGCTCTCCCGCGCCGCATCGCGCGCGGTGCCGAAATCCTCGTGGTACAGCGCGTGGATGCGCGGCTCGCTCGCCTCGGCCCGTTCGCGTACCGCCTCGAGCGCTTCGACGGGGGAGAGTTCCCCGCCGGAATAGGCGTTGTGCAGTCCTTCGATGCTCAGATCCGCCGGGTGCATGTCAGAGCCTCGGCTCGAACCGGCCGTCGATGGCGGTCCACCCACCCTCGACGTAGTGCAGCCCGCCGGTGACATAGGAACCGGCGTCCGAGGCGAGATAGAGCACGGTGCCCACGATCTCCTCCGGTTTTCCCCAGCGCCGCAACGCGGTCTTGTCCGCGTACGCGGAATACCACTCCGGATCGTCCTTGATCTGTTCGGTGAGCGGGGTTTCGAACGGTCCCGGGGCGACGGCGTTCACCCGCACCCCGCCCGGCCCGAATTCCGCCGCCGCGGCCCTGGCCAGCTGCGCGACCCCGGCCTTGGTCGCCGCGTACACACCCTGGCCCGGTTCGACGAACTGCGCGCGGAAGCTGGAGAACACGATGATGCTGCCCCTTCCGCGTTCGTGCATCCGTGTGCCGAATTCGCGGATCAGCCGGAAAGTGCCGCGCAGATTGACATCGATGACCCGGTCGAACTCCTCGTCCGTGGTGTCGGCGAGCCGCTTGCGCACATTGATTCCCGGTGTCACGACAAGGATTTCGGCTTCGGCCTCGGCTTCCGCGGCCCGGGCGATGTCCTCGGCCGAACCCACATCGAGCGACCGGGCACGGGCCCCGAGCTCGGTGGCCGTGCTTTCCGCCCCGGCAAGGTCCTTGTCCGCGATCACGACCTCGGCACCGTGGGCGGCGAGCCCGGCAGCGCTCGCGCGCCCGAGCCCGCTTGCGCCACCGACCACTACGGCCAGCCTTCCGTCCACAGTGAACAGACGACTCAGATCCGTTGCCATGCCTGCCTCCTTGTCACTGTTTCAAGGTCACGGTCTCCGGTTGGGCGAGCAGTTCGGGCGGGGTGTTCGCGGGCCGGATCGCGGTCACCGCGAGCACCACGAGCAGGTTCGCGGCCAGGCCGAGCAGTCCGGCATTGATCCCGGCGATCGGGTCGTTCCCGGTGAACACGAGCACGCAGGTGAACACGACTCCGACGGTGAGCCCGGAAACCGCTGCGGCGGCGGACATCCGGCGCCACAGCAGGGCGAGCAGCACCGCGGGAAGCAATTGCGCGAGCCCTTCGTAGGACACGACGGACAGCCGCACGAGCGCATTCGGCCAGATGTAGGTGAGCAGCAGCGCGATGGCTCCGGCGAGGAAAGCGACCAGCTGGGCGAGCGGGCGCTGCCGGTTCGCGGTCCTCGGGTGTGCGCCGAGAATCGAGCGGCCCCACATGGTCCCGATCACCAGCATGAACACCGCCATCGGCACGATCGCGGAGAGTGTTCCGGCCACCCCGAGCAGGCCGAGTAGCCAGGAGGGCAGCACATCGGCGGCCATCCGGAACAGTGACAGGTCGGAGTTGCCCAGTCCGGGAACGGCGAGGCTGGCGGCGAAGCCGAGCAGGATCGGGATGAACAGCAGTATCTGGTAGAACGGCATGAAGATGGCATTGCGCCGGACCACCTGCGGGTTCGCCGCGGCAAGCGAACCGGCGACGGTGGTCGGGAAGATCGCGATCACCACGCCGTTGAGCACGCTGGTGGAGACGAACCAGCCGATGCCGAGGCCGGTGTCTCCGTGTCCGGGCAGGGTCAGCCACTGCGCCCGGTGTTCGGTGATCTTGGCGAACATCTGCCCGTAGCCGTCGAAGAAGTGCAGCGGCACGATCACGAAGATCACCACCATCAGCACGACCACGAGCAGGTCCTTGAGCACCGAGACCCATGCGCTGCCACGGAGTCCGCTCACTACGAGGAATGCCTCGGTGATCAGGAAAGCGAGGAAGTAGGCGAGTCCGAGCCCGATCGCGCCGTAGCTGACCTCGGCGACGACCACGCCCATCCCGGTGATCTGCACCTGAATGTAGGGAAGGAGGAAAACCGTTGCCAGCACGGCGATTCCGGCGCCGAGCGCGGGGCTGGCGAAGCGGTGCGCCACGATATCGCTGATGTTGTGCAGCCCGTGGCGATGCGCGTAGGTCCACAACAGCGGTCCCACGACGTAGCCGACCGCGAACCCGATCGCCAGATAGGCCACCAGGTAGAAGATCGGGACACCCTTGTCGTAACTCCAGCCCGCGGCGCCGAGGAAACTGAAACTCGTATACGTCTCCCCGGCCATCAGCACCCAGACGAACACGGTGCCGAAGCTGCGCCCGCCGACCGACCACTCGGTGAGTGCCTTCCGGTCCCGCCCGCGCGCCGAGTACAGACCGAGCGCGACCGCGAGAACCAGGAAGGCGGCGAGGATCCCGATCGAGACCGCGGCGTTCACGGGCGCTGCTTCCGGTTCGCCCGCCATACCGGATCGCCGCGCGCGGCCAGCCAGATGAACAGCGGCGTGGCCACGGTCGAGAGCAGCATCCAGAACATCAGGAACGGCATGCCGAGCACCAGCGGATGGATCCGGTTCACGAACGGCAGCGCGCCGAGGTAGAGCACCGCGGGACCGAGCAGCCACCACAGTGAGGCCCTGCCGCGAAACACAGCGGTCACCTCCTCGCTCTGGTCTGCTGGTCCGACCAGCTCGGTGTCGACAGGTATCGTGGCACCGTGGGTGAACGCGGTCAAGGGGCCCGATTCGCGCCGATCGAGCGCAGGCGCGCCTATGAGCAGGTGGTCGAGCGCATCGAACAGGCGGTGTTCTCTGGTGCGCTCACGCCCGGGGACCGGCTGCCGAGCGAACGGGAGCTGATGGGCCAGTTCGCGGTGAGCCGGTCCACCGTGCGCGAGGCGCTTCGCGTGCTGGAGAGCAACGGAATGGTGCGCTCGAGCCCGCGCGATCCGCGGGGGCCGGTGATCCTGCCGTTCGCCCCTGCGCATTTGCACAAGTCCGTGACCCGGCTGGCCTCGGTGACCGAGCTGAGCCTCGCCGAACTGCTGCAGTTCCGCATGATGCTCGAGGGCTCGGCCGGTTTCCTCGCGGCGCACCGGCTCGCGACCGGACAGGCGGACGCCGAACAGCTGGCCGAGATCGAGGCCGCGATGGACGATATGCGCGCGGCGCAGCAGCGGATCGAGTTCGGGCGCGCCGATCTCGCCTTTCACGACGCGGTCGCGCGCGCCAGCGGGAACTCACTGATCCAGGTGTGCACGCATGCCGTGCACACGGTGGTGCTCGGAATCATCGAGGACAAGCTCGACAAGGCCGAGGACTACGCGCGGATCGCCGAACGCACCCTCGGACATCACGAGCAGTTGATCGAGGCGATCCGCTCCGGTCAGGGCGGCGCGGCGAGCCGGATCGCGCGCGCCAGCCTCTGCGACTACTACGCCGAATACCTGCCGGAGTCCGAGCAGGAGCTGCTGCGGAGCTTCGCGCAGGGCAGTTGATCCGCTATTTCACGCAGGGCACGCCACCGCCGTTGAGCGAATCCGCGGAATCGGCCGCCGAACCACCGGAATCGTTCGACTTGCCCTTCGCCGGTGCACCGTCATCGGCCTGCAGACCGCTCGGGATCTGGAACGCGGTGCCGAGCACGGCGCGCAGCTGGCCCGCGGGCACGCTCGAATCCTGTTTGGTCTTCGCCCCGCCGAGGGTGTCGGCGAGCTGCTCGGCCGCATCGGACTGGCCGGACGGGTATTCCACGACCGTGCTGGTGTGCTTGCTCGTGGAGTTGGTCGCGTCCCCGCGCTGATACCCCTTCGTGCTGAGCGCTTGCCCGATCGTCGCGGCGAGCCCGGTGCGCCCGTTGGCGTTGACCACATCCACGCTCGGCTTGGGGGCCGGGGCCTGCTGTTTCTGTTGCGGTTCGGTCGGTTCCGGCGGCTTCGGGCTGAGCAGTTCCTTGGTCATCGCCTGGATCTTGTCCTGGTCGACGAAGTTGACCGCGTCCCCGTTCGGGGCTTTGCCGAAGTGGTCGATGGGCAGCGTGACGAACTTGATCTTGCCGCTGCTGAGGTTGGTCGCCTGGCTCGCGAGGCTGGCCAGGTCCAGGCCCGAGTCGATGGCGATGTTCTGCTTGGCCACGTTGATCAGGCCCTGCAGCTTCGACGGGTTGGTCATCGTGCCCGACTGGTTGAGCTGGTGCGAGAGCGAGGAGATGAACGCCTGCTGGCGCCGCTCCCGGTCCAGATCGGTGAAGTTCAGCGAGGGATGCACATTGTCGCGGCGCTGCCGGACGAAGGCCACGGCCTGCTTGGCGTTGATCTGCTGCACGCCCTTGCGGAAGTCGGCGCCGGAGTAGCTGTCCTGGGTCGGCTGCTTCACGCACACCGTGATCGGCTGCACGACCTGCGCCACCTGGAAGAACGAGGCCAGGGTCACTTCCACGAAGTGGTCGACCGGAACCCCGCCGAGGAACTGGCGCACCGTGTCGATCTCCGCCTTGCGGCCGGCGTCCCTGCTGCGCTGTTCCAGGTCGGCCTTGTCGGTGACCCCCTGCTTGACCAGTTTCTTGTGTTCCTGGTCGAAGGCGAGCCCGTAGGCCTGCTTGATCTTGCCGGAGCACTGCTCGTCCGGGCAGCCGGGGAACTTCACGTAGTCATCGCGGGGAATCGAGATCGAGGTCGCCTGGCTCCCGTCGGCGGGCACGTGCAGCAGCATCAGCACGTTCGAGTTGTACCCGCCGTTGTCCTGGTCGCCCGCGTGCAGCGCGGCGTACATGCTCTTCGGCAGCGGGTTGCCCTGCTCGTCCAGCCTGCTGTCCAGGCCCATGAGCAGGATGTTCATGTCCCCGTCCAGTGAGGTCTGCTCGCCGCTGAGCGCACCGGACCGGTTGAGTCCCTGCAGCTGGGCCCACGCGTATCCGGTGACCGCGAGTACCACAACCGAGAGCACGATCACGGCCGTCCGCGTCGCCAGCACAGCTCGACGCACCCCGAAACCTCCTCATCGCATGCTTCCCCGCCACTTGAAAGACGTGTAAGGGTGCATCCGGGTTGCCAAAATAGAACGATGACTGTAATCGCGGCGTGACATGAGCCTTCGCTCGCCCCGCTGGTACCGAGTTTTCTCTGCAGAGAAAGTTCTGCAGAGAAAACTCGGCGAACTCATCCGCGCTCGCCGCCCGGCTTCCAGAGCACGTCCCCGCCCGGGTTCGCCATCCGGCAGAAGATGAACAGCAGATCGGAAAGGCGGTTCAGGTACTTGGCGGTCAGCACGTTGGTGCGCTCCGGGTCGGCGTCGAGCACCGCCCAGGCGCTGCGCTCGGCACGGCGGGTGACGGTGCGCGCGACGTGCAACAGGGCCGCGGCCGGGGTACCACCGGGCAGGATGAACGAGTCCAGCTTGCCGAGCTCCGGGTTGAACTCATCGCACCACGCTTCGAGGCGGTCGATGTACTCCTCGGTCACCCGTAGCCGGGAGACGCCGCTCTCCTCGATGATCGGGGCGGAGAGATCCGCGCCGAGATCGAACATGTCGTTCTGGATGTAGCGCAGTACCGCGGCGATGCGTTCCTCCGGCGCGCCGAGGCTGAGCACCACGCCGATCGCGGCGTTCGCCTCCTCGGTGTCGGCGTAGGCGGCAAGCCGTACGTCGGTTTTCGGCACCCGGGAGAAGTCACCGAGCCCGCTGGTACCGTCGTCGCCGGTTCGCGTATAAATCTTGGTCAGGTGTACGGCCATGCCGTCAACCTTACGGTCGCGTCACGCGTCTCACCAATGGTCGGGATTTGCCAGGAACAGGAGCGACGGACATCGTGAGTGAACATTTCCGGGTACGTGGCGGCGCCCGGCTGCGGGGTGCGGTCGATGTGGTCGGTGCGAAGAACAGCGTGCTGAAACTCATGGCGGCCGCGCTGCTCGCCGAGGGAACGACGACGCTGACCAACTGCCCGGAAATCCTCGACGTGCCCTACATGGCCGATGTGTTGCGCAGTCTCGGCTGCACGGTGGACATCGACGGGGGCACCATCGCGATCACCACCCCGACCGAACTCTCGCATCGCCCGGACGCCGAATCCATGCGCAAACTCCGCGCCTCGGTGTGCGTGCTCGGCCCGCTCGTCGGCCGTTGCAAGCGCGCGGTCGTCGCGCTGCCCGGTGGGGACGCCATCGGTTCGCGCCCGCTGGACATGCACCAGAGCGGGTTGCGCCAGCTCGGCGCGCACAGCGATATCGAGCACGGTTGCGTCGTCGCCGAGGCGGAGAACCTGCACGGCGCCCAGATCTGGCTGGATTTCCCGAGCATGGGCGCCACGGAGAACATCCTCATGGCCGCGGTGCTCGCCGAAGGCACCACGGTGATCGACAATGCCGCGCGGGAACCCGAGATCAGCGATCTGTGCACGCTGCTGACCCAGATGGGCGCGAAGATCGAGGGCGCGGGCACCTCCACGCTCACCGTGCACGGCGTCGAAGCGCTCGTTCCGGCCGAACACGAGGTCATCGGCGACCGTATCGTCGGTGCCACCTGGGCCTTCGCCGCGGCGACCACCCGGGGGGACATCACCGTGCGCGGGGTGGACCCGCATCACCTCGACCTGGTGCTGGAGAAACTGCGCCTCGCGGGTGCCGAGGTCACCTTCGGGGAGCGGGAATTCCGGGTCGTGCAGCCGGAACGGCCCAAGGCGGTCGACTTCGTCACGCTGCCCTATCCCGGATTCGCCACCGACCTGCAGCCCTTCGCGATCACGCTCGCCGCGGTTGCCGAGGGCACCTCGATGATCACCGAGAACCTCTTCGAATCCCGGTTCCGGTTCATCGAGGAGATGATGCGGCTCGGCGCCGATGCGCGCACCGATGGGCATCACGCCGTCATCCGCGGCATCGGGCAACTGTCCAGCGCGCCCGTCTGGGCCTCCGACATCCGCGCGGGAGTCGGGCTCGTGCTCGCCGGGCTCTGCGCCGACGGGGACACCGAGGTGTGGGACGTGTTCCACATCGACCGCGGGTACCCGAAATTCGTGGAGAACATGACCGCGCTCGGTGCGGATGTCGCGCGGGTGACGGACTAGCCCGTCTCGGTCAACGGGGAATGATGGCGGTGAACTGCGCGCCACCGAGATCCGCCTCGGCGGCCGGGGATTCGGCGCGCAGCGTGCCACCGTGCGCCTCGGCGATCTCCCGCGCGATGGCCAGTCCGAGTCCGGTGCCGCCCGCCTCGGTGTTGCGCGCCGTGTCCAGCCGGGCGAACCGTTCGAAGATGCGTTCCCGCTGATCCTCCGGGATTCCGGGACCGTCGTCGAGCACGTCCAGCCGTACGTCGTGCTCCGAGGCCGCCACCCGGACCCGCACGGTGCTCGCGGCGTGCGCGCGGGCATTGTCGAGCAGGTTCGCCAGTAGCCGGGCGAGATGCCGGGGGTGCCCCTCGAGCACCGCATCGTCGGCCGCTTCGAACCGCCAGTCGAGGCCGCTCTCCGGTTGTGCGCCGATCGCGTCCGCGGCGATCACGGCGAGGTCCACCGGTTCCGGGCTCATCGGTGAGGAATCGATCCGCGCGAGGATGAGCAGGTCCGCGCTGAGCCGTTCCAGCCGGTCCAGGTCTTCGAGCGCGCCATCGGCAACGTCCGGCCAGTGCACCAGTTCCGGATGGGCCTGCGCCACCTCGAGCGGGGTGCGCATGGTGGCAAGCGGACTGCGCAGCTCGTGCGAGGCGTCCGCGATGAACCGCTGCTGGCGCCGCACGGACCGGTCCAGGCGCTCGAGGGTTTCGTTGAGGGTCTCGGCGAGTCTGGTGATCTCGTCCCGTCCCGAGGGCACCGGCATCCTCGCGGACAGTTCGTGTGCCGAGAGCCGCGCGAACTCGTGCCGGATCGCCTCGACCGGCCGCAGTGCCCTGCCGGTTCCGAACCAGGTGAGCGCGCCGACCAGCACGAGCAGGATCGGACCGCCGATCAGCAGCGCCCCGGTCGCCGCGCTCGTCGCCTGGGCGACGGGTTCGGTCGAAGCACTGGCCACCACGGTTTTCACGCCTTCCCCGGTCGGTACCGCCGTGCTGGCCACCTTCGTATCGCTGCGCTTGACCGCGCGAACGGGTCCGGCACGCTGCAGCTCGGCGGCCGGTTTCCCCGGGACGACCCGTACGTCGACCGCATCGGTGCGGACCGGAAGGGTTCTGCCGTACTGCAAGGCTTCCGCGGATTTGGCCAGCTGCAGGTGCACCGAGGAGTCGAGCTCGGTGGACAGCCGGTTGTGCATGTAGCCGATCAGCAGCCAGCCGACCGCGGCGAGGGCGGCGGCGACCACGGTCGTGGCTACCGCGGTGGTACGGGCCCGGACCGAGAGCCTGCTACGCATCCGCGGCCCCGTCCGCGAGCAGCTGGTAACCGTGCCCGCGCACGGTGCGGATGCTGTTGCGGCCGAACGGGGTATCGATCTTGCGGCGCAGTGCGCTGATGTGCACCTCGATCAGATTGGCCGCGCCGTCGAAGGCGAAATCCCAGCCGCCGTCGAGCAACCGCTGCTTGGAGAGCACCTGCCCCGGACTGCGGGCGAGCAGTTCGAGCACGGCGAATTCCTTCGCGGTCAGGTTGATATCGGTACCCGCGCGCGAACACCGCCTCGTCGCCGGGTCGAGCACCAGATCCCCGGCGTGCAGCAGCGAGGGACGGGCGACCGGGCTGCGCCGCAGCACCGTGCGCAACCGGGCGAGCAGCACCACATAGGAGAACGGTTTGGTGATGTAGTCGTCCGCGCCCGCGTCGAGTGCCTCCGCCTCGTCGTACTCGCCGTCCTTCGCGGTGAGCATGATGATCGGGGTCCAGTCACCGGCGGCGCGCAGCCGGGAACAGACCCGGTACCCGTTGAGCCCGGGGATCATGATGTCGAGCAGGATCGCGTCGTAGTCATGGGATCCGGCAAGCCACAGCGCCTCCGTGCCGTCGCCGGTCACATCCACCGCCCAGCCCTCCGCCTGAAGCCCCGTCCGCAGGGCAGCGGCGAGACGCTGCTCGTCCTCGACGACCAGTACACGCATGCGGACAAGGATCACACGCCAACCTGAAGACGCCTTCAGGTTCGTTCAGCTTCCCTTCAGCGGGCCACCGGCACAGTCGGTCCTGCCATGGCAGAGCACGGATAAACCGACGAACTGGAGTGAACATGCGAATCAATCGCGCGGTCCGCCGCACCGTCCTGATCCTCGGCTGCACCGCGGCGGTCGGCGTCGCCACGGCCAGCGCCGCCTCGGCCGCCACCGATCCCGGGAGCACCACCAAGAACCCCGCGCAGACCGTGAAGGCACCGGCCGATGCGGCGCACATTCCCGGGCACAAGATCGGCGACGCCCCGCACCGGGTCATCGTCCTGCCATCGGGCCAGGTCATCGTCCTGCCTCCGGGAACGAGCCTGCCGACCAAGCCAGGGCACCCGGTACAGCCCGCGCACCCGACCCACCCGGGAGAACCCGGGCAGACCCTGCCGACCAAGCCCGTCGAACCGGCCACCCCGAGGAAGTAGCCACGCCAGGCCCGGGCGCCGTTCATCCACGGCGCCCGGCTACGGGGGTACCCCCCGATGACAGTTTATCGAGGTCAGAGGGGTTCGCGTGGGCTTGTGCACAATCTGTGGATAACTCCTTGGGTTGTGGATAACTCGGTGTACAACCGGATCGGGGTGCTGGTGACCCTGATGGCCCTGGTGTCCGGCGACACCATGCGGTAGAACACAGCGCATGCTCGCCAAGCCCGCCGCGGCCCTCGTCACCGTCCTCGCTTTGGTTGCCACGCCCGGGATGTCGGCCGCGGCGCCTCCTCCGCACAAGAATCCGGTGGCCACCGGAACAGGGGGAGCGGTCGTCTCGGACACCGCGGAGAGCACGGCAGCGGGCATGCGAGTGCTCAGGGAAGGCGGCACCGCGGCGGATGCGGCGGTCGCGGTCGGCGCGACGCTCGGGGTCACCGATCCCTACGTCGCGGGCCTCGGCGGCGGTGGGTACGTGGTGTACTACGACGCGCGTACGAAGAAGGTCTCCACCATCGACGGCCGGGAGAAGGCGCCGTACTCCGCGGACAAGGACCGGTTCATCGACAAGCGCACCGGAAAACCCATGGACCGGGACACCGCCATCAACAACGGGATCTCGGTCGGGGTGCCCGGAATGCTCGCCACCTGGCAGCGTTTGCTCGAGCGCTGGGGCAAGTTCGACCTGAACAAGACGCTGGCGCCCGCGCAGTCGGTCGCGGCCAAGGGGTTCACCGTGGACCAGGTGTTCGCCGACCAGACCGCGCAGAACCAGAAGCGGTTCGGGCAGTTCGCCCCGACCGCGAAACTGTTCCTGCCCGGAGGGAAACCGCCCCAGGTCGGTTCCACCTTCAAGAACCCGGATCTGGCCCGCACCTACGCCCAGATCCGTGCACACGGCACGAATGCCTTCTACCGCGGGAAAATCGGCCGCGATCTGCGCAAGGCGGTGAACGATCCGCCGACCGCGCCTGGTGCGAACATCCAGCCCGGTTCCGGTGGCATGTCTCCCGCCGATCTCGCCACCTACCGCACCGCGGATCAACGCCCCGCGCATTCGCGCTACCGCGGCCTCGACGTGTACGGGATGGCGCCGTCCTCCTCGGGCGGGGTCACCGTCGCCGAGGCGCTGAACATCCTGGAAACCAAGGATCTCGCCACGATGGACCGGGCCGAGGCGCTGCACTACTACCTGGAGGCGAGCAGGCTGGCCTACGCCGACCGGGACCGGTACCTCGGTGATCCGCGCTACACCCCGGTTCCGCAGCAGGAACTGCTCTCCCAGCGCTACGCGGACGCCCGCGCCTGCCTGATCGACCCGGACCACGCGGGCAAGAGCCCCGTCGCGCCCGGCGATCCCTACCGCCCGGACACGGGCTGTACCGCGAAGGCCGGGGCGCCCGCGCAGGACAAGGGCAGGCACACCAACCATTTCGTGATCACCGACAAGTGGGGCAACGTCGCCTCCTACACCAACACCATCGAACAGCTCGGCGGCAGCGCGATCACCGTGCCCGGGCGCGGCTTCCTGCTGAACAACGAACTCACCGACTTCGACTTCGCGCCGAGTGCCGCGGGAGTGCCCGACCCGAACCTGCCCGCCCCCGGCAAGCGCCCGCGGTCCTCGATGTCCCCGACGATCGTGGCCAAGGACGGTAAGCCGTTCCTGGCGGTCGGTTCCCCCGGTGGTTCCACGATCATCACCACGGTGCTGCAGATCCTGGTCAACCGCATCGATTTCGGGATGGGCCTGCCGGAGGCGATCGCGGCCCCGCGCGCCTCGCAGCGCAACACCGCCGAGACCCAGGTCGAACCGGCCTTCCTCGCTTCACCGGAGGCGAAGAAACTCGAAAAGCTCGGGCAGAAGTTCTACGTGGAGTCGACCGCGGACCAGCCGGGCGCCAAACCGACCATCGGGGTCGCCGACGGCCTGGAGTTCCGCACGGACGGTTCGGTGGTCGCCGCGGGTGAACCGGAACGGCGTGGTGGCTCGGCCGCGGCCGTGATGCACTCGGTCGACTGAACGCTTGACCGGTACATGTGATCGGATCCACCGTGCGAATGGGTTACCGGCCAGTATCATGGGTTAGCGTCGGTTAACCCTGCTCTGGAGGTCACGGTGCCATACCCGAACGATGGTGAGCGCGATCGTCCGTGGGTCATGCGGACCTATGCCGGTCACTCCTCGGCCGCTGCCTCGAACGAGCTCTACCGGCGAAACCTCGCCAAGGGCCAGACCGGGCTCTCGGTCGCCTTCGATCTGCCCACCCAGACCGGCTACGACCCCGATGACGAACTGTCCACCGGTGAGGTCGGCAAGGTCGGTGTCCCGGTCAGCCACATCGGCGATATGCGGGCCCTGTTCGACGGGATCCCGCTCGGCGAGGCGAACACCTCGATGACCATCAACGCCCCGGCGATGTGGCTGCTCTCCCTCTACGTCACCGTGGCGCAGGAACAGGCCGAGGCCGAGGGCAAGGACTGGAAAGAGGTCGTCGCCAAGCTCGCGGGGACCACGCAGAACGACATCATCAAGGAATACCTTTCCCGCGGCACCTACGTGTTCCCGCCGGCGCCCTCGTTGCGGCTGATCACCGACATGGTCGCCTACACGGTCAACAATGTGCCGAAGTGGAACCCGATCAACATCTGCAGTTATCACCTGCAGGAGGCGGGCGCGACCCCGACGCAGGAGGTCGCCTACGCGCTGTGCACCGCGATCGCCGTGCTGGATGCGGTGCGCGATTCCGGCCAGATCGCGCCCGAGGACATGGGCCGCGTCGTCGGGCGCATCTCGTTCTTCGTCAACGCCGGGGTGCGGTTCGTCGAGGAAATGTGCAAGATGCGCGCGTTCACCGAGCTGTGGGACGAACTCACCAGGGAACGCTATGGGGTCACGGACGCGAAGGCGCGCCGGTTCCGGTACGGCGTGCAGGTGAACTCGCTCGGGCTCACCGAGGCGCAGCCGGAGAACAACGTCCAGCGAATCGTGCTGGAAATGCTGGCGGTCACGCTTTCCCGCAATGCGCGCGCCCGCGCGGTGCAGCTGCCCGCGTGGAACGAAGCGCTCGGCCTGCCCCGCCCCTGGGATCAGCAGTGGGCGCTGCGCATGCAGCAGGTGCTCGCCTACGAGACGGATCTGCTCGACTACGGCGACCTGTTCGACGGTTCCACCGTGGTGGAGGCCAAGGTCGCGTCCATTGTGGAGGGTGCACGGGCCGAGATCGACCGGGTACAGGGCATGGGCGGTGCGGTGGCCGCGGTGGAGAGCGGGTACATGAAGTCCCAGCTCGTCTCCTCCCTCGCGGAACGGCGCAGGCGCATGGAATCCGGTGAGGACGTCATCGTCGGGGTGAACAAGTTCGAGAGCACCGAGCCCTCTCCGCTGCAGAGCGGGGATGTGGACGCGATCGAGACCGTCGACCCGCAGGTGGAAAAGGAAGCGATCGAGGCCATCCGGAAATGGCGCGCCGAGCGGGGCAACACCGCGGTCGCCGAGGCCCTCGAAGGATTGCGCGCCGCAGCGAAGACCGAGGCGAACCTGGTCGAGGCCACCCTGCGGTGCTGCCGGGCCGGGGTCACGACCGGGGAGTGGTCGCAGGCGCTGCGCGAGGAGTTCGGCGAATACCGCGCACCGACCGGGGTTTCCGGTGCTTCGGCGGCGGGCGAGGCCGGTGCGGAGATCGCCAGGGTGCGCGGCCGGGTGCAGGCCGCCGGTGAACGCATCGGCGAGCGGCTGCGCATGCTGGTCGGCAAGCCGGGACTCGATGGGCATTCCAACGGCGCCGAACAGGTCGCGGTGCGCGCCAGGGACACCGGATTCGAAGTGGTGTATCAGGGAATCCGGCTCACCCCCTCGCAGATCGTCGCCGCCGCCGTGCAGGAAGGCGTGCACGTGGTCGGGCTTTCCGTGCTCTCCGGTTCGCACATGGAGGTCGTGCCCGCTGTGGTCGAAGGACTGCGGGCCAGTGGTGCCGAGGACATCCCGGTGATCGTCGGCGGGATCATCCCGCCCGAGGACGCGGCCGCTCTGCGCGCGCACGGTGTCGCGCGGGTGTTCACGCCCAAGGACTACGAGCTCACCGAGATCATGGACGGCATCGTGGACGTGATCTGCGAGCAGCACGAGATCGACCCTGCCTCGGTGACCGGCTGAACAGCCGCGCGGACTCGCCGGTCGCGTGACTTGCGTTGACCGGCACGCTGCCGAACACTGTGCGCACCCGAGTCGACCGAGCAGGGATCGCGCATGTCCGAGAGCACCATCGACCGCAGTTCGGTCGACCGTAAGTCGCTGGTCAAGGCATTCGCGGCCAGTCTTTCCGGCACCACGCTGGAGTACTACGACTTCGCCGCCTATTCGGTGGCCAGCGCGACGATCTTCGGGCCGTTGTTCTTTCCCGGCGACGATCCGCTGGCTTCCACGATGCTGGCCTTTTCCACGTATGCCGTGGGATATGCCGCGCGCCCGCTCGGCGGGTTCGTCTTCGGCCGCCTCGGCGATGTGCTGGGGCGCAAACGGGTGCTCGTCCTGACCCTGGTGCTCGTCGGCATCGCCACCTTCCTGATCGGTGTGTTGCCCACCTACGCCACGATCGGCGGCGCCGCACCGATTCTGCTCGTGGTGCTGCGGTTCGCCCAGGGAGTCGGCATCGGCGGCGAATGGGGCGGGGCGGTGCTGCTGTCCAGTGAGTTCGGCGATCCGCGAAAACGGGGGTTCTGGGCATCAGCGGCGCAGGTCGGCCCGCCCGCGGGAACCTTGCTCGCGAACGGGGTGCTCGCCCTGGTCAGCGCGCTCGTGACGACCGAGCAGTTCAACAACTGGGGCTGGCGGGTTGCCTTCCTGCTTTCCGCGCTGCTCGTGGCTTTCGGGCTGTGGATCCGGGTCAAACTCGAGGAAACACCGGTGTTCAAGGCGATCCAGGCCAAGGGGGAACGGTCCGCCGCTCCGCTGCGCGATGTGTTCCGGTACGAATGGCGGCCACTGCTCGCCGGTATTCTCTCCCGGATCTGCCCGGATGTGCAGTACTCCCTGTTCACCGCGTTCATCCTCACCTATCTGACCCAGCAGCTCGGCCTTTCCCGTTCGGTCGGGCTCACCGCGATGCTCATCGCCTCCGGGGTGGAGCTGTTCCTGATCCCGGCCTTCGGTGCGCTCTCCGATCGGATGAATCGCCGGTTGCTGTACCTGATCGGGGCGATCGCCGCCGCGGCCCTGCCGTTCGCCTTCTTCCCGCTGATCCAGGGGCGCTCGATCGCCTGGCTGATCATCGGCATGATCGTCGCGCTCGCCATTCACGCCTCGATGTACGGACCGCAGGCGGCCTTCGTCACCGAGCAGTTCTCCGCGCGGCTGCGTTATACGGGCAGTTCGCTCGCCTACACGATCGCGGGCGTACTCGGGGGCGCCATCGCACCGTTGATCTTCACCGCGCTGCTCTCCGCGACCGGGAGCTGGCTGGCGATCGCGCTGTACCTGGCCGGGACCGCGGTGCTCACCGTGGTCGGGCTCGCGCTCGGCCGAACCCCCGATCCGGCCGAGGCCGACGCCTGAGGACCGGCGATCGGGCGTCCTGACAACACCGCGCCGAGCCGGTACCGTCTGCGAATATGGCCGAGTACGAACACATTCTGGTCGAGTCCGACGACGAGACCGTGCGCATCACCATGAACGAACCGAAGCGCCGCAACGCACTCTCCGAGGAACACCTTTCCGAACTGCTCGGCGCGTTCGTCGCGGCAGGGGAAAGCGATGCGAGCGGGATCATCCTCGCGGGCAACGGGCCCGTGTTCTCCGCGGGGCACGACTTCGCCGATGTCGCCCAGCGGGACCTGCTCGGGGTGCGTGAACTGCTGAATGTGTGCACCGAGCTGATGACCACTATCCAATCGGTGCCCCAGGTCGTGATCGCCCGCGTGCACGGACTGGCCACGGCCGCCGGATGCCAGCTCGTCGCCAGCTGCGACCTTGCGATCGCTGCTGCCTCTGCCGGATTCGCACTGCCCGGTGGGAAAGGCGGATGGTTCTGCCATACGCCCGCGGTTCCCGTCGCGCGCAGCATCGGCCGCAAACGGCTGATGGAGATGGCGCTCACCGGAGACATCGTCGATCCGGTGACCGCCGCGGAATGGGGACTGATCAACACCGCGGTGCCCGACGAAGAGCTGGACAAGTCCGTCGAGCACCTGCTCGCCCGCGCCACACGAGGGGACCGGTCCTCGAAAGCCCTCGGCAAACAGGCCCTCTACGCACAGCTCGACCGGCCCGAGTCCGAGGCCTACTCGCACGCCATCGAGGTCATGGCCGCCGCATCGCAGTTGGAGGGCGCGCGCGAGGGGATGTCCGCGTTCCTGGAGAAGCGCCCGCCGGTCTGGCCGAACTGATCTGGCCGAACTGAACGGAACAGTGCTCACCCGTGTGAACACTGTTCTCGCCGGTGAACGGGGTTCTCCGTGGTGATCAGCGTTCTCCGCCCCGACCATGACTCGCTACGGTGATCGCTGCTCTCGACCGTGAACGCGGTCCGTGACCGTAAGCGCCGTTCGTGACTGTGAACGCCGTCTTCGGTCGTGAACGCTGTTCTTGATGATGAACGCTGCTCTCGACCGGGAGTGCCGCCCTCGATTGTGAACGCCGCTCTCGACCGGGAGTGCCGCGAGTGCCGCCCTCGACTGTGAACGCTGTTCTCGGATGAGAACGCTGCTCGCGACAGGGGAGGGGGTGCCGCCTCCGCCGTGAACACCGTTCCGGACCGCGGCACCTGTTCTCGGCCAAGAACAGTGTTCTCGGTTGCTGTGGTCCTCGGTTGTGGCGCCTGTTCCGCGAAGTGATCAGTGTTCCCGGCCAGGTTCCCGGCCAGCGTTCGCGGAACCTTCGTGCAGCAACAGCCGGAGGTAGGCCGCAAGCGTTTGCGCATCCGCGATCGTGCCGGATCGGATCATCGTCTCCAGTTCGGCGCGGGAGAACCAGGCCGAGTTCATGTCCTGTTCCTCGAGTTCCCGGGAAGGTTCTCCCCTGGTCAGCTCAGTTGCCAGGAACACGGTGCCTTGTTGGGAGGACAGCCCGGGTGCCACGTCGAGGGTGCCGAGTTCGGTCATCTGCCCGGCCCGCAGTCCGGTTTCCTCGGCGAGTTCCCGCGCGGCCAGGGTCGCTGCCGGCACCTCGGCCCGTTCCGGTGCGGTGCCCTGTGGGAATTCCCAGCGGCGTGCGGAGAGCGGGTAGCGGAACTGCTCCACGAGGTGGAAGTGTTCGTCCTCGTAGGGGATGACCAGGGCGTAGTGGGGTTTGTCCACGACCCCGTAGATGCCGTTGGAGCCGTCCGGGCGTTCGATGCGGTCCTCGCGGACGGTCATCCAGGAGTTCGCGTACACCTGGGTGGAACCGAGCTGTTTCATGGCACCTATCATGGCCCGCGTGCGTCTCGTGATCGCTCGCTGCCAGGTCGACTACGCGGGGCGGGTGACCGCGCACCTGCCGATGGCCACGCGTCTGTTGCTCGTCAAGGCCGACGGTTCGGTGTCGGTGCATTCCGACGACCGTGCCTACAAGCCGCTCAACTGGATGAGCCCGCCGTGCTGGGTCACCGAGGAGCCGGATACCTGGACGGTGCAGAACAAGACGGGCGAGAAACTCGTCATCGCCATCGAGGAAGTGCTGCACGATTCCCAGCACGAGATGGGCGCCGAGCCGGGGCTCGTCAAGGACGGCGTCGAGGCGCACCTGCAAGAACTGCTCGCCGAGCACATCGGCACCCTCGGCACCGGATACAGCCTCGTACGCCGGGAATACCCCACCGCGATCGGGCCGGTCGACATCCTCGCGCGTGACGAGGGCGGGTCGACGGTCGCCGTGGAGATCAAACGCCGTGGCGAGATCGACGGTGTCGAGCAGCTGACCCGCTACCTCGAACTGCTCAACCGCGATCCGCTCCTCGCACCGGTGCAAGGCGTGTTCGCCGCGCAGCAGATCAAACCCCAGGCGCGCACGCTCGCCGAGGATCGGGGTATCCGCTGCCTGACCCTCGACTACGACGCGCTGCGCGGGATCGAACCGGACGAATTCCGCCTGTTCTGAGCTCGCCCTGGGGACTCATTCCGGAGTGTGATCGAGCCACTACGTCCGAATGACGCAATGTTGACATTCGGATGTTCGGCCGATGTTCCACGCTGTGCTGCCCTGATTACGGGTCGACAGCTCGGTTGCTGGGTGATCGACCGATCGGGTCACTCGATTCCAAATCGTTTTCTTTGGGGCCGTTCCGGTGGGTTGTTACAGGGAGTAGGGTTCCTCCCGGACCCACTGGTGTGGACTGTTGTTGGTTCTTGTTGGCTCAACGAGGAGGTGGCCGGTGCACGTACTCGCGGATGCGAACCTCCGGCTCGATGCGAGTGCGATTGACTATGTGTTGGTCGCTGTTTATTTCGTTTTGGTGCTGGGGATCGGGTTCCTTGCGCAGCGGTCGGTGAACAACAGCCTGGATTTCTTCCTCTCCGGAAGGTCCATGCCCGCATGGGTCACCGGGCTGGCGTTCATGTCGGCGAACCTGGGGGCGGTCGAGCTCGTCGGTATGACGGCGAACGGCGCGCAGTACGGCGTCCCCACGGTGCATTTCTACTGGATCGGCGCGGTGCCGGCGATGGTGTTCGTCGGACTGGTGATGATGCCGTTCTACTACGGCGCGAAGGTGCGAAGTCTGCCGCAGTTCCTGCTGCGCCGATTCGGCAAGTTCGCGCATCTGGTGAACAGCATCAGTTTCGCGCTCGCTCAGGTGGCGCAGGCGGGTATCAACCTGTTCCTGCTGGCGACGGTGGTCGAGGCGCTGCTGGGGTGGAATCTGTGGCTCTCGGTCGCGGTCGCGGCGGTGATCGTGCTGGCGTACACCACGCTCGGCGGTCTTTCCGCGGCGATCTACACGGAGGTGCTGCAGTTCTTCGTGATCGTGGCGATGCTGGTGCCGCTGACGATCGTCGGCCTGCACCGGGTGGGCGGCTGGTCCGGCCTGGTGGACAAGATCCAGGGCTCCTCGACGGCGAACGATGCCGCCGCGCAGCTTTCCTCCTGGCCGGGCAGCAACCTGACCTCGATCGGCAACAGCACGCTCTCGGTGCTCGGCATCGTGTTCGGTCTCGGGTTCGTGCTCTCCTTCGGGTACTGGACGACGAACTTCGCCGAGATCCAGCGCGCGCTCTCGGCGAAGTCGGTCTCGGCGGCGCGGCGTACTCCGCTGATCGCGGCCTACCCGAAGACGCTGATCGTCCTGGTGATCTTCATTCCCGGGATGATCGCCGCGGTGCTTTCCGGGCCGTTCGCCAAGTGCAAGGCGGAGCTCGTCGCGGGGGCGGCGAAGTGTTCCAACGGATACGAGCCCAATGACGCGATCCAGTTGCTGATCAAGGATGTGCTGCCGAACGGCATGCTCGGGGTCGCCATCGCCGGGCTGATCGCCTCGTTCATGGCGGGTATGGCGGCCAACGTGTCCAGCTTCAACACGGTGTTCACCTACGACATCTGGCAGTCGTACGTGCGCAAGGGCCGCCCGGACGGCTACTACCTGCGGATCGGCCGGATCGTCACGATCGTCGGTTGTGTGCTGGCCATCGGTGGTGCCGCGATCGCCATGGGCTTCAACAACATCATGACGTATCTGCAGGACCTGTTCAGCTTCTTCAACGCCCCGCTGTTCGCGACCTTCATCCTCGGGTTGTTCTGGAAGCGGATGACCGCGGCCGCGGCCGGATGGAGCCTGATCGCGGGTACCTTGTCCGCGGTGATCGTGAACATCCTCGGCAAGGTCGGGGTGCTTCCGATCAGCGGGCAGGGGCTGTCGTTCGTCTCCGCGCTGGCCGCGTTCGTGATCGACATCGCCGTTGCCGTCGCCGTGACCGCGGTGACCAGGCCGCGCCCGGACTCGGAGCTGACCGGGCTTGTCTGGTCGCTGACCGATCGCAAGGCGCTGCGGCGCTCCGAGGCGAGCGACGATCGGGGTTGGTACCGCAAACCGGTCGTGGTCGGCATGGGTGCGCTGGTGCTCGCCGTCGCGCTGAACATCATCTTCTGGTGAGGTGGAGAAATGACCGAGGAAGCCAAGACGCGGCGTACCGCGGGCCTGTTCGATTTGCGCTACATCATCGCCACACTGTTCGGCGTGTTCGGCATCGTGTTGTTGATCATGGGCCTGGTGGACTTCACCGATGCCGCCGCGGCGAAGACCGGAGGGATCAACATCAACCTCTGGGTCGGCATCGTGATGATCGTGGTCGCCGCGCTGTTCGGGATCTGGGCCTGGCTGCGGCCGGTGGTCATCGAGGCGCAGGCGCGCCCGGAGGACATGCTCACTCCGGGGGAGCAGCGGTAGCCGAGCGCGTTGCCCGGGGCCGTTTCGAGTAGGGCGCCCCGGGCAACGCGGGCCCGTCTCAGCGCAGGTGGCGCGGCGGGTTCAGGGTCTCGAGGGTCCAGTCGTCGACGCGGCGGGCGATGCTGCTCAGCCGGGTCCGGGCGCGGGAACGCGAACCGCGCATCGTGGGGTGGTTGTCGCCGACGACACGGTCCATACGTGGAGCGATTCGGCTCACGAACATCGGTAGTCCTTCCATCGGTTCGGGGTGATCGGTGTCGGCACTGACATGGGTATCAACGCGGGAACCATCTTGATCGTTTCCGAAACCGTGCGTGAACCTGGTCACTCGGGGCTTTTCGTGCTGTTCGGACAGGGCGGACGCGGACTCGGCTAGGGTGCTGCCGTGTCCCGTCGTGTATCGGCCGTCCTCGGTCTCGCCGCGCTGTTGCTGCTCAGCGCCTGCGGACCGGATCTGAGCAAGAAGACCTTCG
The DNA here is from genome assembly GCF_000737195.2 of Sciscionella sediminilitoris. GTDB lineage: Bacteria > Actinomycetota > Actinomycetes > Mycobacteriales > Pseudonocardiaceae > Sciscionella > Sciscionella sediminilitoris. Next base: position 50,110 of record NZ_JALM01000005.1, read on the forward strand.
CGCGTACGACCGTGCCCGAGGCGAGCAGTCCCGATGCGGCGACCGATCCGAAGCTGGCTGCGGACCGGATGCGCAAGATCGATCCCTGCGCACTGCTCACCAAGCTCGGCCTGGACCGCTACGGCGAGGTCGACGGGAAACCGGCCGTGGGCACCGACTTCGCCGAGTGCCGCCAGCCGCTGAAGAGCAAGACGGCGGGCGGGAAATCGGTCTCGATCGACCTCGGGACCTCGGTCAGCCCCAGCTTCAGCAAGCTCACCGACAAGATCGGCGGTCTGCCCGCGCACGAGCAGTCGCTCACCGACTGCAGCGAGAAGGTGCTGACCGACAGCCGTGAGCACAAGGGTTTCCAGCTGTCCTACAGCGATGATCCGGAGCCCGAGCAGAGCAGGTGCGCCGCCGCGCGGGCCCTGTCCAAGACGGTGATCGAGGTGCTGCGCACGGATCCGCCGCCGCGCACTGACACCAACTCGCTCGCCCTCGTCGAGCCCTGCGACCTCGTCGACGGCGGAACGGTGCGCGGGATCGTCGGCAGCTCGCCGGACGCCTCGCACATCGGGCTCACCCAGTGCAAGTGGACCAATGCCGCCTTCGATCTCACCGTCTCACTCGATATCGGCGACTCGAGCTTCGTGTCCAAGGACAAGGATGTGGACCTGGGCAACGGGGTGAAAGCCGGTCAGTCCGGCATGTCCGGCGTCCAGGGCTGTGCGATCGAGTGGCTGCACAAGCCGGACACCGGCGAACGCGAACCGGGCCTCGGCCGCAAGGACGAGATGGTGAAGGTCTCGGTCGAGGACAAGAAGAACTCGCACGCGGATGTCTGCGGGAAGGCGATCGGCGCGGCCAAGGTCGTGCTGCCCAAGCTTCCGCAGCGTTAAGCCAGCGCACACCGCCTGCGTCCACTAGTGTGTCGACGTGCCCCGTCGAGTACTCCGGCCGTTCGGGTTCGCCACCCTCGGCTGTGCCGCCGTGCTGCTGCTCACCGCGTGCGGCGGAGTGGACACCGCCAAGCGGACCTTCCCGCGCACCACGATTCCCGGTGCGACCGAGCCGGACGCCGCGATCGATCCCCGGCTGGCCGCCGATCGGCTGCGCCTCGCCGATCCGTGCGCGCTGCTCGGCAAGCTCGCACTGGACCGCTTCGGCGGGGCGCACGGCAAGCCCTCGATTCCGGTCGATCCGGGGGACTGCGATCAGGATCTGGGCGACGGTAAGCAGATCGGGCACTACGTCGAGGTACAGCTGGGCACCGAGATCGATCCGGAGTACACCAAACTCAGTTCACACGTGGAAGGCCTGCCCGCCAGCGAATCGAATTCGGGTGAGTGCAGCGAGAAGATCCTCACCGACTCGCACGCCAAGCGGGGTATCTGGCTGCGCTATGTGGACGGGCGGAACGTGAACTGCCCGGCGGCGCGCACCCTGGCCGCCGAGGTGATCCGGACACTGCGCCAGAACCCGCCACAGCGCGCCGGAACCGGTTCGGTCACCGCGGCGCGGGCCTGCGAGACGGTGGACGGCGGGACCCTGAAGGCGGTGCTCGGTGAGACCCCGGCAGGAAAGGGGACCGGGCTGTTCGACTGCACATGGCGGGGCGGCTCGTTCGGGCTCGAGCTGGCCTTTCAGATCGGCGAGGCACAGTCGCCGGGTGACAAGGACAAGGTGGACCTCGGCAACGGGATCGCCGCCAAGAAACAGGCACCGCCCGGGGCGGCCGGTTGCGAGCTCACCTGGGCGCACAAACCGCTCGCGGACGGGCAGAGCGAACTGGTCACCGTGAGCCTCACCGATGAACTGCGTTCCGCCGGGGATATCTGTCCAAAAGCCGCACAGGTCGCCAAACTCGTGGTGGGCAAGCTACCCAAACCGTGAGCGCGATTGGAGCACGCCGATGAAAAAGGTCATGGGTGACCCGGAACAGGTAGTCGGTGACGCCTTGCTCGGCATGTCCGCCGCGTATCCGGAGCTGCTCACCGTGCGGCAGGATCCGGCCGTCGTCCTGCGCGCGGGTGGACCGCGGGTAGGCGAGGTCGCGGTGATCTCCGGTGGCGGATCGGGACATGAACCGCTGCACGCGGGATTCGTCGGGGACGGGATGCTCGCCGCCGCCTGCCCGGGTCCGGTGTTCACCTCGCCGACCCCGGACCAGATGGCAGCGGCCATCGAGGCGAGCGACAGTGGCGCGGGGGTACTGCTGATCGTGAAGAACTACACCGGGGACGTACTGAACTTCGAGACGGCGGCGGAACTCGCGGAGGCCGAGGGGCACCGGGTACGCACCGTGGTGATCGACGACGATGTCGCGGTCACCGATTCCACGCACACCGCGGGCCGCAGGGGAGTCGGCGGAACGGTGCTGCTGGAGAAGATCGCCGGTGCCGCGGCGGCGGAGGGGACCGATCTGGACGGCTGCGCCGCGCTCGCCGAAGGGGTGATCGCCGCGGTGCGTTCGATGGGCCTCGCCCTTTCCGCACCGACCGTGCCACACGTCGGGGAACCGAGTTTCACGCTCGCCGAGGACGAGATGGAGCTCGGCATCGGCATCCACGGCGAACCCGGGCGCGAACGGGTCCCGTTCACCGACGCCGAGCACATGGTGGGTTCGCTGCTCGATCCGATCCTCGCCGATCTGCCGTTCGCCGCGGGGGACGAGGTGCTGCTGTTCACCGATTCGCTCGGCGCCACCCCGCAACTGGAGCTGTTCATCGCGCACGGGATCGCGGAACGCCTGCTCGCCGAGCGGGACATCCGGGTGACCCGGCGGCTGGTGGGGCCGTACATCACGAGCCTGGACATGTCGGGGATCAGCTTCACCGTGCTGCGCATGGACGGCGAACGCACGCGCTACTGGGACGCGCCGGTGCACACCCCCGCGCTGCGGTGGGGCCGGTAATCGAGAAGGAGGCGAAGTAATGGCTTGCACGGGCGAGGATGTGCGCGCGGCGGTGCACCGGGTGGTGGAGACCGTCCGGGAACACCGCGACGAGCTCGTCGAACTCGACCGGGTGATCGGCGACGGCGACCACGGGGAGAATCTGCGGCGCGGGTTCGAAGCCTGGGCTGCCGCGCCGACCGGGGAGAGCCCGGCCGAGGTGCTGAAGCAGCTGGCGACCACGCTGATCTCGAAGGTCGGCGGTGCCGCGGGCCCGTTGTACGGCACCGCTTTTCTGCGCGCCTCGACCGCGGTGAAAGACCTCGCGGAGCTCGACACGGCCGCGGTGGTCACGGCACTGCGCGCCGGACTGGACGGGGTCGTCGCGCGCGGCAAGGCCGAGCAAGGGGACAAGACCATGGTCGACGCGCTCGCCCCCGCCGTGACGGCCGCCGAATCCGCGGCGACGGTGCGCGAAGCGCTCGAAGCCGCGGCGGGTGCCGCGGCAGAAGGAGCGGAAGCGACCCGGGATCTGGTGGCACGTAAGGGAAGGGCCTCCTATCTCGGGGAGCGCAGCGTCGGGCACATCGATCCGGGTGCCCGGTCCACCGCGCTGATCCTGCGGGCCCTGCTCCCGTGACCGCACTCGTGCTGGTCTCGCACAGCGCCCGGCTCGCGGAGGGCCTTGCCGAGCTCGCCGGGCAGATGGCCCCGGATGTGGCGATCACGGGCGTCGGCGGGATCGAGGGTGAGCTCGGTACCGATTTCGCGGCGGTGCACGCCGCGCTCGAAGCCTGTGCGGGCGAGGTCGCCGTGCTATATGACCTCGGCAGCGCGCGGATGACCGCGGAGCTCGCCATCGAATCGCTTGCCGAACCGGATCGCGTGGCGCTGGTGGAGGCTCCCTTCGTGGAGGGCGCGGTGGCCGCCGCGGTCGCCGCGCAGGGCGGGGCGGGGCTGCGCGCGGTGCTCGATGCCGCGGTCGGCGCGGGCACCCAGGAGGAGAGCGCGGCGCCCGCCGGGAACTGTGGTTCCGTCGAAAGAGCCGGGTTCACCGCGGAACTGGTCAACGAGATCGGCCTGCACGCCCGGCCCGCCGCTGCGGTGGCCCGCGCGGTCGCCGGGCTGGACGCGCACGTCACCGTGACCAAGGGTGCGCAGCGGGCCGATGCGGCGAGCGTGCTCGGCCTGCTCGGGCTGGACGCACGCAAGGGCGATTCGCTCACGGTGACCGCGGACGGGGCCGATGCCACGCGTGCGCTCGAGGCGGTGCGCGGCCTCATCGAGAGTGGTTTCGGAGAGTCCTGAACCGATTGCGTGGCGAGTTTCACGCCGTGAGCAGGGCGTTCCATGGCACGATGGCCGATATTACCCGGAGGTAACCAAGCGGAGGTAATGCCGTGGCACGTGAATTCGGTTCGGTCGGCGTGATCGGCCTGGGCACCATGGGGTCGGGGATCGCGGAGGTGCTCGCGCGCAGCGGGATCGCCGTGGTCGCCGTCGAGGTCGACGCGGAGGGGATCGAACGTGGCCGCGAGCATCTGAACCGCTCCACGCAGCGTGCGGTGGACAAGGAGAAGATCGACGCGCAGGGCAGGGAGGCGCTGCTCGGGCGGATCACCTGGACCGAATCGCTCGCCGATCTGGCCGGGGTGGACCTGGTCATCGAGGCGGTCCCGGAGAACCTGGAGCTGAAGTCCCGCATCTTCGCCGAGGTGGACGAGATCGTCGGCGCGGAGACCATCATCTGCTCGAACACCTCCTCGCTCTCGGTCACCGAGATCGGCGTGCACACCAAACGGCCCGGCAAGGTCGTCGGGATGCACTTCTTCAATCCGGCTCCGGTGCAGAAGCTCGTGGAGATCGTGCGCACCGTCGTCACCGAACCGGCGGTCATCGACGAGGTGGTCGCGTTCGCCGAGAAGCTGGGCAAGACCCCGGTCGTCGTCGGGGACCGCGCCGGATTCATCGCGAACGCGCTGCTTTTCGGGTACCTCAACCACGCGGTGACCATGTACGAGCAGAGCTACGCCAGCCGCGAGGATCTGGACGCGGCCATGCGGTACGGCTGCAACTACCCGATGGGTCCGCTGCAGCTGCTCGATCTCATCGGGCTGGACACCGCGTACGAGATCCTCGAATCGATGTACCGCCAGTCCCGCAACCGCTTGCACGCCCCGGCCCCGCTGCTCAAGCAGATGATCACCGCGGGTCTGTGCGGGCGCAAGACCGGGCGCGGTTTCTACAGCTATGACGGGCCGGATTCGCCGAACGTGGTCGCGGACGCCGAATCCGCGGCAGCCGCGATCGATACCGCGACCGCGCGCCCGATCCAGTCGGCGGGCGTGGTCGGCACCGGAACCATGGCCACCGGAATCGTCGAGGTGCTGGCGAAATCCGGGTACCCGGTGGTGCTTCGCGCGCGCAGCACGGAGAAGGCCGAGGCCGCGCGCGCGAAGGTGCGCAAATCCCTGGACAAGCAGGTGTCCAAGGGAAAGCTGGAGGAATCCGCGGCCGAGGAGATCATCGGCCGGATCACCCCCGCGGCGGAATTCTCCGCACTGTCGCAAGTGGACATCGTGATCGAGGCCGTCGCCGAGGAACTGCCGATCAAACAGGAAGTGTTCGCCGAGCTCGACAAGGTCGCCAAACCGGGCGCCATCCTCGCGACCACGACCTCCTCGCTTCCGGTCGTGGAGTGCGCCGCGGCGACCTCCCGGCCCGCGGATGTCATCGGCATGCACTTCTTCAACCCGGCCCCGGTGATGAAGCTCGTGGAGGTGGTGCGCACCATCGCCACCGACAGCGATGTGGTCGCGACCGTGCACGCCCTTTCCGAGAAGGTCCGCAAGCACCCGGTGCACTGCGCCGACCGGGCCGGGTTCATCACCAACGCGCTGCTTTTCCCGTATCTCAACGATGCGGTGAACATGCTCGAGGCGCACTACGCGACCGCGGACGACATCGACACCGCGATGAAGGTCGGTTGCGGGCTGCCGATGGGCCCGTTCGAACTGCTCGACGTGGTCGGGCTCGATGTCTCGCTGGCCATCGAGCGCACCCTGTACAACGAGTTCCGTGAGGCCGGATACTCCCCGGCCCCGCTGCTCGAGCACCTGGTCACCGCGGGCCGCCTCGGCCGTAAGACCGGAAACGGATTCCGTGCGTACTAAGGAAACTCCCGCCGTCCCGGTCGCCGAAGCGGTGGCCGGGATGGCGAAACGGTTCACCGAACTCGCGTTGTCCGCGCCGGACAAGGACGCCGCGGTGGCGGCGACCCCGGACTGGTCGGTGACCGATGTCCTCGGGCACGTCGCGATGGAGCCCGCGCGCTACCGCGCACTCGCCCTCGGCGGGGGCGAATGGCCTTCGCGGGTCGCGGATCTGCCCGCGTTCAACGCCGAGCAGGTGCGGACCCTGCCGACCAGGGACCGTGCCGACCTCGCCGGGATCCTGCGCGCGGACACCGATGCCCTGCTCGCCACGATCGCCGAATTCGGGGACCGGCCGCCGCTGATGAACTTCGACGGCGACCAGCGGGTGCGCGCCGATCTCGCGCTCGGCACCCTGCTCGGCGAATTCGTGGTGCACGGCCACGACATCGCGCGTTCGCTCGGTGAACCCTGGCCCATCGAACCCGCGCACGTGCCGATCATCATGGACGGGCTGCACCAGATTCTGCCCGGCTGGGCCAAACCCTCGGGCCACACCGCGAGCTATGCGCTGCGACTGCGCGGATTCGGCAGCTATACCTACGTTTTCCGGGATGGCGAACTGACCGTGGATCCGGCCGAACCGGGGCGGATCGATGTGCACCTGAGCCTCGAACCGGTGACCGCGCTGCTGCTCAACTACGGCCGGATCGGCCCGGTGAAACCGGCGCTGACCGGTAAAGCCCTTGTCTGGGGCCGGAAACCGTGGCTCGGTCCCGGCCTCGTCGGCCGGTTCCACAGTCCGTGAACTACGGGCGTTTCCGCGCCTCGATGAGGAACCGGCAGGACTCGGTGACAAAAGAGCCCTCGCGCTGAATGTGTTCGTGCATCCGGTGCAGGGTCTCCCGGTAGCGCTCGACGCTGAACTCGGGAACCGTCCAGACGACCTTGCGCAGGAAGTAGATCACCGCGCCGATATCGAAGAACTCGACCCGCAGCCGCTCGGTGCGCAGGTCGAGCACCTCGAGCCCGGCCTGTTCGGCGCCGTCACGCGCGTCCTCGGTGCGCCGGGCCCGATAGTGTTCGGCGGGCAGCTCGCCGAGGAAGTAGGCGCTGAGCCCGCTGAGGTTCTCCGGGCCGATCTGCTGGGAGAGGTAGCTGCCGCCGGGCCGGAGCACCCGCGCGATCTCGGCCCACCAGGTGGTCACCGGATGCCTGCTGGTCACCAGTTCGAAGGCGTTGTCCGCGAACGGCAGCGGCGGCTCGTCCTGATCGGCGACCACGGCGGCGCCGCGCGGATGCAGCCGCTCGGTCGCGCGGGCCAGGTTCGGCGGCCAGGCCTCGGTCGCCACCATCAGCGGCGGCAGGGTCTCGGCCTCGTCGAGTACTTCACCGCCCCCGGTCTGGATGTCCAGCGCCGAGGAGACCCCGGCCAGCCTGCGCGCCATCAGCCGGGCGTATCCCCAGGAGGGGCGCTGTTCGGTGGCCCGCCCGTCCAGCCAGGCGAAATCCCACCCGTCGACGGAGGCGGCCGCTGCCTCGTCGATCAGTTCCTCGAATGTGGCCATGTGGCTATTCTGGCAACCCCATCAACTCAATTCCGGGGCGAAGGTGGAATCCGCGGCACGCGTGCCCACGAAGGCATGTTCGGCACCCCGAACGCCGGTCCGGCACAGAACATCAGCCGCGTCGGATTTCCGGCCACCTGGGCCCGCCATGGCGCGAAAGTCATGCAGTGGAGGGAAAATCGGTCCAGCTGACCCTGCTCCGCGGTGCACGAGGACGGCAGCCTCGGCCGGGTGCTCAGCCGAAGGAACCGGCGGCGTAGGCCCGGTGCAGCGCGTCCCGCCAGTCCGGGAGCGGGGTGAGCCCGGCCGCGCGCCACGCGTCATCCCCGAGCACCGAGTAGGCGGGACGCGGGGTCGGGGACGGGAACTCCTCGGTGGTGCACGGCCGCACCCGGTCCGGATCGGCGCCCACCTCGGTGAAGATCGCCTTGGCGAAGCCACACCAGGTGGTCTGGCCGCTGCCCGAGGCATGCAGCACCTGCGGCAGCTCGCGCTCGCCCAGCGCGGCGGCGAGCTCCAGCAACCCGTCCGCGAGATCGGCCGACCAGGTCGGGGTGCCGTGCTGGTCGTCGACAACGGTGAGGGTCTCGCGCTCCCGCTGCAGGCGCAGCATGGTCTTGACGAAGTTGTGCCCGTGCGCGCCGTACACCCACGCGGTGCGCACCACGTGCCCGCCCGCGGCGAGCACGGCCTGTTCCCCGGCGAGCTTGCTGCGCCCGTACACCGAATTCGGCGCGGTCGGATCGGCAGGCTCGTAGGGGCGGTCCGCGTCCCCGCCGAACACGTAGTCGGTGGACACGTGGACGCAGGCGATGCCGAACTCCGCGCAGGCGTTCGCGATCAGTTCCGGCCCGCGCGCGTTCACCGCGAAGGCGGCGTCCACATCGGACTCCGCCTTGTCCACCGCGGTGTACGCGGCCGCGTTGAACAGCACCGAACCGCCCGCTCCGGCGAACTCGGCGAGCCGGGCCTTGACACTGGCTTCCTCGGTGATGTCCAGCTCGGCCGAGGAATAGGCCCAGTTCGTCGCGGTCTTGGCGGCCAGATCGCTGCCCAGCTGCCCGCGCGCCCCGGTGACCAGTACCTCGGTCATGCCTCGTCTCCTCGCCCGGTGCGCTCCTCGCTCGCCAGGGCTCGCTGCGATGCTCCCGCGCTCGTCGTCTTCGTGGTCATGCCAGCGCCGCCCGTTCCTTCAGCGGCTCCCACCACTCGCGGTTCTCGGTGTACCAGGCGACCGTCTCGGCGAGCCCCTTGTCGAAGGGCACCCGGGGCGCGTACCCGAGCTCGGCCGAGATCTTGCCGATGTCCACCGAGTAGCGCCGGTCGTGCGCCTTACGGTCCTCGACGGGCTGTACCGAGGACCAGTCGCGTCCGGTGGCCTCGAGCAGTTTCTCGGTGAGCTCCTTGTTCGTGAGCTCGGTTCCGCCGCCGATGTTGTAGATCTCTCCGGCCTTTCCGGCCTCGGCGACCAGCGAGATTCCGTAGCAGTGGTCGTCCACGTGCAGCCAGTCGCGTACGTTCAGCCCGTCGCCGTAGAGCGGGACCTGTTTCCCGTCGAGCAGGTTCGTCACGAACAGCGGGATGACCTTCTCCGGGAACTGGTACGGCCCGTAGTTGTTGGAGCAGCGGGTCACGCAGACCGGGAGCCCGTGGGTGATCGCGTAGGACCGGGCGAGCAGGTCCGAGCTGGCCTTGGACGCGGAGTAGGGCGAGTTGGGCTCGAGGATGTGGTCCTCGCGCCAGGAACCGGACTCGATGGTGCCGTACACCTCGTCGGTGGACACGTGCACGAACTTGCCGACCCCGGCGTCCAGCGCGGCCTGCAGCAGGGTCTGGGTGCCGACCACATTGGTGAGCACGAATTCCGCGGAGCCCGCGATGGAGCGGTCCACGTGGGATTCGGCGGCGAAGTGCACCACGAGGTCGACCCCGTGCATCAGCTCGGCCACCTCCTCGGCCTCGCAGATGTCGCCGTGCACGAACCGCAGCCGGTCACTGTCCCGGACCGGGTCGAGGTTCTCCTCGTTGCCCGCGTAGGTGAGCTTGTCGAGCACGATCACCTCGGCACCGGAGAAGGCCGGGTACGCGCCGTTGAGCACCTGGCGGGTGAAGTGCGAGCCGATGAAGCCTGCGCCGCCGGTGACGAGAATTCGAGACACTGCGTTCACCGCACCAGTCTCGCACGCCACGTTCGGGTCATCCTCGGGAGACCGCCGTGGTTGGCGCATGTGCGCAGCGCGACGCAGACTAGACTCGCGGCAGCCGAGAGGGAGACGAGTGGGCGATCCAACGAAACCGGCCGACGGGGCGGAACGGGCGTTCAAGCCGACGCCGTACCCGCGCGCGACCAATGCACCCCTGCCCGCGGCCCCGCAGCGGCCGCGGACCAAAGCACAACGGGTGCGTAACGGCGTCAAGGTCGGGTTGATCGTGCTCTCCGTGGTCGCGCTCGTGGGGACCGGCGTCGCCTGGGGCGTGGTGAACTGGTTCCGGGGCAACACGAACACCGCCGATGTGCTCTCCACCAAGGGCGAGGGCCCGAGCGCGGACGACGGGGCCGAGGACATCCTGCTGGTCGGCAGCGACAGCCGCACCGATATCCAGGGCAATCCGCTGCCACTCGATGTGCTCAAGCGGCTGCGCACCGAGGCGACCGACGGGGTCAACACCGACACCATGATGCTGCTGCGGATCCCGCGCGGCGGCGGGAAGGCGAAGGCGATCTCCATTCCGCGGGACACCTACGTGAACGTCCCCGGCCAGGGCGCGGAGAAGATCAACGCCGCCTATGGGCACACCGCCGAGCAGGAGATGGCCGAACTGCGGGCGAAGGGGGAGAGCGGCCCGGACGTCGAGCGCAAATCGCGCCAGGCGGGCGCGCGCAAGCTCGTGCAGGCCGTGCAGGGGCTGACCGGCGCGCACATCGACCACTACGCCGAGGTCAACCTCTACGGTTTCTACCTGCTCACCAATGCCGTCGGCGGGGTTCCGGTCTGCCTCAAGCACGCGACCAAGGACAAGGACTCCGGGGCGGACTTCACCGCGGGCTGGCAGACGGTCAGCGGTGGCCAGGCGCTGTCCTTCGTGCGCCAGCGCAAGAACCTGCCGCACGGTGACCTCGACCGGATCAAGCGCCAGCAGGTGTTCCTCGCCTCCGCCGCCAACCAGGTGCTCTCCGCGGGCACCCTCACCGATCCGGCCAAGCTCTCCGGGCTGGTGGACACGGTGCGCAAGGCGATGCTGTTCGACAACGACTTCGACATCACCCAGTTCGTCCAGCAGGCGCAAGGGCTCGCCGGGGGCAATGTCGACTTCGCCACCATTCCCGTCGAGGCGGTCGGCGCGCGCAACGAACGCGGGCAGAGCATCATCAAGGTCGACACCGGGGCGGTGCACCGTTTCGTCGCGGACATCTTCACCCAGCAGACGCCGAAACCGCAGGGCAGGCCGGCGCCTCCGGGACGGACCGCGCCCGCGGCCGCGATGGCGGAGCTGAACAGCCCGAAGTGCGTGGACTGATCCAGCGGTCGCCCCAGCCCCGGGCGGAACTTCTCGCCGGCGCCCATGCCCGTTCAACTCCGGTCGAGTTCACGGCGTGCTCTAAGCTCGTCGTGATGGGCATTACCGAATCCGTGCTGGTCCCGCTGCTGCGCACGGAAGCAGCGCGGCCGTTGATCACGCACTACGACGATGAACTGGGCAGCAGGGTCGAGCTCTCCGTGGCGACCACCGCGAACTGGGCGGCGAAGACGGCGAACTGGCTGCGCGAGGAGACCGAACTGGAGCCGGGTGATCCGGTCGGGTTCGCCCTGCCGCCGCACTGGCAAACGCTTGGCATCCTGTTCGGTATCTGGTGGTGCGGCGGGGATGTGCGCACCGAGGCGCCGGGTGCCCCGATCGCGTTCCTCCCCGAGGGCGGCGCTGTCGATGGGGGTTCGGACCCGGAACTGATCGCCGAGGTCAGCCTGCATCCCATGGGGCTCGGGCTCAGCGGTGAACCGGCCGGCGGGGCCGTCGATTTCGTCGAGGACGCCCGGTTGCACGGGGACGACTTCGTGGCGATCGATCCGGCGGGCCCGGACACGGCCGCGCTCGCCGGGCAACCGGTCGCCACGGTGCTCGAACGGGCCAGGGAACGGGCGAGCGAACTCGGGATCGAGCGCGGCACCAGGGTGCTTTCCACCGCGGACTGGACGATTCCGGACGGACTGGTGGATGTGCTCGCCGTGTTCGCGGCCGGTGGCGCCCTCGTCCAGTGCACCAATGCCGATCCGGCCAAGCTGGAAGAGCGCGCGAACACCGAGCGGTGCACGCTACTGTTGCCGGCATGACCTGGTCGACCTACGGGGTGTTCCTGCTCGCCGTGCTGCTCGGTGCCATGGTTCCCGGGCCGACGACCGCGCTCGTGATCCGGCGCAGTGCGTTGCGCGGCACCGGTTCCACGGTGCCCATGGTCGCCGGGATGGAGCTCGGCCTCGTCGCCTGGGTGATCGCGGCCGCGCTCGGGGTGACCGCGCTGCTTTCGGCGAGCGAGCTGGCCTACACCGTGCTGCGCATCGCGGGCGCACTGTTCCTGATCTACCTGGGTATCCAGGCCTGGCTGGCCGCGCGGCGGATCGATGGGGACGCCGAACTCGGCGCGGGTGCCAGTGAGCGCGCGACCGCGTGGCGGGCCTTCGGGACCGGACTGGTCACCAACATCGCCAACCCGAAGATCGCCGCGTTCACCTTCGCCTTCTACCCGCAGTTCCTGCCGGAGGGGAGCGATCTGCTGCCCGCGACCTGCCTGCTCGCGGTCTCGCACATGATCGTGGACGCCGCCTGGTTCCTCGGCCTGGCCATGTTCGTCGGGCGGGCGCGGCGGTTCTTCCAGCGCGCGAAGATCCGCAAGCGGCTGGAGCGCACGACCGGAACCGTGATGATCGGGCTCGGCAGCGGGATGGCCGCGGACAAGCTGTAACCAGCCGGTTACGCACGCGAGAGAGACGACCACGGTTCGTAACTCGTCGAGCACTCTCGTGCAATACGGCGGCGATGGAATGGCGGACGTCAGCAACCCCGAATGAAAGGTTCTCTCATGACCAGCATTGTTGGCCTGCTCGACCAGATCCTCGCCATCATCGGTATTCACTGACGAAGGACCGACGCGGGTTCGGGGCGCGGGCATCGACCCGCGCCCCGCCCGCGTAGAACTACGCATACCGAACGCGGGGAATCACCGATGCCGGGTGCCCGGGTTTCCCGGCAGAGTTCCGGTATGTCGAACACGATCAGCTCGAACAACACCACGAATGCCTTCTTCGCGCAGGCGGCGGTCTCGTTCGCCGTCGCCCTGGTCGCGGTCACCGTCGGGGTGATCTTCCTCCCGGTCAGCGGCTGGGTGCGCGGTTTCCTCAGTATCGGCGTGCTCTACACCGTGACCTCCGCGTTCACCCTCGCCAAGTGCGTGCGGGACCGCCAGCAGGAAACCCAGCTGATCAGCAGGGTGGACCAGGCGCGGATGGAGAAGTACCTCGCCGAGCACGATCCGCTGAAGCAGCCCTGAATCGCCGCTCAGTCGAACAGATCCGGATCCGCCTTCGCCCAGTCCTGTTCCCAGCTCTGCGGGGCCTGCTCGACCAGCTGTCCCGGCTCGAGCCATTCGTAGAGCTCCGCATAGCTGCGCACGGTGAACGGATCGATTCGCCTGGTCAGCAGGTGCGGGCCGAGCTCGTCCGGCCGGTGCGCGCCGAGCGAGGCCATGATGCGCAGGCAGGACTCGACCGTGGAGCGCTGATAGTTGTGCACCCGCTCGGCCTTGTCCTCGACGTGCAGCGCCCGGGTCCGGCGCGGATCCTGGGTGGCCACCCCGGTCGGGCAGGTGTTGGTGTGGCAGCGCTGCGCCTGGATGCAGCCGACCGCGAACATCATGGCCCGCGCCGCGTTCGTGTAGTCCGCGCCCGCAGCCATCCGCTTGACCATGTCCGCCCCGGTCGCGACCTTCCCGCTCGCCCCGATCCGGATCCGGTCCCGCAGCCCGGAACCCACCAGCGCGTTGTGCACGGTGAGCAGTCCCTCGGTGAGCGGAAGTCCGATGTGGTCGGTGAATTCCAGTGGCGCGGCACCGGTTCCGCCCTCGGCCCCGTCCACGATGATGAAGTCCGGGGTGACCCCCTCGGCCAGCATCGCCTTGCACACCGCGAGAAACTGCCTGCGCGAGCCGACGCACAGCTTGAATCCGGTCGGTTTGCCGTCCGCGAGCTCCCGCATCCGCGCCACGAAGGCCACCAGTTCCCGTGGTGTGGAGAAGGTGCGGTGATAGGGCGGGGAGATCACGGTTTCGCCCTGGGTGACCTCACGGACCCGGGCGATCTCCGCGTTCACCTTGTCCCCGGGGAGCACTCCGCCGATACCCGGTTTCGCGCCCTGGGACAGTTTCAGCGACACACACTTCACCGATTCGGTCGCCGCTTTTTCCGCGAATTTCGCCTCGTCGAATCCGCCGTCCGGGGTACGGCAACCGAAATAACCGGTGCCGATTTCCCAGATCAGATCGCCGCCGTGGCGCAGATGATGATCGGAAAGGCCGCCCTCCCCGGTATCGTGCGCGAAACCGCCGAGCGCCGCGCCCTTGTTCAGCGCCAGGATCGCATTCGTGGAAAGCGAACCGAAACTCATCGCGGAGACATTGAGCAGCGCCATATCGTAGGGCTTCGTGCAGTCCGGACCGCCGACCCGAACCTTCGGCGGTTCGCTTTCCTGTGGGACAGGGGCCATCGAATGCACGAAAGACTCATGGCCGAGCGCATAGACATCGCGCTCCGTGCCGAACGCCGCCTCGTCTCCGTCGCCCTTGGCCCGTTCGTAGACCAGGGTGCGGACATCCCGGTCGTAGGGACGGCCATCGTAATTGCGCTCGATGAAGTACTGCTGCAGTTCCGGGCGCAGTTCCTCCATCAGAAAACGCAAATGTCCGAGTACGGGGTAATTGCGCAGAATGGAATGGTGTCGCTGGCTCACATCGTGGACCGCGGTCACGGCGAGCGCGAGCAGCGGCAGGGTGAGGAAAAGCCACCACGGGGAGACGAGAACGGGAAGGGAAACAGAGGCGAGTCCAATGACCGCGAGCCCGCCCACGACAAGCATTCGGATCACCCGTTCACCGTAGACTCCGCGATCACAGCGCGAGCATGCGGGCCAGCACGACGCGGATCTCGGCGGGTTTCACTGCGCGTAGCCGGATATCGGTTGCCAGGTGAGCAGGATCAGCATGCAGAACAGGGCCCCGAGCGGTGCGACGATCAGCGCGCTCACCGCGATGATCTTGATGACGTGCACCTCACGGGCGATCTGGGTGAGCAGCATCCTGATCTGCCAGTCCTCGGACGCGGGGACATTCTCGGTTTCGGACATACCCGCCTATCGCGCGGCGGCGGCCCGGCGTTGCGCGATCAGCGCGACCTGCCGGACGAGCCTGCCTTCATACCGATGAGACTGGCCAGCACGCCGATCAGCCCCAACCCGGCGACGCAGTAGCCGAAAAGCGCCATGATGCCGCCCCCGATATCGGTCGGCGTGCCGAACTTGCCCACCCCGCCGATCGCGAACGCGTAGTACAGCACGACGAGCAGCACGCCTACGGCGAGCACGGCTGCCGAGAACCGCAGCCAGCTCCGTGCACTCGACCGGTGGTCACCCATTGTCGCAGCCTAAAGCACCGAGCGTGGACCGCGCGAGGACGCCGTATCCGATTGGACGCCGTTCGCTGCGAAGATCAGCCCTTGAGCAGCGAACGGGCCATCACCATGCGCTGGATCTGGTTGGTGCCCTCGTAGATCTGGGTGATCTTGGCGTCCCGCATCATGCGCTCGACGGGGAAGTCCCTGGTGTAGCCGGCCCCGCCGAAGAGCTGCACGGCGTCGGTGGTGACCGACATCGCGACGTCGGAGGCGTAGCACTTCGCCGCGCTGGCAAGGAATCCGGCGCGCTGGTCGCCGCGTTCGGTTGCGGCGGCGGAGGTGTAGACCATGCCGCGCGCGGCCTCGGTCTTCATGGCCATATCGGCGAGCATGAATTGCAGGCCCTGGAATTCCCCGATGGCTTTGCCGAACTGTTTGCGTTCCTTGACGTAGGCGACGGCCTGGTCGAGCGCGCCCTGGGCGATCCCGATGGCCTGGGCGCCGATGGTGGGCCTGGTGTGGTCGAGGGTGCGCAGCGCGGTCTTGAGCCCGGTCCCCGGCTCGCCGATGATCCGGTCTCCGGGGATCACGCAGTTCTCGAAGTAGATCTCCCGGGTGGGGGAGCCTTTGATGCCGAGTTTGCGTTCCTTGGGCCCGACGGAGAATCCGGGGTCGTCTTTGTGCACGACGAAGGCGGAGATGCCGTTGGCCTTCTTCTCGGCGTCCGGATCACTGACCGCCATGACGGTGTACCAGGTGGATTCGCCCGCGTTGGTTATCCAGCATTTGGTGCCGTTGAGCACCCAGTTGTCGCCGTCGCGGCGCGCGGTGGTGCGCATGGAGGCGGTGTCCGATCCCGCTTCCCGCTCGGAGAGCGCGTAGGAGGCGGTGGCCTCGCCGTTCGCGATGGAGGGCAGCACCTGCTTTTTCAGTTCCTCGGACGCGGAGAGCAGGATGGGCTGGGTGCCGAGTTTGTTCACCGCGGGGATGAGCGAGGAGGAGGCGCAGACCCTGGCGACCTCTTCGATCACGATGCACGCGGAGACGGCATCGGCCCCCTGGCCGTCGTAGGGCTCAGGGATGTGCACCGCGTTGAACCCGGCCTTGGCGAGCGCGGCCTCGGCCTCGGTGGGGTAGCGCGAGTCCTCGTCCACCTCGGCGGCGTGCGGTGCGATCTCCTTCTCGGCGAGTGCGCGGACCGCCTCGCGGAGCGCGTCGTGTTCCTCACCGAGCTGGTAAAGGCCATAGTTCTGTTCCACGTGTGGCACCTCCACGCGCTATGTTAGCGCTCGTTTACCTGTTCCGTCTCGATGCTGTCACGCAGCGCACGATCCTTCTGCTCGACAAGCGCCTCGAGCTCGGCCTGGAAGGCGCTCATCCGGGTGCGCAGTCCCTGGTCGGTCGCGGCGAGGATGCGCACCGCGAGCAGCCCGGCGTTGCGGGCCCCGCCGATGGAAACGGTGGCCACCGGCACCCCGGAGGGCATCTGCACGATGGACAGCAGCGAGTCCATCCCGTCCAGGTGTTTGAGCGGGACCGGGACCCCGATCACCGGCAGCGGGGTGGCCGCGGCGACCATGCCCGGCAGGTGCGCCGCCCCGCCGGCGCCCGCGATGATCACGCTGATCCCGCGGTCGGCGGCCGAACGCGCGTAGTCGAGCATCTTGTTCGGGGTGCGGTGTGCGGAGACCACGCCGACCTCGTGCTCCACGCCGAACTCACGCAGTGCCTCGGCGGCTGCGGACAGGGTGGGCCAGTCGGAATCGCTGCCCATGATCAAACCAACGCGCATGTGGTGCTCTCTCCTTGCTCAGTGAATCGAGAATCCGTCCGGCCAGCGCCCGGTGCCGAGGAATTCGGCGGCCAGCTCGGCCTCGGCGCGCAGCGGGTTCATCCGCTCGCCGAGCATGGTGACGTGCCCGAGTTTGCGCCCTGGCCGCTCGGCCTTGCCGTACCAGTGCACCTTGGCGCCGGGGAACCGGGCGAACAGGTGGTGCATCCGCTCGTCGATGCGCAGGCCGGGTTCGCTGCCGCCGAGCACATTGCCCATGACCACGGCGGGTGCGAGGGGTTCGGTGCGCCCGAGCGGGTAGTCGAGCACCGCGCGCAGGTGCTGCTCGAACTGGGAGGTGCGGGCGCCGTCGATGCTCCAGTGCCCGGAGTTGTGCGGGCGCATGGCGAGCTCGTTCACCAGTACCCCGGTGTTCGTCTCGAACAGTTCGACCGCGAGCACCCCGACCACGCCGAGCTCTTCGGCGATCCGGATGGCCAGTTGCTGGGCATCGGCTGCCAGCTGTTCGGAGAGGCCGGGCGCGGGAGCGAGCACTTCGACGCAGATTCCGTCCCGTTGCACGGTTTCCACCACCGGCCACGCGGCGGCCTGGCCGAACGGGGAGCGGGCGACCATCGCGGAGAGTTCGCGGCGCATCTCGACGTGCTGCTCGACCATCAGCGGGGTGCCCGCCTGAAGCAGCTCGCGCACCAGCACGCTCGCCTCTTCCGGAGAACCGAGCAGCCACACCCCGCGCCCGTCGTAGCCGCCGCGGATGGCCTTGGCCACGACCGGCCAGCCGTGCTCCGCGCCGAAGGCCAGCACCTCGCCGACCTCGTGCACCTCGGTGAAGGCGGGGACCGCGATATCCCGCGCGGCCAGTTCGGTGCGCATGACCAGCTTGTCCTGGGCGTGCCGCAGCGCGTTCGAGCCCGGGTACACGGTGTATCCCTCGGCCTCGAGCGCGCGCAGGTGCTCGCCGGGCACGTGCTCGTGGTCGAAGGTGACCACGGTGCACTCCTGCGCGAACGCGCGCAGGGCCTCGAGGTCGGTGTGCTTGCCGAGCCGCACATCCGGGGTGACCACGGCGGCCGACTCGTCCTCGGCGATGGAGAGTATGTGCAGTGACTGGCCGAGCGCGATCGCGGCCTGGTGGGTCATGCGCGCCAGCTGCCCGCCGCCGACCATGCCGACCACGGGCAGTCCGATCGGCGAGCTCATGACTGCTCGTCCCGGAACGCGGCGAGGGCGTCGTGGGTCTTCGAGGCGAGGAACTTGGTCACCTCGTACTCGGCGACCCCGGCGAACGGGTCCCGCGCGAGCGCCGCGTCGAGTTCGGTCCTCGGAATGGAGGCGAACAGCAGCACCCCGCCGAGCCGCGGTTCCTGGCGGCCGGAGGCGAGCAGGCGCTCGGACGCGTACTGCTCCTCGAGCCAGGCGACGTGTTCGGACAACCTGGCGTCGATCTCGGTCAGATCGGCGGGGTAGGTGAGCTTGACGACGTACATACCCAGAAGCCTAACCGGCGCGTTACACTGCCCGTATGCAGTGTTCGCAGCGTATGAGTGCGTGGTGGGCCGCCTGACGGCGGCCGAGTCGAACACGCGATGGAAACGGCCGCCCAGGGGGCGGCCGTTCTGCGTTTTCCGGTGGCTCCTCGGGCGGCGAGAACCGACAAGGAGCAAGGCATGATCCGCTTTTCCGGCGCAACCCCGTCCGGCCGGGTGCATCTCGGCAACTACCTCGGTGCGATCCAGCACTGGGCGGACCGCGCCGAATACGACGGCGACCTCTATTTCGTCTCCGATCTGCACGCGATGACCAAGCGGTACAGCCCGGCGCAGCTACGCGTGCTGACCAGGGAACTGCACGCCACGCTGATCGCCTCGGGTATTCCCGCGGACCGGATCTTCGTGCAGTCCGATCTGCTCGCCGAACACGCCTCGCTGTCCTGGATCCTGGAGTGTGTGTGCACCTTCGGCGAGGCGCGGCGGATGACGCAGTTCAAGGAGAAGTCGAAGGGGGAGAACGGGGTCCGGCTGGGCCTGCTCACCTATCCGACGCTGATGGCCGCCGACATCCTGTTGCACGGCGCGCAGGAGGTCCCGGTCGGGGACGATCAGCGCCAGCACGTGGAGCTGGCCCGCTCACTCGCGCGGCGGTTCAACACCGAGTACGGCGAGGTGTTCACGGTCCCGCGCGCGGTGACCCCGCCGGTCGGGGCGCGGATCATGGATCTCGCCGAACCGAGCCGCAAGATGGCGAAATCCAGCGCCGAAGCGGTGGGCACCATATTCCTGCGCGATGAACCCGAAATCATCGAGCGCAAGATTTCCCGGGCAGTCACGGATTCTTCCGGAATTGTTCGTTACGCTCCAGAAGAGCAACCGGGAGTAACGAATCTGGTGGATATTCTGGCGACCATTCGCAGGGAAAACCCCAGGGAGCTCGCGGAGTCGATAACCGGCTACGCCGAACTCAAACGAATGGTGACCGATGCCGTTCTGGATCGGCTCCGGCCCATTCGCAAGACGGTCGAGGAGCTACTCGCCGATCAGGCCGAACTGGACCGGTTGCGGGCCAATGCCGCCGAACTCGCGGCCGAACGCGCCCGGCCGCGGTTGCATGCCGCAATGCAACTTGCAGGAATCGGCTGAGTGGTTCGGGGTCGGTCAGTTGCGCTTCGGTATCTGGCCGATCCCTCCGCATTGTTTGCAGGCATTGCCGTTACGATCCATGCCGCTTCCGTGGCAGCTCGAACATTCTTCCATCTCGAAAGCGATCATGGGAACAGGAAATCGCATGGCAGGAGTATCGGCAATCCGCTGTCTGAGGGAAACGTCCCCGGTCGGTACGGAAACGTGATCTTCTCCTCTTGTCATCGCTCGCTCTCTCGGATCGTGCGCAGCCCGGTGATCAGGATATGCAGGCTGTACCGGAAGTCGTCCGCCTGGGCCGATCCCTCCCGGTGGCGCTCGAGCAGGCTACGCGCAAGCACTGGATAAGGGAAGGTTTCCTCGGTGATCAGCGCGTGTTCCTCGGCCTGGGTGCCACGGGTCTGATCCTCGACCGCGCGCCCGAGTACGAAGTGGATGATCGCGCCCGAGGCCCGGGATGCGTCGGAGAGCGGAAAACCCGCCCGGTGCAGGGTTTCGGTGACCAGCTCGGCGAACTCGCCGAGCGCTCGGGCGCGGATCAGGTCCGCCCCCGAAGCGATGCGTGCGCCATCGCGGACGCCGAGCAGGCCCTGCCACAGGGTTTCCGCCGCCTCGGCGAGCCAGGACCACCACGGTTGCCCGCGATGCCCGGCGTGCAACGGTGCCAGCACCGGGCCGAGCAGCTGGTCGGTCATCTCGTCGAGCAGTGCGCGCTTGTTCGGGAAATGCCAGTACAGTGCGGGAGCCTTGACGCCGAGCTCGGTCGCGAGCCTGCGCACCGTGAGCTTATCCAACCCCTCGGAGTCCAGTAGCCGCAAGGCGATCTGGGCGGCGTACTTCCTGTCAATTGGCAAGCCCCGGCTCCTCTCGGCTGGATCGACAGCCTAACAAAGCCGATTCATGGTTTAATCTCTTTAACAAGTTAAGGAGATGATCGTGGACGCGGATGTGCTCATCGTCGGTGCTGGGCCGGTAGGACTGTTGCTGGCGGCGGAACTCCGGCTCGGCGGCGCGGAGGTAGTCGTACTGGAAAGATCGGTGAAGCCCAATGCGGAGAAGCGGGCGCGGGCGATCGGTCCGCTGGCCTTCGAAGCGCTGTGCCGCCGCGGCCTCGGCCCGCAAATCGCCGAACACACCGGGATCGGGCTCGCCGATCTCCTGCGTGATCATGGCGGCACGCTCCGGCATTTCGCCTGGATCTTCAAGATCGAGGAGGTGCCGGGACGCGCGGGTGCGCCGATCTGGCAGCCGGATCTGGAACGGATTCTGCGGGAGTACGCGCGCGGGCTCGGGGTGGTGGTGCACTGGGGGACCGAGGTCGAGACGGTTGTGCCGGATGTCGCTGGGGTCACCGCGGGCGCGGCCGGAAACCAGTGGCGGGCCCGCTATCTGGTCGGTTGCGACGGCGGGCGCAGCACGGTGCGCGGGCTCGCCGGATTCGCGTTCCCGGGAACCGAACCGAGCATGATCACCAGGGTGACCGAGGTGGATCCGGAAAAGCTCGGAGAACTCCCGGAGGCCGGGGACTATCCGGGCGGCAAACTGATGCACGGCGGAACACTGCTCGGCACCACGGAGTTCGGCACCGGCACCGACGGTCCACTCACGACGGAGGAGCTGCGCGCCAGTATCCACCGGGTCACCGGGGCGGATGTGGGGATCACCGAACTGCGCGAGCCGCGGAAGTTCACCGATCGCGCGCGCCAGGCGAGCACTTATCGCAACGGCCGGGTGCTGCTGGCCGGGGACGCAGCACATGTGCACTCGCCCAACGGCGGACAGGGGCTCAACCTCGGCCTTGTCGACGCGGTGAACCTCGGCTGGAAGCTCGCCTCGGTGAGCGCCGCGAACATGGGGGAGGAACTGCTGGACAGCTACACGAGCGAACGCCACCCCGCCGGTGCCGCGGTGCTGCGCAACACGCGGGCCCAGTCCGCCTTGCTGGCCCACGGCGAACACATCGGCGCACTGCGCGAACTCCTCGCCGAACTGATGGATCTGCCCGAGGTGAACCGGTATTTCTGGCGGTTGCTCACCGGAACCGGGGACCGCTACGAATTCCCTTATCCGGCAAGCCATCCGCGCACCGGGTTCGCCTGCGGTGACCTGGAACTGGACGGCCGTCCGGTCACCGAGTTCACCGCGGACGGCGCGGCCGTGCTCGCGGTGCCGCGCGGTACCGCGGTATCCGTGCCGGACCGGGTTCGGGTGCTCGAGCTCGCCGCGCCCATCGAGGAGGACCTGAGCGGGGTGCTGATCCGCCCGGACGGCACCATCGCCTGGGCGTGCGCGGGGGAGGGCACCGAGGGGCTCGCGGTCGCGCTGCGCACCTGGTTCGGCGAATGAACTCACGTTTCGCGGTTCGGCGTCGTCTACTGGGTGTGCTACCGATGCTGGAGTCCTACGAATACCGGAGTCCTACCACATGAAGGCGTTCGAAGAGATCGTCGCCGAACACGGCGCGACCGTGCTCCGGGTGTGCCGGGCTGTGCTCGGGCACGCCGATGCGGAGGACGCCGCCGCTGAGACGTTCCTCGCCGCGCTCAAGGCGTATCCCGAACTTCCGGAGACCGCCAATGTGCAGGCGTGGCTGGTCACGATCGCGCACCGGAAGGCGGTCGATGCCACCCGCGCGGCGAAGCGCAGAGCGGTCACCGTGCCCGAACCGCCGGAGCGCCACTCCGGGATCGGGCGCCCGGAACAGGTCGATCCGGATCTGTGGTCGGCGCTCGGCGAGCTCTCGCTGACTCAGCGGGCCGCCGTCGCCTATCACTATCTGGCCGGCCTGCCGTACAAGGAGATCGCCGAGATCACCGGGAGCACCACCGCGGCCGTGCGCAGAGCGGCGGCGGACGGGGTGCGGAAACTCCGCACGAGCTATCCGAGGGAGTGCGAATGATGACCGCGGACAAGGACATCGCCGGCATGCTCGCCGGGGACGAGACCGAGGCACTGGCCCGGCTGCGTGCCCGGCTCGCCGAACAGGCCGCGAGCGCGGGCGTGCTGGACATCGCCTACCGCACGCACGACACCCCGGTCGGGCGGCTGCTGCTCGCCGCGACCGAGGCCGGTGTGCTGCGGGTGGCCTATGAACGTGAGGAACACGAACGGGTGCTGGCGAGCCTCGCCGACACGGTGAGCCCGCGCATCCTGCACGCACCGGGCAGACTGGACCGGCTCGCCACCGAACTCGACGAGTACTTCACCGGAAAGCGCAGGAGTTTCGATGTGCCGCTGGATTTGCGGCTGAGCAAGGGATTCCGCCGTGAGGTGCTCGGTCACCTACGGGACATCGGCTACGGGGAGACCGCGAGCTATGCGGGAATAGCGGCCGCCGCGGGCAGTCCGCGTGCGGTGCGCGCGGCCGGTTCCGCCTGCGCGACGAACCCGATCCCGGTCGTGCTGCCCTGCCATCGGGTGCTGCGTTCGGATGGATCGCTTTCCGGGTACGTGGGCGGAGTCGAAGCGAAACGGAAACTACTCGAACTGGAGGCGGCGTGAACACCGGCGCGAACACCTACGAGAAACGCGTGGCCGCAGCGGACTGGTCCGCGGTGCACCGCGAGGTCGACGAGTACGGCTGCGCCCTGTTGCCCCGGCTGCTCACCGAAACCGAATGCGCGAGCCTGGCCGAGCTCTATCCCGAACCCGAACATTTCCGGTCCACCATCGATATGCGCAGGCACCGGTTCGGCGAAGGGGAGTACCATTACTTCGCCGAACCGTTCCCGGAGCCGATCGCCCGGCTGCGCGAGGCGCTGTACCCGCGGTTGCTGCCGATCGCACGGGACTGGGCGCAGCGGCTCGGCAGGCAGGCCGAATGGCCGGACACCCTCGCCGAATGGCTGGAGATCTGCCATGCGGCAGGGCAACGTCGGCCGACCCCGATCCTGCTGCGCTATGCCGAGGGCGGGTGGAACGCGCTGCACCGGGATCTGTACGGGGACAAGGTTTTCCCGCTGCAGGTGGTGATCAACCTGAGCAATCCGGGCGTGGACCACACCGGTGGGGAGTTCCTGCTCGTCGAGCAGCGGATGCGGGCCCAGTCACGGGGCACGGCCACCCTGATCCCGCAGGGGCACGGGCTCGTGTTCACCACGAGGGACCGCCCGGTGCGCTCGGCGCGTGGCTGGTCGGCAGCGCAGGTGCGGCACGGGGTGTCCGCGGTGCGCAGCGGTATGCGCTACACCCTTGGCCTGGTCTTTCACGACGCCGCCTGACCCGGCTCCCCGGCGATCGCGTGCACCGCAGGCGCCGCGATCCGGCGGTAGTCCTCGGTGGCCAGGGCGAGGGAACGGTCCAGGCGCGCGGCGTTGAAGAAGATCTCCTCGTGCTCGAACAGTGCGGGGTCCGCGACGAGTTCGAGTTCATCGGTGAACGTCAGCGGCAGGATGGTGCCGCTGACGCTGCCGGAGAGCCGTTCGGCCGTCTCGTTGTCGGCGAATCCCGCGTAGCGCCCGTGGTAGAACGCCTTCAGCGCGGCCAGGTCCACGCGGGTGTCCCCGGGAACCACGGCGAGCGCGTACTTTCGCGTCTTCTTGTCCACCTTGATCAGGACGACGACGCATTTGGCCGCCTGGCACACCGGATGCCCGCGCAGTTCGCTGACCGGTTCCGTCCGGCCCTCCGGCGCGTGGTCGATCGTCCGGTACCTGGCGCCGTGCTCGTCCAGCAGCCCGATCAGTCGCTCGTACGTACCGACACTCACGTTCGCTCACCAATCGTCGTGGAGGGTTTGCTTGATTTCCCGGATCCGGTCCTCATCGCGCCGGTAGAACACCCACTGCTTGATGCGCTTCGCCCGGAGCAGCCCGGCCGCGGTCAGTACCTTCAGGTGTTCGCCCGCGGTCGGCTGGCTGACCTCCAGCTTCCGCGCGATCAGCACCCCGCAGACACCGTCGGTCAGCAGATCCCCGTCGACCTGCGGGGGAAAGTGCGCGACCGGGTCGCGCAGCCACTCCAGAATCCGCAGCCGCCGCTCGCTGGCCAGCGCCTTGAGAACCTCGACCTCCATCAATTAGGGAGTTTGCTAATTGCCTGATCGGTTGTCAAGGTCCGGGTGCCCCGGTGCCGCACAGGCACGTGCGACCGGGAGGGGCACCGGCTCCCCTCTAGGATCGGCGGTGTGCGAGACCGCGAGCGCCCCGACCTTCCCCTGGTGCTTCGCGCGCCATTCGGTCTCGGTCTGCTCGGTGTGGCCACGAGCGCGGCCGGGGTGCTCACCATCGGTCTGCTCGCCTGGCTCAACGGTGCCCCGGAGCGGTTCGGCAGGCATGTCGGGCTGCTCGCCACCGTGGGCATGGGGCTGACCGCTTTCGCGTTCGTCGTCGGTATCGGGGCGAGCACCGCGCTGCAGCGGCGGGCGATCGGCCCACTGCGTGAGGGCGGGGAACTCACCGCGGTGCAGGCGGCTGCCGTGTACCGCTTGCCCGCCAGGATGATGATGATCTCCGGGGCGCTCTGGTTGCTGGCCGTCGCCGTGATGAGCGTGCTGATGTTCAGCCTGCTCGCCTACACCGACGCGGCGACCGGGGTCGCGTTCATCGCGCTCGGCGGGATCGCCACGACCGCCTACGCCTATCTCGCGACCGAGCGGCTGCTGCGCCCGGTGATGAGCCGGGTGCTCGAGTCGTACCAGGCGCGCAGGGGAACGGTACTGGGCAGGCTCGCGGTGACCTGGGTGCTCTCCGGAGGGGTTCCGCTCGTCTCGGTGGTCATCGCCCTCTCCTACACCCGCTCGAGCCAGGACGAGCGGATCCGCGTGGTGTTCGTGCTCGCCGGGATCGGGGTGTTCCTCGGGATCGCGAGCACGGTGCTGCTCGCCCGCTCGGTCGGGCTTCCGCTGCGCCGGATGCGGACCGCGCTCGAACGCATCGCCAGGGACGATTTCGACGCCCGGGTGGAGGTCAACAACACCACCGAGATCGGGCTGATGCAGGCCTCGGTGAACGATCTGGCCCGCGGGCTGCGCGAACGCGAGCGCATGCGGGACCTGTTCGAGCGCCATGTCGGGGATTCGGTCGTGGACCACGCGATGTCCGTCGGCGCCTCGCTCACCGGGGAACTCACCGAGGTGGTGGCGCTGTTCGTGGATGTCATCGGCTCCACCGAACTGGCCTACGCCCTGCCCACCGAGGACTTCGTGGCCAAGCTCAACCGGCTGCTCGGCGGCGTGGTCGCCGAGATCGACCGGGAGGGCGGGCTGGTCAACAAGTTCGAGGGGGACGCGACGCTGTGCATTTTCGGCGCCCCGGTGCACCACGCCGATCCGGCGAGCGCCGCACTGCGGGCCGCGCGCCGGATCCGGGACTCGGTCGCCGAGGCAGGGGAACTGGATGTGGGGATCGGGATCGCGGCCGGGCGGGTGTTCGCCGGTCAGCTGGGCACCAGGAGCAGGCTGGAGTACACCGTCATCGGGGACGCGGTGAACGAGGCCGCGCGGCTCACCGAGGAGGCGAAGGCGCTGCCCGGGCGGGTGCTCGCCAGCGAATCGGTGATCGAACAGAGCAGCACGGGTGAGCGGGAGCGCTGGTCCGAGCACGCGCGCCTGGAACTGCGCGGGCGCGCGGACGAGACACTGTGCTTCACGAGTTCGCGCTGAGCCGCGTCGTCAGCAGAGCTGGCGCAGTACCGACAGCCCGGCGGCGATCAGCGGATGTTCGGCCGCGCCCCTGCGGGTCACCGTCAGCAGCGGCCTGCTGGGTGCGGGATCGGCGAGCGGGGTGCGCACCACGGCCGGTTCCGCGGGCAGCCGCACCAGCCTCGGCAGCAGCGCGATGCCGAGACCGCGGCCGACGAGCCCGGCGACCGCGCTCCATTCCAGCACCTCGTGGGCGATGTCCGGGCTGAACCCCGCGGTCCCGCACAGTGCGAGGATGGCCCGGCGGTAGGCCGTCTCCGGCATCGCGAGCACCCACTGTTCGCGCGCCAGATCGGTCAGCCGCACCCCGTCCGCCCCGGCGAGCGGGTGCTCCGGGGCGGTGAGCAGGTCGTAGCGGTCCTCGAGCAGCGGGAGGATCTCGAATCCGGGGTCCTCGAGCGGCGGGGTCTCCGGGGTCGCCATGGTCACCGCGAGGTCCACCGCACCGCGGAAGAGCAGGTCGAAGCAGGCGGGCGGCTCGGCCTCGATGATGCGCACCCGGACATCCGGCCAGCGTTGCCGCATGGTGACCGCGGCGGGCGCGAGCAGGGCCGAGATCGTCGAGGTCATGCTGGCGACCCGCAACTCGCCGCTCGGTGGTGCGTCCGCCTGCAGCCGGGCCCGCGCCAGCTCCCAGCGCTGTTCCATCTCCTCGGCGTGGCGCACCAGCTCTCGTGCCGCCGGGGTCAGGTACACGTGCCGCCCGTGTGGTTCGAGCAGGGTGACGCCCAGATCCTTGCCGAGCTGGCGCACCTGCTGGGAGGCCGCCGAGGGAGTCAGGTACAGCGCCTGCGCCGCGGCGGTGAGCGTGCCGTATTCGGCGAGGGCGCGCAGCACGCGCAGTCGGCGCAAGTCGATCATCGACTGCCGATTCTAAACGGAACCGTTCAGAAATCGAACCTGGTCACAGCGGGTTCGCGGCGGAAGACTCAGCCGTCGTGTCTTGGTCGATCGCGCTTCTCATCGTCGTTTCGGGTCTCGCTGCCGGTATCTCGGGGACGGTCACCGGCCTCGGCTCGGTGTTCTCCTATCCGGCCCTGCTCGCTGCCGGGATTCCACCGGCAGCGGCGAACGTGACCAATACCTTCTCTCTCGCCATCGGCACCGTGGCCGCGGTACCGAGCTCCCGGCGCGAGCTCGCGGGGCAGTGGGGCAGCGCGCGCACGCTCGGGCTCGCCTGCATGTTCGGCAGCGCGGTCGGTGCGGCCCTTGTGCTGCTCACCCCGTCCGGCACGTTCGAGCGAGTGGTGCCGTTCCTGGTGGGTGGCGCGTCCCTGGCGATCCTGGCGCCCCGGCCCGCGGTGCACCGGGTGCGCACCTGGCCGGCCGTGCTCGGCGTGTTCGCGGTCGGGGTGTACGGCGGCTATTTCGCGGCCGCCGCCGGGACGCTCGTGCTCGCCGTACTGCTCGCGACGCGCAGCGGCAGCCTCCTCCGGCTGAACGCGCTCAAGAACCTGCTCACCCTGATCGCCGATGTGGTCGCCGCGGTGGCCTTCGCGCTGTTCGGGCACATCGTGTGGCTCGCCGTGCCACCGCTGGTGTTCGGCCTGCTCATCGGCTCCTGGTTGGGCCCGGCGATCGCCCGCCTGCTGCCCGAGCGGCTGTTGCGTTACGGCATCGCGATCGCCGGGGTGGGGCTCGCCGTGAAGCTGGGGCTCGACGCGTTCGGATAGGAGTGTGTCCGGGAGCGTCCAGCCGCTGTGCTTTCTGCGGTGATCGCGCGCCTTCGCCGTGGATTCTCGCGCTGACCGGCGCGGTAGGACACGGAGTTCCCAGATGTGCGCCAAGGCTTGTGTTCCACCTGTTCGGTGGTGTCTACTACTGCTCTGGCGCCGTTCGGCGTGGCTTCTGGAATACCACCCGCGGTACCGTGCGCCCAGCGAGCCTCTATCACGTAACCCTGGGTAAAGTGAAGACCTTTGTCGCCCTCATCACCTGGTTGTTTTTGTTCCCCCTGGTAGCGCGGCTGTGTGTGAATCGTGTTTCTGAAATTCCGAGCAGGTTTCTGTTAGCTTCGGCTGGCGAGTCGGAGAGCGGTCCCCGGCAGTGTGCGAAAAAGACGCGCATCGCCAGGTGGGCTATTTAGGGACTGGTGACAAGGGTGAGCGATGGGAGTGGCGATACCGCGGGTGTCGTCATAGCCGAGCCGACGGTCGCCGATGGTGCCGAGTTGTGGCGGATCGCCCGCGATTCAGGCAAACTCGACCTCAATTCCTCGTACGCGTATTTGCTCTGGGCGCGAGATTTCTCCGCTACCTCCGCGGTGGCACGGGTGGACGGTGCGATTGCCGGATTCGTTCTCGGATATCGGCGGCCCGCTGCGCCGGAAGCCCTGTTGATCTGGCAGGTTGCCGTCAACTCGAGGGCGCGTGGGCGGGGTGTTGCCGGGAAGATGCTCGATCATCTCGTGCAGCGTCTTGCGCCCGAGGTCTCGCATCTGGAGACAACGGTAACCCCGGACAATGCGGCATCCATCGCATTGTTCGATTCCTTCGCGAAGCGTTGGTCGGCCGATATGGAAACCAAAGAGCTATTCGCCTCGGCACAGTTCCCGGATGAGCACGAACCGGAGAACTTGTACAGAATCGGTCCGCTCGTAGGGCGTTAGCCACATTCGTTTGCGATGGCGCATGCGATGCGTATCCGAGAAAGCAGATGACAAAGAAATGAATATTTTCGAAACGTTTGAATCCGAAGTCCGCAGCTACAGCCGCGGCTGGCCGGTTATTTTCGATCGTGCGAAGGGTAGTTATCTGTACGAGGAGGACGGCAAGCCCTACCTCGACTTCTTCGCGGGTGCCGGTGCGCTGAACTACGGGCACAACAACCCGATCCTCAAGGAAGCGCTGCTCGAGTACATCTCCCGGGACGGCGTCACGCACGCCCTGGACATGGGCACCGTTGCCAAGCGGGAATTCCTCGAGTCGTTCAGCGAGCGGATCCTCAAACCGCGTAACCTGGACTACAAGGTGCAGTTCCCCGGGCCGACGGGGGCGAACGCGGTGGAGGCCGCGCTCAAGCTGGCCCGCAAGATCACCGGCAAGGAAGCGATCGTGAACTTCACGAACGCCTTCCACGGCATGACCCTCGGCGCGCTCTCGGTCACCGGTAACTCGATGAAGCGCGGTGGGGCGGGTATTCCGCTCGTGCACTCCACGCCGATGCCGTACGACAACTACTTCGACGGGACCACCCCGGACTTCCTGTTCTTCGAGCGGCTGCTCGAGGACTCCGGCAGCGGGCTCAACGAACCGGGCGCGGTGATCGTGGAGACCGTGCAGGGCGAGGGCGGGATCAACGCCGCGCGCATCGAATGGCTGCAGGGCCTCGCCGAGCTGTGCCAGAAGCACGGGATGCTGCTGATCGTCGACGACGTGCAGATGGGCAACGGCCGCACCGGTCCGTTCTTCTCCTTCGAGCATGCCGGGATCACCCCGGACATCGTGACCGTCTCCAAGTCCATCGGCGGCTACGGACTGCCCATGGCGCTGACCCTGTTCAAGTCCGAGCACGACGTGTGGGGCCCCGGCGAGCACAACGGGACCTTCCGCGGCAACAGCCCGGCCTTCGTCACCGCGGCCAAGGCGCTGGAGACCTACTGGGCCGACGACGAGTTGCAGCGTTCCACCCTGGCCAAGGGGGAGCGGCTGGCCGCCGCGCTGGGCACCCTCGCCGAGGAGAACGCCGAGGCCGGACTCCTGGTCAAGGGGCGTGGGCTGGCGCGCGGGCTGCAGTTCCCGAGCGGTGATCTCGCGGCGAAGGTGTGCGCGAGCGCGTTCGAGCGCGGCCTGCTCATGGAGACCTCCGGGCCCTCGGACGAGGTCGTCAAGCAGCTCCCGCCGCTGACGCTTTCCGAGGAAGAACTGGAGCAGGGAATCGCGATCATCTCCGAGGCCGTACGCTCCGTCATGGGCTGAACGAAAGCCCAGCCGACAGCGACGTTTGGAGGAAGAGTTGATCGTCCGTTCGCTTAGCGACATCGAAGACACCGACGACGACATCAAGAGCGAGAACTGGCGCAGCAAGCGCATCATCCTCGCTCGGGAGAAGCTCGGTTTCTCGGTGCACGAGACGACCCTCTACGCGGGCACGGTGAGCGACTTCTGGTACGCCAACCACATCGAAGCCGTGTTCATCACCCAGGGCGAGGGTGAAGTGGAGAACAAGGAAACCGGAGAGGTTTTCCAGCTCAAGCCGGGCACGATCTACGTGCTCAACAACCACGACAAGCACCAGGTCCGGCCGAAGACCGAGATCAAGTGCGTGTGCGTGTTCAACCCCCCGGTGACCGGACGGGAGACGCATGACGAGAACGGCGTCTACCCGCTGATCACCGAGGACGACTAACCGTCCGCGAGTCACAGGAGGCCAGGCGACGATGACCGCGACCGAAGTGCGTAGCGAGGCCCACGACCGTTATCCCACGAGGATCACCGGCGAGACGCATCTGCTGGAGCGGGTCGAGCCGACGGTCTGGTCCGATGAAGCGGACGGACCGATGGACGCGGGTGATCTCGCGGCACACGCCGCGCGTGGTTACTCGATCGTCGATGGCCTCCTGTCCCCGGCGGAGGTGCAGGCCTACTGGTCCGAGTTGCACCGGCTCTACGTGGACGAGGGGCTGCGCTCGGACGAGCGGCTGGCCTTCGACCCCGAGACCGGGGAACTCACCTCGATCTTCGCCGTGCACGAGATCAGCGAGCTGTTCGCCGAACTCGTGCGTGATCCCCGGGTGCTCGACCGGGCCCGGCAGGTGCTCGGTTCCGAGGTGTACGTGCACCAGAGCAAGGTCACCCTGGTTCCCGGGTTCACCGACCCCGGCTACTTCTGGCGTTCGGAGTTCGAGCGCTGGCACGCCGAGGACGGGATGGCGGCACCGCGCGCGGTGAGCGTGTCGATCACGCTCGCCGACGCGTTCGCCTCCGGCGGGGCGATGATGCTGATGCCCGGATCGCACCGCACCTTCGTCAGCTGCGGTCCGGACAAGAACCCGCCGCGCACCGACATCACCAAGCTCGCCGCCGAATACGGCATCGAGCAGTTCACCGGCCAGGCGGGCGCCGCCCTGCTCGCCGACTGCAATGTGCTGCACGGGGCGGGAAGCAATATCACCCCGTACCCGCGCTCGAGCATCTGGCTGGCCTTCAACAGCGTGGAGAACCCGCTGGTCGAACCGTTCAGCGCGGAGGCGCGGCGGCCCGAGCATCTGGCCAGCCGTCAGGTCGACACGATCGAGTACTGATAGGTGCATACCCCTGCTAAATGTGACCTAGGGCACGCATGGCATGGTGTTGATCACCTGATAGCGCAAGCTAGGGTGGCAGTGCGGTACGGAACACGGTGGCTCAGTTACGTACCGTAGCTCCTCGCGGTGACCATGCCGATTTCGACGCTCGGGGTCCGAATCGGCGTGGAACCGACGTGGAGTACGGCCCCGTGCCGTCCGCTGTAAAAGCGAACGGTTCGGGGCCGTTTTATTCTGTGCCGGGGGATTTCAGCCGGTCAGCACGAGCTTCCCGGTGAGGTGACCGGCATCGAGTAGCCGGTGCGCGTCGGCGACGCGCTCGAACGGGAACGTCTCCCGCACGTGGACCCCGAGTTCGCCCCGTTCGACGAGTGCCACGAGAGCGCGCAGGGCGACCGGATCCGGATCGACCGCGATGCCACTGAATCGCCTGCCCGCCGCCGCGAATCTGGCGGCGAGTTCCGCGTCCTCGTCGGCGACCGCCGTCACCAGGTGACCGCCCGGGCGCAGCACCGCGAGTGAGTGCGCGGCGATGTCCCCGCCGAGCGTGTCGAACACCAGGTCGATATCGCGGAGCGTCTCGGTGAAATCGACGGCCGTGTAGTCGAGCACCTCATCGGCGCCGAAACTCGCGGCGAACTCCCGCTTGCCGGGACCGGCGGTCGTGATCACGTGCGCGCCGAACGCTTTCGCGATCTGGATCGCGACGTGGCCGACCCCGCCGCCACCGCCGTGGATCAGCACCCGGTCGCCTTCGGTCACGCCGCCGAGATCGACGAGGCCCTGCCAGGCCGTCAGCCCGGCGACCGGCAGCGCCGAAGCCTCGATGTGCGAGAGCGCGGCCGGTTTGCGCACCAGATGGAGCGCCGGAGCCGCCACGAGTTCGGCGTAGGCGTTGGCAGCACGGGGAAACAGCGGCATGCCGAACACTTCCTCGCCGGGCCGGAACCGCCCCGTCTGCGCTTGCTCGACCACGCCGCTGATGTCCCAGCCGAGGATGAACGGTGGCTCGCCGAGCAACGGGAACTCGCCCGCGCGCAGCCGCGCCTCCAAGGGGTTCAGCCCGATCGCCTGGACGCGGACGAGGACTTCGGTCGGCAGGGGCCGGGGTTCGGGTGCTTCCACGATGCTGAGCACCTCGGGGCCGCCGAACTCCTGCTGGGTGATGGCTCGCATGACTCTCAGATTAGGTTTCCGATAGGAACCGGCAGGTACCTTTGGCGTCATGAGCGGATTCGGTCCCGGGGACCCTTTTCTCGCCGACTGCCCGGCGCGATTGGCGGTCGAGCTGATCGCCGACAAGTGGACGGTGGTCGTACTCGCCGGCCTCAGCAGGGGACCGGTGCGTCACGGCGAGCTGATCGAATCGATCGGCGGTATCTCGCGCAAGGTGCTCACCCAGACGCTGCGGCGGCTCGAGGCGCACGGACTCGTCCACCGGCACGCCTACGCCGAGGTTCCGCCGCGCGTCGAGTACGAGCTCACCCCACTCGGGGCGACGCTGACCGAGCCGATCCGCGCGCTGACCGAGTGGGCGAAGGCGAACGGCGAGGCGGTGCTCGCCGCGCTCGACGCCGGGGAACGCGCGCTCTAAGCCCCGGCGTCGAAGGCCCGGATCGCCGCCTTGGTCGCGGTCATCCGCCAGGCCTGTTCGAGTAGCCCGGCGATCTCGTCCCAGTCCGGGACAGCCGCATTCAGGTCCACGCCGACCCAGCCGCGCGGGCCGAGATAGGCGGGCACGAAGTAGCGCGCCGGATCGGTGCCGACGAGCGCTTCCTGCTCACCGATCGGGGCCTTCACCCAGAACGCGAGCCGCCCGTCGCCGTGATGGTCCACGAGGAACCACGCGATCCGCTTGCCCCGCACCAGGAATCCGGTGTGCCCGTGGCTGTGCGCGGGTTCGATCCCGGGCAGCCGTTCGGCGAGCTCGAGCAACTTCTCCCGCGCCTGCTCGCGTTCCTTCTCGCCCCAGCCCATCAGACGAGCCCGTGTTCCCGGGACTCGACCTCGATCGGGGCGAGGCTGGGCCGTTTCGCGGTGACCCCGTCGCCCATCGAGCGCCCGGTCAGCTGGCGCCGCGCCCAGGGCAGCATGTAGGTGCGCACCCAGTCGAGGTCCTTGAGCCGGGAACGGAACCAGTCGAGCGGGGCCTGCTCCGGCCAGGGGGCGTTCCACTCCTGCTCGGTCGGTACTCCGAGGGCGGTTGCCACCCGCAGCGCGATCCTGCGGTGCCCCTCCGGGGTGAAATGCAGCCGGTCATCGGCCCAGGCCCGGGAATCCCCGAGCACCCGCATCCCCCACAGATCGATCGCGGTCGCGCCGTAGCGGTCCGCGATCGACCACAGGTGGCTGTTGTACAGCGCGACCTTGCCGCGCACGGTGCGCATCAGCGGCATGTGCTTGGGATCGGGACCGTTGAACACGACCACATCCGCCCCGCTCTCGGTGAGCTGGGCGACCATGTCCTCGAACCGGCCCGCGAGCGCGTCGATATCGCAGCCGGGCACGATCAGATCGTTGCCTCCGGCACACAGGGTGACCAGATCCGGTCGTTCGGCCAGCGCGATGGGCAGCTGCTCGGTGACGATGTCGTTCATGACCTTGCCGCGCACGGCGAGGTTCGCGTAGGTCAGCCCGGGCTGGACGGCGGCGAGCAGTTCGGCGAGCCGGTCGGCCCAGCCGCGGAAACCACCGTCGTCAGCGGGATCGTCCAGGCCCTCCGTGAAGCTGTCGCCGAGCGCCATGAAGCTGCGCCACCGCATATGCGTACACCTCCCCGAGCGCCTGTCATGATCAATGCGAGCATGCCTTATCGGCCGATGGCTACGCCACCGTCAGTTACCATGCCGTAGGTTGTATCGGCGAACCCGTGGGCCGGTGTTACCGAAAACGTGTGCGCTGCGTAGTGATCTGGCACGCGTGCACGAGCAGGGTCACGGTCAGCGCGACGAGCAACAGGGCGACCGGGACGTGCGCGGCCATCACCTCCGCGTCCCCGAGCGTCGCCTGTACGAAGGTCAGCACCAGCACCACAGCGCCGAGCACGGTCGGCCAGAGCAGATGGCCGCGGCGCCACAGCCAGAGCGCGCTGAGGGCGGCCAGCAGTGCCGTGGCATGGACGAAGTAGGCGCCGAGGCTGTGCAGGGTTATCGCGGTGTTCGAGCCCCCGAGCACGGCTCCCGCGGTCACTCCCTGCAATATCAGAAACACCAGGAGCAGGGCGCTGCTTCCGCGCAACAGCCAGATACCGGCGCGATCGGCCTCTGCAAGAGCCTTGTGCATGATGGAAGTATGCGCCTTCTCGGTGTGATTTTCGCGTATTGGTGCCAACGGGGCGAGTTAGGGGACACTAAGTAGGTGGACAGAACTGAGCAGCGGCGGGAATCGTTCGCGAGCCTGCTCGGGGGGCGAACCGCTGCGATCGACGCGAGCCTGCCACCGGTCGGGTTCGTCATCGGATGGCTCGCGAGCGGTCAGTCCATCGAGATCGGCGCGGCCTCGGCGATCGGGCTCGCCCTGGTGATCGCCGTTCTCCGGCTGATCCGTAAGGAGAAACCGCGCGCGGTCATCGTGAGTGTCGCGCTGGTGGTGATCGCCGCCCTGATCGCGCTGCACACCGGGCGCGCCGCGGACTTCTTCCTGCTCCAGCTGCTCTCCAACGCCGCATCCGCGCTCGCCTGGCTGGCCAGCATCGTGGTGCGCTGGCCGTTCCTGGGGATCATCGTCGGGGTGGTGCTCGGCCAGAAGACCCGCTGGCGCAAGGATCCCGCGCTGGTGCGCGCCTACTGCCTGGCCAGCCTGGTGTGGGTCGCCCAGTACCTGCTGCGGATCGCGGTCTACGTGCCGCTCTGGCTCGCCGACGAGACGGTCGCGCTCGGGATCGCGCGGCTGGCCCTTTCCTGGCCGGTGCAGGTGGTCTGCCTCGCCGTTTCCTGGCTGGTGTTCCAGCGGGTGCTACCGCGCGAGCATCCCGGGATCCGTCACCCGGTCACCGGGTGAGGCGCGGAGTCGTCCAGCAGTTTCGCGGCGAGCCAGGCGGCGCCGTCCCCGCCGTCCCCGGAACCGAGCGGTTCGGCACCGGTCACCGCTTCCAGCCGGGCCCGCAGCCGGTCGGTGAGCGGGCCACCGGGGCCGATCAGCCCGCCGGTGAGCACCACAGGGCCGGTGTCCGTGCCGCGCGCGGTCATGGCCAGCCGGACCAGGTGCTCGACCGCGGCGTCCAGGATCCGGATCGCGGACTCGTCCCCGGCGAGTGCGGCCTCGCTGACCAGTGGGGCGAACCGGGCGACCCGGATCGGTGAGTCGGCATTGGCCGCGGTGATCACCTCGCTGGACTGGGCGCGCCGCCGGTCGAAGCCGTGTTCCACGGTGAGCGGTCCGACCGCCTGCTCGTAGACCGCGCGGGCGAGCGGGCCGAGTTCGCCGTCCTCCAGTAGGAGGGTGTCCAGGCAGGCCCGGATCGCCTCGCGGCCGAGCCAGAATCCGGAGCCCTCATCGCCGAGCAGCCAGCCGTAGCCACCGGCGAGCCGGACCTTGCGGTGTTCGCGCACCCCGACCGCGATCGAACCGGTGCCCGCGACCAGCGCGGTACCCGAAGGGGCGCCGGTCGCCGAGGCGAAGGCGATCTCCACATCGGAGAGCACGGTCAGCTCGCAGTCGATCCCGGTGCTGCGCCAGGCTTTCTCGAAGATCGCGGCGATCTCGGGATCCACCAGTTTGGAGTCCCCGGCCAGTCCGAGCACCGCGGCGCCGACCTGGCCGGGGTCGTGTTCGCCGAGCGCGGCGCGGACCGTATCGGCGATCCGGCCCGCGGCCACCTCGGGCGGATACGAATTGGGGTTCGAGCCCTCCCCGCGCGCGTTGCCGAGCACGGTTCCGTCCAGCCTGCCGAGCTTGGCCCTGGTCGAGGTGCCGCCGGCGTCGATGCCGACCACGAGCGAGTTCATCGGGTCTCGGTGACCTTGTGCAGGCCGCGCGGGTTGTCCGGATCGCCGCCGCGGGCCAGCGCGAGCTCGAGGGCGATCTGCTGCACCGGGATGATCTCCAGCACCGGGGCGAGCTCCTCCGCGCACTCCGGGGTGCGCAGGTTCGCGTTCTCCGCCGAGCCGACGGTCAGCAGGTCCGCGCCCGCCGCCCGTACCGTGTCCAGCACCGGGCCCATGGCCGCCCCGCCCTTGCCCGCGCTGGTGATCGCCAGCACCGGGGTCTGGCGGTCCACCGCGGCCACCGGGCCGTGCAGCAGGTCCGCCCCGCTGTAGGAACGGGTCGCCAGGTAGGCGGTCTCGGCGAGCTTCAGGCCCGCCTCGTGCGCACTGGCCAGCGAATAACCGCGGCCGCAGGCGATCAGCCGGTCGGCGAACCGGTACCGGTCCGCGGCCTCGGCGACCGGCACCTGCAGCGCACCGGTCGCGAGCGAGCCGATGTCCCTCGCATGCTCGGCCTTGCCACCGCGCCAGGCGTCGATGAGCAGGTACAGGGCGAGCAGGGTCGCGGTGTAGCTCTTGGTCGCGGCCACCGCGCGTTCGGCGCCCGCGCCCATGTCCACCGCGAGCTCCGCCGTCTTGTGCAGGGCGGAGTCCGGGGTGTTGGTCACCGCGACGGTGAGCGCGCCCGCGGCCTTCGCGGCCTCGGTGACCTCGAGCAGGTCGGGGGAGCCGCCGCTCTGGCTCGCGGTGATCAGCACGACGTCGGTCAGATCCGGCCGGGCGCCGTAGATGGTCGTGGTGGACGGTGAGACGAGCCCGACCGGCAGCTGGACCAGCGTTTCGATCAGGTACTTCGCGTACAGCGCCGCGTGATCCGAGGAACCGCGGGCGGCCAGCAGCACGAACCGTGGCTTGTGGGCCGCGATCCGGGCGCCCGCCTCGGCGATGACCCCGTGGTTGGCGACGATGCCGTCGAGTACGGCCGGCTGTTCTGCGATCTCCGCGCGCATGAGCGCCCCTGGTTCGGTCACGCTGCCAGGCTAGTCGTCTCCTGGCTCGTACGCTCGGTACCGGTTCGGGTTCACCGTGCGTGCGCGTCCGTGAACACCTCGCCGAGCAGGACCGGGTCGATGTTCCCGCCGGAGACCACCGCGGCGATCCGGCCCTGCGGCAGCGCGGCACCGTGGTGCAGGAAGGCGGCCGGGGCCACGGCACCGCTCGGTTCGGCGATCAGGCGCGCCTCGAGTGCGAGCCGCCGGACCGTGCCGGTGATCTGCTCCTCGGTCACCGTGAGCACGCCGTCCAGGTGCGCGCGCAGGTGCGCGAAGGTGAGCTCGGAGGGAGTGCTGCGCAGCCCGTCGGCGATGGTGCGGCCCCGATCGGCGCGCGACCATTCCCGGATCGTGCCCGCTTCCAGGGATTCCTTGGTGTCCGCGGCCAGTTCCGGTTCCACCCCGTAGACCAGCGCCTCCGGGCAGTGCGCCTTGACCGCGGCCGCGATGCCCGAGGCGAGCCCGCCACCGCTGATCGGCACCAGTACCGCGGCGATCTCCGGTGCGTCCTCGGCGATCTCGCTGCCGATGGTGCCCTGTCCGGCGATCACCGCGGGGTCGTCGAACGGGGCGATGAGCGTGTATTCGCGTTCGGCGGCGAGCCGGTGCGCGGTGCTCTCCCGCTCCTCGGGGTCGGTGAGCACCACCTCGGCCCCGTGGCCCCGGGTCGCCTCGATCTTGCGGGCGGGCGCGGTCTCCTCGATCACGATCACCGCGGGCAGTCCGGCGAGCTTCGCGGCGTAGGCGACCGCCTGGGCGTGGTTTCCACTGGAGTACGCGACTACTCCATTCGGCCGCTCCAGTGAACGGATCGCATTGACCGCGCCGCGCAGTTTGAACGCGCCGATCGGCTGAAGATTTTCGGGTTTCAGCAATAGTTCGCGGTCAGCGTCGCCGAGGAACGAGGGGAGTAGTGGAGTGCGCACCACGGAACCGGCGATCCGGTCCGCCGCGGCCGCGATCGCCGTGCTGTCAACGAGTTTCATAACACCGATCTTACCCTGAGTGTCCAATGTGGACAGATGGGCGTGTGCTCGGACACGTTCGTGCTAGCCTTGTAACACCGAGGGGGTTTTCGACGTTAACTGTTCGAGATCAAAATTTATCGGCGGGGACGAAGTGAGTAAGGATTCCGAGGAAGACAAGGGGCTTGGTATCAAGCCCGTTCAGGTGCTGGCGTATGCCCTCGCGGCGATCGCCTCCGCCGTGCTCGGTTCCTTCTTCGGCTTCTCCGGGACGGTCATCGGTGCCGGAGTGGCGAGCGTGATCTCCACCGTCGGCGCGGCGGTCTTCCAGCGCGGCGCGGAGAAGACGACGGAAGCGGCGAAGAAGGCCGCGCGCAATACGGGAGCCTTGCGCGCGCAGCCCTCCACCGCCCGGGCCTCGGGCGCCCAGTCCCCGAATGCCCAGTCCCCGAATGCGCAGTCCCCAGGGACCCGGCAGGCGCAGCAGCCCCAGCAGGCGCAGCGCACTCAGCAGGGTCCGCAGCCGTACCAGCAGCCGCGTACCTCGCCGCTGCAGCAGAACACCCCAGGACGGGCGACCACGGCCCGGGCCTACCGTCCGGTGGACCCGACCGAGCAGATCGCGAACCTCGCCACCCCGATGCACGAGCAGCGCACCCGGTACATGGGGCCGAGTGGCCCGGCGCAGCAGCCGACCCAGCAACAGCGGACCCAGCAGCAGGGTGTGCCGACCGGACACCGGCCACCGGCCGAGCCGGAGGCTCAAGCGGGCCCGCCCTGGTGGCGAAGACACCTGAAGCTGCTGGTCGGCATGTTCGTGCTGGTCTTCGTGATCGGTGTCGGCGGAGTGAGCGCGATCGAGCTGCTTTCCGGTGGACCGCTGTCCGGAGGGCAGGGCGGTACCTCGTTCGGCAGGCTGGTCAGCGGGGACACCTCGACCAAGAACAAGGACCAGTCGCCGAGCGAGCAGGACAAGAACACCGGCGGCAGTCCGAACGGGACCGAGGAGACCGGGACCACCACGACCACCACGCGGGAAACCACGACGACAACCGCGCCGACCCGCGAGACCGGCGGCAACGAGCAGCCGACCGGGCAGAACGACCAGCAGGGGCAGCAGCAGTACCAGAACCCGCAGGGCAAGAACGCCCCGGAGACTACGCCGGGAGCCGGCTGACCAGTTCGGCCGCGGCGCGCCGTGGATCCTCGGCCTCGGTGAGCGCGCGCACCACGACGATGCGCGAGGCACCCGCGTCCAGCACCTCGTCCAGGCGTTCGGCATCGATCCCGCCGATCGCGAACCAGGGCCGTTCGGTGGCGAGCTCGGCGACTCCGCGAACCAGATCGAGCCCGGGGGCAGGGCGACCGGGCTTGGTCGGGGTAGGCCAGCACGGACCCGCGCAGAAGTAGTCCACCCCGGCCTGTGCCTCGGCGGCCCTGGCCTGGGCGGTGGAGTGCGTGGAACGCCCGATGAGCACGTCCTCGCCGACGATCTCCCTGGCCAGTTCGACGGGCAGATCGTCCTGGCCGAGATGCAGCACATCCGCACCGGCGAACCGGGCGATATCGGCCCGGTCGTTCACCGCGAGCAGTGCGCCGTGCCGGGCGCACGCCTCGGCGAGCACTTCGAGCGCGGCCAGTTCCGCGGCGGCTTCGAGCGGCGCACCCCCGGTCTTGTCCCGCAACTGCAGGATGTCCACCCCGCCGGAGAGCACCGCATCGGCGAACTCCGCGAGGTCCCCCTGCTCGCCGCGAGCGTCCGTGCACAGGTAAAGCCGTGCGCGGTCCAGGCGCTGTCTGCGTTGCTCCCCATCGAATCCAGGCATGGTGTCGACCCTAACGGGCGCCCCGGTAAACGGTGTCCGCGTCCACGAAACACAGTTGGTTGCCGAACGGATCCTCCGCGTAGCAACTGCGCTCGCCCCAGGGCTGCGTGGTGATCCCGTCGTCCACCCGCGCGGGCCCGGCGGCACGCAGCCGCGCGTGCACCGCCTCCAGGTCCTCGACGGCCAGGTACACGATCCGCGGATCGCCGGCGGGATGCGGGATGACGACCTCCGCGGCGGGCTGTACGCAGGCGAGCACGACCTCGCCGCAGTGGAAGTAGTGCCGGTTCGTCCACACTCGTTCGCCCGGCTCGCCGAGCACGCTCGCGTAGAACTCCGCCGCCCGCTCGATATCGCCGACCGCGATCGTGAGGCGGAAAATCCTCGTCGCCATGCGGGCAACGGTAGCCCGGGGAGTAGGGTTGTGGTGTTCGCACGGGAGCCGGGGTGACCGGCTGAGAGGGGACCTGAGCCGGTCCCGACCGTCGAACCTGATCCGGATAATGCCGGCGCAGGGAGCGTGGGAATGCGGTCGCAACGGGAAATCATCGTGGTCGGTGCGGGCGTGATCGGGTGCTCGATCGCGTGGCGCACGGCCCGCGCGGGTCATCGGGTCACCATCCTGGACCCGGATCCGCACGCCTCGGCCTCCTGGGTGGCGGGCGGCATGCTCGCCCCGATCGCGGAGGCCTGGCCGGGCGACGAGGAGGCACTGCGGCTCGGCCTCGACTCGATCGAGCGGTGGCCGCGGTTCGCCGCCGAACTCGCCGAGGACGGGCACGATCCGCTGCTGCGCACCGAGGGAACCCTGCTCACCGGGGTGGACACCGCCGACCGGGAAGTGCTCGACACCCTCGCCGGGTACCTCGATCACCTCGGGCACCCGGTGGAGAAGCTGACCGGTTCCCGGTTGCGGCGGATGGAACCCCTGCTCGGGCCCGCGGTACGCGGCGGGCTGCACATGCCGGGCGATCTCGCCGTGGACAACCGTGCGCTGCTGCGCGGATTGCTCGCCGCCGCGACCGAACACGGCGCGGCGCACGTCCCGGAGCGGGTGACCGAGATCGGGGCCCGCCGGGTGCGCACCGAACAGGGCACCGTGTTCGAGGCCGATTCGGTGGTACTCGCCGCGGGGGCGTGGAGCGCGCGGCTGCATCCGGAGCTCGCCGAAACGGTGCGGCCCATCAAGGGCGAGGTGCTGCGGCTGCGTGCCCGGCGCGGTTCGCTTCCCCCGCAAGGGAAAACCGTGCGCGGCATCGTGCACGGGCGCCCGGTCTACCTGGTGCCGAGGGCGGACGGGGAGATCGTGCTGGGGGCCACGCAGTACGAGGCGGGTTTCGACACCGCGCCCGCGCTCGGCGGGGTGCGCGACCTGATCGCCGATGCCGAGACCCTGGCGCCGAGCCTCGCGGACTACGAGCTGACCGAGGTCTGCGCCGGGGTGCGCGCGGGAAGCGTCGACAACGCTCCCGTGCTCGGCGCGCTCTCCGACGGGGTCATCGCCGCCGCGGGGCACCACCGCAACGGTCTGCTGCTCGCCCCGCTCACCGCCGACCGGATCACCGAGATGTTCCTTGAGGAGTTGGTATGAAAGTCACCGCGAACGGTCAGGTGCACGAACTGCGCGAGGGCGCGCTGACCGAACTGCTCGACGCGCTCGGCACCCCGGAACGCGGGGTCGCCGTGGCCGTGGACGGGCGGGTCGTCGCGCGCGGGCAATGGTCGGAAACCGTGCTCAGCGAGGGCGCGAAGGTCGAGATTCTCACGGCGGTGCAAGGTGGATGACGCGCTCGTGATCGCGGGCACCAAGTTCGGCTCGCGACTGATCACCGGAACCGGGGGAGCGGGCAATCTCGCCGTGCTCGAACGGGCCCTGCTCGCCTCGGGGACCGAACTGACCACCGTTGCCATGCGCAGGATGGACGCCGAGAACGGAACCGGTGTGCTCGACCTGTTGCGGCGCAACGGCATCGCCCCGCTGCCGAACACCGCGGGCTGCCGCTCCGCCGCCGAGGCCGTGCTCACCGCGCAGCTGGCAAGGGAAGCGCTGGAGACCGACTGGGTCAAGCTCGAGGTGGTCGCCGATGAGCAGACGCTGCTTCCCGAACCGGTGGAATTGCTCGAGGCGGCCGAACAGCTCGTCGAGGACGGGTTCACCGTGCTCGCGTACACCAATGACGATCCGGTGCTCGCGCTGCGCCTGGAACAGGCCGGTTGTGCCGCCGTGATGCCCGCCGGTTCGCCCATCGGCACCGGTCTGGGCATCAACAACCCGCACAACATCGAGCTGATCGTGGCACGCGCGCAGGTGCCGATCATCCTGGACGCCGGGATCGGGACAGCGTCCGATGCCGCACTGGCCATGGAGCTCGGTTGCGCCGGTGTCCTGCTCGCCACCGCCGTCACCAGGGCGAGTGATCCGGAGGGGATGGCCACCGCGATGCGGCACGCCGTGCTCGCGGGCAGGCATGCGCGCTGCGCTGGGCGCATCCCGAAACGGTTCTGGGCACAGGCGTCCAGCCCGGCGCCCGAGTCCTGACACGGCGACCCTGACAAACGCGGAACATCGGACATGGTTCGCTCGTTGCCTGCACAACGCAGAGAGGATGCGGGCTATGACGACTGGACAACTATCGAGTTCCTCGGCTTCAGAGGACCCGACGAGCGACGATGCCACCAAACGGCTGTACCTCGTCGTCGCGCGGCTGTCCCGGTCCCTGCGCAGGCGCGGGGACATGCACGGTCTCGGGCACGGCGCCGTCTCGGCCCTGGCCACGCTCGTCGTCTCGGATGCCATGCGGCTCGGCGACCTCGCGGCCAAGGAAGGGGTGGCCGCGCCGACCCTCTCGCGGATGATCGCCGCGCTGGTGGACAAGGGTTATGTGGCGCGGGAACCCGATCCCGCCGACGGCCGTGCCTCGCTGGTCGCGCCGACCGAGCTCGGCCGGGCGATGATCATGGAGATGCGGTCCTCGCGCATGCAGGAACTGCACCGCCGCCTGGATCGGCTCGACCAGGCACAACGCCAGACCCTGTTCGAGGCCCTGGATTCGCTGGAAACCCTGATCTCCGACGACTGAGATCGAGCTCACGCACCCGCAGTGGGGATGCTTTATGTACCCGCCCGGCTACATCGTGCTAATACTTGGTTAGTACCACTAACCAAGTATTCCTCGGTGTGGAGGTGTGGGTATGACGGTCGAATACCAGCAGTGGGACATCGTCTCCAGCGTCGGGCTGACCGCGCTCGCGGTCGCTGCCGGGCGCGCGCTGGAGGCGAACAGTGCGGCACCGCTGGTGAAAGATCCGTTCGCGGAGCGGTTCGTGCACGCGGCGAACCCGCCCGAACCGTTGCCGACCCGGCCGGAGGACGCGGAGGGGCCGGTCTGGGAGCAGATGGCCACGCACATGGCGCTGCGCACCCGGTTCCTCGACGACTTCCTGCTCGAAGCCAAGCCGAGCCAGGTGGTGATCCTCGCCGCCGGGCTGGATGTACGCGCCTACCGGCTCGCCCTTCCGGCGAACTGCCGGGTGTTCGAGGTCGACCAGCCGAAGGTGCTCGAGTTCAAGCAGCAGGTGCTGGACGCCGAAGGAGCCGAACCGGCCGGTGCCCGCACCGCGGTGCCCACCGATCTGCGCGATGACTGGGTCACCGCGCTGCGCGAGTCCGGGTTCGATCCGAACGAGCCCTCGGTGTGGCTCGCCGAAGGCCTGCTGCCCTATCTGCCGGGGCGCGCCGAGGAGGAGCTGTTCGACCGGATCCACGCGCTCTCCGCCCCGGGGAGCGCGCTCGCGGTGCAGATTCACGACGGGAACTTCACCGAGATGTTCGAGGACTCCTTCGTGGTGGACACCGCCCAGGCGCTGGGGGTCGACCTCCAGGGACTGTTCAGCGCGGAGCCCCGCCGCGATCCGGGCGAGTGGTTGCGCTGGGCGGGCTGGGCGACCGCCGAGACGGGTGCGGCGGAACTGGAGCAGCGCTACGAGCGTCGGCTGCCGGAGGACGGCGGGACGCTGGCGCGCGCCAACCGGTTCCTGGTGGCGCGCCGGTAGCTTCAGTCGCGTTCCGGCCAGAACAGGTAGCTGACCAGGATCAGCGCCCAGATGCCGATCGGGATCCCCGGCCAGAAGAACCGCAGCTCCCCGTGCACCAGGCAGATCCCGCCCCAGATCGCGGTCAGCAGCACCGATCCGCCGAGGAAATAGCTCCACTCCGCGCGCCAGGCATGGCGTTCCTCGCGGTCCCGCTCGGCGC
Source organism: Sciscionella sediminilitoris (assembly GCF_000737195.2). Classification (GTDB taxonomy): domain Bacteria; phylum Actinomycetota; class Actinomycetes; order Mycobacteriales; family Pseudonocardiaceae; genus Sciscionella; species Sciscionella sediminilitoris. Next base: position 94,699 of record NZ_JALM01000005.1, read on the forward strand.
GGCTGCGCGGCAGATCGCCGTGCAGTGCGTCGAGTTCCTCGGTGGTGACCGCCTCGTTCGCCCGGTCCAGCCGGTGTTCGTACTCGGCGAGATCGAGTCGCCCTTCACCCATCGCGTCGGCGAGCCGGCCCGCGACGGCCTCCCGTTCCGCATCCGAAGCCCGCATGTTCCCTCCTTTGAGATACGAATGTATCTTAAACACCGTGCCGAAGATTGTCGACCGGGACGCGGTCCGCAGGGAGATCGCGCTCGCCTTGCTGCGGGTGCTCGCCGAACAGGGGATCGAGGCGGTGAGCGTGCGCACCGTGGCCGCGGCCGCCGGTCGTTCGCCAGGCGCGGTGCAGAAGTACTTCGCCACCAAGGAGGAACTGCTCACCGCGGCGTTCGAGCTCTACTGCGAGCGCTCGGGCGACCGGATCGCGGCGGTCCCGCGCGGAACGGACCGGGCGGAGACGGTCACCGCGCTGGTCGCGGCGACCCTGCCGCTCGACGAGCAGAGTCGGCTGGATGCCCTTGTACTGCACGAGTTCGCGCTGCGCGCCGCACGCGACGAGCGGATCGCGGCGCGGCTGCGCGAACTGGACCGGGAAGTGCTGGACGCGTTGATCGCGTTCACCGGGCTGTCCGCGGCCGCGGCCTCGGCGTTGTTCGCGGTCTCGGACGGGCTCGCGCTGCGCCTGCTCTACGGTTCGCAGTCGCGCACCGCGGCGCTCGCGGCGCTACGGACGAGTGTCGCCGCCGTCCTGGAGGCGCCAGAACACTGAAACCGGCCCGACTTTCGCGCCGATGGGGTAGGCCGCGCGCACGGATTCGGTGACGAACCATTTGGCCGCGCGGGCCGCATCGGTCATCGGCATCCCGTGCGCGAGCCCCGCGGTGAGCGCCGAGGCCATCGCATCGCCCGCGCCGTGCGTGTGCGTGGTGCCGAACCGGGGACCGGGCAGCTCGGTGAAACTGGTGCCGTCGTAGAGCAGATCGACGCATTCCGGGTCGGTTTCCAGGTGCCCGCTCTTGACCAGCACCCATCGCGGTCCCATGCCGTGCAGGATCTTCGCGGCCTCGTGCATGCCTTCCCGGTCCCGCACCTGGAGCCCGGTGAGCAGCCGCACCTCGTCCAGGTTCGGGGTCAGCACCGTGGCGCGCGGCAGCAGGCGATCGATGAGTGCGCGCTGCCCCGCGGTGTCGAACAGCGCCTCACCGGTCATGGAGGCGGCGACCGGATCCACGACGAACGGAATACGGTCCCCGATGCCCAGCCGTGCACAGGCATCGGCGACCGCCTCGATGATCGGGGCGGAGGCGAGCATGCCGGTTTTCGCCGCGCCGACACCCATATCGGCGGCCACCGCCTCGATCTGCGCGGCCACCGTCTCGGCCGGGATGTCATGGCGCCCGTGCACCCCGAGGGTGTTCTGCACGGTCACCGCCGTCACCGCGACCAGCCCGTGCACCCCGCAGGCGAGAAACGTCCGCAGATCCGACTGCAGACCGGCCGCGCCACCGGAATCGGAACCCGCGATGGTCAGCGCGGTCGGCGGCGTGGTCCCTGGCAACGGCAGTGGGAAAGTCACCCGGCCAGGGTAACGCGTGGCTACAGCAGCAGGCGCACGATCGCCGCGATTCCGATGACCACGATCACCGAGCGCAGCACGGTCGGGGAGAGCTTGCGGCCGATCTTCGCGCCGAGCAGGCCACCGAGGATGGAACTGACCGCGAGGATTCCCACCACCGGCCAGCTGATCGGCGCGATGAACGCGTAGATGGCGCCCGCGACCACGTTCACGATCGCGGAGAGCACGTTCTTGAAGGCGTTGAGCCGTTGCAACGGGTCGTGCAGCAGCAGGCCCATCACCCCGACCAGCATGATGCCCTGGGCCGCGGTGAAGTAGCCGCCGTAGATCCCGATGAGGAAGACGAGGAAATACAGCAGTGGCCCGGAATGCCCGGCGTCCTCGCCGCCCCTTCGCTTGCGCACCATGGCCGAGACCTTGGGCTGGACGATCACCAGCAGCACGGCGATCCCGACGAGCACCGGAACGACGGACTCGAACGCGTCCTGCGGAAGGGAAAGCAGCAGCGCGGTTCCCCCGATGGCACCGAAGAACGAGGCGATCCCGTAGCGCAGCAGGCGATCGCGCTGCCCGGTCAGCTCGTGCCGGTACCCGTAGGCTCCGGTGATGGTCCCGGTGATCAGCCCGATGGCATTGGATGTGGTCGCGGTCAGCGGCGGATAGCCGAGCGCCACCAGAACCGGGAACGTGACCAGGGTTCCCGAACCGACGACGGTGTTGATCGTGCCCGCCCAGACTCCGGCGAGCGCGATCAGCACGCCATGCCACCACGTCATGCGGGAAACCCTAGATCGGGATGAGTTCCGGAGATCCGTGAGTTAAGGCACAGGCACCGTTCTCGGTGACGGTGAAGGTCTGGCTCAGCCCGACCCCCATGACACCGAACGAGCGGAACGAGGCGGGGATGTGGAACACCATGCCCGCCTGCAGCGGCTGCTCGTTCGCGGTGGTGAGATAGAACGGTGCGCCGTCCATCCAGTGCGGCGGATGCGCGATCCCGATCGGGTAGCCGAACATGTGGTGGAACACCTCGTCGTCGCGCAGCGGTCCGAGTTCGCGCAGCGCGTGTTCGGCGACCCGGGAACAGGGCACCCCCGGGCGTGCGGCGTCGAGCACCGCGGCGACCGCCGTACCGGCCAGGGCTTCGAGCCTGCGCGCCTTCTCCGGCGGTTCGCCGCGGCACAGGGTGCGCATCACCGGGGCGTGATACCGGCGATGGGTTCCGGCGAACTCGATGAAGGTGACCTCCTCCAGCGGGGTTCCGCGCCAGGTGGAGTGCGCGATCCCGCCGCGCGCCCCGGTCGCCACGACCGGTCCCCACGCGGATTTCGAGTCGGCCTCGCGCAGCAGCGCCTCGCTGATCGCCGCACCCACCTCGTTGTCCAGGACGCCCGGTTCGCGGGCAGCGGCCACCGCCGCGTCCACCCCGCGCTGGGTGATCTCCGCCGCCGCGCGCACGTGGTCGAGCTCGGCGGGGGAGAGCACGAGCCGTTGGCGTTCGACGAGATTGTCGGCGTCCACAATGGACACTCCGGCGGTGCGTAGTGCCTCGAGTGCGATCGGCGGGGTGTTCGGCGCGCTCGTATCGATGGCGAGCCGCCGGGTTTGCGGCAACACCCGGGCGACGTGCCCGCAGATCGCTTCGAGTGCCCGGTGCATCGTGGAATAGTCGCAGTAGAGGATGTCCGCGCCGACCGAACTGGCCACCGCACGCCCGATCTCCAGATCCAGCACGTAGAGATAGAGCGCGTCCGCGGTGACCAGCAGCGGCTGCGGCGCGGTCTCCGCGGAGAAGTACCCGCTCAGATAGTCCACACTGGACGGACGGAACACCAGGATCGCGTCCGCGCCGAGTTCGGTGAGCCCGGCCCGGATCCGCGCGATCCGCCCGGCATACTCCGCTTCGGTGAAGGCGCGTGGTTCGGCCTCTCCGACGCGGGCCAGCGCATCCGGTTCGAGGCAGCGGGCGGGGCGGACCTCGCCGAGTCCGGTGATGTTCATGATTGCTCCAGTATCTCCGCGATTTCCTCGGCGCAGCCCCAGGAAAGGGTGACGCCCGCGCCGCCGTGTCCGTAGTTGTGCACGCACAGCCTGCCGTTCGCGAGCCGCTGGGATTCCAGGCGAACCCCGCCGGCGCGCGCGGGGCGCAGGCCGAGCCGCGCTTCGAGCCGTTCCGCCTCGGCGACCCGCGGATCCAGCCCGGCACATCTGGCCACGATCCGGTCCGCTTCCGCGGCGCGCTCGGTGAGGCTCCACTCCGCGGAATCCGTTGTGCCGCCGAGGATGCAGCTGTCCGGCTGCGGAATGATGTAGGCCTCGCCTTCCGGATTGTCGAAGTCGGCGAGCACCCGATCGATGCCCGGATTGCGCACCCGGACCACCTGCCCGCGGATCGGGTACACGCCGAGGTCTCCGGCGAGCCTCCCGGCAGCGAGCCCGGAACAGTTGACCAGTACCTCGCCGTGCCCGCTCGCCTCGGCCAGCGATTTCACCCGGATCCGTTGCACCGCACCGAATCGCTCGCGCAGATAGGGCAGGTACCTGCGCATGTCGATCACCGGCTGCTCGAACACGTAGCTGTCCACGAAACCGGGCGGCAGTTCGGTCCTGGCCAGTCTGCCGATGGTGCCCACCGCCTCGGCCCACCACGGTTCGCGCGCTACGGGGCTGCGCCACAACTGGTGGCACTCGCGCAGCAGCACCCCGGTTTCCGGGTCGGTGCGCAGTTTCTCGAACACCGCCCTGCTCACCTGTGCCCAGTGGTTGACCCGGTCCGGTGGGTCCACTTTGTAGGGGAACCAGGTCGCACCCGCCACGGCCGATGTGGTCCGCTCCGGTTCCTCGGCGCTGAGCAGGGTGACCCGGAAACCCTTGTCCTGTAAGGCGATCGCGGCAGTCAGTCCGCAGACGCCCGCACCGAGGACGGCGATCTCGGCTCGCATTTCACCTCCTCGCTGATCCGGCCGCGCATCAGCACCGGATAGATCGCCCCCGCGACGATCGCGCCGATCACCCAGGAGATGTCCCCGCCGTGCAAGGCATCCGCGATCGGCCCGGTGTATACATCGTTGTTCATGAACGGGATCTGCACCGCGAACCCGACGAAGTAGGAGACCATGCCCGGCACGTTGATCCGCCCGTAGATCCCCTTGGGCTCGTGCATCTGGTGCACGTCATAGCGGCCCTTGCGCACCACGTAGTAGTCGACGAGATTGATCGCCGTCCACGGAATCATCAGGGTGAGCACCAGGACCAGGAACGTCCGGAAGGCGTTGAGAAGGTTGTCCATGTAGAGGAAACCCATGTAGGTGGCCAGCGCGGCCACCGGGATCAGGAAGGCGAGCCGCAGCGCGAGCCCGCCCTTCCAGCGGCGCAGGAAGGTGGTGACAAAGGACAGCGAGGCCATGTAGCCGCCGTAGATGTTCAGCGCGTTGATGCTGAGCACCCCGATCGCCAGGGTCAGATAGGTGACCACGGCGAACCAGTGCCCGGCGTGGCCGGCGATCGTGCCGATGGCCTCCACCGGACCGCCCGCGAACCGCTGCTGCAGCGCGGCGCCGAGCGTCATCAGCCAGACCCCGCTCACCCCGACCCCGGTGTAGGTGTACCAGAACACGCTGGATATCGAGGTCTTCTCGGGCAGATAGCGCGAATAGTCGGCCACGTACGGGGCGAAGCCGAGTTGCGAGGTCGCGGTGACCGAAACGGCGAGCAGGAACGGACCGAGCGCGAAGCCGGATCCGGTCTTTCCGGCGCCGACCGGGTGGTTGTCCACGAAGATCAGCAGTACCGAGAGCATCAGGAAGACCGCGGCGACCAGGTAGGTCAGGTACTTCTCGAGTTTGTGGATCGCGTTGTAGCCGAAGATCGCGACCAGCAGGCTCAGCGCGGAAAGCAGCACGATCGACACGGGGAGCGGCAGCCCGAAAACCGCGGTGAGCGCCTGTGCGCCGAGCACCACCCCGGCCGCGTAGAAACCCAGATACATCACCACGACGAACACGAGCGGGATCGCCGCCCCGTAGTAGCCGAACTGGGCGCGGCTCTGGATCATCTGCGGCAGCCCGAGATGCGGTCCCTGCGCGGAATGGCTGGCCATCAGCAGCGTGCCGAACAGCACCCCGATCAGGATCGCCACCACGGCCCAGCCGAGGCTCAGCCCGCCGGCCACCGTGGTCGCGCCCGCGGCGACCACCGGCAGTTCCATGTTCGCGCCGAACCACACGAACATCAGGTCCGACGGCTTGCCGTGCCGCAGCTCGTGCGGGATGAACTCGATACTGCGTTTCTCGATGAGGAAGTTCGGCCGCTCTCCGCTCGCCGTTGAGCTACCCATGTCGGGTGAGATTAGTCTGTAGATTGTCAACAATACAACCGTTGACGATCCTACGACCGTGCTGCTATGCAGTACGGCGCGTTGTTATGCGTGCGCGGTCAGTCGAGGTGCGGGTCGTCGGCGAGCCGCCAGAACGCGGAGACCGGGCCGACGCCCTTCCCGTGCGGATAGCCGTCCCGCACGGCATTGGTGACGAACCATTTCCCGTACTCGACCGCGCTCGGCACATCCTTGCCCTTGGCCAGCGCCGCCGTGATGGCCGAGGCCATGGTGTCCCCGCCGCCGTGGGTGTTGGAAGTGGCCATTCGCTCGGCGGGCAGTTCGTGGAACTCCGCCCCGTCGAAGAGCACATCCACACAGTCCGCCTCGCCGTGCAGATGCCCGGCCTTCACCAGTACCCACCGCGGGCCGAATGCGTGCAGCGCCCGGGCGGCGGCGTGCATACCCTCCCGGTCGTTCGCCTCGATCCCGGTGAGCAGCCGCACCTCGTCCAGGTTCGGGGTGATCAAGGTGGCGAGCGGGAACAGCTTGCCGCGCAAGGCTTCCAGGGCATCCTCGCGGAGCAGCGGATCGCCGTGCATGGAGGCGGCGACCGGGTCCACGACGAACGGGGAACCGTCCGCTCCGCCGATCCCGACCGTGCGCGCGCTCTGCGCCACGGTCTCGATGATCGCCGCGGTCGGCAGCATCCCGGTCTTGGCCGCACCGACACCGATATCGGTGGCCACGGCCTCGATCTGGCCGCTGACCACCGATACCGGCAGCTCGGTGAACCCCTCGACACCCACCGAGTTCTGCACGGTGACCGCGGCGACCGCGAGCATTCCGTGCACCCCGGAGGCGAAGAACGCGCGCAGATCCGCGGCTATTCCCGCGCCGCCACCGGAATCGGTTCCGGCGATGGTGAGCGCGGTCGGTGGGGTCGTCGTTCGCATGATTACTCCGGATTTTCTTGGCTGAGCTTGGGTGGCGGTGCGGGTGGCAGAACCTCAGCCGCCCCCTCGCTCCGGGATCTCCTCCTCATGTACTGCCCCGAGGAAACCAGCACGGCACCTGCGTGGGCGCAACAAACGGCTCTGCCGTTTTGGCACGACATCGTTCAGTCCGCCGACACGACCGGGAGGTAGACCTCGGATCCGCGCTCGGCGAATTCCTCGGATTTCTCCCGCATTCCGGCCTCGATAGCCTCGACCGTTTCCAGGTTGTTCGCCTTGGCGTATTCCCGCACGTCCTGGGTGATCTTCATGGAACAGAACTTCGGGCCGCACATGGAACAGAAATGCGCGGTCTTCGCGGGTTCGGCGGGCAGTGTCTCGTCGTGATAGGCGCGAGCCGTGTCCGGATCGAGTGCGAGGTTGAACTGGTCGGTCCACCGGAATTCGAACCGGGCGGTGGACAGTGCGTCGTCCCATTCCTGGGCGCGCGGGTGCCCTTTCGCGATATCCGCGGAATGCGCGGCGATCTTGTAGGTGATGACCCCTGCCTTCACGTCATCGCGGTTGGGCAGCCCGAGGTGTTCCTTCGGGGTGACGTAGCAGAGCATCGCGGTGCCGAGCCAGCCGATCTGGGCCGCGCCGATCGCCGAGGTGATGTGGTCGTAGGCGGGCGCGATATCGGTGGCGAGCGGCCCGAGCGTGTAGAACGGCGCCTCCCCGCACAGTTCCTCTTCCAGGCGCACGTTCTCCGCGATCTTGTGCATCGGCACGTGCCCGGGGCCCTCGATCATCACCTGCACATCGTGTTCGCGGGCGATGTGGGTGAGTTCGCCGAGCGTCTCCAGTTCGGCGAACTGCGCGCGGTCATTGGCATCCGCGATGGAACCGGGCCGCAGGCCGTCGCCGAGCGAGAAGGTCACGTCGTATTCCCGCAGGATCTCGCACAGCTCACGGAAATGCGTGTACAGGAAGGATTCCTTGTGGTGCGCGAGGCACCAGGCGGCCATGATCGAGCCGCCGCGCGAGACGATCCCGGTCACCCGGTTCGCGGTGAGTGGCACATAGCGCAGCAGCACGCCCGCGTGCACGGTCATGTAGTCCACGCCCTGCTCGCACTGCTCGATGATGGTTTCCCGGTAGATGTCCCAGGAAAGCTCAGCCGGGTCACCGTTGACCTTCTCCAGCGCCTGGTACATGGGCACGGTGCCGACCGGGACCGGGGAATTGCGCAGCAGCCATTCCCGGGTCTCGTGGATCCGTTTCCCGGTGGAGAGGTCCATGATGGTGTCCGCGCCCCAGCGGGTCGCCCACACCATTTTCTCGACCTCTTCCTCGACCGAGGAGGTCACCGCGGAATTGCCCATATTGGCGTTGATCTTCACCAGGAAGTTCTTGCCGATGATCATGGGTTCGGATTCCGGATGGCGGTGGTTGGCGGGAATCACCGCCCGGCCCGCGGCCACCTCGGCCCGGACGAATTCGGGATCCACGCCCTCGCGTTTCGCGATGAACCGCATTTCCTCGGTGACGACTCCGGCCTTCGCGTTCCCGAGCTGAGTGTTTCCCGAGACACGCCAGGGTTCACGCAGTTTGGGCAGGCCGCGGTGCAGGTCGATTTCCGCGTCCTCGTCGGTGTACGGGCCGGAGGTGTCGTAGAGGTCCAGATGCTCGCCGTTGGTCAGTTCCACCCGCCGGAACGGAACGGAATCCTGGTAGACCTTGTGTGATCCGGTGATCGGGCCTCGCGTGATCGCCGGACGGACGGAAGCGTCGAGCGTGCTCATCAACATCCCCTTCCTACGCCGGTATTACCCGGACAGGTTCTGCGGTCGGCGACGGTGTAGCCGCCCTCTCAGCCCATTTCCATGAGCTCCCGCGTGTTATGCAATTGGCGCTCTCGACGATAGCCGTCCGCTCCGGGCTTGTCGATGCTCGGCGACCGGAAACCCCGGTAACCGGAAACCTCAGTGCCCGAACGGATCCGGGTCCTCGCCGGGGTTCCAGGAAAGCCCGGGAACACCCCAGCCGTTGCGCTTGATCATCCGCTTCGCCTCGCGCTTGTAGCGGCCGATGAGGCAGTCCAGGTAGAGGAAACCGTCCAGGTGCCCGGTCTCGTGCTGCAGGCAGCGGGCGAAGTAGCCGGTGCCCTCGACCTCGATCGGTTTGCCGTGCCCGTCGAAGCCGGTGACCTTGGCCCACTGCGCGCGCCCGGTCGGGTACCCCTCGCCGGGAGCGGAGAGGCAGCCCTCCATGTCCTCGTCCTCGTCCGGCATCCCCTCCGGGATCTCCGAGGTTTCCAGGACCGGGTTGACCACGACCCCCTTGCGCCGGGCCTTGATCTGCTCGTCCGGGCAGTCGTAAATGAATAGCCGTTTGCCGATGCCGATCTGGTTCGCCGCGAGCCCCACACCGTTCGCCGCGGTGTTCGTCTCGTACATATCCTCGATGAGTTCGCGCAACTCCTCGTCGAACTCGGTGACCGGTTCGGTGGCCGTGTGCAGCACCGGGTCGCCTGCGATACGGATCGGGTGAATCATGGTGGGGAGCCTAACGGGGTGGAAAATGCGGACGCGCCGAGCGTCGGTGTACGTGTTACGCGTGTGACTCATGTTGTAATGACCGCGCATGGCGCCCGTGTGTGGACGGCACGGCGTCGGCGGTGCATGGATGGAGTTCGACATGGAAGCCAGCGGGCTGACCAGCCGTGAGCAGGAGATTCTTGCCTTCGAGCGGCAGTGGTGGAAGTACGCGGGGGCCAAGGAACGCGCGATCCGTGAGCTGTTCGACATGCCTTCCACCCGGTACTACCAGGTGCTGAACGCGCTCGTGGACAAGCAGGAAGCCATGCGGGCCGATCCGATGCTGGTCAAGCGCCTGCGCAGGGTCCGCTCGAGTAGACAACGGGCGAGGGCGGCAAGCCGATTGGGGATCGAGATATGAGCGAGCCTGCGAGCGAATCAATGACACAGCCTCGGCGCATGGCCAAGCCGAGCGCTAGCGAGGTGCGGTCATGACCATGCAGTCACCAGGGAAGACAAAGATCGCGGGGATCGCACTCCTCGGGGTCGCCGCGGTCGCGCTCGTGTTCGGCGTGGTCAGCGTGGCAGGTGGGGGATCGGACACCACGACCGCTGCCCAGGCGAGCCAGACCCAGCAGCACCAGGGACAGGCGCCGAACGGCGGCAAACCCGGCCAGGCCCCGAACGGCGGCAACCAGAAGCCGGGCAACGGAGCGCCGCCGGCGAACCAGGCGCCGCAGCAGCAGCCGGGCGCCGGTGACCAGGGGCAGCCCGGTGGCCAGGGCCAGCAGGGGGAGAAGACCACCAAGGTCATCCAGCCGCCGAACCCGGAACAGGTGCAGCAGGAACAGCAGGCCGGTCAGGGCGGCGGCAACCAGGTGCAGATGGCCGGGGTGGACAAGTCGGCCCCGGTGCGCGTGTACAACAACAGCACCGTCAAGCACCTCGCCGACAAGGCCGCCAATGTGCTGCGCGGGGACGGCTTCAACGTGGTGCAGGTCGGGAACTACCCGAACGGCGTCATCCCGACCACGACCGTCTACTACCGGCCGGGAAGCAATGAGCAGGGCACCGCGGAGGCGGCCGCGAAGAAGATCGGCGCGAAGGCCGAGCCGCGGTTCCCCGGACTGCAGCAGGCCAGCCCGGGCGTGATCGTGATCGTCACCCAGGACTTCCAGGGCTGACACGCAGAACTGCCGAACGGGGCGCGGGGACACTCCCCGCGCCCCGTTTTGCTGGAATCCACTGGCGCCATGTGGCATCCCTACAAATCCGTGCCCGGTCCCGGTGGCGCCACGCTCTGGGAGTCCTACGTGGAAAACCGGCTCCTGGCGCGTGGCGCATCTGGTGGATCTACGGCCCCGAGACCGATCACCTGACCATCGTCACCATCGGCCCGCACCCTGACTGAAACTGTTCAGTGTTCCTGGTCGGCGAAGGCGCGCAGTTCGGCGAGCTGGCGCGGATCGAGTGAGGGGCGCACGGTCTCCCGTGCCCGGTCGAAATGCGCCTGCCCGACCGAGGCGGCCTCGATGTCCTCGCGCATCGCGGTCAGCGCCGCCTCGCGCACCAGCGCGGCACAGTCGGCGGCCGAGTACCCCTCGAGCGACTCGGCGAGCTCGGGCAGCGAGACCTCCTCGGCGAGCGGGGTGTTGCGCGCGGCGGCGGCGAGGATCTCGGCGCGCGCCGCGCCGTCCGGTGGCTGCACGTAGACCAGCCGTTCGAGCCGTCCGGGCCGCAGCAGCGCGGGATCCACGAGTTCGGGCCGGTTGGTGGCGCCGAGGATGACCACATCGCGCAGCGGTTCCACCCCGTCGAGCTCGGTGAGCAGCGCGGCGACCACCCGGTCGGCAACCCCGGAATCGCTGGACTGGCCGCGGCGCGGGGCCAGCGCGTCGATCTCGTCGAGGAACACCAGCGCTGGCGCGGCGTCCCTGGCCCTGGTGAACAGTTCGCGCACCGCTCGCTCGGACTCGCCGACCCATTTGTCCATCAGCTCGGCGCCCTTGACGGTGAGCACGTTGAGCTTCCCGGTCCCGGCGAGCGCGCGCACCAGATAGGTCTTCCCGCAGCCGGGCGGGCCGTAGAGCAGCAGCCCGCGCGGGGCGGCGATACCGAGCCGGGCGAACGAGTCCGGGTACTGCAGAGGCCACAGCGCCGATTCGGTGAGCGCCTGCTTGACTTCGGCCATGTCCCCGACATCGGCCAGGGTGAGGCCGCCGGTGCTGAGCAGATCCGAGGCGGACATGGAGGCGGGCCGCACGGTCTCGGTGGCGCCGAGCAGATCCGCCTGGCCGATCCGCGGCTGCCCTTCCCCGCCGTTCTGGTGGCGCTGGTTTTCCTGGTGGCGCAGCGCGGCGCGCACGGCCGCCTCGCGGCACAGCGCGGCCAGGTCGGCGACCACGAAGCCGGGAGTCCGGTCGGCGATCTCGCCGGTGTCCACATCGGAATCCAGCGGAACCTCTTTGAGCAGCAGCCGGAGCAGTTCCGCGCGCACCTGGGCGTCCGGGGAGGGAATGGTCAGCTCCCGGTCGATGAGGTCCGCATCGCGCAGCCGCTGATCGATCCCGCCCGCGTTCGCCGAGGTCACGATGAGCACGATGGAACCGATCGCTTCGCGCAGAATGTCCAGCACCACCGTCGCGACCGGCGGCGGATCGCTTGCCGGGAGCAGCGCGTCCACATCGGTGAGCAGCAACACGGCCGGGGTGTTCGCGCGCGCGGACTCGACGGCGGACCGCAACCGGGCGGCCGCGGCGTTCGGTTCCAGTGCGGCCAGCGCGGGCGCGGCGAGTTCGGCGACCGTGGCACCGGCATCGGCGGCGACCGAACGGGCCAGCGTCGCCTTGCCCACTCCCTCCGGTCCCGCGATCAGCGCGCCGAGCTGAGGTTTCGCGCCGAGCTGTTCGAGCAGGGCCGGTGCGGCGATGGTCAGCCGCAGCCATTCGCCGAGGCTGCGCGCGCATGCCTGGGCGCCGATCAGTTCGCTGACCGGGATCGGCGCTTCCTTGGGCTCGGTCACCGGTGCCGCCTCGGCGACCTCCGGGGTTGGTTCGGTCCGCACGCTCGGGGCCTCCATGGACGGATCGGTTCGCCAGCCGACGACCGTGGAGGGCAGCACGGTCACCGGTCCCTTCGGTTCGGTCTCGGTCACCGTGATCAGTTCACTGGTCCAGGAGATCCCGATGGTCGCGGAGAGATTGCTGCGCACCCCTTGGGCGTCCGCACCGGGGACGGGCGCGATGTCCTGGGGCAGAAGGGAAACCGCGTCCCCGGTGGTGAACACCTTCCCGATGAGCGCGAGCCGCAGGATATGGGCGCGCACCCCGCTCGAGGCCAGCCGGGAACCCGAGACGGTCACCGAACGCGCCGCCGGTGCGCTGACCGGGGCCACGACCACCTCGGTGTTCTCCTGGACCCCGAGGTTGGACAGGGTCACGTCGTCGAGCCCGAGCACCCCGGGCGGGGCCGAGTCCTTCGCCGGTGCGGCGACCGCGGCGGTCTTGCGGGCCCCGGTCAGCGCGACGGCGTCCCAGGGCTGCAGGCCGAGCGCGTCGAGCACCTCGGGATGCATGCGGACCACACCGCGGCGGGTGTCCACGGCGGAGCCGGACAGCCGGGCGGTGAGGCTGATCTGTGGTGCGGGCACAGCACGAACAGTACCTACCTCAGCGGCGGCGGAGGCTGATCCTGCGCCAGTCCCTGCGGCGCCGCTCGCCCTGTTCGCGTGCCGGAGGGGTTCCGGTGCTGCCGTGCCGGTAGACGGCGCGGCGCGCGGCCCCGGCGACCTGGCGGCGCAGCGGCCTGCGGATGGCGAGCCTGCGCGGGGAACGGCGGCGGATCGCCCTGCGGTCCCGCGGTGGCACGGCCCAGGCCTCGGGGTGGTTGGTCAGCCAGCGGTAGCGGTGCACCGCGTAGGGCACGTGCGCCAGGTACACCAGCAGCACGGCGACCAGCGCACCGAGCGGGACCACCACGACCAGCGCGGCGAGCAGGCCGACCCCGACCAGCAGCGGGGCGACGAGTTTCGGCGAGACCTGCACCGATTTCACCGAGAGCGTGGGGATCCGGGAGATCGACAGCGCCGAGACGCACACCGTCCAGACCAGCGCGACCACGATCGAGTCCCAGAAGCCGGGGCCGAACTGCACGTGCAGCATCAGCGGGGCGAGCAGCAACAGCCCGCCCGCGGGCGCGGGGACCCCGACGAAGAACTCCTTGGCGAACGGCGGCTGTTCCTCGTCCTCGAGCAGGGTGTTGAACCGGGCCAGCCGCAGCACCATGCACACCGCGAACAGCAGGCACACGATCCAGCCCGGCCGGAAGTCCTGGAACCGCCAGATGAACACGATCAGCGCCGGGGCGACCCCGAAGGAGATCGAGTCGCACAGCGAGTCGAGCTGTTCACCGATCTTCGAGGTGGCATCCAGCAGCCGCGCGATCCGCCCGTCCAAGCCGTCGAGCACCGCGGCGACCGCGATGCACAGGATGGCCAGCGCCCAGTCGGCGCGCAGCGCGAACATCACCGCGGACAGTCCCGAGCACACCGCGAGCACGGTGACCGCGTTCGGCAGCAGGCGGATTCCGGGTGTCTGGCGTACTGATTCGCGGACCATGGCTCAGCCCGCCGTATCCAGTTCGGCGAGCACGGTCTCCCCGCCGATCGTGCGCTGACCCTCGCGCACCAGGATCCGGGAACCGTGCGGCAGATAGGTGTCCACCCGGGAACCGAACCGGATCAGCCCGTAGGTCTGCCCGGCGAGCACCGAATCGCCCTCCGCCACCTCGCACACGATGCGCCGGGCCACCAGACCGGCGATCTGCACGACCACGATCTCGGTGCCGTCCACCCCGCGGACCAGCAGCGAATTGCGCTCGTTGTCCTCGCTGGCCTTGTCCAGATCGGCGGAGAGGAACTTGCCGGGGCGATAGGCGGCGCGGGTGATCACGCCGTCGGCGGGGGCGCGCTGCACGTGCACGTCGAACACCGAGAGGAACACGCTCACCCTGGGCAGCGGGGTGTCCGGAAGACCGAGCTCCGGCGGCGGGACGGCGTGCTCGAGCTTGGCGACGGTGCCGTCCGCGGAGGCCAGCACCACGTCCGCGCGCAGCGGCGGCACCCGCTTCGGCTCCCGGAAGAACCACGCGCACCAGCCGGTCGCGAGCGCGCCGAGCAGTCCGAGCGGGCGGGCGATGCGGCGCAGCCCGAGGGTCGCCACGATGCCGCCGAGGACGAACGGCCGTCCGGCCCGGTGCATCGGGGGCACCGTCTCGCGCACGAGGCGGGCCAGGTGTGCCGCGAAAGGTTCATCGTGTTCAGGCGTGCCGCTCAATAGTCGTCCGTCGATGCTTGGCCGGTGCTCCGGCGATGGAAAACGGGCAGCGGCCACGCTACGCCATGTGGGTTGTGCCTCGGTTCGACAGCACCCCTCGCAGACCCCCACGACGCGGCCGGCGGTGCACCCCCCGACGGTGCACGGGCCGGCCGCGTCTTAAGTGGAACGGCTCTTACGCACTCCCATACCGGCTGTTCCCACTCTTGAGACACAGCGGAGACGCGATCGTGACGCGGTTCCGCGGAATTTTTTCGGCGAGAACGTTTGCCCAGGTCAGGCTAGGTCAGCGTAAGTCAAGGCAGGTGATTTCGGTGCCCGCGGGCAGGTGCTCGGCCTCCTCGGGCACCTCGAGCAGGCAGTTGGCCGAGGCCAGCGCGCCGAGCAGGTGCGATCCGGGGCCGCCGACCACGCGCACCGTGCCGTCCCGGTGGATCCCCCTGCGGTACTGGCGCTTGCCCGCGGGGCTGCTCAGGTCCCCGGCCAGTCGCGCGGTCAGC
This sequence comes from Sciscionella sediminilitoris, assembly GCF_000737195.2. Classification (GTDB taxonomy): domain Bacteria; phylum Actinomycetota; class Actinomycetes; order Mycobacteriales; family Pseudonocardiaceae; genus Sciscionella; species Sciscionella sediminilitoris. The sequence continues at coordinate 109,893 of NZ_JALM01000005.1, forward strand.
CGCAGCCGCGTGGTCACCGGGTGCCCGGCAGCCGCGCGCAGCACCGGGCGCACGAACACCTCGAAGGAGACCAGCGAGCTCACCGGGTTCCCGGGCAGGGTCACGACCGGGACACCCCGATAGCGGCCCGCCCCCTGCGGGCCACCCGGCTGCATGGCCACCTTCGTGAACGTCACTCCCTCCGCGGTCAGCGCGTCCTTGACCACCTCATAGGCGCCCGCGCTCACCCCGCCGGAGGTCAGGATCAGGTCCACATCCGTACGCAGGGCGGCCAGGAAAGCGGGCACCTCATCGGCCACCGCATGCACGGTGAGCGCCTCCGCTCCCGCCTCGCGCACCGCGCTGGCCAGCATCAACCCGTTCGAGTCGTAGATCTGCCCGGTGCGCAGCGAGGTCCCGGCTGGCACCAGTTCGGAACCGGTCGAGACCACGAGCACCCGGGGACGGCGGTACACGCTCAGATCGGCGAGCCCGAGCGCCCCGGCGAGCCCGAGCACCGAAGGGGTGAGCTCGGTGCCCGCGGCAAGGGCGTCGGCTCCCGCGGTCACGTCCTCTCCCGCGCGCCGGATGTGGGTGTCCACCGGGACCGCCTCGCGCACCAGCACCCGCTCGGTGCCCGCGTCGGTGCGCTCCACTTGCACGATCGTGTCCGCGCCCTGCGGCACGGGGGCCCCGGTCATGATCCGGTGCGCGGTGCCCGGCTCGAGCGTGGGCACATCCGTGCGCCCCGCCGGGATGTCCGCGGTGACCGGCAGCTCGACCGGGGCGGCCGCGATGTCCGCCGCGCGCACGGCGTACCCGTCCATCGCCGAGTTGTCGAAGGAGGGCAGGGCGATCGGGGCGCGCACATCCTCGGCGAGCACCATGCCGAGCGTTTCGGCGATGGGCAGCCGCACCCGTTCGGTACGCCCGAGTAGCGCGGCGACGTTCTGCTCGTGCTGGTGAACCGGAATCATGCTCCCAGTGTCGCGCCCCGCGTGCGGCACCGAACGGTTAGGCTGCCCGACGTGTCGGAAGACCTGACCGGAAAGCGCCTCGGCCACTACAGCATCGACGGAGTGCTCGGCAAGGGCGGGATGAGCGTGATGTACCGCGCCACCGATGTGCGTCTCGGGCGCAAGGTCGCGCTCAAGGTCATCGCCGGTCACCTGTCCGCCGACGCCGAGTTCCGGGAACGGTTCGTCGACGAGGCGCGGAACACCTCGGCGATCGACCACTCCAATGTGGTGCCGCTGTACGACTTCGGTGAGGCCGACGGGCTGCTCTACATCGCCATGCGGATGGTGGACGGCGCCGATCTGGCCAAGCTCATCAAGGACGGCCCGCTCGCCCCGGACCGGGCGATCGGGCTGCTCGGCCAGGCCGCCGCCGCCCTGGACATGCTGCACGAGCGCGGACTGGTGCACCTGGACATCAAACCGGCGAACGTGCTGGTCACCGCGAAGGAATCGGCGAACGAGCACATCTACCTCGCCGACTTCGGGCTGACCCGCCGCGGGGCGACCGGGCACCGCACGCGTACCGGGGACTTCCTGGGTTCGCCGATGTACGCCGCGCCCGAGCACCTGCGCGGGGAACCGGTCGACGGGCGCACCGATCTGTACGCGCTCGCCTGCGTGCTCTACGCCTGTCTCACCGGGCGGGCCCCGTTCCGCGGCCAGGTCCCGGACGTCATCTCCGGGCACCTCGGCCCGAACATTCCCACGGTGACCAGCGTCGTCGAGTTGCCCGCCGAGATCGACGCGGTACTCGCGAAGGGGATGGCCAAGCGCGCCGACGACCGGTTCGGCACCTGTCAGGAACTGGTCGAGGCCGCGAAGCAGGCGCTGGCCGGGGTGGCGAACCGGAACGTCCCGCCGAAGCTGCGCCGGGCGGGGACCGGGGCCGCCGCGGCCCCGCGGGTCGCCGAACTGCCCGGGGACACCGCTGCCGGGGGAGCCGCTCCGGAAGCCGCGGCCGAGCACCCGCACTCGGCCCAGCCGACCCAACCGGTGCAGCCGCCGCCCGCGCAACCGGCCCAGCCGCCGGTTCAGCAACCGGTCCGACCCGCGCAGCCGGTTCAGCCCTCCGCTGAATCGCCGACCGCTCCGGGCAGGGCCCCGGTTCCGCCGCCGCAGCAGTACCCGCCGCAGTTCCCGCCGCCGATGCAGCCGGTCGCCCAGCAGCCGCCGTACCCGCAGCAGTACCCGGCGCCCCAGCAGTTCGGTGGCCAGCAGCAGGGATTCCACCCGCAGCAGGATCCGGTCCGGCTGCGCGATCCGGTTCCGGTGAACACCGGCGCGTTCGGTGCCCGGCCAGGCGAGGGCGCGCACCCGGCTCCGCCCGCGAAGCGCCGCTGGGTGGTTCCGGTGATCGTCGGCGCGGTGGTCGTGATCATCGCCGTGGTGCTGATCATCGTGTTCACCAGGCAGGGCGGTTCCGGCTCGGGCGGGGTCACCGTTCCGACCGGCGAGACCACCAACACCCAGCAGGCGCCGCCGACCAAACTTCCGCACATCAAACCGGGCTGACCTGCGGTTCTTGCACTCACCATCCGAGAGTGCTAAAACCGAGACTGGCACTCACACCTGAAGAGTGCCAGGGCGTGTCCGCGGACCGGGCACGTCCTTGCAAGGTCGGGACGGTGAGGTCGCCCATCCTAGGATGGTCGATCGTCCGTCGCGGGCACCGAGCCTGGCCGCGTATCGAGTCCTTACCGTCGCACAGAGCGTGTCGGCGGTGCCCAATCTCGGAGGACCACACCGCAATGGCCAAGATGATCGCGTTCGACGAGGACGCCCGCCGCGGTCTAGAGCGCGGCATGAACTCGCTCGCCGACGCCGTCAAGGTGACGCTGGGCCCGAAGGGTCGCAACGTCGTACTGGAAAAGAAGTGGGGCGCGCCCACCATCACCAACGATGGTGTGTCGATCGCCAAGGAGATCGAGCTCGAGGACCCGTGGGAGAAGATCGGGGCGGAGCTCGTCAAGGAAGTTGCCAAGAAGACCGACGACATCGCCGGTGACGGGACCACCACGGCCACCGTCCTCGCGCAGTCGCTGGTGCGCGAAGGCCTGCGCAACGTGGCCGCGGGTGCGAACCCGCTCGGCCTCAAGCGCGGCATCGAGAAGGCCACCGAAGCCGTTGCCGAGCAGCTGCTCAAGGCGGCCAAGGAGGTCGACACCAAGGAGCAGATCGCCGCGACCGCGTCGATCTCCGCCGGTGACTCCACCATCGGTGACCTGATCGCCGAAGCGATGGACAAGGTCGGCAAGGAAGGCGTCATCACCGTCGAAGAGGCGCAGACCCTCGGTCTCGAGCTCGAGCTCACCGAAGGTATGCGGTTCGACAAGGGCTTCCTTTCCGGCTACTTCGTCACCGACGCCGACCGTCAGGAAGCGGTCCTCGAGGACCCCTACATCCTGCTGTTCGGCTCGAAGGTCTCCAACGTCAAGGACCTGCTGCCGCTGCTCGAGAAGGTCATGCAGCAGTCCAAGCCGCTGCTGATCATCGCCGAGGACGTCGAGGGCGAGGCGCTGGCCACCCTCGTGGTCAACAAGATGCGTGGCACCTTCAAGTCCGTCGCCGTCAAGGCGCCCGGCTTCGGTGACCGCCGCAAGGCGATGCTGCAGGACATGGCCACCCTCACCGGTGGCACGGTCATCACCGAGGACGTCGGCCTCAAGCTCGAGAACGCCGACATCAACCTCCTCGGCAAGGCCCGCAAGGTCAACGTCACCAAGGACGAGACCACCATCGTCGAGGGCTCCGGCGACGCCGAGCAGATCCAGGGCCGGGTCAACCAGATCCGCAAGGAGATCGAGAACTCGGACTCCGACTACGACCGGGAGAAGCTCCAGGAGCGTCTCGCGAAGCTCGCCGGCGGCGTGGCCGTCATCAAGGCGGGTGCCGCGACCGAGGTCGAGCTCAAGGAGCGCAAGCACCGCATCGAGGACGCCGTTCGCAACGCGAAGGCCGCCGTCGAGGAGGGCATCGTCGCCGGTGGTGGCGTCGCCCTGCTGCACGCGGCCGAGGCGGCTTTCGCCTCCCTCAAGCTCGAGGGTGACGAGGCCACCGGCGCGAACATCGTCAAGGTCGCCGTCGAGGCTCCGCTCAAGCAGATCGCGGTGAACAGCGGTCTCGAGGGCGGCGTCGTCGTGGAGAAGGTGCGCAACCTCAAGGGCGACGAGGGCCTCAACGCCGCGACCGGCGACTACGAGGACCTCATCAAGGCCGGCGTGCTCGACCCGGCCAAGGTGACCCGCTCCGCGCTGCAGAACGCGGCGTCCATCGCGGCGCTGTTCCTGACCACGGAGGCGGTCGTCGCCGACAAGCCGGAGAAGGCCGCTGCCGCTCCGGCCGGCGACCCCACCGGCGGCATGGGCGGCATGGACTTCTAAGAGTCCGCCAACCTGTCAAGGGTCAGAAACGGCCCGGGAACTCGGTTCCCGGGCCGTTTCGTACGTTCGGAGGTTGTGCCCGCGCGCCGCCCGGTCAAAAATCTGACCACTGGAGGTGCGCGATGAAGCGTGAAATGGCAGCAGTTACTGCACTATTGCTCATGTTCGCCGGGATCGCCGTGCCGCAGGCGGCCGCGAAACCGGACCCGCTGCCCACGGTCACCCCGACGCCGCAACAGCTGACCCGCCTCGGCTCCGATGTGCCGATCCCGGACCGGGTGCGAGTGCTCGCCGGGCGCTCGGTGGACCGGTCCACGATCGACACCGTCCGCGCGAGCCTGCGCGGCGCCGGAGCACGGGCGGTCGACGTGGTCACCGGTGCCTCGCCCGCGAGCGCGAGGAACGGGACCTTCACCGTCGTCATCGGCTCGCTGGCGGACGCCGGGATCCGAAACGAAGCCGCGCGCTCCCGGGTGCGGAACCCGAAGCCGCAGGGATACGGGCTGGTCATCAGGAAGAACTCCGCGCTGCTCGCCGGGGCCGATTCGGACGGCAGCTTCTACGCCGCGCAGACCCTGCGCCAGCTCCTCGCGCACCACACGCTGCCCAGGGTGTCCGTCGTGGACGAACCCGCACTGCCGATCCGCGGTTCCATCGAGGGCTTCTACGGCGCGCCGTGGTCGCACGATGCCCGGCTCGATCAGCTGCGCTTCTACGGCCAGGTCAAGATGAACAGCTACGTCTACACCCCGAAGGACGATCCGTACCTGCGCGATCGCTGGCGCGAGGAATACCCCGCCGACAAACTCGGGGAGATCGAAAAACTCGTGAACGCGGCCAAGGCCAACCATGTGCGGTTCACCTACGCCGTCTCGCCGGGGCTCTCGATCTGTTTCAGCGACCCGAACGACGTCAAGGCACTGGAACGCAAACTCGATTCCGTTTACCGGATCGGGGTGCGCGAATTCTCCGTTCCGCTCGACGACATCGAATACGGCAAGTGGAACTGTGCCGGTGACGAGAAGAAATACGGAAAGTCCTCACCGGGTGCCGCCGGCCGGGCCCAGGTCGATCTGCTCAATGCCGTGCAGCGCGATTTCGTGCGCACCCATGAGGGTGTCGGCCCGCTGCAGACCGTGCCGACCGAATACTCCGATCTGAAGGACAGCGACTACAAAAAGGTCATCCGGGAAAATCTCGATCCCGCGATCCTGCTCATGTGGACCGGAGACGGCGTCATCCCGGACGGTATCTCGACCGAGCAGACCAAGCAGGCGAACAAGATCTGGGGCCGCAAGGTCTTCATCTGGGACAACTACCCGGTCAACGATTACGACAAGACCAAGGGCCGGTTGCTGCTCGCCCCCTACGACAAACGCGAGCGCGGGATGAGCTCCGAGCTGTCCGGGCTGGTGCTCAACCCCATGAACCAGTCGCATCCCAGTAAGGTCGCCCTCTTCGGCGGCGCCGCGTACGCCTGGAACGACCGGGATTACGACGCCGCGCGCACCTGGCGCGCCGCGGCCGATTACTTCTCCGGCGGGGATCCCGCGACCACCGAGGCACTGCTCGCCTTCTTCGACACCGAGCACTTCGCGCCGACCAGCTTCGACACCCCGTGGCAACCCCAATCGCCCGGACTGCGCGCCAAGATCGCGAAGTTCGACAAGGCGTTCACCGGGACCACCGAGCAGAAGCACGCGGCCGTCGCCGAACTGCGCGAGTACCAGAAGGTGCTCGCCGGGGCCAGCGAACGAATTCGCGCGCACGTCGCGGAAAAGGGATTCCTCGAGGAGAGCAAACCCTGGTTGGACGCGCTCGCCCTGTGGGGCAAGGCGTTCGGGCGTTCCCTGGACGGAATCGAGGCCAATCTCGACGGGAACGGCGAACAGGCCAAGGGGCACTTCTCCGCGGCGGGCGCGCTCGCCCAGAAAGCGGCGGCCATCACCACGATTCCGGGCACCACACGGCCGCAGGGACCCGTCAAGGTCGCCGACACCGTGCTGGACGCCTTCATCGAGAAGGCCCCGAGCCGAAGCTAGTGCCTCACTCCTCCGGGATCACGATCCAGGCGGCCAGGTAGAGCAGGATCCCGGTGCCGATCCCGAACACGGCGAGGCCGAGGAAGATCAGCCGCAGGATGACCGGGTCGATGCCGAAGTGTTTGGCCGCTCCGCCGCAGACACCGGAGATCATCCGGTCCTGCCTGCTGCGCCGGATCTTGCGGATTTCGGTGCTGTTCTGGTCTGTGTTCATACTTCGATTCTTGCGGGAGAACCGGCGGGACACATCGGGGTCGGCCCCTGAACGAACCCGGAACTCAGCCTCGGGGACGTCGCGCGTAGTAGACGTAGGCGGGCGGCAGATTCCGCAGCACCGTGCGGGAGACCACGAGCTCCTCGAAGGCCGCGCCGAATTCGCGGTGCTGGCGGCGCGCGGGCGGGGCCCACCGGCTCCACGAATAGGAGAACTGGGTCAGGGTGCCCTCCGGCCCGAGCGCCCCGGCCAGCAGTTCGATCAGCGGGCGCTGTCCTTCGGGCCAGTACGCGGACCAGGGCAGCCCGCTGATGATGACATCGGCGGGCCGGTCGAGCAGCGCGGGAAGTTCGTGCGCCCGCGCCTGGACCACCTCGACACCCGGGTGGCGATCGGCGAGCAGCGCGGCCCACTCGGGATTGCATTCGACGGCGAGGTGCCGTCCACGACCACGCAGAACCTCTTGCGCGGCAACGGTGAACGCTCCCGTTCCGGCGCCGAGCTCCACGACGAACGGATCCCCGGTGCGCGGGATCGGGGCGACCATGCGCGCGGCCAGGGCGGGGGAACTGGGCACGGGCGCGGCGGTGATCAGCGGGGTACGCAGGAACTGACGGGCGAACGCAGCCGGTCCGCGCGGCGGGTTTGGTGAGCCATGTCCCGACGATCGCGGCACCGGCGGGCCTGGCACATCGGGGAATACCCCGCGGTCAACCCTGGGAAGCACCCTCGAGCGGCTCGCGCAGCACCGCGGGAATGGGCGTCGGCTTGAAGGTTGCCGGATCGATGAACACGTGCCGCACGGTGCCCTCGACCCGCAGTTGTCCGTCCACTTCGAAGCGCGGCTCGATGATCAGGCTGGTGTTGCCGACATGGGAGACCGGCATGCACACGTCGAGCAGTTCGTCGAATGTGGTGCTCGCCCGGTATTTCAGCGTGGATTCCGCGACGACGATATCGCAGTCCGGCAATTCGTCCCAGGAGTAGCCGAAGGAGCGGAACAGTTCCAGCAGCGCCTGGTCGTAATAGAACAGGTAGTGCCCGTTGAACACCACGCCCTGCTGATCGCATTCGCTGTAGCGGACCCGGAATCGATGGCTGAACATCAGAGCTTCCCTTCCACGTCAGCGAGCCGGCGCAGCCAGCGTTCGGTACCGGATTGATCGGCCGTGAATTCGTGCAGCGCCTCCGGAGCCTGCGGGGCGCGGGGCACCGGCAGATACCCCTGCTCCGCGTGCAGCGGTTCGGGCACGATATCCCCGCGCAGCAGGGAAAGGGTGCCGAGCCCGCAGGCGTAGTCCAGTTCCGGGAGCGCGCCGGCGAGCGCGAGCCCCGCGGCGAGGCCGATGCTCGTCTCCACCGCGGAGGAGACCACACAGGGCAGCCCGCAGGCCTCGGCGACCCGCAGCGCCGGGCGCACCCCACCGAGCGGGGCGACCTTGAGCACCGCGATATCGGCGGCCCCGGCGACCGCCACCCGCAGCGGATCCTCGGCCCGCCGGATGGATTCGTCCGCCGCGATCGGGACCTCGACCCTGGCCCGGACCGCGGCCAGTTCCTCGATGCTCGCGCACGGTTGCTCCACGTATTCGAGCCCGCCCGCGGCCTTGTCCAGTGCGGCGATCGCGGTCACCGCGGTGTCCACCGGCCAGGCGCCGTTCGCGTCCACCCGGATCGCGCCCGCCGGGCCCAGTGCCTCGCGTACCGCGGCGACCCGGTCGATGTCCTCGGTGAGCTCACTGCGCGGATCGGCCACCTTCACCTTCGCGGTGCGGCAACCTGATTCGGCCACGATCTGCTTCGCGAGCTCCGGCGCGACCACCGGAACCGTGCAGTTGACCGGAATCCGTTCGCGCACCGGTTCGGGCCAGCCCTCGTTCGCGGACTCCAGGGCGCAGCGCAGCCACGGGGCGGACTCGGCAGCGTCGTAGTCCGCGAACGGGCAGAATTCCCCGTAGCCCGCGGGCCCGCGCAGGATCAGTCCCTCGCGGACGGTGATGCCGCGGAACCGGTTCCGCAGCGGAATGGCGTACACACCGATGGTTTCGGGCACCGCGCACCTCCTTGGCTCGGCTCGATCATCGCAGAAGTACTGTTGGGCGGTATGCGAAGCGTGCAGTTGGTGCAGGACTGGCCGGTCGATCATGCCGCAGCAGCGGTCGTGCGCGGGGACGGCACCGTGGCGGCCACGGGCGGTGAACCGCATCGGGTGTTCGAGCTCGCCTCGGTGACCAAGCTGCTCAGCGCGTACGCGGCGCTCATCGCGCTGGAGGAGGGCGCGGTCGAGCTGGATCAGCCCGCCGGACCGGACGGCTCCACGGTGCACCATCTGCTCGCGCACACCAGCGGGCTCGCCTTCGACTCCGAACGGGTGCAGGCGGAACCGGGAACCCGGCGGATCTACTCCAACACCGGGTTCGCCGTGCTCGCCGAGACCATCGCGGCTGCCTGTGAGATGCCGTTCGCCGAGTACCTGCGCGAAGCGGTGTGCGCGCCGCTCGGGCTGGCGGTCACCGAACTGCGCGGTTCGGCAGGGGCGGGCGCGGTGTCCACGGCCGCCGAACTCGCCGTGTTCGCCGCTGAGCTGCTGAACCCGAGCCTGATCGCGCGGGAGACCTACGAATCGGCGACCACGGTGCATTTTCCCGGGCTGGACGGGGTGCTTCCCGGTTACGGCATTCAGCGCCCGAACGACTGGGGACTCGGCCTCGAACTGCGCGCACACAAACAGCCGCACTGGACCGGTACCCGCTCGTCCCCGCGCACCTTCGGTCACTTCGGGCAGTCCGGCACCTTCCTGTGGGTGGACCCGGATGCCCGGCTGGCCGCGGTCGCGCTCACCGACCGCCCGTTCGGGGACTGGGCCAAGGAATGCTGGCCCGCCTTCACCGATGCGGTACTGGAGGAACAGTGAACCTGCTCGTACTCGGCGGGCGCAGCGAGATCGGCCTCGCCATCGCCAAGCGGCTCGCCCCGGAGAAGGTGGTGCTCGCCGCGCGGCCCAGGCCTGATCAACCCGGCACCGGACTCGACGCCGAGGAACAGGAACTGCGCACGGCCGGGGCGGGCACCGTCGCCCGGGCCGAGTTCGACGCCGACGCGGTCGGGGAACACGAGGAACTGCTCACCGGACTGAGCCAGCGGCACGGCCCGTTCGACGTCGTGGTGCTCGCCTTCGGCATTCTCGGTGACCAGGAACGCGCCGAGCGCGAGGCCGAGCACGCGCTCGCGATCACGCACACCGACTACGTCGCACAGATCAGCGTGCTCACCCATCTGGCCAAGCTGCTTCGCGCGCAGGGCAGCGGGACCATGGTGGTGTTCTCCTCGGTCGCCGGGATCCGGGTGCGCCGGGCCAACTACGTCTACGGCGCCGCCAAGGCCGGGCTGGACGGATTCGCGAACGGGCTCGCCGACGCACTGCACGGCAGCGGGGTGCGGTTGCTGCTCGTGCGCCCGGGGTACGTGCACGGGCGGATGGCCGCCGCGGTCGATCCCGCCCCGTTCTCCAGTACTCCCGATCAGGTCGCCGCGGCCACGGTTACCGCGCTGCGCAAGGGAAAGCGTCTCGTCTGGGTACCGCCGGTGCTGCGCCTGGTCTTCGGCATGCTGCGCTTCGTCCCGCAGTCGATCTGGCGCCGCATGCCACGCTGATCCCGCCGCTTCAGGTTCCGCTACCCACAGCGCCGCGCAGGCTGGTGACTATGGATTCCGCAGGTCGTCCGCGTCGGTGATGGTGTAGGCGTACCCCTGTTCGGCGAGGAACCGCTGCCGGTGCGCGGCGTAGTCGGTGTCCAGCGTGTCCCTGGCGACCACCGAATAGAAGTGTGCCTGGCGCCCGTCTTCCTTGGGGCGCAACAACCTGCCGAGCCGCTGCGCTTCTTCCTGGCGTGAGCCGAAGGTCCCGGAGACCTGGATCGCGACGGTGGCCTCGGGAAGGTCGATGGAGAAGTTCGCGACCTTGGACACCACGAGGGTGGTCAGTTCTCCGTTGCGGAACTGGTCGAAAAGCTTCTCCCGCTCGGCGTTCTTGGTGGAGCCCTGGATGACCGGGCACTCCAGCTCGCCGCCCAGTTCGTCGAGCTGGTCCAGATAGGCACCGATGACCAGGGTCGGCTCCCCGGCGTGTTTGTCCACAATGGACCGCACGACGGGGAGTTTGGTGCGTGCGGTGGAACAGATCTTGTAGCGCTCATCGGATTCCGCCGTGGCGTACCGCAGCCGCTCGGCCTCGGTCATGGTGGTCCGCACCTCGATGCATTCGGCGGGCGCGATCCAGCCCTGCGCCTCGATGTCCCGCCAGGGCACGTCGAACCGCTTCGGCCCGATCAGCGAGAACACATCGCCTTCCCGGCCGTCCTCGCGCACCAGGGTCGCGGTGAGCCCGAGGCGGCGCCGCGACTGCAGGTCCGCGGTCATCCGGAACACCGGGGCGGGCAACAGGTGCACCTCGTCGTAGACGACCAGGCCCCAGTCCCGCGAGTCGAACAGCTCCAGGTGCCGGTACTCGCCCTTGGTGCGCCGGGTGATCACCTGATACGTGGCGATGGTGATCGGCCGGATTTCCTTGCGCTCACCGGAGTATTCGCCGATCTCGTCCTCGGTCAGCGAGGTGCGCGCCACCAGTTCGCGTTTCCACTGCCGCCCGGCAACGGTGTTGGTGACCAGGATCAGCGTGGTGGCCTCGGCCTGGGCCATCGCGGCCGCGCCGACCAGGGTCTTGCCCGCGCCACAGGGCAGCACGACCACCCCGGAACCGCCGTCCCAGAAGGCTTTCGCCGCCTGCCGCTGATAATCGCGGAGCGCCCAGCCCTCCTCGTGCAGGCTGATCGGGTGCGCCTCCCCGTCCACGTATCCGGCCAGGTCCTCGGCGGGCCAGCCGACCTTGAGCAGCTGCTGTTTGAGCCTGCCGCGCTCGGAGGGGTGCACGATGACCGTGTCCTCGTCGATGCGCGAGCCGAGCATCGGGACGATCTTCTTGTTCCGCAGTATCTCCTCGAGCACCGGCCGGTCGGTGGTGCTGAGCACCAGCCCGTGCGCGGGATGGTTCGCGATGGACAACCGCCCGAACCGGCCCATCGTGTCCACGATGTCCACCAGCAGCGGCTGTGGAACGGGGAACCGCGAGTTCGAGACGAGCGCGTCGACCACCTGCTCGGCGTCATGCCCTGCCGCGCGCGCGTTCCACAGTGCCAGCGGGGTGATCCGGTAGGTGTGCACGTGCTCGGGTGCGCGTTCGAGTTCGGCGAACGGCGCGATCGCGGTGCGCGCCTGCTCCGCGCCGTCCTGATCGACCTCGAGCAGCACGGTCTTGTCGGACTGCACGATCAACGGCCCATTGCTCATGACTACCAGTGTGCCTGAGTGGCTTTCCTGGTCAGTCCGTCACGGTGGCCACCGTGGTGATCAGGTGCAGCGGCAGCCGGGTGGCTTCCCCGGTGTCCGGGTCCTCACCTTCGAGCACGCCGCCGCCGAGCCTGGTGGGGACGAGCACGTGCTGGCTCGCGGTTCCGCGGGTGTCCACGAGGCCGACCCAGACGGTTTCCCGTTCACGCACCGCATCGCGTAACGCACTCAGCGTGGTACTGAGCGTGTCCGAGGCGCCCGCCCCGGACAGCGCGGCCACGGCGGCCCCGCGTTTGGCGGCCGCGGCCCGGTCGGCGGCGCGCATGCTGTCCACCGCCTCGGCGAGCCGGTCCGGATCGGGTGGCTCGGGCAGGCTGCGGCTCGACCGGTTCGCCGAGCGGGCGGGCACCCTGCGGCCGGGCGGGCGCAGATCGAGCAGCTGCCCGTCCGGTCCCTCGGCGATCGGGGAGTAGCCGTGTTCGCGCAGCACATCCAGCACGTCGACCAGCGGAACGGGGCTGATCACCACCTCGGCGGCGATCCTGCGCAGCTCCAGCCGTGCGGCCGCCGGTCCGGCAAGCACCTCGGCCAGCAGCGCGGGATCGGTGCTGCGCAGGAAGGACCCGGCCATGCCACCGCGCAACTGACCGTGTTTCCGCGCGACATCGTCGATCAGATAGGAAAGCGATTGCGGGACCGGGGTCGCGGAGTGCACCCGGAACAGTTCGTGTAGCTCGGCGGCGCTGCGCCCGGCATCGAGGGCGCGCCGCACGCTGGACTCGCCGATCCGGTACACGGTGGCCCCACCGGCCGATTCCACATCACCGACCAGGCTCATCGCGGCGGCGAGTTCGGGTTCGAGCGGGCCGGGCGCGATCGCGGTGAGATCGGCCTGCACCAGGATGTGATCGACCGGATCCGGCAGTGCCTCGGCCATCGCCCCGGTAGCCGAGTCGAGTTCGGTGAGCAGCGCGCGACCGGGGGTTCCGCAGGCGCCGAGGGCGAGGATGCCGAGGGCGGTGGCCTCGCGGATGGTCTCGGTGACCGCCTTGTCCCGCAGCTTGCTCGACTGCCTCGGGGTGCGCCAGTTGAGCAGGGCGATCAGCGTGTCCGGCCCGTCCAGCGCGGTCCCCGGGCCGAGTTCGGCGATCGCCTCGAGCACCATGCGCCGCGATTCGGGCGCGAGCGGGCGGTGCAGCTCCTCGGTGAGCGGGGCGATGGCGCGGTCCTTGGCGTCCTTGAGCCCGGCGAGCCAGGGCAGCCGCGGTAGCTCGAGCCACGCCCCGGCCAGGGTCACCCAGCGCGTCGCCGGATCCGCGGCGAACCAGCCGTCCGCCGCGGTCGTGGGCACCCACACCCCCTCGTCCTGATCGGTCGCGGCCAGCCCGGCCCCGGAAAGTACCTCGACGAGCAGGCTCACCCGCTGCTCGTCCACATCCAGTTCCTTGACCAGTTTGCGCAGGTCCCGAACCGCCACCCCGCCGGAACGCAGCAGCTGGGCCGGGGTGTGCGACCAGGTGGTGAGGATGGCCTCGGCGTGCCGGAGCAGTGTCATGGCTTCCCCGGCGGCGGCCTTGTCCACCTCCTCGACCGACCGCGGCACGGTCGCCGGGACCGGGGCCTGCGCGCTGACCCGGCCGATCGGATGCTCCCCGCGCACCGTGAGCGCGACCTGCCTCGGCAACTCCACTGTCTGCTCATCGCGGCGCAGCAACAGCCCGCGCGCCAGCAGCGCCTGCACGGGGGTGCGCGCCTGCTCGATCGGCACCAGCTTCGCCGCGTCCCTTGTCTGGCCGATCGGCGGTCCCGCGGCCAGGGTCTCCACCAGCCCGCGCTGCTGTTCGTCCAGCGTGGCGAGCTCGGCCGCGATGTCCGTATCGGCGAAGGAATCCACGGCGCGCCCGAGACCGGCGGGGAACTCCCCGGTCACCTCGCGCACCGCGCCGGGAACCTGATAGGGATCCTCGCCCCAGAACAGCGCCAGCTCGCGCAACCGCTCGACGGTGGTGTCCAGGTCCTCGGCGCGCACCTCGGGACCGAACCAGGCGGCGAGCTCGGTGCGCGTCGCGGGCCGGGTGTCCGCTTCGCAGAGCACCGCGGCCTCCAGTACGGCGAGCTCGAAGGCATTGAGCCGATCACAGGCGCGGGCCACCGAGGCCCTGCTGCCCGCCCGGGTCGCCAGGATGCGCGTGTTCTGCGGGACAGGGCTCGCCAGATCCGGGCGATCGCGCAGCAATGCGACGATCGCCTGCCTGGGTCGCTCGAGCAGCCACGCGAGCAAGGTCACCGACTCGGTCACCTACGCCACGGTAGCGGGCCGGTCGGTTCCGGGCAGGAGCGGTCGCGGTGTCTGCTGCGCCACGGTAGGGGACGGGCGAACTGGAGGGGTGATCCGGCATGCGGCAAAATTGCGGTATCGCGCGCGCAAGGAGGAATCATGGCGAAAGAAGTGCAACGCAGCAAGAACATCGACCCGGCCTGGCCGCAGGGCGACGGTCATCCGGTGACCGAGCTCGCCGCCGACCGCCAGGGTTCGCTTTCGCCGTTCGGTGAGGTGACGTTCCCGGTGGACGATCTGCCGTACGTGCACCCCGAGACGGAAATCAACTGGAAACAGGACTGAGCTTCCAGTACGCACTCGAACATTTAGGGGAACTCAATGCCGGCACCTGGCCCTGGTTATGCCATCACCGTCCGCGCCGAGATCCCGCCGACCGCGCGGGCCGCTGGCGACCTCACGACGGCGGTGGGCCAGGTAGGTGGGGTGATCACGGCGTTCGACGTCGTCGACTCGCACCCGGACATGACGGTCATCGACATCACCTGCGACGCGATGTCGACCGAGCACGCACAGGACATCACCGACGCCATCGGCACGCTGCCCGGGGTGCGGGTGCGCAAGGTCTCGGACCGCACGTTCCTGATCCACATCGGCGGCAAGATCGAGGTCTCCTCGAAGGTGCAGCTGCGCAACCGTGACGATCTCTCCCGCGCCTACACCCCCGGTGTGGCCCGGGTGTGCACGGACATCGCGGAGAACCCCGAGGACGCGCGCAGGCTGACCATCAAGCGCAACACGGTCGCCGTGGTCACCGACGGTTCCGCGGTGCTCGGCCTCGGCAACATCGGCCCCGCGGCCGCGCTGCCGGTGATGGAGGGCAAGGCCGCCCTGTTCAAGCGGTTCGCCGATGTGGACGCCTGGCCGGTCTGCCTGGACACCCAGGACACCGAGGAGATCATCCGCACCTGCGAGCTGCTCGCCCCGGTCTACGGCGGCATCAACCTCGAGGACATCGCGGCACCCCGCTGCTTCGAGATCGAGCGCAGGCTGCGGGACAAACTCGACATTCCGGTGTTCCACGACGATCAGCACGGCACCGCGATCGTGGTGGTCGGCGCCCTGCGCAACGCGCTGCGTGTGGTGAACAAGCCGATCGAGCAGTGCAAGATCGTGGTCTCCGGGGTCGGCGCGGCCGGTTCGGCGATCATCCGGCTGCTGCTGCAGAAGCAGCCCAAGGACATCGTCGCCGTGGACATCGACGGGGCGGTGTACCCGGAGCGCGGCGAACTGGACGACAACCTGGCCTGGATCGCGGAGCACACCAACACCGCGGGATTCACCGGCGGGCTGCACGAGGCGCTGGTGGGCGCGGACGTGTTCATCGGGGTCTCCGCGCCGAACCTGTTCGGTGCCGAGCAGGTCGCCACCATGGCCGAGGACGCGATCGTGTTCGGACTGGCCAACCCGGATCCCGAGGTCGACCCGATCGAGGCGCAGAAACACGCCGCGGTGGTCGCCACCGGCCGCTCGGACTTCCCGAACCAGATCAACAACGTGCTCGCCTTCCCCGGGGTGTTCCGCGGACTGCTGGACGCGCAGGCCACCGACATCACCGACGATGTGCTGCTCGCCGCGGCCGATGCGATCGCCGATGTGGTCGACGGGGAACGGCTGAACCCCTCGTTCATCATCCCGAGCGTGTTCGACCACGCCGTTTCCAAGGCGGTCGCGGACTCGGTACGCAAGGCCGCGCAGCACAAACCGGCGGCCTAGACTCGAAACCGTGGACGAGCTGACCCATCTGGACGACGAGGGCGCCGCGCACATGGTGGACGTCTCCGCGAAGCAGGCGAGTGCGCGCCGCGCCGTCGCGGCGGCCACCATGCGCACCACGGCCGAGGTCGTCGATCTGTTGCGTGACGATGCACTGCCCAAATCCGACGCGCTCGCCACGGCGCGGATCGCCGGGATCATGGGCGCCAAGCGCACCCCGGACCTGATCCCGCTGTGCCACCCGATCGCGATCACCGGCGCGCAGGTCACCCTGGAACTGGGGACCGAGACGGTCGAGCTGACCGCCGAGGTGAAGACCGCGGACCGCACCGGGGTGGAGATGGAGGCGCTGACCGCGGTGACCGTCGCGGGCCTCGCGCTGCACGACATGGTCAAGGCGGTCGATCCGGCCGCGGTGCTCGACGGTGTCCGGGTGCTGCGCAAGGAGGGCGGCAAGACCGGCATGTGGGTGCGGCCGTGAAGGCCTCGGTGCTGATCTCCTCCACAAGGGCGGCGAACGGTGTCTACCCGGACCGCACCGGGCCGCTGATCGTGGACTGGCTGGCCGGACGCGGGTTCACCGTTTCGGATCCGGTGGTCGTCGCCGATGGCGAACCCTTCGCCGCCGCGCTGCGCTCCGCGCTCGACCAGGCGCCCGAGGTGCTGCTCACCAGCGGCGGGACCGGGATCTCGCCGACCGATCGCACCGCCGAACTGACCGCGCGCGAGCTCGACTTCGAGATACCGGGACTGGCCGACGCGATCCGCGACGCCGGTCTTCCCCAGGTGCCGACCGCGGTGCTGTCCCGGGGTGTCGCCGGAGTCGCGGGGCGGACCCTCGTGGTGAACCTGCCCGGATCCACCGGTGGGGTGCGGGACGGGCTCGGTGTGCTCGCGGATGTGCTCGAACACGCCCTCGACCAGCTCGCCGGGGGTGATCACGGATGAGCGCGGCCGTGGTTCGTGCCCGGGTGGTCGACGAATCGCTCTCGGTCGCCGAACACGCGGCACTCGTCGCCGATTCCGGGGCCGGTGCGGTGGTGACCTTCGATGGAGCGGTGCGCGATCACGACGGTGGCCGCGGGGTCACCGCGCTGGATTACGAGGGACACCCGAGCGCGGGCACCGTGCTCGCCGAGGTCGTCGCGGAGATCGCCGAACGCGCCGAGGGGGTTCGCGCGATCGCGGTGAGCCACCGGATCGGCGCGCTGCGGATCGGGGACACCGCGCTCGCGGTCGCCGTGGCCGCCGAACACCGTGCCCAGGCCTTCGGCATCTGCGCGGAACTGGTGGACGAGGTCAAGCGCAGGCTGCCGATCTGGAAACACCAGCAGTTCACCGACGGCACCAGCGAGTGGGTCAACTGCCCGTGACCCGGTAGCGCAGGTAGACCATGCCGTTGCCGAACCCGCGCTGCTCGAGCAGATCCAAGCGGGTGCGCAGCCGCTCGGGCAGGTACCGTTTCCCGGCGCCGACCACCATGGGGCAGACGAACACCTGGCATTCGTCCACGAGCCCGGCGCGCAGGGCGTGCGCGGCCAGTTCGGCGCCACCGATGATCAGATCCCGTTCAGCGGTGATCTTGAGCTCGCGGACCGGTTCCGCGGTGAACTCCCGTTCGATCCGGGTCCGCGCGGTGACCGGCGAGGCCAGGGCCCTGGAGTAGACGATCTTGTCCGCGGCCTGCCAGTCCAGGGCGAACTCCCGTGCCTCGGGTGACTGCCCGGCGAGGTCCGGATCGGTTTCCCACGCCGTCATCGCCTCGTACAGCCGCCTGCCGTACAGGTGGGTGCCCGCACCGCGTTGCAGTTCATTGGCGAAGGCGTGCACCCGCGCATCGGGCACCGCCCAGCCGAAGTCGCCGTTCTCGTCGGCGATGTAGCCGTCCAGCGAGGCGAAGGAGCAGTAGATCAGCCTGGCCATGGTGTCGCCCTTTCCTGGTGGGTACACCAGGCAGACCGGCTCCTTCGCCGGAACTCATCGCGGCGGTCAGCCGACCAGTTGCACACTAGTTCGTCTGCGAACTTGGCGGGAATTGCTGGTCGAGCCAACTCTGGATGGCAGCAACGGTGGTGTAGCCATGTTGGCGGAGGAGTTGGACGATATCGCGGCCGCAGATGAGAACAATGGGGTGCTGATCGTCCCGAATCTCTTGCTGAAGCTGGGTGTTGAAGTAGGAAGTTGTGACGAGGACACCGAAATGCCGATGGCGGAGGCGAGAGATGAGCCGACTTCCTTGACGAACCCCTACGGGGTTGGTGGGCGCATAGCACTTGGCTTCGAGGGCGAAGTCAATGGCGATGCGGTCGGTGGGCGGCCCGAGGTGGTATTTGCCGATGGCGTCGCGGCCGCCATCCCGGCTGGGCCGGGTCAGGTCACACTGGCCCGTCGCAGGTGCCATGAGACGCCAAAGGGCGACTGCACAGGCTTCGAAGTCGTGTTCACGGTTGCGGAAGTGCTCACGGATGGTAGCGAGGATTTTGGTTCCGAGGGCGTCCTCGGGGAGCTGCTCGGCATGGCTGCGGATGGTGGTCGTAGCGGGTGCCGCGAGGGGAGAGTATGCGCGAGCGCGAACCCAAGCAGCCCAAGGGGGAGGACAGCCCCCGGTCAGGGGATCGGCGCCGCTGAGAACATGCTGGATCCATGTGCGGGGGATAACGGCTTGGTCGAGGACGGTGAAGCGAGCGCGATAGTTCTGAAAGCGCTGCCCACCACTAGTGCGCCAGATGGCTTGTAGTTCGTCGTCCGAGGTGAGGGACGGGCCGCCGGGAGCAAGTAGCCCACGGAACCGGACGCCCCTGCCTACCGGGTTGGCCTTCTCGAACAGCAGGAACGGGGGGATCGTACTGCGCTGAGATTGGTCATCGTAGGAAGTGGCAAACACGTCGCGGAGCAGCAGATTGCCTTTGCGGCTGGTGTCGTGAAGCTCGTGGCCAGGTGTGCGGTTGTCGCCGTAGTAGGTGAACAAGCCCGTCTGCGGATCCAGACTGTCCGGCCAGTCTTGCTGATCGCCGGTCGTGTAAAGGACAGCGAGACGCACGGTGCCATCGCTTGGCGAACCCTTGCAGCGGAAGCCCCCTTGATTGCCGACGCCAGGGATCAGTTTCGCGACCGGATCGTCACCAGCATGACCATTGGTGCCGCCCGGATAGTAGGCATCAATGTGCAGGTCTGTGGTGGAAAGATCAGCGAACGAGGCCGCGGGACGCAGCTCGTCAGGGGAGGGTCGTTCAGACCGGGCTGCCATCGTCGCCCCCTCTACGAAACCGAGGCTCCGGGTTGGTCGGCATCATCGTTGGCATCATGCCAGGCAATACCAGAGTCAGCCGCACAGTGCAGTCAGAAGTACAGCGGGCCTGATTGACTGTGACCAAGCGCGTGGTACTGGAGGCTGCCAGAACTCATCGCAGCGGTCAGCCGACCAGTTCCAGCCTGCGCGCCATATCGGAGTGGAAAACACCCTCCGGATCGACCGTATCGCGCACCTTGCGCCATTCCTCGATCCGCGGATACATCCTGTGGAAGGTCTCCGGATCGGTGCGGGAGTCCTTCGCGGTGTAGAGCCTGCCGCCCGCGGCCAGCACTTCCTCGTCCAGCTCGCGGCACAGCCGGGAGAGGCCCTTCTTGATCGGGAAGTCGAGGCAGATCAGCCAGCCGGGATGCGGGTAGGACAGCGGCGCCCGGTTGCTCGCGCCCATCGTCTTGAAGACGTTCAGCGCGGAGTAGTGCCCGGAGTTCGCGACCTTCTGGATGATCCGGCGGAAGTCCTCGTGCGCGTTCAGCGGCGTGCTGAACTGGTACTGCAGGAAACCCCGGTTGCCGTAGCCCCGGTTCCACTCGCCGACCAGGTCGAGCATGTGGTAGAAGCTCGTGATGTTCTGGATCGCGCCGCGCCCCTGCTTCGGCGTGGTGCGGTAGTAGAACTCGCCGATCGCGGAGAGCGAGAGCTTGTTCATCAGGCCGTTCGGGAAGATGTCCGGGACGGTGAGCAGCTGCGGCGCGTCGAACTTCAGCGGTTCCGCGCGCAGTTTCTGCGGCAGCTCGTCCACCTTGGCCAGGGAGCCGCGGCCGAAGGCACCGCGGCCCAGCTTCGCGCCCTTGGAGATGGTGTCGAACCAGGCCGAGGTGTAGCCGTAGTTGTCCTCGGAGCCGTTGCTGATCAGCTCGAGGGTCTCGTCCAGGTTCTCGGTGCGGTCGTTGTCCACGACGAAGTACGCGGTCTCGGTCCTGGTCATCCGGATCTTCGCGCGCAGGATGATGCCGGTGAGCCCGATTCCGGCCACGGTGGCCCAGAACAGCTCCGACTCGGGACCGTCCGGGGTGATCGTGCGCACCTGGCCGTCGGCGGTGAGCAGATCCATGGACACCACGTGGTTGCCGAAGCTGCCCGCGGTGTGGTGGTTCTTGCCGTGAATGTCGTTGGCGATCGCACCACCGATGGTCACCTGCCGGGTTCCCGGCAGCACCGGCACCCACAGGCCGTAGGGGAGCGCGGCCCGCATCAGCTCGTCCAGGCTCACCCCGGCGTCCAGATCCACGATCGCGCTGTCCGGATCGATGTCGTGGATGCGCCGCAGCGGGGTCATGTCGATGACCGTGCCGCCCGCGTTCTGCGCCGGATCACCGTAGCTGCGGCCCAGGCCACGCGCGATGATCCCGCGCGGTCCCGCCTGGCGTACCGCGCGGGCCAGCACGTCGAGATCCGTGGTGCTGACAACGGTCGCGGTGCTGGGTGCCGTTCTGCCCCAGCCGGCCAGTGTCCTGACCTCACCAAGCGGATTCGACATGGGCGCAACCTTACCGTTATGTGCCAGGACACAACGAAGCCCCCGGCCGCTGGGGAGGGGTAGATGCGGCGGGGGCTTCGTTATGGGCTAGTCGGCGCGCCCACGCGGACGTGGACGGTCGGCTAGAGCCTGCTTACTTGGTTTCGAGCTTCTGACCCGGGAAGATCAGGTTGGCGCTCTGCAGGGTGTCCTTGTTGAGCTGGTACAGCTGCGACCAGCCGCCCTTGACGCCCTCGGCCTTCGCGATCTTGCCGAGCGTGTCGCCCGCGACAACGGTGTAGTTGCCGTGGCCGCTCTTGACCGAGTAGCTCTTGCTGCTGCTGCTGCTCGAGGAGGAGCTGCTGCTGCTGTAGCTCTTCTTCTTGGAGTAGCTGGAGCTGCTGTAGCTCTTCTTGCTGCTCGAGGAGGAGCTGGAGCTGACGTTCTTGGTCGAGCCGCCGGCGCCCTTGCTGCCGCAGTTCGGCCAGGCACCCATGCCCTGGGTGGCCTTCACGCGCTCGGCGACGCGGATCTGCTCGGAACGCGAGGCGTTCTGCGGGCTACCGGTGCCGCCGTTGGCGCGCCAGGTGCTGGGGGTGAACTGCAGACCACCGGAGAAACCGTTGCCGGTGTTGGTGCTCCAGTTGCCGCCGCTTTCGCACTGCGCGACGGCGTCCCAGTTGGTGGCGCCAGCGGACGGGGCCGCGATGACAGCGGGGACACCGACGATGGCTGCGGCGATCCCGACCTTCGCGACGTTCTTCACGATGGCGGAGTGCTTGCGGTGCTTACCACGGTAAGAAGACATGAGCCTCTCATCGCTACCGCGCCTACGGTTGCGCACCGGGATGATCTTCGACCTCCGGCCGCGCGGGGCCGCCGGTGTCGAGCGACCGGGTTTTCGGCCCGGCCTCACCCCTAGGACATTTCGGGATGTCCCAATGGTGTTCCCCATTCCCTGTCCGGAAGTAGGTCTTTCGCTCGGGGTCGGGTCCTGGGTGCCCATTGGACAGGGTTCGGCGCGTGAACACCCAGGTACTTCCTGGCTGGTTCGGGGCCAGCCAGAAGCGACCGTACGGAAGGTTCGGCCAGATCGGAAATCATTCGGCATGTGACGGTCGTCACAGTAACAAATGGTTTCTGCTGTCGACCTTGACTTCCGTGCAGGTCAGAGCGCCGTTACCGGGCCGTTGCCTGTTCGAGATATTTGACGGTCGGTGAGACCTGGCTCACGTCAAAACAACGTTCGCGGTAGGGTTCGAACGTCCGGTCAACCGCCGGCAAACGGGGGGAGAACGTCAAGTAGTACTTGAGCATTCGGTTCACCTTGAGGGAAATCCTCACCGAGGGTGGATTGCTGATCGCGTACGGCTACTCCGTTGAGGAGCAGGCTGCACGCGGGCAGTAGGCGATCGATGCCGGTTCGCAGTTCCCGGACCCGGCGCAGCGCTTCCTCGACCGTCCGAACCCCGTGGATGACATCTATCTCTACGCCCGCGGCCGCGCGCGCGCCCGCGTAATACCGCACCGTCACGTCCGCCACAAGACACTCCCGTGTACTGATTCGGGTTCAGCCACCGATCGAGCTCATCGGCCGGAGCGGCTGCGCGAACCCCGCAGAGTTGATTTCGTGCCCTGCGAGTTTGCCCCACATGGCGAGCCGCCAGCGCTCGGCTATCTCCTCGTCGCTCGCTCCGCCGCGCAGCAGCCCACGCAGATCGGTCTCGCCCGCGGCGAACAGGCAGGTGCGCATCTGGCCGTCCGCGGTGAGCCGGGTCCGGTCGCAACCGGCGCAGAACGGGCGGGTGACCGAGGCGATCACCCCGACATCCCCGGGGCCGCCGTCGACGAGCCAGCGTTCCGCGGGGGCGCTGCCACGCTGCCGGTCGGCCGCGGTGAGGGAGAACTCGGCACCGAGCCGGTCCAGGATCTCACTCGCGGTGACCATATCGCCGCGGCTCCAGCCGTGCTGTGGATCGAGCGGCATCTGCTCGATGAACCGCAGCCGGTACCCGTGTTCGAGGCAGAACCGCAGCAGGGCGGGCGCCTCGTGGTCGTTGATCCCGCGCAGCAGCACGGCGTTCACCTTGACCGGGAGCAGCCCGGCCGCTGCCGAGGCGGCGAGCCCGTCCAGGACGTGGCGGAGCCGGTCGCGGCGGGTGATCCGGGTGAAGGTCTCGGGATCGAGTGAATCCAGGGAGATGTTCACCCGGTCCAGACCGGCCTCGGCCAGTTTCGCCGCCCGGCGCGCGAGCCCGATCCCGTTGCTCGTGATCGAGGTGCGCGGCGGATTCGGCAGTACCGCGGTCGCCGCGATCACTTCCTCGATGTCCTTACGCAGCAAGGGTTCTCCGCCGGTGAACCGGATATCGGTGATGCCGAGCTCGGTCACCGCGATGCGCAGCAGCCGGATCAGTTCCCCGGTGTCGAGCAGTTCCGGCTTGGGCATCCAGTCCAGGCCCTCGGCGGGCATGCAGTAAGTACAGCGGAGATTGCACCGGTCGGTGAGTGAAACGCGCAGGTCGGTCGCCACCCTGCCGAACTGGTCGACCAGTTCGGGGGTTTGTGGCCTCGGAACACCGGATTCCGGCTCTGCCGAACCCGGTACCACGGGGATGCCAAGACTCACCGATGTCATGGTTCCAGCGTACGCAGCGTGCGATCACCGGCGAGGATGTGGGAAAGCGCATGCGCGACGCTATTCGCTATGTATTTCCGTGTCTGCGGAGACTACTGTGTTGATCATGCCGCAGTACAGGATTTCCGAAGCGGCCCGGCTGCTCGGTTGCAGCGATGACACGGTGCGTCGCTGGATCGACGCGGAGCATTTGCGGGCACAGACCGATCCCGCGGGGCGCAAGGTGATCGACGGAGCGGAGCTGGCCGAATTCGCCAAGGTTCAGGCACGCGATATCGCGGACCCGACCGGCGTTGTGCGTTCGGCGCGGAACCGATTCGTCGGCCTCGTCACCGAAATCCAGGCCGATGGGGTCATGGCCCAGGTGGAAATGCAGTGCGGGCGGCACCGCATCGTCTCGCTGATGAGCTCGGAAGCGGTGCGGGAGCTGGATCTGCGGCCGGGCGTGCTCGCCACCGCCGTGGTGAAGGCGACTCAGGTGATCGTCGAAACGGCTGGAGAACAGGCATGAGGAAACCGGTGATCGCGATGGCCGCCCTGCTCGGGGTGGCACTGACCGCGTGCGGATCCGGTGGCGGTGGACAGGACGGTTCCGGGGACAAGCAAACGCTGACCGTGTCCGCGGCCGCCTCGCTGACCGAGGCCTTCGACAAGCTCAAGACCGACTTCGAGCACGCGCATCCCGGTGTGCAGGTGAAGCTGAACTACGACGGTTCCTCGACCCTGGTGCAGCAGATCACCAACGGCGCCGATGTGGACGTGTTCGCCTCCGCGGACCAGAAGAACATGGACAAGCTCGTCAAAGCGGGCGACAACCAGGGCGAGCCGAAGAAGTTCGCGAGCAACACCCTGGAGATCGCCGTGCCGAAGGGAAACCCGAAGCACGTCAAGTCCTTCGCCGATCTGGCCCGCCCGGATGTGCACACCGTGATCTGCGCGCCACCGGTGCCGTGTGGTGCGGCCACCAAGAAGATCGAGCAGGCGAGCGGGATCACGCTGCATCCGAAAAGCGAGGAGCAGAACGTGAAATCGGTGCTCGCCAAGGTACGGTCCACCGATGCGGACGCCGGACTGGTGTACGTCAGCGACGTGAAAACCGCGGGCCCCAAGGTTTCCGGGGTGACCTTCCCGGAGACCAAGGCCGCGGTGAACTCCTATCCGGTCGCCATCGTGAAGGGGACCAAGCACGAGCAGCTCGCCAAGCAGTTCGTGGACATGCTCAGCGCCGCCGAGGGGAAGAAACGGTTGACCGATGCGGGTTTTGCGGTCGACTGAGCCGAGATCGACCAAGCCGAGATCGACCAAGCCGTACCCGCGACTGCTGCTCGTTCCCGCGGTCCTCGCCCTCGCGCTCATCGTGCTCCCGCTTGTCGGGTTGCTCGCGCGCTCGGACCTGAGCCGCTTCGGCGAACTGATCACCAGTACCTCGGCGCTGGACGCGCTCGAGCTGTCCCTGCGCACCGCGGTGGCCTCCACGGTGCTGTGCGTGGTGTTCGGGGTGCCGCTGGCGTTCGTGCTCGCCAGGGGACGGTTCCCCGGGCTGCGGTTCGTGCGCTCGCTGGTGCTGCTCCCGCTGGTGCTCCCGCCTGTGGTCGGCGGGCTCGCGCTGCTGTATTCCCTTGGCCGGGGCGGGTTTCTCGGCCAAGCGATCGACTTCGGCTTCGGGGTGAGCGTCCCGTTCACCACCGTGGCCGTCGTCCTCGCGCAGACCTTCGTGGCGATGCCCTTCCTCGTGGTCGGCCTGGAAGGCGCGATCCGGGGCAACGGGCAGCGTTACGAACTGGTCGCCGGGACACTCGGTGCGGGACCGTGGACGGTGTTCCGCAGGGTCACGCTTCCGTTGCTGGTGCCCGCGATCGGGTCCTCGGTGGTGCTGTGCTTTGCCCGCGCGCTCGGCGAATTCGGCGCCACCATCACCTTCGCGGGCAGCCTGCAGGGGGTCACCAGGACCCTTCCGCTGCAGATCTACCTGGCCAACGAGACCGATGTGGACGGTGCCGTGGCGCTGTCGATCCTGCTGGTGCTGCTGGCGATCGTGGTCATCGTGATCACCCGGCCGAAGGCATTGTCATGAGTGAGCTCACGGCCGAACTCGCCGTGCAGCGCGGGGAATTCCGGCTGGATGTCCGGCTGAACGTCGCCGCGGGCGAAGTGCTCGCCGTGCTCGGGCCCAATGGCGCGGGCAAATCCACCCTGCTCGGCGCGCTCACCGGGCAGCTTCGCCCGCAGCGCGCCGCGATCAGCCTCGGTGGCACCGATATCGCCGCACTCGCGATGCACCGGCGGCGGATCGGAGTGCTCGGCCAGGAACCGCTGCTGTTCCCGCATCTGAGCGTGCTCGCCAATGTCGCATTCGGACCGCGCGCCGCGGGCATGCCACGCGGACAGGCGCAATCGCTGGCCCACGAACTGCTCGGTGAGGTGGGCGCCGATGAGTTCGCCGCGCGCAAACCCGCCGCGATCTCGGGTGGCCAGGCCCAGCGGGTCGCACTGGCAAGGGCACTGGCCGCGCGCCCGGAACTGCTGCTGCTCGACGAACCCTTCTCCGCGCTGGACGTGGATTCCGCGCCGCGGGTGCGCGCGCTCATCGGGCGGGTGCTCGCCGAACATCCGGGGACCGCGAGCATCCTGGTCACCCACGACCCGCTGGACGCGCTGGTGCTCGCCGACCGGGTCGCCGTGCTCGACGGCGGGCGGATCGTGGAACAGGGACCCGCGCGGGAGGTGCTGTCCGCGCCGAGCACCCCGTTCGCCGCGCGCATCGCCGGGCTCAACCTGGTCACCGGGACCGTGACCGAGCACGGGCTCGACGGGCTCACCGGGATCCTGGCCGCCGAGGCACGGGTCGGTGAGGCCGGTGCCGCGGTGTTCGCCCCCTCCGCGGTCGCCGCGTTCCGCGAACGGCCCGAGGGCAGCCCGCGCAACGTCGCCCCCGCCGAGCTCGCGCACGTCGAACGGGCCGGTGACCTTGTGCGGCTACGCCTGCGGGCGAGCGAGGAAGGGCCGGGCTGGGTGGACGGACTGCGCGCCGACATCACCCCGGCCGCGCTCGCCGATCTCGACGTGCAGCCGGGCGGGCGGCTCTGGCTCGCGGTCAAGGCGACCGAGATCGCGGTGCACCCGCAGCGCGCGGCACGCTGAACGGCACTGTCGTGTAATAGGCTCGGTGCAGTCCCGCCCATCGCGTCGGAAGGCCTGGTACATGCAGCGTTGGAACTACCTCATGGACATGGACGGCGTTCTCGTGCACGAGGAGCACGCGATCCCCGGCGCGGTGGAGTTCATCGCCGAACTGACCGAGCAGCGGGTCCCGTACATGCTGCTGACGAACAACTCGATCTACACCCGGCGTGATCTGCGCGCCCGGCTGGCCCGCAGCGGGATCGAGGTGGAGGAGTCGGCGATCTGGACCTCGGCGCTGGCCTGCGCACGGTTCCTGGAGACGCAGCGGCCGAACGGCTCGGCCTACGTGATCGGCGAGGCGGGCCTGACCACGGCGCTGCACGAGGCGGGCTATGTGCTCACCGACACGGACCCGGACTACGTGGTGCTCGGGGAGACCCGCACCTACAGTTTCACCGCGCTCACCAAGGCGATCCGGCTGATCGACGCGGGGGCGAAGTTCATCGCGACCAATCCGGACGAGATCGGGCCTTCGCGGGACGGGATCCTGCCCGCGACCGGCTCGGTGGCGGCGATGATCACCCGCGCGACCGGGCGTGAGCCGTATTACGTCGGCAAGCCGAATCCGGTGATGATGCGGTTCGCGCTGCGCACGCTCGGTACCCATTCGGAGAACACGCTGATGATCGGTGACCGCATCGACACGGATGTGCGCTCCGGTCTCGAAGCGGGCATGCCGACCCTGCTGGTGCTGTCCGGCATCTCCGACATGGAAACCGTGGACCGCTACCCCTACGGCCCGACGCGGATCCTCGATTCGGTGGCTGACCTGGTCGGACACACCGATGATCCGTTCAGCCTGCCGCCCTCGGTGGCATGACGGACAGGTGTGCGCATATCGTCGTATGTCATGCAGGACGGAGATGCCGGCACCTTCGTCGTCGGTGATATCCACGGACACCGCGACGGGTTGCTCGCCGCCCTCCGCGCCGAGGGCATCGTCGACGAGGGCGAGCACTGGGACGCGGGCACCAGCAGGCTGTGGTTTCTCGGTGATTTCCTGGACCGGGGACCGGACGGGGTCGGTGTCGTCGACGATGTGATGCGGCTCTCCGAGGAGGCCGAGGAGGCGGGCGGCAGTGTGCGCGCCCTGCTCGGCAATCACGAGGTCCTCGCGCTCGGTGTGCACCGCTTCGGCGGGGAGGAGCTCCAGGCGGGTCTCGGGCCGCGCAGCTTCGAACGGTCCTGGCGGCTCAACGGCGGGGTGGACGCCGATCAGGAGCGGCTCACCGAGGAACACGTCCGCTGGCTGTGCGAGCTCCCCGCACTGGCCGTTGTGGACGATCACCTGCTCATGCACTCGGACACGATCGAATACCTCAGCTGGGGCGACTCGATCGACGAGATCAACCGGCAGGTGCACGATCTGCTCGCCGGGGAGGACATCGAGGCCTGGTGGGAGTGCTGGCGCAGGCTCACGACGCGCTCGGCGTTCCGCGGGCCGCGCGGTGCCCAGATCGCGCGCGGGCTGCTCGATCTGCTCGGCGGTGAGCGCATCGTGCACGGGCACAGCGTGATCGCCGAATATCTCGGGCTCGCCCCGGCCGAGATCGACGGGCCCGACCTCTACGCGGGGGAACTTGTGCTCGGGATCGATGCGGGACTCTTCGCCGGTGGGCCGTGCCTGATCGTTCGGTTACCCTACGAGCAACCTGAGTGACTGCAAGGGAGCAGGGATGAGCACCAGTTACGCGTCCGGCATTTCCGATGTGCCACTGCTCGGTGACACCATCGGCGCGAATCTCGCGCGGACCGCCGCGCGGTTCGGGGACCGCGATGCGCTCGTGGACTGCCCGAGCGGCAGGCGGTGGAGCTACACGGAATTCCTCGCCGATGTGGACGCGCTCGCGCTGGGCCTCGCGGATTCCGGTGTGCGTAAAGGGGATCGGGTCGGCATCTGGTCACCCAACCATCCGGAATGGACACTCACCCAGTACGCGACGGCTCGGCTCGGCGCGATCCTGGTGAACATCAACCCCTCGTATCGGGTGCACGAGCTGGAGTACGTGCTCAACCAGGCGGGCGTGCGCACCCTCGTCGCCGCGCGCTCGTTCAAGACCTCGGACTACGCGGGCATGATCGAGCAGGTGCGGCCGAACTGCCCGGAGCTGGCCGAGGTGATCCTGCTCGGCGAGCAGTTCGACGCGCTGCTCGAATCCGGGCGTGCCGGTGATCGCGCGCGGCTCACCGAGATCGAGGCGGAGCTTTCCGCGGACGATCCGATCAACATCCAGTACACCTCGGGGACGACCGGATTTCCCAAAGGCGCGACGCTTTCCCATCACAATATCCTGAACAACGGGTTTTTCGTCGGCGAACTGTGCCGGTACACCGAGCAGGACCGGATCTGTATTCCGGTGCCGTTCTATCACTGTTTCGGCATGGTGATGGGCAATCTCGCGGCGACCTCCCATGGTGCGGCGATGGTGTTGCCCGGAGCGGGTTTCGAACCGGATCCCACGCTGCGCGCGGTCGCCGGGGAACGGTGCACCTCGCTCTACGGGGTGCCGACGATGTTCATCGCGGAATTGGCGAGCGAACAGTTCGGCGAGTACGACCTTTCCAGTCTGCGTACCGGGATCATGGCGGGCTCGCCGTGTCCGGTCGAGGTGATGAAACAGGTCATCGACAAAATGGGCATGAGCGAGGTCTCCATTTGTTACGGAATGACCGAGACCTCGCCGGTTTCCACCCAGACCCGCGCGGACGATTCGATCGAGCTGCGGGTTTCCACGGTCGGCAGGGTCGGACCGCATCTGGAGATCAAGGTGGTGGATCCGGTGACCGGGCTGACCGTGCCGCGCGGTGAACCGGGCGAACTGTGCACCCGCGGCTATTCGGTGATGCTCGGCTACTGGAACCAGGCGGACAAGACGGCCGAGGTCATCGACGCGGCGCGGTGGATGCACACCGGGGATCTCGCGGTGCTGGACGAGAACGGGTATGTGAGCATCACCGGCCGCATCAAGGACATGGTCATCCGGGGCGGGGAGAACATCTATCCGCGCGAGATCGAGGAATTCCTCTACACCCACGAGGACATTCTCGACGCTCAGGTCATCGGGGTACCGGACGAGAAGTACGGCGAGGAACTGATGGCCTGGGTGCGGATGCGCGACGGAGCGGAACCGCTCACCGAGCAGACACTGCGCGAGTTCTGCCAGGGCAAGCTCGCGCACTACAAGATCCCGCGCTATGTGCACGTCGTCGAGGAGTTCCCGATGACCGTCACCGGGAAGGTGCGCAAGGTCGAGATGCGCGAGCAGGCCGCGGATCTGTTGCGGCTCAAGGAGAACTAGGTTCGCCGAACCAGGTACGCAGCGCGGTTTCCAGTTCCGCGTCCGGCTCCTCGCCCGCCCAGGCGACGAAGCCGTCCGGGCGCGCCAGCATGGCGGGCAGTCCGGCGGCAGCGGGGGCGGGCGTGACCCGGTCGGCCCAGCCGGGCGGTACCTCGGCGCCGAACAGCGCGCCGGTCCCCGTGCGCAGCAGTGTGACGTCGTCCTCGATCCGGGCCGCGGGTAGCTGGGCGCCGACGAGTGGATGCGAGCCCGGTAGCGCGTAATGGTGCGCGCGCCCGGACATCAGGTTCACGAAGTAGGTGTTTCCGTCCACTGTGGACATCAGCTCGACGAGTAATCCGCGCAGCGCCGAGACTTCCGGGCCCGGGCGCATCATGGCGATCTGGGCGCGGGTGATCTCCAGGACGCGGGCGCCGACCGGATGGCGTTCGCTCGTGTAACTGTCCAGCAGGCCTTCCGGCGCGGTGCCGTGCAGGGCGGCGGCGAGTTTCCAGCCGAGATTGACCGCGTCACCGATGCCGAGATTGAGCCCCTGGCCGCCGAAGGGGGAGTGCACGTGCGCGGCATCCCCGGCCAGGAAAACCCGGCCCCTGCGGTAATCCGTGACCTGGCGCGCGTTGTCGGTGAACCGGGTCGCGCTGTGCACCGCGGTGATGCTGACCTCGGTTCCGCTGACCCTGCGCAGGCTCTCCTGTAGTTCGGCTACGGTGATCGGCGCGTCCCGATCGGCGGGCGGACCGTCGAATTCCACGGTGAGAATGCGCCCCGGGGCGGGACCGTGCACCAGCATCCCGTGTTCCATCCGGTTCCAGGATTTCGGCAGCTGCTCCGGATGGTCCATGTCCACGACGGCCTGATGCCCGGTGAGCGTCGGCTCGGTTCCCGGGAACTCGAAACCGGCGAGTTTGCGCACCAGGCTGCGGCCGCCATCGGCGCCGACGAGATAGCGTGCGCCGATCCGCTCACCGCTCGCGCAGTCGATCTCGATGCCGGAGGCCTGTTCGGTGAACCCGGTCAGCTCGGTCCCGCGCCGCACCTCGACGCCGAGCCCGGTGACCCAGTCGGCGAGTTCGGCCTCGAGCTGCTGCTGGGTGATCATCCAGCCACCCTTACCGCTCGGCACATCGGCGTACCGGTCATCGGCGGGGACCTGGCTCGGATCGATGGTGAACAGCCCGCCGAAGTGCCCGCCGACCGTCTTCGTCCACGCGCGCATGTCCTCGAGGGTGGGTTCCGGCTCGCCCTCGCGGGCGAACATCGGCAGCATCCGGCTCAGCATCCGGTCGTGATACTCCCGCAGCCGGTCCTCGAATCCCCTGCGCCGCAAGGCTTCTACTGCCGAAACGTTGATCGCGCCTGCCTTGACGGTGGGATCCGGTTCGGTGCCGCGTTCGAGCACGAGGGTGGCGATGCCGCGCATCCCGAGTTCCCCGGCGAGCATGAGTCCGGTCGGCCCCGCTCCGGCGATGACGACGTCGTAGTCCATGGAGCGAGTATGCCGATGAACGTGTACTGAGTCAAAGTTTATGCGTGGTCTATTATCGGCGCATGGCCGGACAGGGGTTGCGTGAGCGGAAGAAGTGGCAGACGCGGCGGCGCATCTCGGAAGTGGCAACGGGCCTGTTCTTTGCGCGCGGGTTCGACGCGGTGACCGTCGCCGAGGTGGCCGAGGCTGCCGAGGTCTCGAAGATGACCGTGTTCAACTACTTCCCGCGCAAGGAGGATCTGCTGCTGGACCGGACCGCGGAAGGCAGGCATGAGATCTGCGCGCTGATCACCGGGCGAGCCGAGGGCGAATCGGTGTTCGAAGTGTTGCGGGCCCAGCAGCATCGGCTGCTCGCCGAGGGGAGTCCGCTTTCCGGGGCCATCGCCTCGATCGCGCCGTTCTGGAAGCTGGTGCACGAGACGCCGACGTTGTTCGCCCGGTCCATCGAGCAGCGCGCGGAGACGGCGGCAGCACTGACCGAGGCGTTGCGCCCGGAATGTGCGACGGAATTCGAGGCGGTATTGCTCGGTGAGCTGATCGGTGCGGCGCTCGGCAGTATTTTCGATACCGCGAAACGCCGGATAATGAACGGCGATGATCTGCACCTGGTCCGCGCGGATCAGGTGAAAGTGATCGATCTCGCATTCGATTGTCTGGAGCGCGGATGTGCCTCGGTTCTCGCGGAAAAGAAGGTGCCCGGGATCCGGTGATGTGGATCCCGGGTTCGCCGATTCAGGAGAACAGGGAAAGCGAGAATTCGCCTTCCTCGTCGAGCTCGACGAGTCCCGCCTGCCCGGAATGGGTGCCGAGCACGTAGACCAGCCGTTCCGCGATGGCGGCCGCGTCCTCGGTCGATTCGCAGCTCGCGATGTGGTGCTCGATCGGGCCGCTTCCGTTGTCCTGCGGGGATTGTATGGTGGTGCGGACGAAGACCTCGGGTCCGTCGAAGTAGACCTCGCCGATGCTGCTTTCCTTCACGAAGGCCTCGGCCGCCTGTAGCCAGAGTTGTCCGGTGTTCGCTGTCGTCATGGCGGAAACGGTATCCCCTCACGCGAAATAGGAAACCCAGGGCCCCTTTTTATGTCGAACTGGACAAGGTTCGACGGGCCCTGGGTCCGGTAACTGCCTGGTATTCGCCGGCCACCGCCGGAAACACCAAGAAAGGTGTCAAAAGGGCGACTAGCGGACAGTCACCTCACGAGTCCAATAGCTATTCAACGCTGGACCACCTCCTTTCCCGTGTACTGCCAACGTTAACCGCGTATGCCGGTGCTCGGCAAGTGGTTTTCAGATCCGGGACGGGAGGTAAACATCGCTGTCCACGATTCGGGTGCCCAGCGGCGTGAGTGAGATCGGAATGAGCTTGAAATTCGCGATCCCCAGCGGAATGCCGATGATCGTCACGCACTGCGCGATCCCGGTCACGATGTGCGCGAGGGTGAGCCACCAGCCGGCGAAGATCAGCCAGATGACGTTGCCGAGCAGGGAACCGAGGCCCGCGCTCGGCCGATGCTCGATGGACCGCCCGAACGGCCACAGCGCGTATCCCGCGATGCGGAACGAGGCGATGCCGAACGGGATCGTCACGATCAGCAGGCAGCAGATGATCCCCGCGATGGTGTACCCGATGGCCATCCACAACCCGCAGAGTACGAACCAGATGATGTTCAGCAGCAGGCGCATACCCTCGAGTATGCGCCCGCCGCACCGGTTTCGCATCGGGGAAATCCCGGAGTTCCCCCTGTTCAGGCTGTTCCGGAGGATCAGCGCGAGCCGACGAGTACGTGGTCGTTGCCGATCTGCCACACCGGATGCGCCGCGCGGAATCCGGAGCGCACGAGCAGCCGCTGGTGCGCACCGACCGAGAAGCCGTTGCTGCCGTGGTGCCGTTTGTGGTCACTGTCCGCATCGTCCTGGGCGGGGACCCGTTCGGCGCGCGCCCGCGCGAGACCGGCCAGGTCCTCATCGGCGAGCACCGCGTCCCACCAGTCCAGCCAGCCCTCGTTCTCCCGCACCCCGGCGCGATCGAGGCTGCGGTCGTGCACCCGATCGGCGAGGGTGTCGAGTGCGTCGTCGTCCAGTCCCATGTGGTCGCCGTTGACGAACACGCCGCCCGGCACGAGCAGTTCACCGAGCGCGGCGTAGAGCGTGCCGAGCGCCTCCGCGGTCAGCCAGTGCAGCGCGGTCGTGGACACCGCGGCGTGCACCTGTCCGGGAACGTGCGCGCGCCACGCCGGGCCCGCCAAGTCCGCGTCCACCCATTCCGCTTCCTCCGGATAGGCCGCGCGGGCCAGGCCGAGCAGCAGCGGGTCCGAGTCGATGCCGATGATCCGCGCCCGTGGCAATCGCTCGCGCAACCGGACCGCGAGCGAACCGGGCCCGCAACCGAGGTCGAGGATCACCGGTTCCTCGGCCTCGGCGAGCGCGGCCTCGACCACATCGCCCATCACCCGGAACCGCTCCTCGCGGTCGGTGTAGAAGCTCGACTGCTGCGTGTCCCAGCGCCGCAGCCACTCGCTCGCCTTCTGCCTGGATACCGTTTCCGTACGCATTACCGCTCCCGTCACTGTTGTTAAGCTCTATGGCAGTGACTCTAGAGAAGGAAGGGTGACTGGTCAAGTGGATTTTGACAGTCACATGAGCGATGTGGTCGCTCGGACGGTCAGCACCGTCAACCTGCTGACCCCCGGTCTCGCGCTTGGCAAGGAGTACGCCGCCGAGGACGTGACCGAGCAGGTGTGGGAGACCCTGGTGAAACGCCCGGACGGGAACCTCTCGAACCCGGCGGAGATGAACATCGAGGGGCTGCGCGGTTATGCGGTGCGGCTGCGTGCGGTCTTCGTCGCGATCGACGAGGGACGGATCGACGATGCCTGCGGTGTGGTCAACGAACTGCTCACCGAGACCGGGGCGGCGCCGGTGCTCGCCAGGCACGACAAGGAACCGTGGCACCTGCACTTCCACGCCGTGGACGCGGACTGGGCGCGCAGCTGGGCGGCGCCCATGGCCACCTCGCTCGCGGTGATACTCGGCAATCCGGTGTACGACCGGCTCGGGGTGTGCACGGCACCCGCCTGTGACCGGGTGTTCGTGGACACCTCGCGGAACGGGACCCGCCGGTTCTGCTCGACGGCCTGTCAGAACCGGGTCAAGGCGGCCGCCTTCCGTGCGCGGAAGAAAAGTTGAGGGTTGTCGTGAGCAGCCTGCACGGCGGTGCGGGTGGCAGTGCCAGCGGACAGCCCGGTGAGAGCGGCTTGCCGCTCGGAAAAAACTGTTAGGCCGCGCCGGTCAGGGTGAGCACGATCAGCGCGATGTTCAGCGCCACGATCACCGCCGTGACCAGCCAGGCGATCACCGTGGTCGGGCGCCGGTTCACCGAATCGCCCATGACCGAGCGCCGGGAGGTGAACCAGACGAGCGGGATGAGCGCGAATGGCAGCCCGAAGGAGAGCACCACCTGGGAGATCACCAGCGATTTCGTCGGGTCCGCGCCCGCGGCGAGGAACACCAGCGCCGGGATGAGGGTGATCGTCCGGCGCACGATCAGCCGGATCCGCGTGCGCAGCAGCCCCTGCATGACCACCGAACCCGCGTAGCAGCCGACCGAGGTCGAGGCGAAGCCCGCGGCGAGCAGTCCGAGCGCGAACAGCAACCCGATCCCGCCGCCGAGGGTTCCGTTGAGCGCGCCGTACACGCCCTCGATGCTGTCCACTCCGTCGCGCCCGCCGAGCGCGGCGGCCGCGAGCAGCAGCATGCCGAGGTTCACCGCCCCGGCCAGGATCATCGCCGCGCCGACATCGGTGCGCGTGGTACGCAGCATGTCCGGCAACTGCTCCGGGGACTGTTTGCCGTGCCGGTCCCTGGCCAGCGCCGAATGCAGGTACACCGCGTGCGGCATCACGGTCGCCCCGAGGATCCCGGCGGCGAGTACCACGCTGTTCAGATCGCCGAACCGGGGAACCAGTCCGTTCAGGGTTTCCGCGCCGCTCGGCGGGGCGACGAACAGGCCCGCGAGGAACCCGACGACGATCACCAGCAGCAGCGCGGTGATCACGTACTCGAAGCGGCGCTGGCCGGACCGGTTCTGCACGGCGAGCAGCACCGTGGAGATCACCCCGGTGATCACGCCACCGAGCAGCACCGGAAGCCCGAACAACAGGTTGAGCGCGATCGCCCCGCCGAGTACCTCGGCCAGATCGGTGGCCATCGCCACGACCTCGGCCTGCAGCCAGAACGCGATCCGGGACCCTTTGCCCAGCCGTTCGCCGACCGCCTCGGGCAGCGACTGGCCGGTGACCAGGCCGAGTTTGGCGGAGAGGTACTGCACGACGCAGGCCATCAGGTTCGCCGCGACGACCACCCAGACCAGCAGGTAGCCGTATTCGGCTCCGGCCTGGGTGTTGGTCGCGACATTGCCCGGATCGACATAGGCGATGGCGGCGACGAACGCCGGTCCGAGCAGTGCGGCCGCGCCACGTGCCTTCGACAGCCTTGGCAGGAGAGCCGTCAACGACACCACGCCGGCCGCCTCCCGTTCTCTAGTCCCACTCAGTGTTCGGAGTCATTCCAGATTCCGCGTAGGCCTGGAGGGTAGCGCCTGCCTGTTCCAGTGTCACCGCAAGGTGACCTATCTAGCCCGCCGTCGCGAGTGCCTGTTCGTCTTCCGCGCCGAAGGCGTCCTCGAGGCGTTCCGGTGAGTAGTCGAGGTCGATCTGCTCGACGGGAACCCCGCGGGCCGATTCGATCGCGCCGAGTCGCCGGCCCGCCCGATCGCTGGCGTAGTTCGCCATTTCCTCGGGGGAGACGCCGAACGGCGGCTCGTCGAAGCGGTTCATGTCCCAATTGATCATCTCGAGGGCGACGGGCACGAGTTCGCCCATCCGGTCCTGCACGACCTGCCAGTTCGCGTCGTCCGCCGCGACATGGCGGCGGCAGGTGAAGGTGCCCCAGGCCATGTGCCGCCGCTCGTCGTCGCCGATGCGTTTCACCAGTTCCTGCATCCCGGGCAGGATGTTCTGCTCGGTGCAGGCGCGCTGCCAGGCGTAGTACCCGGTCAGTGCGAGGCAGCCCTCGACGACGTGGTTGTAGGTCACCGAGGCGCGGATCTGGTTGGCCGGGGACGGGTCCTCTTCCAGGATCCGGAGCGAATTCGGCAGCTCGTCGTAGAACAGTTTCCGGTAGTGCGGATTGTCCGCGACCCAGTGCGTGATGTCGTGGTAGACACCGACCGCGTCCAGCCAGAGCCGGAAAACCTGACAGTGTTTCGCCTCTTCGAAGCAGAACTGGCTCAGATACATTTCGTCACCGAGCCGCCCGGTTTTCGCCATGGCCTTCATGAACGGTTGAATGTCCTCGGTCACCGCCTCCTCGCCCGCGATGAACTGGGCGCACAGCAGTGTCGCGCTTTCCCGCTGGTGTTCGGTGAGACCGGCCCAGTCCTCGGCATCCTGGGTGAAGTCGATATCGGCGGGGTTCCAGAACTTCTTGTTGCCCTTGATGAAAAGGCGGAGCGGGAACGAGTCCCAGTTGAGCCCGCCCTCGCGCAGGGAGTGGAAACCGTCGCGGACCTCATTGTCTGCGGGTGCCATGATCATTACCTTTCGTCGGATGCGGATACCAAATGAGGGGATACCAATTCCGTGATGTTCCTGGCCGCTTCCTCGGGTGTCGAGGTCGGCATCGCGATATGGCTGACGGCCAGCCGGAACAATTGCTCGGCGAGAATTCTGCCCTTTTTCATGGGGAGCGAGGTCTGCTCGGCGAAGAAGTTCGCGAACACCGCGGCCGCCGAATGCAGCAGTGGCTCGCTCTTGGCTCCGGTCAGGAACGGCAACAGGTCGGCCGCCGCGCCCGCGCCGAGTGCCGCCGCGACGAGCGGGTTCGCCCGGGCGTGCTCGATGGTCCATTCGAGGCTGTCCCGCAGGCCTTCGAGAGCCGTGCCCTTCGCCCGTGCCCGTTCACCGACCTCGGCGAGCAGTCCGGACTCGGTGCGCAGCGCGGCCGCGGCGACGAGCGCCTCCTTGTTCCCGAACTCGTTGTAGACCGTCTGCCTGGAGACCCCGACGGCGTTCGCCACATCGGCCATCCGCAGCCGGGTGAAGCCCTGCTCGGGGAGCAGCCGGGTCGCGGCCTCGAGCAGTTCCTCGCGCAGCGAGAGCCGGGTCCGTTCGGTGAAACTGGACATGCACTTATCTTGACAGCGAGACCAAATGTGTCAATCAAATCGACAGGTGAACCGATTCTGTCAACCGATAGGGTGCGGTTGTGCCGCGCAATGTGGGATTCGACCTGGACATGACACTGATCGATGCGCGGGTGCCGATCGCCGCGCTGATCGACGAGATCGCCGCGGAGACCGGGCTCGGTGTCGACGGGGCGGAGATGGCCGCCGCGCTCGGCCCGCCGCTCGAGGCCCGGCTCGCCGATGCGGGGTTCGCCGAGGAGGAGATCGCCCTGATCGCCGGGCGGTACCGGGAGCGTTATCCGGCGATCGTGTCCCAGGCGCGGCCGATGCCGGGTGCGGCCGCGGCGATCGAAGCGGTGCGCTCCGCGGGTGGCCGGGTGATCGTGGTGACCGGGAAGGCGACCGCCAACGCGAAACGGCACATCAGCGCGCTCGGCTGGCCGGTGGACGCGGTCGTCGGGGATGTGTTCGGCGACGGTAAGGGGCTGGCCATCGAGGAGTTCGGCGCCGAGCTCTACGTCGGCGACCACATCGGCGATATGCACGGTGCCGCCGCTGCCGGGGTGACCGGCGTCGGGGTGGCCACCGGTCCGTGCTCGGCGGAGGACCTGTACACGGCCGGGGCGGCGGTCGTGCTCGACTCGCTCACCGAATTCCCCGCCTTGTTCGCGGGTGAGCGGGTGTAACCACCTGTCACACTGCTTCGTTGGTTCGTTGACTGCTTGTCAACAACGTTGTTGGAGGAATCATGCGCCGTCTGCGGTTGCTCGTCGTGCCCGGGGTGCTCGGCCTGCTCGTCTCCGCGCTCCCCGCACTGGCCGCGGCCGAGAGCGCGCCGGGACCGGAGAGCTGTGCCCGCGACCTCGACTGCGATATCGCGACGATCGACCGGATGAGCATGCCGGACCGGCTGGATTTCGTGCGCGCCATGGAGGCGGGCCCGGCCGTCGAAGCGATGCCCGGACACGATGCGAAGCAGTGGCGCAACATCGAGGGCATCATCATGGCCTTCCGCAATCACGGCGCGGGCGCGCGCGGGACCTGGGTCTCGCTGACCGATGCGGGCATCCTCGAAGGGGTCGAGCGCGGCCTCGGCATCGCGACCGGGCGCAGCCAGGACACCGGAGGTAACCCGGGCGCGAAACTGTGGGCGCGGTTCATCACCGGGGTGGGCAGCGGGGAACTGGACGCGCGTTCGGCGCACGACAAGGCGTGGAGCACCGCCGAGCAGGCCTCCACCGAATACGGCGACAAACTCGCCAAGCAGCGCGGTGAACTGCCGAACGCCGCCGAGCAACGGTTCTACACGCTCACCGACATCTACCGCTTCGTCGTGCGCAACCGCCCGGCCTTCCTGGACAGCCTCTCCGCATCGGGTCCGCTCGCCGGGCCGGACAAGGCCGAGCAACGGCAGAACTTCTTCGACTGGGCGACCGACACCACCAACATCGACGCCGGACGGACCGGCGGCGAGCTGCTGTGGCAGTTGTCCCAGGCGGACCTGCCGAATTCGGCCTCGGGAACGTTCGAGGTGTTCAAGGCCTACCTGGACTATCTCTTCCCCAAATACCAGGAAGCCATGCGCAACGGGTGAGAACCGGCGGGCGTCCCGGTGGGGAACAAGCCTATTCGGCAGAGGTGCGGGCGAACCTCTTGTGCTGGCGCACCAGGCCGACCAGTCCGATCACCAGTCCGACCGGGGTGAGCAGGCCCGCGCAGATCATCAGCCACAGCGGCAGGTTGCTCATGCCGGAGGCGAACATGGAGAACACGACGACCACCGCGACGAGCCCGAGAGCGAAGATCACGAGCCCGGTGTTGATGAGTGGGGATTTCCCCTCGCGTTCGCGCATGGGACCAGCCTAGAGTGTTGCCCCGCAGAAGCCTGCAGGTAGTGTTGTAGCTTACGCGCCTTCGTCGAGCGCCACAGGGACTCGGCGGGGCGCGTAATCAGTGTCGGCGGGAGGTCCGCCGGAGGGTTCGACGAGATAGGTGAGGGCTGTGCCGAGCGGCAAGGTCAAGTGGTTCGATTCGGAGAAGGGCTTCGGATTCGTCACCGCGGAGGGTGGCGAGGATGTCTACATCCGCAAATCCGCGCTTCCCGCCGGGGTTGCCACGCTGAAGACCGGCCAGCGCATCGAGTTCGGGGTCGCCGACGGGCGCCGGGGGCCGCAAGCGCTTTCCATCCGGCTGCTCGATCCACCGCCCTCGGTCGCCGAGGCGCGCAGGCGCCCCGCCGAGGAACTGCACGGCATGATCGACGACATGATCAAGCTGCTCGAGGCGCGGGTACAGCCGGAGCTGCGTAAGGGCCGCTACCCGGATCGCAAGCACACCAAGCGCATTGCCGAAGTGCTGCGCGCCGTAGCCAAGGACCTCGACCCGTAGGGATTGTCTACTGGGCTTGCGTGGCGGTGCGGGTGGCGGTGCTGTCCTCGCGAGGGAACACCTGAGAGCCCGCCGCGATGCCGGTTTCGTGGGCGGTGTAGAGCGTCAGCTGCTCACGTTGGGGCACAGGGCTTCGCCGGGTTTCGGCAGCTGTGCGCCGGGAGCGGTCAGGGCCGTCCAGGTGCCGCGCACGCCGAACTCGACGCCGCGCGGGCCCACGGTGACCCGGCCGCCGAGCTGGTAGACGTTGATCAGCTGCAGCCGCTGCCCCTGCGGTGGCCGCACGGTGTAGCTGAACTGCTGTCCGGGCAGGTACAGCGGGGAGCACGCGGCGGAGAGGTT
The DNA here is from genome assembly GCF_000737195.2 of Sciscionella sediminilitoris. Taxonomy (GTDB): domain Bacteria; phylum Actinomycetota; class Actinomycetes; order Mycobacteriales; family Pseudonocardiaceae; genus Sciscionella; species Sciscionella sediminilitoris. Next base: position 150,213 of record NZ_JALM01000005.1, read on the forward strand.
GCCCGCGTCGTCGAGCATCCGGTACTCCACCCGCCACGGGGCGTCGGAGATCTCCCCGTCCACCGAGATCTGCACCGGTTTCCCGGGTACCGCCTCGAGCCTGCCCGCCGCGTTGCCGTTCTGGGTGCAGTTGGTGCCCTGCACATCGCAGTACTGCAGCGGCTCCATGCGCACCGAGTCCCCGTCGGTGAACGCGCTCACACCCGGCTTCGGCGCGGAGCACGCGGTGAGCAGCAGCAGGGAACCGAGGATCACGGGCAGGAGGTATCGACGCACGGGCCCGAGGCTACAACTGCTCGGTCGGCATGGTCCGCGTCGGTGTGCGCTGGCGCTTCGGCAGGGGCGAATCGTCCACCTTTTCCGGGCGAACCGGGCGGTCCCCGCCGAATCCGGGAATGAGGCTGCGGCCCTGGCGGGTCAGCAGCACCTGGGCGAGCCCGATCGCGAGCAGCACCGAGATCACCGTGAACCCGAGCCAGAACTTCGCGGGCAGCAGTACCCCGATCGCGCCGCCGATCACCCAGGCCAGCTGCACCACGGTCTCCGAACGGCCGAACGCGGATGCCCGGGAGCGCTCCGGGAGATCGCTCTGGATCACCGAGTCGAGGCAGATCTTGACCATCGCGCTCGCGGCGCCACCGATGAGTCCCACGATGGCCGCGGTGAACACCCCGGCGAGCAGCGCGGCCACCACGGTCGCGGCGAGCGAGGCGCAGATCCCGACGACCAGGATCTGGTCGGGTTTGCGCAACGGGATGCGCGCGCCGATGGCGTTGCCCACGAAGGAACCGGCCCCCGCGGAACCGGCGACCAGGGCGAGCAGCAGCATCTGCTGGAACGGTGAGCCGACCGTCTCGGCTTTCACCACGAACGCGCCGAACAGCACCATGAACCCGGTGAGCAGCTTGATCGTGGCGTTCGCCCACAAGGCGAGTACCACGTTGCGGCCCATCGACTGGCGCGGTTTGCGGCCCTTGCGCTTGCCGGTTCCGGTGTCCCGCGGGATCTCCATGGTCGCGGTGAGCGAGGCGGGCACCTCGTCCTTGGTGTCCTCGACCCAGGACGGGATGCGCATGCACAGCACCGCGTCGGCCACCGCGATCAGCGCGCAGAACACCAGCGCGCCCTGTGAACTGGCGATGTAGGCCAGCCCCGCGGCGACCGCGCCGAAGGCACCGCTGGCGATCAGCCCGAAGGTGGTCAGCCGTGCGTTCGTGGTCACCAGCGTGCTGGAGGAGGGCAGCACCCGTGGCGTCACCGCGGCCTTGAGCACGGTGAACGACTTGTCCAGCACCATGAAGGCGAGCGCGGCGGGGTAGAGCACCCAGGAGTTGTAGTTCAGCGCGATCACCACCGCGCAGATCGCCTGTCCCGCGCAGGCGACGGCCATCGCGATCCGCCTTCCCCTGCGGATCCGGTCCAGCAGCGGGCCGATGACCGGGGCGACGAGCGCGAACGGGGCGATGGTGATGAGCAGGTAGAGGAAGACCTTCGTCTTGCTCTCCGCGTTGGCGGCGGCGAAGAACAGGGTGTTCGCCAGCGCGACCGAGAGCGCCGCGGTCGAGCCGTAGGAGAGCATGTACGCGTAGGTCAGCTGGGAGAGCCCGGACTCGCCCGCCCCGTCGGCCTGGGTGGCCTTCTTGAACAGGTGCACACCCTGGCGGGCCCGCCAGGCGGCCACCCGCGCGACGCTGATCTTGTCGGGCGGGGCCGGTCCGTCAGCGCCCGCGCCGCGCCGTGGTTCCTCGCGGTCGATGTGTTCGGTCGGGTGCTCCTGGCGGGGCTGTTCCTGCCTCGGGCGTTCCTGGCGTGGTGGATCCTGGCGCGGGGGAGGAGTGCGCTGGGTGCGTTCCTGCGACCACGGCGGTGGCTGGTTGCGCGGGGTGTACTCGTGACCGGAGGGCCGTGGCGGCGGCTGCCTGCGCTGGGTGGGCTGCTCCGGCGGCGGGGTTCGCCGCGTCGGATCGCCCTGACCTCGCTTTTCCTGGCGCCGTGCCGCCTTGCGTGGACGTGCGCCGGCATTCCACCCCGCGCGCGGGCGGTTCGGATCACCGGGAGTGTTGGTATTGTCCACCCTTCCATCCTGCCGCAGGTTCGCCGTGGATGGTCGTGGGGCACAATGTTTAATTGGGAGAACCACACGGCGGAGGCAGCACAACGACTATGATTCTGCGGCGACTATGACCATGGCGATGACCGAGCAAGACAGCGAGGACGTGCGGCTGCGTGCGGCGATCGAGATCGCCAGGGACGCGGCCGAGACCGACGCCGGTGCCGAGCACGTCGGGGACTACCTCGGCGCGCAGTCCGAGCACGGCGCGCTGACCCACCTGTTCGCCTCGCGGATCGAGGGATACCGCGGCTGGCGCTGGGCGGTCACCCTGGCGAGCGCCGGCCCGGATACTCCGGTCACGGTCAGCGAGGTCGTGCTCCTTCCCGGACCGGACGCGCTCACCGGACCGGACTGGGTGCCCTGGCAGGACCGTATCCGCGCCGGTGACCTCGGGGTCGGCGACCTGATGCCGTCCCAGGAGGACGACGACCGCCTCGTTCCCGCCTATCTCGAATCCGATGACCCGGGCATCGAGCGGCTCGCGATGGAGCTCGGGCTCGGCCGCAAGCGGGTGATGTCCCGCACCGGACGGCTGCGCACCGCCAAGCGCTGGCGCGGCGGCGAGTTCGGCCCGCGCAGCGATATGGCCCGTAGCGCCCCCGCCCGATGCGGCACCTGCGGCTTCTACCTGCAGCTGGACGGATCGCTGCGCGCGGCCTTCGGGGTGTGCGGCAACGAGATCGCGCCCGCGGACGGCCGGGTCGTGCACGTGGAATACGGCTGTGGTGCGCATTCCGAGGCCGAGGTGGACACCAGGTCGGCGGTCCCGGTCACCGAGATGGTTTACGACGACACGAATTTCGACGTGGAACAGCGCTGATGCCGCCGCGGGTGTTCGGTGGCTGATCCGTTCGGCACCGCCGAGCTGCGGGCGCGGGTACTGCGCGCGTGGACCGAATCCCCTTCGCGGTTCCGCGAGGACGCGAACGCCGAGGAAGACCTGCGCATCGGCGGCTACCGGGACCGGGTGCTCGTCGAGCTCGCGCAGAATGCCGCCGATGCCGCGGGCGAGGACGGCGGCGAGCTCTCGATCGCGATCGTCGACGGGGAACTGCGCGCGGCCAACACCGGGAGCCCGCTGGACGCCGAAGGAGTGCGCGCGCTCGCCTCGCTGCGCGCCTCGGCCAAACGCGAGGGCACGACCACCGGGCATTTCGGGGTTGGCTTCGCCGCGGTGCTCGCGATCAGCGCGGAACCGCGGGTGTGTTCGGCCGCGGGCGGGGTGCGGTTCTCCCGTGAGGACACCCGGGCCGAACTCGCCGCGATCCCCGAACTGGCCGGGGAACTGGCCGCCCGCGAGGGTGCGGTACCGGTGCTGCGCCTGGCGTGGCCGTGTCCGGATCCGGTTCCCGAGGGCTTCACCACCGAGGTGCGGCTGCCGCTGAACTCCGGGGTCGAGGCTGGGGAACTGCTCGAGCAGGCGCACCGGCTCGCCCCCGATCTGCTGCTCGCCCTTCCGGCGCTGCGCGCGATCACCGTGGACGGGCAGCGGATCGCCGCCGAACGCCAGGAGGACGGGCTGCTGGTGATCGGCGGTACCCGCTGGGCGGTCAGCAGGACCGAGGGACAGGTGGCCGAACGCGGTGGGCTCGGTGTCGAGGAGGCCGGTGGGTACGCGGTGACCTGGGCGGTGCAGGTCGACGCGGCGGGCGCCCCGCTCGCGCACGGCCCGGATGTGCTGCACACCCCGACCCCGACCGATGAGCGGCTGGACCTTCCCGCGCGGTTGCTCGCCACGGTGCCGATGGAGCCGAGCAGGCGGCGGGTGCGTGCGGGCGGCGCCGCTGACGAGGTGCTCGACGCGGCGGTCGCGGCCTATCCGGAGCTGGTGCGCACCTTCGCCCCGGAACACCGCCTGCGCCTCGTGCCGCCTCCCGGGTTCCCGGTCTCCGAGGTGGACGGGCGGTTACGCGAGGCCCTGCTCGGGCGGTTCCGCGCCGAGCCGCTGCTGCCCGGCGCGGACGGGGAGGAGCTTTCCGCGAACAGTGCTCTCGTTCTGGAACACTGTTCGCGAGCACTGATCTCCTTGGTGAACAGTGTTCTCCCCGGGTTGCTCGACCTCGGCGAGGCGCCAGGAGACCGCGAGGCACTGCGCGCGCTCGGGGTGCGCAGCGTCGGCCTCGCCGAACTTGCCGAACGCTGTCTCGGCATCGATCGCGAACCGCACTGGTGGCACGAGCTCTATGCCGCGCTCGCCGAGCTCGTGGACGCGGGCGCCGATCGCGATGAACTCGGCGCGCTCCCGATCCCGCTGCTCGACGGGCGCACCACCAACGGCCCGCGCGGGGTGCTGCTACCGACCGAGGAGCTCGCCGGGCTCGACGGGCTCGAAGAACTCGAACTGCCGATCGTGCACCCGGTTGCCGCGCACCCGCTGCTGGCCAGGCTCGGCGCGGTCCAGGCCGGTCCCGCCGAACTGCTCGATTCGGCGGAACTGCGCGCCGCCGTGGAACGCAGTGCCGAGGATGCCGCCGCGGGACTGGACATCACGGGGCTGGCCGAGGTCGTGCTCCGCCTTGTCGGCGAACTCGGCGCGGACCGGGACTGGCTCGGCGCGCTCGCCCTCCCCGATACCGAGGGCGGCCCCCGGCGCGCCGACGAGCTGCTGTTCGCCGATGCCCGGGTGCGCCCGGTCCTCGATCCCGAGGCGATCGGGGAGGACGGGGCACTCGGGATCCTCGCCGAACGGATCGCCGAACGGCATCCGCGCGCGGCACTGCGCGCGGTCGGGGTGCTCGACGGGTTCGCGGTCGTGTCCGATGAACAGCCGGACGGGCCGGATCACGGTCTGGCCGATGAGGATCAGTGGTGGGAGACCGAACCGCGCCTGGTGCACGGCATCCGCGATCTCGACCTGGTCGCCGAGGACTCCTGGGAGGCGGCGCTCGCGCTCATCGCCGGGGATCCGGAGACCTGGCGCGCCCTCGCCGAACCGGGTGGGTACACCGGCTGGTGGATCGCGCGCTATGCCCGCCTCGCCGGGCGCGCGCCCCGGCGCTGGCGGCTCGCCGCGGCCGGGGAACTCGCCGGTCTCTACGATCCGCTCCCGCCGGGCGAACTCCCGGACACCGTGCTGCGTGCCGCCGGGGTGCGGGCGAGCCTGCACGTGGCGAACGCCGAGGACGCCGGGGAGCTGCTGAACGCGCTCGCCGAGCCGGAAAACGAACCGAGCCAGGGCGCGGTGCTGCGCGCGCACGAGGAACTGGGTACCGCCGTCCTCGAGGAGCGCTTCGAACTGTCCACTGTGGACGCACCGGAGCGGGTACGCACCCTCGGCGGGCTCACCGACGGTGAAGAAGCGCTGGTGGCCGATGTGCCGTGGTGGTACGGGACCGGGCTCGGCGAACTCGTCCCGGTGCGGTCCGGGCTCGCCGAACCGCTGGCCCGGCTGCTCGATCTGCCGATGGCCGGTGCGGAACTGAGCGCCGAGGTGCGCGGCGGCGAGGCCGTGCCGTGGCGCGAACTGCGCGCCGTGACCCTCGCCGCCGAATTGCTCGGGATCCCGGCCGGGGACGGCGAGGTGTTCCTGCACGATCCGCTCACCGTGACCGTCGACGGCGAGGAGATCGCCCTGCCGTGGTGGTTCGACGGCAGGAACGCGCACGCCGAGGACAGCGAGCGGGGCCTCGCCCGCGCCTTCGCCTGGTGCAGCGGGCACTGGGAGGACCGGCATCGCATCGAAGCCCTGCTCGCCGATCCCGGACTGGGAACCCTGCTCGGCTAGCCGAGTTTCTGGATGACCCCGGGCAGCTCGGCCAGCTCGTTGATCACCGCGTCCGGGTGTACGTCCACCGGAACTCGTTGCGCGGCAGGGATATCCGAGTGCGGAACGAGCACCGCGTGCATCCCGACGCCCTTGGCCCCGCTGATGTCGTCGTACGGGCGGTCACCGACGTAGACGGCGGTCGCGGGGTCGGTCACGCCGACCGCCTCGAGTGCCGCGCCGAACGCGTCCGGATGCGGTTTGGTCCACTCCAGATCGCTGGACCAGACGCAGGCGTCGAAGAGGTCGGCGACCCCGTCGCGCTCGAAGATCTCCTCGTGCCAGCGCGCAGGCCAGCCGGTCGAGGAGAGAACCCCGGTGCGCAGCCCGGCCTCGCGCAGTTCGGTCAGCATCGGTTTCACTTGCGGATCGGTCCAGGTCGCGTGCTCCCAGAAGTCGCGGAACGCCTGCCAGCCGCGCTCTTCGTGGGGCGCACCGGCCTCGGCGACGACCTCGCTGAGCCGGAACGCGGCACTGGTGTCCCGCACCCGCGCCCATGCGGCCGTGTCCGCTTCGTGCAGCGCCGCGGCAAGGGATTCCACATCCTCGGTCACCTCGGCCGCATAGCGCCGCCAGCCCTCCAACTGATCGACCGTGCGCCACAGAGAGAGCGTGCCGCCCCAGTCGAAGATCACTGCTTCAATCGCCATGCGCGCATCATGACCTACGGCGCGGCAGCGGCGCATCCCATTTGTGGCACGCACGTACCTAAAGGCATGCGGACACGTCAAGACCGTGCCCGCGCGTACCGATAATCCCAGTGGAGAGCTCGGCTAGAACAGGGTTATCAACCAGACGATCCAGCCGAGGGTGATGCCGATCATGGCGCCATACGCGACCCAGCGCCACACCAGCAGTGGCCGGATCACCACGATGGTCGGGGCAAGGCCGAGGGTGACGACGATGTTCCCGGCGAAGGCGAGCCAGCCGCTCACCGAGCCGAGGGCGAGCGCCAGCGCGATCATGCCGAAGACCACCACGAAAACGGTGAACCCGGTCAGCGCGAGGCCGGTGCCCCATGGTGTCGGTTCCGCACCGGAACGGGCGCGCCCGTCGAGCACGGCGCGCTCGCCGTTGAGTGGATCGGTGAACGACACAATCGTTCCGGTCCGCGCCGCGATCCGGCCGGCCAGCTGGCGCCCTCTGCTGGTGATCAGCCGCGCGGAGGTGGGATTGGCGAGCTGCAAGGCATCGGCGACGCTTGCCCATTCGTCGAGCGAGCCCGCGAGTTCCTCATCGATCGGCAGCGAACGCGGATCGATACCGGCGTCGGGTTCGGTCTCGTCGACGAGCACCGCTCGGCCCGCGACCACGCGCAATTCCCAGGCATCCATGGTGTCGCCGAACCTACCGCAAGCCCGCGGGCACCCGCATCGAACTCCGGCTTCGTCAAGAACGCGTGTGCAATCATCCCTGAGTGATCTTCCCCGCAGGTTCGTGCACCGATTGGCCGGTACACAGGCCCGGAATGCTGTGTCACCGTTGACTGGTGCCCGTGTCGATTTTTGTCGGGGTAAGTCGGTGCGCCGCATGACAACTGGAAACGAAACCACAGCGTCTTAACGCGGAAAGGCGACAAGGAACCGGATATGGCGCAGGTATCCGAATCATTGGCCGTCTCGTCACCTCGTGCGGCGTATCGCCGTAAAGTGCACGATTGCCTTGCGGCGCTCGCCGAGTTGCTCACCGAGCGGAAGTTCGATTTCGCGAACCGTCAGATGGGGGTCGAGCTGGAGCTCAACCTCGTCGACGAGGCGATGAGCCCGGCGATGACCAACACCGTCGTGTTGGAGAAAATCGATGATCCCGCCTTCACAAGTGAACTCGGACAGCACAACCTCGAGGTCCACATAGGACCGAGACGATTGTCCGGTGAACAATTCCTCGCACTCGAATCCGAGTTCGGCGAGGCGCTTGAGACGGTGAACACCAAAGCACGGGACGCCGGTGCGGAACTGTTGATGATCGGTACGTTACCCACGATCACCACCGAGCACTTCGACCGGAAATGGCTCTCTCCCGGTTGTCGTTACGCGGCGCTCAACGACCATATTCTCGCCGAGCGTGGCGAATCGTTGACTCTCGATATGGAAGGGGTAGCCCTTCCGGGAAGGGAAAGCGAGACGCTGCTCGGAACGGCGGCCTCCATCACGCCGGAAGCGGCGTGCACCTCGACCCAGTTGCACCTGCAGCTGGCCCCGGACGACTTCGCGCCCTACTGGAACGCGGCGCAGTGCCTCGCGGGCCCGCAGGTGGCACTCGCCGCGAATTCCCCGTTCCTGCTGGGCAAAGCGCTCTGGCAGGAGACCCGCATCCCGCTGTTCCAGCAGGCGACCGATACCCGCAGCGAGGAACTGCGCAACCAGGGTGTGCGCCCGAGGGTGTGGTTCGGGGACGGCTGGATCAGCTCGATCTTCGACCTCTTCGAGGAGAACGCCCGCTACTTCCCCGGGCTGCTGCCCTTCATGGGGGATGAGGAACCGCACGAGGCCCTTGCCGCGGGCCGGATTCCGCAACTGGCCGAACTGCGCTCGCACAACGGTACGATCTGGCGCTGGAACCGGCCGGTCTACGACATCGTGGACGGGGTCCCGCACCTGCGGGTGGAGAACCGGGTGCTGCCCGCGGGGCCGACCGTGCTCGACATGGTCGCCAACATCGCCCTGTTCTTCGGCGCGCAGTACGCCCTCGCCACCGCAGAGCGTCCACTGTGGACTCAAATGTCCTTCCGAGCGGCCGAGGAGAACTTCTACGCGGCCGCCAAGTACGGGATGAACGCCGAGCTCTACTGGCCGGGCGCGGGCAAACTCTCCGCGGACGAGCTCACGCTCCGGTTGCTGCTTCCCTTGGCGCACAAGGGATTGAGTGATGCCGGTCTGCCCGGCTCGCTGTGTGATCGCTACCTGTCGGTCATCGAGCAGCGGTGTATCCGCAGGATGACCGGCTCCACCTGGCAGCGCGAGACCGTCGGGCTCTACGAGGAGCGCGGCGCCGACCGGCCGACCGCGCTGCGCGAGATGTCCCGGCAGTACGCCGAGCTCTCCGCGAACGGCGAGCCGGTGCACCTCTGGCCGATCGAGTAGGAACGCGAGCAACAATAAGGCCCCGTCCACCGAAGCGGACGGGGCCTTATTGCGTCCCGAACTGACTGCCGCTCCCACCACGAAGCGACGCGTATTAGGTTAGCCTAACCTGGCGAGGGAACGCAAGCGGTCACTTCGAGATTTCTCGGCGTACCCACCCGGCCGCGATCAGCTCGACCACCACGAGGATCGCCAGACCCTCCACGACCAGCAGTCCGAGCAGTACGACCAGCTGTAATGCCCCCGCTTCCCAGGGGGAGGCGCCGCCGAGCAACATGCCGACGAAGGCACCCGGCAGGGTGACCAGGCCGACCGTCCTGGTCTGGTCGAGCGCGGGCACCAGGGCCTCGGCGGCCGGGCGGCGGATCACCTCGCGCACCGCGTCCCGCTCGGTGAACCCCAGCGAGAGCGCCGCCTCGTACTCGCCGTGCCGATCATGCAGCTCATCGAGGCCGCGCCGGGCGGAGAGAGTGGTCGCGGTCATCGCCCCGCCGATCAGGATGCCGCCGACCGGGATGAGCGCGATCCCGGTCGCGGGCAGCAGCCCCACGCCGATGAGCGCGGCCAGCAACGGCACGGTGCCCGCGCAGATCGCCAGCCCGACGGCGAGCCCCCGGCGCCCCGTCTTCGTGCGCGCCGCCGAGGTCGCCGTCGCCACCACGGCCATCAGCAGCACGAACAGCAGGGTGAGCGAGAGGTACTGCAGGACGAAGGTGATGATCGCGGAGACCGCGGCGAGCTGCACGATCGCGCGCACCGCCGCCCTGGCCACCGGATACCCGCCGAGCAGGTGTCCGTACCTGCTCACCAGCGCGGCGAGCACGGTCAGGGTGACGCAGACTCCGGTGAGCAGCCGCCAGTCGGTATTGAGCACCATGGGCTCATCTTCGTCCTGTCGGCGCCCCGGCTCACGAGTGCGAGTCGAGAAGGGCGGGATCGAGGTGCCGGAGACCTGCGGTGGCGAAGGACGAGGCGAGCGCACCCGCCCGGCCGAGGTCGTCGGGGTGGACACGGAGGGCGTACCGGGCGCCGTGCACGGCGATGCCGACAAGAATGTCCGCGAGCATGCCGGATGTGGCGCTGTCGATGCGGCGGTCGTGGGCGGTGGCGACCGCGGTGACCCGCTCGGCGACCCGGGCGGTGATCGACCGCAGCAGCTCGCCGCGGACCGGGTGCGGGCTCTCCTCGGCGCGGTCGTCGAACAGCAGCCGGAAGCCGCCGGGATGCGCGGCCGCGTAGTCGTAGAAGGCGAGCATGTCGGCGTGCACCTGCTCGTCGAGTGGCAGTCCCGCCGCCTTGTCATAGGTGTCGAACAGGCTTTCGGACAGCCGCTCCGCCTGGGTGTTCAGGCAGGCCGCGTAGAGCCGCTGCTTGTCACCGAAGTGCGCGTACAGCGTGGGTTTGGTGGTCTTCGCCCGGGCGGCGAGCTCCTCGACGGACGCCCCTCGGTAGCCGCGTTCGGCGAACACATCGCATGCCGCGTCGAGCAGCCGCTCGTGCACCGGGCGCGCCGTGCCGGTCTTCGCAGGTTTCCGCACGCGGGCCACTTTACTATGCGGTAAAGTCGTGCTAGGACTTTACCAAACGGTAAAGCCAGAGCGGTCACGACAAGGGCCGGTCCCGTGGCACAGAGAGGTGTGACGGATGTTCCACAGGTTGCTGCGCGCCGCGGTAGGGGCGGCCGCGATGGTGCTGGTCATCTCGGGCACGGCGCTCGCCACCCCCGCACGGTCCGGTACCGAACAGTGCGCGCTGCCCACGGCGGGTGCGAAGTTCCCGACGGCGGACCCGGAACGGGTGGCGCTGGACCCGGGGGCGGTGCGCGAGGCGATCGGCTACGCGGCCACGCATCTGCGGTTGTCGGTGCAGATCTTCCGGAACAACTGCCAGGTCGGGGCCGGTCCGCTGGACGCGGTCACCGACAGGATCCCGTGGAACGTCTGGAGTTCCACCAAGGCGGTCGTGTCGATGCTGACCGGGATCGCCGCGGATCGGGGCGCACTGGCCCTGGATGATCCGATCGGCCGGTACCTGCCCCGCGGCGCCGGGTGGGGCGACGCCGCGCACCGGGCGATCACCGTCCGGCAGCTGCTCGCCCAGACCTCCGGCCTGCGCCAGGCGATCGTCTCCGAGGCGGGGACCCTCGGCACCGATCCGCACATCGCCCGGGAAGCCCTGTCCCAGCCGCTGGATCATGAGCCCGGGACGCATTTCGCCTATGGGCAGCGCGATCCGGATCTGCTGGCCTATGTCGTCCAGCGCGCGGTCGGCCAGGACCTCCAGGGATTCGCGCAGCGGTTCCTGTTCGATCCGCTGGGCATCCCGCAGTCGAGCTATTTCTGGCTTCGCGATCGCACCGGGAACACCTACGGCTACGCGAACCTGTTCATTCCGCCGGCGCAGTACGCGAAACTGGGCCTGCTGATGCAGAACGACGGGGTCTGGGCCGGGAAGCGGGTCCTGTCCACGGGATACGTGCGCCAGGTCGGCATGCCCGGTGACACCAACGGTTGCTACGGGCTGCTGTTCTGGAGCAACCGCGGGAACAGCTGCACCAGCGCGGACATCCCCAGCGCGCAGACGGTCGGGCACCGGATGATTCCGAGTGCGCCCCGCGATCTGTACGCGATGGTCGGTTTCCTGCAGCAGAACAACTTCGTCATCCCGAGCCTGAACATGACCGTCAGCTGGACCGGGATCCTCGGTGACACGGCGCCGAACCTCGGCTCGCTGATCTCGGCCAACCTCGGCGCCTCGGACCTCTACTACAACTTCTTCCGCATCCTGATGCGCGGTGTCACGGACCGACACATTCCCGATCCCGGTCCGTTCCGGGCCCCGCCGTTCTCCTTCGACGTCAACCCGATCCACTACGCCGATCCCCGGGTGCTGCTGCACGACCTGGCGCCCGGCCGCGGCTGCACCATCCTGGTCTGCGGTGGAACCATTCCGCTCAAGGGACTCGCGCAGAACGTCGAAGCGATCGCCAGGACGCTGCTGTCCGCCCCGGCCTAGGAGACCGTCGGGCGGGCCCGGAACAGCGGAATCCGGTACTTCCCGCGCGCGGCGAGCACGAGCCCGCCCGTGCAGGCGGCGAGCACGGCGATGATCCCGCCGACGACCATCGGAGCCCGGCCGCCGAACTGCGCGGCGAGCCAGCCGGACACCGGTCCGCCGATCGGGTTCCCGCCGAGCATCATCAGCATGTAGATGCCCATGACCCGGCCGCGCATGGCGGGGGAGACGGACAGCTGCACGGTGGAGTTCGCCGCGGTGGTGAAGGTCAGCATCGCCGCCCCGGTCGGTATGAGCACCAGGCCGACGAGCCACAGGGTCGGCATGAGCCCGGAGATCGCCTCGAGCACGCCGAACACCAGTGCCCCGCCGAGCAGTACCCGCAGGCGCGGCGAACCGCGCCCGCTTCGCCGCGCCGCGAGGACCGCACCGGTCAAGGTACCGATGGCGAGCAGGGTGGAGAGCAGGCCGTAGGCGCTCGCGGTCGAACTGAACACATTGCGCGCGACCAGCGCCAGCGTCACATAGAAGTTCAGGCCGAACGTGGAGATGAAGAAGACGAGGGCGAACAGGGTGATCAGATCGGCGCGTTTGGACACGTAGCGCAGGCCCTCGCGCAACTGTCCCTTGGCGCGGGGTACCCGTTCGGGAAGATAGAGCCGTTTCGTGTCCATCAGCCACAACCCGCCGAGCACGCCGACGAAGGTGGCCGCGTTGATCAGGAACACCCAGCCGGAGCCGACCGCGGTGATCATCACCCCGGCGATCGCGGGACCGACCATGCGGGCGAGGTTGAAGGTCATCGAGTTCAGTGCCACGGCATTGGTGAGCTGACTCTTGCCGACCATCTCCACCACGAAGGACTGGCGCACCGGGGTCTCGATCGCGGTGCCGACCCCGAGCGCGAAGCAGAGCACGTAGACCTGCCACAGCGCGACCGTGCCGCTGACCGTGAGCAGGCCGAGCACCAGCGCGCACAGGCCGAGTACCGATTCCAGTACGAGCAGCAGTTTCCGCTTGTCCATCCGGTCGGCGAGCACCCCGGCCCACAGGGAGAGCAACAGGGTGGGAATGAATTGCAGTGCCGCGGCGAAACCGAGTGCGGTCGGGGAGCCGTGCGCGAGATCGAGCACGAGCCAGTCCTGCGCGACACGCTGCATCCAGACGCCGGTCAGCGAAAGGACCTGACCGCTTGCGTAGAGCCGGTAGTTGCGTTCGGCGAGCGAGCCGAACATCGCGCGCCAACGGGGTTTCGCACTGTCCGAAGTGGACTGATCGGTGGGTGTGGTTGGCTGAGTTCCGTGCTGGTCATCGGCATCGGCAGCCAAGTGCTATCACCTCAGTTCATGCTTAGCTTACCTCATGAACTCAAGGCCTGCTGGAGCGGACCGACGCCGAAGTAGGCGAGGAAGGCCACCGCGACCACCCACATGAGCGGGTGCACGGAGCGCGCTTTTCCGCTGCACGACTGCAAAAGCACATAGGAGATGAAGCCCGCGCCGATCCCGTTGGCGATGGAGTACGTGAAAGACATCACCACGATCGTGAGAAAGGCGGGCAGCGCCACGGTGAAGTCGCGGAAGTCGATACCGGCGACCTGTCCCATCATCATCGCGCCGACCACGACGAGCGCCGGTGCGGCCGCTTCGACCGGCACCACCTCGTAGAGCGGGGTCAGGAACATCGCCACGAGGAAAAGCCCGCCGGTGACCACGTTCGCCAATCCGGTGCGCGCGCCCTCGGCGACCCCGGAGGTGGACTCCACGAACACGGTGTTCGAACTCGCCGAGGCCGCGCCACCGGCGACCGCGCCGAGTCCTTCCACGAACAGGGCTTTCCCGATCCCCGGGAACTGCCCCTTCTCGTCCAGGTAACCGGCCTCCTTGCCGATCCCGGTCATGGTGCCCATCGCGTCGAAGAAATTCGCCACCACGAGGGTGAAGACCAGCAGCACCACGGTGATCACCGGAAGCCGGGTCCACGCGCCGAAGGAGATGTCGCCGACCAGCGAGAGATCGGGAAGCCCGAGTACCTGGTGCGGCACGGCGGGATAGGACAGGTTCCAGCCCTTCGCGTTCGTCCCGTTCGATTTCCCCGCGTGCGCGATCGCCTCGACGATGATCGAGAGCACCGTGGTGCCGAGTACCCCGAGCAGGATCGCCCCGCGAACCTTGCGGGCGACCAGGATCCCGGTGCCGAGCAGGCCGAGGACGAACACCAGCGTCGGCCAGGAGGCGATCGAGCCGTTGATGCCGAGCTGCACCGGGGTGGTGGTGTTCGCCGAGTCCGGGATCCGGCGCACGAAACCGGCGTCCACGAAACCGATCAGGCAGATGTACATCCCGATGCCCGCGGCGATCGCGGATTTCAGCGGTGGCGGGACCGCGTTGAACACCGCCGTGCGGAACCCGGTCGCGACCAGCAGCACGATCACGATCCCGTCCACCACGACGAGGCCCATTGCCTCCGGCCAGCTCACCTGCGGGGCGATCGAGGCGGCGAGCAGGGTGTTGATGCCGAGCCCGGCAGCGATCGCGAAGGGATAGTTCGCGATCAGGCCCATCGCGATGGTGAGCACCCCGGCCACCAGCGCGGTCACCGCGGCGACCTGGTTCACCGGGAGAATCCCGCCGAGCACATCCCGTTTGGCGTTGGCCGCTCCCGGGGAACTGCTGCCCAGGATGACCGGATTGAGCAGCACGATGTAGGCCATGGTCACGAACGTGACCAGGCCACCGCGTACTTCCCTGCCGACCGTCGAGCCGCGCTCGCTGATCTTGAAGAAGCCATCGAGTTTGCCGGTTGTCGCGGTCATCTCCGCCCCTCGTTTAGGCTGCTAGACGTGTCTGACGCTAGCGAACGGGATGCGCCCGAGCTCGAACCGGTGCCACCGTTGCCGAGGAAGCTGACCGATCTGCGACCGGTCGCGTTCATCGGGATCGGCGCCTTTCTCGTGGCCTTCCTCGTGCTCTGCGTCCTCGGTGAGCGGGGCGAATGGTTCTGGGTGACGCTCTACGGCACGGTCGGCGGGATCCTGTTCTTCGGGCTCTCCGAATGGCAGCGCGCCGCGGCGAAGCGGGGCTCGCGCGGCGCGCAGACCGGCTTCGACACCGACGATTCCTAGAGTTCGTTGCATAATGACCTCCGTCGCGAGCGGGGATCAGATTGGATGCATCGCAAGGCGGAGGATTGAGCCATAGCGGCAGCTATGGTGATTGACGACAACGCAGCGAGGCGCCGATCTGGCCCCGCGCAGCAGGTGGCGTCATTGTGCAATGAGCTCCTAACCCTCGCGCCAGGCCGAGGTCAGCGGGAGGCGGCGGTCCCGGCCGAAGGCCTTGGCCGAGACCTTGGTGCCCGGCGGGTACTGGCGGCGCTTGTACTCGGCCCGGTCGACCAGCCGGATCACCTTGTTCACCAGTTCCGGATCGAACCCGGCCGCGAGGATCTCCGCGTAGCCGCGGTCACCCTCCACATAGTCCACGAGGATCTGATCGAGCACCTCGTACGGCGGCAGCGAATCGGTGTCCTGCTGGCCGGGCCGCAGTTCCGCGGACGGTGGTTTCTCGATGGAGTTCGGCGGGATCGGCGGGGTCTCGCCGCGCTTCTCCGCCTCCGCGTTGCGCCATTTCGCCAGCTGCCACACCAGCGTCTTGGGCACATCCTTGATCGGGGCGAATCCGCCGACCGCGTCCCCGTACATGGTGGAGTAGCCGACCGAGAGCTCGGTCTTGTTCCCCGGCGCGAGCACCAGGTGCCCCTCCTGATTGGACAGCGCCATGACCAGTGTTCCCCGGCAACGGGCCTGCACGTTCTCCTCGGCGAGCCCGGTCAGCCCGAGGGTGTCCACATAGTTCGCGACCATCGCGGCGATGGGCACCGTGCGGAAGTGGCAGCCGATGCGCTCGGCGAGTTCCTCGGCGTCCGAGCGGGAATGCTCCGAGGAGTACACCGAGGGCATGGACACCCCGTGGAGCGCGTCCGCGCCCAGTGCGTCCGCGGTCAGCGCCGCGCACACCGAGGAGTCGATCCCGCCGGAGAACCCGAAGATCACCGAGTGGAATCCGTTCTTGTGCGCATAGTCGCGCAGGCCGGTGACCAGCGCGGACCATACCTCGGCCTCGTCACCGAGCGGTTCGGCGATGAACGGCCCGTGGTCGCTCGGGTAGTCGGGGAGCGGTTGGGCGCCGAGCGTGATCCGGCGGGTCTCGAACCCGGCGACCGGTCCTTCGGTACGCGCCGCCCCGCCGGGCAGGTCCAGGTCGAGCAGCTGCAGGTGCTCGACGAACTGCGGGGCGCGGGAGACCAGCGAGCCCTCGGCGTCCACGATCATCGAATCCCCGTCGAAGACCAGGTCGTCCTGCCCGCCGACCAGGTTGCAGTAGGCCAGCGCGGCCCCGGTCTCCCGGGCGCGGCGGGAGACCAGTTCGAACCGGGCGTCGTCCTTGTTCCGCTCGTACGGTGAGGCGTTCGGGATGACGACCAGGTCAACCCCGGCCTCGCGCAGCGCGGCGAGCGGACCGCTGGCGTGCCAGAGGTCCTCGCAGATGGCCATGCCGATCTCCAGGCCGTGCAGCCGCAGGATGTCCAGGCTGGTGCCCTTGGCGAAGTAGCGGCGCTCGTCGAACACCCCGTAGTTGGGCAGATGATGCTTGAACTGCCGGGCCACGATCGCGCCGCGGTGCAGCACGGCGACCGCGTTGCGCACCCCTTCGGCGTCGCTGTCCAGGTAACCGGCGACCACGGCCAGCTCCCCGCAGCCCGCCTCCTCGAGCTCGGTGGCCAGCCGTTCGATGCGGCGCGCCGATGCGGTCACGAAGGTCTCCCGCAGCGCGAGGTCCTCGACCGGGTAACCGGCGATCGCCAGCTCGCCGAACACGACGAGGTGCGCCCCGCGCTCGGCGGCCTTGCGTGACCAGTCGAGCACCTGTGCGGCGTTGCCCTCGAGGTCTCCGACGCACGGGTTGGTCTGGGCCATGGCGATGCGCAGCTTCGGCATGCCGCCATTGTCCGTCATCGCCGTGCGCGACCACACGCAACGTCGGTCACACGGGAGGGGGTGGCAGGATCGGACAGGTGCGTAACGCTTTGTGTCTCGTCGCCGCCACGCTGCTGCTGGTGACCGGCTGCTCCGCGGGGAGTCAACAGGCCCCGCAGCAGCGGACCGTCACCGAGTCGAAGGGCCCAGCCGGTCCGGTGCCCGCCGGGCTCGGCGCCTACTACGGCCAGTCGCTGCGCTGGGGTGCCTGCGCGCCGTACGCGAGCTCGCCGACCGCGAGCCAGGCGTTCGCCGCCTCCGAGCTGCAGTGCGCGCGCCTGCAGGTCCCGCTCGACTACGCGAAGCCGGACGGGAAGAAGATCAGCCTCGGCCTGCTGCGCCGCCCGGCGACCGGGCAGCGCATCGGTTCGCTGCTGACCAATCCGGGCGGGCCGGGCGTCTCCGGGATGGAGGCCGCGGCCTCGCTTGCCAAACAGGTCGCGGGCAATGACCTCGGCAAGCGCTTCGACCTGGTCGGTTTCGACCCGCGCGGTATCGGGGCGAGCGAGCCCAGGATCCGCTGCCTGACCGGTAAGGAACGGGACCGTCAGCGCGCCGAGGACGCCGATCTGGACACCTCGCCTGCCGGGATCGCGAGGAACGAGGCGCAGCAGCGCGACTACGCGAACAAATGCGCCGAGCGCACCACGGACGGCGCCGACATGCTCGCCCACATGGGCACCAGGGACGTCGTCAAGGACATGGACGTGCTGCGGTCCGCGCTCGGGGACAAGCAGCTCACCTACGCCGGGTTCTCCTACGGCACCCGGATCGGATCGGCCTACGCCGAGCAGTTCCCGAAGAACGTGCGGGCGATGGTGCTCGACGGCGCGGTCGATCCCGATCAGGAACAGCTGACCTCGGTGATCGCCCAGCGAAAGGGATTCCAGGACGCGTTCAACGGATTCTCGGACTGGTGCGCGCAACAACAACAGTGCGCGGTCGGAAAGGATCCCGGCGGGGCGACCAAACAATTCCAGGACCTCACCCGCGGGCTGATCGGAAACCCGATCCGATTGGCCGACGGACGCGAACTCACCTACGACGACGCGACCACCGGGGTCACCCAAGCCTTGTACAGCAAGCAGTTCTGGCAGCCGCTGAACATGGGGCTCGGTCAGCTGCGGGAAGGAAACGGCCGGGTGCTCATGGCGCTCGCCGATATGTACGAGGAGCGGTATCCGAGCGGGCAGTATTCCACGACCCAGGACGCGAACATGGCCGTGCACTGTCTCGACGATCCACGCGAAACCGATCGGAACAAACTCAAAACGGCCGAAGAGCAGGCCGATAAAGTCGCGCCGTTCCTGGACGACGGGAAACCGGCGACCGGGGAACTGGACGCCTGCGCGTTCTGGAAGGTCAAGCCGAACCCGCTGCCCGCCACACCCAAGGTCGCCGGGGTCGCACCCACGCTGACCATCTCCACCACCAACGACCCGGCGACCCCGTACCAGGCCGGGGTCAACCTCGCCAAGGCACTCGGCGGCGGGCTGCTCACCAACGAGGGCACCCAGCACACCGCGTTCCTGCAGGGTGACAAGTGCATCGACAAGGCGGCCGGCGAGTACCTCGTCACGAAGAAACTCCCGCCGGAGGGCACCCGCTGCCCTGGCTGATCAGGCCCGGACCGCCGGTCCCTATGCCGAGGGTGTGAACGTGCGCCGATAGGCCAGTGGCGCGATACCGAGCTGCGCGCCGAAGTGATGGCGCAGCGTGGCCGCCGAACCGAGCCCGCTGCGCCGGGCGATCTCCTCGACGCTGTGCCCGCTCGTCTCGAGCAGCCTGCGCGCGTAGTGCACCCGCTGCTGGATCAGCCAGGCGCGTGGGGACATCCCGGTCTCCTCATGGAACCGGCGCGCGAAGGTGCGGGTGCTCATGTGCGCGTGCGCGGCGAGTTCGGCGAGGCTCAGCGCGGACTCGAGCCGGGCGAGCGCCCAGGCCCGGGTGGCCGCGGTGCTCCCGTACGGTTCGGGGACCGGCTTCTCGATGAACTGCGCCTGGCCACCGGCGCGCCACGGCGGGACAACGCAGTAGCGCGCGACGGCATTGGCGACCTCGGCGCCGTGATCCCGGCGCAGCACGTGCAGGCACAGGTCGTTGCCCGCGGCCAGCCCTGCCGAGCTGAGCAGGTCGCCCTCGTCCACGTAGAGCACCGAATCGTCCAGCAGTACCGCGGGATAGAGCTCGCGGAACCGCGCGGTGTGCGACCAGTGGGTGGTGGCGCGCCGTCCGTCCAGGCGCCCGGAAGCGCCGAGCACGAAGGCCCCGGTGCAGATGGACATGACCCGCGCGGTGTCCGGGATCCGGTCCAGCGCGGCGGCCAATGGCGGATAGAGCACCCCTTCGTGGCGCGGTCCCCGGGAGTTGGTGCCGGGCACGATCACGGTGTCCGCCCGTTCGATCGCCTCCGGACCGGCCGCGGGCACGATGCCGAATCCCGAGGTCGTCGGCACCGGGGAGGTATCGCTGACCCCGCACACCGTGACCTCGTAGAGCCGCTGACCGTCCGCGTCCCGCGCGGTACCGAACACCTGGGTGGGGATGGTGAGGTCATAGCCGATGGTGTCCGGGATCGCGAGGACGGCGACGCGGTGCGGGGCCAACACGGTCATGGCACGATCTTCACACATATTGGCGGTTTCGCCACTCGTGCCGGGCGCCCGCGCCACCGAGAATCGGCGCCGTGACGCAGACCGTGCCCTCGCCACCTCCACCATCCGCGCCGACCAGGACGAAACGGCCGCACTGGGCCTGGATGGTGGCGATCGCCGGGTTCATCGCGCTCGTCGGGGCAGCCGGGTTCCGCTCCGCGCCCGGGGTACTCATCGAACCCATCCACGCCGAGTTCGGCTGGTCGCATTCCACGATCTCCAGCGCGGTTTCGGTGAACATGCTGCTCTACGGCGGATTCTCGCCGTTCGCCGCCGCGCTGATGGAACGCTTCGGCATGCGCAGGGTGGTCGGTACCGCCTTGCTGCTGGTGGCCGCGGGCAGTGGACTCAGTGTGTTCATGACGGCGAGCTGGCAGCTGCTGCTGTGCTGGGGACTGCTCATCGGCGTGGGCACCGGATCCATGGCGCTGGCCTTCGTGGCCACGCTGACCAGCAGGTGGTTCGTGCGCCATCGCGGGGTGGTCAGCGGGGTGCTCACCGCGGCGAGCGCGGCCGGTCAGCTGGTGTTCCTCCCGCTGATGGCGAGCCTGGCCGCGCACCAGGGCTGGCGGGCCGCGACGCTGCTGATCGCCGGGGCCGCGCTCGTCGTGGTTCCGGTGGTGTTCGTGCTGCTGCGCGATCACCCCGAGGATGTGGGCACCCTCGCCTACGGTGCCACCGAACCGCGGCCCCGGCCCGCGCGCACATCCGGTGCCGCCGTGCGGGCCCTGCGGGTGCTCGGCGAGGCCGCGCGCACCAGGACCTTCTGGATGCTCGCCGGGGGCTTCGCCATCTGCGGGGCGACCACGAACGGACTGGTGCAGACGCATTTCGTGCCCGCCGCGCACGATCACGGCATGCCACCGACCACGGCGGCCGGACTGCTCGCACTGGTCGGCATCTTCGACATCGCGGGCACGGTGTGCTCGGGCTGGCTCACCGACCGGGTCGATTCCCGGCTGCTGCTCGCCGCGTACTACCTGTTGCGCGGGGTCTCACTGGCGCTGCTTCCCGGGCTGTTCGCACCGAGCACCCAGCCGCCGATGTGGGCCTTCATCATCTTCTACGGCCTGGACTGGGTGGCCACGGTGCCGCCGACGGTCGCGCTGTGCCGCCAGTGGTTCGGCGCGGAGAAGGGCCCGATCGTGTTCGGCTGGGTGTTCGCCTCGCACCAGGTCGGTGCCGCACTGGCCGCGGAGGGCGCCGCGATCATCCGGGACACCGAGGGGAGCTACGACCTGGCCTGGTACCTGGCCGCCGGGTTGTGCGCGGTGGCCACGGTGCTCTCCTTGTCGATCATGTCTTCGCGGCGGCGGGAGTCACGGCTGTCTCGTCCGTGCCGAACGTGATCCCCTTCGCCTCCTTGCCGACGAAGGTCAGGATCGCGATCGCCACGCTCACCACGATCACGGTGATCATCAGCGCGTTCGTGTAACCGATCTCGCCTGCCATCCACTCCTGCAGCGGCAGGTTCAGCGCGGCGAGCAGATTGCCCAGCTGATAGGTGACACCGGGGTAGAAGCCGCGGATCACGTCCGGGGACATCTCGGTCAGGTGCGCCGGGATCACGCCCCACGCACCCTGCACGAACACCTGCATCAGGAAGGAACCGAGCGCGAGCATGCCCGCGCCCCGGTCCACCGCGAAGATCGGGATGATCGGCATCGCGAGCAGCGAGCAGAAGATGATGGTGTACCGGCGGCCGACCTTCTCCGAGACCCAGCCGAAGATCGCCCCGCCGATGATCGCGCCGATGTTGTACACGATCGCGATCCAGGTCCCGGTCACTTCGGGCAGCCCGGCGCCGCCGTGCTCGTGCGCGGAAAGGAAGCTCGGGTACACGTCCTGGGTGCCGTGCGAGAACCAGTTGAACGCGGTCATCAGCAGCATCAGGTAGATGAACCGGCGTACGACTTTCCCGTTGGTCAGCACATCGCGCATCCGGGTCTTGGTGACCTTCATCTTCTGCTGGGCCTTCTCCCAGACATCCGATTCCTTCACCCGTGCCCGGATGATCAGGCTGATCAGCGCCGGGACGATGGACAGCGCGAACACCCAGCGCCAGGAGAGCCCGGCCAGGTCCACGAGCAGCAGATTGGCCACCGCGGCGAGCAGATAACCGCAGGAGTAGCCGGCCTGGAGCAGTCCGGAGAAGAACCCGCGCCGTTCCCCGGGCACTTTCTCCATGGCCAGCGCGGCACCGAGCCCCCATTCACCGCCCATCCCGATGCCGTAGATCATCCGCAGCACCACGAGCACCGTGAAGTTCGGCGCGAAGGCGCACAGGAAACCGACGGCCGAGTACATGATCACGTCGACCATCAGCGGGATCCGGCGGCCGACCCGGTCCGCCCACAGCCCGAACAGCAGGGCCCCGACCGGGCGCATGATCAGCGTCGCCGTGGTGATGAACGCGACCTGGGTCTTCGACATGTCGAAATCGGCCGCGATCTTCGCGTAGACGAACACCACGATGAAGTAGTCGAACGCGTCCATCGTCCAGCCGAGCTGCGCGGCGATGAACGAGTTCCGCTGATCCGAGTTGAGCTTTGCCAACGGGGGCTCCCTCAGTACTGTTAATTACCCGCGCGAAGTATTACCCTTTCGTCGCTCGTTAGCGCAATCCCAAGACGTGGCTCGGCTCCTCACTCGCTGTGCCGATGGCTCGATGACGGATTCCCTGCGGGCCTCGGTCGCTGGCGCTCCCTCGGGTCCTCGTCCATCCGCCCTCTTCGCTGCGCTCCTCGTTCGCTGCGATGCTCACTCGATCGTCGCCTTCGCGGCGTGCGAAACACGGCGTTAACAAGCCGTCCCTACGCTGCCGGACATGGATCGCCAGCAGGAATTCGTACTGCGCACCCTCGAGGAGCGCGACATCCGGTTCGTGCGCTTGTGGTTCACCGATGTGCTCGGGTTCCTCAAGTCCGTCGCGGTGGCCCCCGCCGAGCTGGAGGGCGCCTTCGCCGAGGGGATCGGGTTCGACGGTTCGGCGATCGAAGGGTTCGCCCGCGCCTACGAATCCGACATGGTGCTCAAACCGGACCCGTCCACGTTTCAGGTGCTTCCCTGGGAGAACCCGGACGGCGGAAACTATTCGGCGCGGATGTTCTGCGATATCGCCATGCCGGACGGTTCCCCTTCCTGGGCGGATCCCCGGCACGTGCTGCGCCGTCAGCTGGCCAAGGCGAGCGAGGCCGGGTTCACCTGCTACGTGCACCCGGAGATCGAGTTCTTCCTGTTGCAGAGCCTCCCGGACGACGGGACCGTGCCCGAGCCCGCGGACAACGGCGGCTTCTTCGACCAGGCGGCGCACGCCACCGCCACGCATTTCCGCCGCCAGGCCATCGAGACGCTCGAGTCGATGGGGATCTCGGTCGAGTTCTCCCATCACGAGAACGCGCCCGGCCAGCAGGAGATCGACCTGCGCTACGCGGACGCGCTCACCATGGCCGACAACGTGATGACCTTCCGCTACGTGGTCAAGGAGGTCGCGATCACCCAGGGCGTGCGCGCCTCCTTCCTGCCGAAACCGTTCACCGCGCAGCCGGGCTCCGGGATGCACACGCACATGAGCCTGTTCGAGGGCGACCACAACGCCTTCTACGACGCCTCGGACCCGTACGAGCTCTCGCCGACCGGTAAGGCGTTCGTCGCGGGGATCCTCAAGCACGCCAAGGAACTGAGCGCGGTCACCAACCAGCTGGTGAACTCCTACAAGCGCCTGGTCGTCGGCGGGGAGGCCCCGACAGCGGTGTGCTGGGGCCACGCGAATCGCTCGGCGCTGGTCCGGGTACCGATGTACTCGCCGGGCAAGGCCGCATCGCGCCGGGTCGAGGTGCGCACCCTGGATTCCGCGTGCAATCCCTACCTCGCCTACGCCGTGCTGCTCGCCGCGGGGCTGCGCGGGATCTCCGAGGGCTACGAGCTCTCCGCGGCCACCGATGACGATGTGTGGTCGCTCTCCGATGCCGAGCGCCGCGCCGCCGGATACGACCTGCTCCCGCAGAATCTCGGCGAGGCACTTACTGAGATGGAACGCTCTGACCTGGTCGCCGAGGCGCTCGGGGAACACGTCTACGATTTCTTTCTGCGGAACAAACGCAATGAGTGGGATGGTTACCGTAGCGAAGTAACACCCTACGAGTTGCGAACCGGATTGCCTGTCTTCTGATGCTCATTCCTCCGCACGAGCAGGAAAAGCTGCTGCTGCACGTCGCCGCGGGCCTGGCCCGGGAACGCAGGCAGCGCGGACTGCGGCTGAACTACCCGGAAGCCGTCGCCCTGCTCTCGGACTGGGTACTCGAATCCGCACGGGACGGGCGCGGCGTCGCCGAACTCATGTCCGAGGGGCAGCGGGTGCTCACCCGCGCCGACGTCATGGAGGGAGTGCCGGAAATGGTCGATTCCGTGCAGATCGAAGCCACGTTCCCGGACGGGACCAAACTCGTCACGATTCACGATCCGATCCAATGATTCCCGGCGAGATCCGTTACGGCGAAGGCGGGCTCGAGCTCGCCCCGGGCGTCGAGCGGCTGAGCCTGGACGTGGTCAACACCGGAGACCGGCCCATCCAGGTCGGTTCGCACTGCCATTTCGCGGACGCGAACCCGGCCCTGGAGTTCGACCGGGCCGCCGCCTCCGGGCAACGGCTCGCGATCCCGGCGGGCACCTCGGTGCGCTTCGAACCGGGAGTGGATCTTGCCGTCGAACTGATCCCGTTGCGCGGCAACAAGATCGTGCCGGGACTGCGGCGATGAACCGGGAGGAGTACGCCAAGCTCTACGGACCCACCACCGGGGACGCGATCCGGCTCGGCGACACGAATCTGTTCATCGAGGTCACCGAGGACCGCTGCCGTGGCCCGCAGCTGGCCGACGAGGCGGTGTTCGGCGGCGGCAAGGTCATCCGCGAATCCATGGGCCAGGCGATGGCCACCCGCGCGGACGGCGCACCGGACCTGGTGATCACCGGCGCGGTGATCCTGGACCACTGGGGCGTGATCAAGGCCGATATCGGGGTGCGGGACGGGCGCATCACCGCGATCGGCAAGGCGGGCAACCCGGACACCATGGACGGGGTGGACATCCTCATCGGCCCGGGGACCGAGGTCATCGCGGGCAACGGGAAGATCCTCACCGCGGGCGGGGTGGACGCGCACGTGCACTTCATCTGCCCGGAACAGATCACCGAGGCGCTCGCCTCCGGGATCACCACGCTGATCGGCGGTGGCACCGGACCGGCGGAGGGTTCCAAGGCGACCACGGTCACCCCCGGGCCGTGGAACCTCGCCCGCATGCTCGAATCCCTCGACTCGTCCTGCGTGAACATCGGGCTGCTCGGCAAGGGCAACACCGCGAATCCCGAGGCGCTGCGCGAACAACTGCGCGCGGGCGCGAGCGGGTTGAAGATCCACGAGGACTGGGGCGCGACCCCGGCCGCGATCGACACCGCGCTCACCGTTGCCGAGGAGTTCGGCGCGCAGGTGGCGATCCACACCGACACGCTCAACGAGACCGGGTACGTGGCCGACACCCTCGCGGCGATCGGTGAACGGACCATTCACACGTACCACACCGAGGGCGCGGGCGGCGGGCACGCTCCGGACATCATCACCGTCGCCGGGCAGGCGAACGTGCTGCCCAGCTCCACCAATCCGACCCGCCCGCACACGGTCAACACGGTGCCCGAACACCTCGACATGCTGATGGTCTGCCATCACCTGAACCGGGCGGTTCCCGAGGACCTGGCGTTCGCCGAGAGCCGGATCCGCCCGTCCACCATCGCCGCCGAGGATGTGCTGCACGACCGGGGCGCCCTGTCGATCATCTCCTCGGACGCGCAGGCCATGGGCCGGATCGGCGAGGTGATCAGCAGGACATGGCAGACCGCGCACGTCGGCAAACGCCGCTGGGGCGCGCTGCCCGGGGACTCCGCGCACGCCGATAATCTCCGCGCGCGCCGCTATGTCGCCAAATACACCATCTGCCCGGCGATCGCGCACGGAATGGCCGGGCATCTCGGCTCGGTCGAGGTTGGCAAGCTCGCCGATCTCGTGCTGTGGTCGCCCGCCTTCTTCGGGATCCGGCCGAGCGTGGTGCTCAAGGGCGGGCAGATCGGGTACGCCGCGGTCGGGGATGCGAACGCCTCCATTCCCACCCCGCAACCGGTGCTGCCGCGCCCGATGTTCGGAGCGAGCAACGCGCCGGCGAACTCCGTGCACTTCGTCACCGAGCAGGCACTGGAGTCCGGGATCGCGGACCGGCTCGCCGTGCGCCGTGCCCTGCTCCCGATCGTGGACACCAGGCGACTGTCCAAACAGGACCTTCCGGGCAACGACGCGCTGCCCCGCATCGAGGTGCACCCGGACACCTTCGAGGTGCGCATCGACGGCGAGGTGCTGGAGCCGGATCCGGTCGACGAGGTGCCGCTCGCCCAGCGGTACAGCCTTTTCTGATGCTCGCCGCCCTGCTGCTCGCCGATGCGCGCACACCACTGGGCGGGCACACCCACTCCGGCGGGGTCGAGGCCGTGGTGCGCAACGGCACCCTCACCGGAGTCGAGGACCTGGAAACCTTCCTGCGCGCGCGGATCCGCACCGCGGGCCTCGTGGGTGCGGCGTTCGCGGCTGCCCGTGGGTTCGCGATCGGGGAACTCGACGCCGAATTCGGTGCCCGCACTCCCTCGCCCGCGCTGCGCGCCGCCTCGCGTGCCCAGGGCGCGGCGCTGCGCAGGACCGGATCCCGGATGTGGCCCGCACCCGAATGGGACATCCTGCGCAGGCCGCATCTGCCCATCGCGCTCGGTATCGCGGCTGGCGCTTCCGGGCTCGAGCAGGCGCAGGCCGCCGAGCTGTCCGTGCACCACCTGATCGGCGGCGCGTGTTCCGCGGCGATCCGGTTGCTCGGCCTCGATCCCCTCGCGGTCGCCGCGCTCTCCGCCGGACTCGCCCCGCTCGCGGAACAGACCGCGGAAGCCGGGGTGAGCGCCGCGAACACCGCGCGCACCCCGGCCGAACTTCCCTCGGCGAGCACACCGTGCCCGGATGTGCTCGCCCAACTGCACGAACAATCGGAGGTGAGTCTGTTTGCCTCGTAAGGCAGCGATCGAGTGAGCGTCGACTGAGGAACGAAGGAGGAGCGGAGCGAGTGAGGAGTCAACACAGTGCTTCATAAGGAAGGCCACGAAGACATGGGTGGTGGCGGCCGCCCACGTGGAACCGCGGTCCGGGTCGGCATCGGCGGACCCGTCGGCGGCGGGAAGACCGCACTGGTCGCCGCGCTGTGCCGCACCCTCGGGCAGCGGTACTCGATCGCCGTGGTGACCAATGACATCTACACCGAGGAGGACGCCGAGTTCCTCCGCCGCAACGGCGTGCTCCCCGACGAACGGATCCGCGCGGTGCGCACCGGTTGCTGCCCGCACACCGCGATCCGGGACGACATCACCGCGAACCTGGACCTGGTCGAGGAACTCGAGGCAGAGCACCGGCCCGATCTGGTGCTCGTGGAGAGCGGGGGCGACAACCTCACCGCCACCTTCTCCTACGGCCTGATCGACAAGCAGATCTTCGTCGTGGACGTCGCGGGCGGGGACAAGGTGCCGCGCAAGGGCGGACCCGGGGTACAGCGCTCGGACCTGCTGGTGATCAACAAGATCGACCTCGCCGAGCTCGTCGGTGCGGATCTCGAGGTGATGCGCGCCGACGCCAAGGAACAGCGCGGGGAACTGCCGACCGTGTTCAGCTCGCTGCGCACCGGACCGGCCGCCACCGAGATCGCCGAGCAGGTCACCGCTTGGCTGCCAGCCGGTGCGCGCTGAGGCCTCGATCACTGCCCGGCCCGGCGCGCTGCACTGGAGTGAGCAACCGCCGCTGACCGTGCGCCGCACCGGATCCGACCGGTGCCACCTCGTCGCTTCGGCCGGTGGTCCGCTCGGTGGGGACGAGCTCGCCCTCTCCCTCCAGGTGCAGGAGCGCCCGCTCACCTTCGCCACCACCGCGGCCACCGTGGTGCAGCCGGGCCCCGGTCCCGCGCGGTTCCGGGTGCGGGCCGAACTCCGGGACGCCTGCCTGAACTGGCACGCCGGGCACACCGTGATCTGCGCGGATGCCGACTATCGCGCGGATTTCGCGATCGCGCTGACCGGGGCGAGCCGGCTGTGTTTGCGGGAGAGCCTTTCGCTCGGCAGGCACGGCGAACCCGGTGGCGTGGCGCGCACCAGGATCCGGATCACCGTGGACGGCGCCCCGCTGCTCGATCAGCAGACCGTGCTCGACGGTGCGGACCCGGCGTTGTGCGGACCCGCGGGCACAGCCGGGATGCGCTTCCTGTCGACCGCGGTACTCGTGGGGCACGGTGATCTCGCGATCCCGCCCGCGACCGAGCGGTTCGCCGCGCTGCCACTCGAGGGACCCGGGATGCAGATCCTCGCGCTCGGGGAAACCGGGCGTGCGGCCGAGCAAGCCATAGATAACGCGCTGACCTGCGTTTTCACCAAAACCGACCCCCCGTGAAAACGGGGTCTGCCAGCCCGTGTACTGTTCTTCTTGTCGCACGGAGCGCCGAGCGGAACGGCCCGAAAGGGACGAGCCAGGAGGCGATGCGGGCGGCCGATCGGTCTGGTAAGCTGGATCGAGTCGGCAAGTCCACCGGGGCGCGCGGGTTGACACCGCGAAGCGAACCGGGTAAAGTCTTGCGACGGCCCTAGGAACATCTTACGACTGACGAGATTCTGTTGGAATCCGGCAGCGAGTAAGTTCGCTCCGTACAGGGTACAAAAGAATTGAGCAGTACGCCTTGGAAGATGCAACAAATCAGTTGTAGATGAAGATGTGCGTGTGTTCTTTGAGA
>NZ_JALM01000006.1 GCF_000737195.2 Sciscionella sediminilitoris
TGGCCGTGGTGCTCGTGCCGTACGTGACCTATTTCCACTCGGCGACCGGGCGCTGGGGTTTGACGATCTCCTCGGGCAATGTGCTCTACGGGCGCGCGGCGACCGTCGCGGACTGCCGGACCCTCAACCTGAAACCGGAACTGCGGGTGTTCTGCCCGAAGGAACCGCTCGACGA
Source organism: Sciscionella sediminilitoris (assembly GCF_000737195.2). Lineage (GTDB taxonomy): Bacteria > Actinomycetota > Actinomycetes > Mycobacteriales > Pseudonocardiaceae > Sciscionella > Sciscionella sediminilitoris. The sequence continues at coordinate 176 of NZ_JALM01000006.1, forward strand.
CCGGCTCGGCGTCGACTGGTACACGCACGCCGACGCGGACCCGAACTGGCCCGGCCCGCTGCCGCCCGGATCCGACCGGCTCGCGCTCGCCGGGCAGTTCGGCAAGCAGGTTCTTTTCCAGCAGCCCTTCGATGTGCTCGGCAAGATCCTGATCGACATCGGGAAGAGCTTCTCCCCGATACGCAAGACCTTCGACAAGGATGTGGCGATCGAGCGCTGGCAGTTCCAGTACGACTACCCGACCTATGGGGCGGAGTACCCGGCGCCCGACGACTACACCGAACGGTACGACGGGATGCAGCCGACGGTGCAGCCGCAACTGGCCTGGTTCCTGCGTGCGTACCAGTTCCACGGCGGCTACACCCCGGGCCCGGCGCTCGCGGTCGCCGGGCTGCTCGGCGTGGTCGGCGTCTTCCGCAGGCGCGGGCGGTTGCGCTCGGCCGCCCTGCTGGCGACCGGATCCGCGGTGCTGCTGCTCGTCGGCGCGGACGCCTTCGAGTTCTCCTGGCGTTACCAGCTACCCGGTCTGGTGCTGTTCCCGGTCGCCGGGGCGATCGGGCTGACCGCCCTGCTGCGCGACCGTCGGGCGGGCGGCCGTCAGTCGAGCACCACCGGCAGCGATTCCACGCCGTAGACGATGGATGCCTTGCGGTAGGGCAGCTGTGTGCTGTCCTTCGCCAGGCGCATGTTCGGGAACCGGCGCACCAGTGCCGGATAGGCCGCGCGCAGTTCCATCTTCGCCAGTTCCGCGCCCACGCAGCGGTGGATGCCGTAGCCGAAGGCCAGATGGGAGGTGCTGGGTCGGCGCGGGTCGAAGGTGTCCAGGCTCGTTTCGTCGGTGCGGCCCTCGGGCAGGATCGCGGGATCCCGGTCCGCGCCGGAAAGCGAGACGATCACGATGTCGTCCTTGGCGATCCGCTTCCCGCCGATCTCCATGTCCTCCAGGGCGAAGCGCAGGAACGCCGCCTGCACCACGGTGAGGTAGCGCAGCAGCTCCTCGACGAATCCGGGGACCACCTCGTCGTCGGTGCGGATGAGCTCGAAGGTGTCCCGGTCGCGCAGCAGCACGATGGCCCCGAGCGCGAGCATGCTCGTGGTGGTCTCCAGCCCACCGGTGAGCAACCCGTCGGCCAGGCCGGTGAGCTCCTCGTCGTCCACGTTGTCGCCGTGTTCGCGCACCAGCATGCCGAGCAGCCCCTCACCGGGGTTCTTGCGCTCCGCGCGCACGGTCTCGCGCAGGTACTCCATCGCCTCGGACATGGCGCCGATCGATTCGGTCGCCCCGTTGAACAGGTCGAACCGCTCGGTGGACAGCCGCTGGAACTCCTCGCGCTGGTCATACGGCATGCCGAGCAGTTCGCAGATCGTCTTGGACGGGATCGGCAGCGCGAAGTGCTCCATCAGGTCGACCGGCTGGGCACTCGCGGCGATCTCGTCCAGCTGGTCGTTCACGATCTCGGTGATGCGCGGGGTCAGCCGGGAGAGCCTGCGCATGGTGAATTCGGGGGTGAGCATCTTGCGCATCCGGGTGTGCGCTGGCGGATCGGTGAACCCGAGCCCGCCCGGATCGTCGAAATCCAGCCCGATGCTGGACAGCCGGGTGAAGTCGTTGCTGAACTGCTTCGCCTTGCCGAGCACGGTCTTGGCTTCCTCGTACCCGGTGACCAGCCAGACGTTCACCCCGACGAAGGGCAGCGACACCTTGCTCACCGGTTCGCGTTCCCGGGTCGCGCCGAGCGCGGCGACCGGGTCGAGCTCATCGCGGTGCAGCGGCATCAGCTTGCGTGGCAGGTACTTGCGCACGGCCCACGCGGTGACGCGGGATCGCAGGGTGGTCATGACCGACACGATATCCTTCGCCCGTGGTAGCCGTGACCGGAGCCGAGATCCGCAGGCTCTACCCCGAATACGCCGAAGACCTGCACCGAGTGCGTGCCGAGCAGCGGGAGTTCCTCGCCGCGAACGGGAAGGGATTCACCGCGCAGCTCGACGACATCGAGGCGGAGATCACCTACCTGCTGCTGCGGGCACGCCGCCCCGAGCTGGTGGTGGAGCTGGGCACGCTGCACGGCTGGTCCACCACCTGGATCCTGCGCGCGCTGCGGGACAACGGGACCGGGATGCTGCGCTCGCACGACATCGCCGAACGGGTGCGCGAGACGGTGCCCGCCGAGCTGCGCGGCAACTGGGAGTTCCGGCCGGGGGACGCGCGCGAGACGATGCCCGAACTCCCGGAGCGCACCGAGTACCTGTTCATCGACGCCGACCACGGGGCGCGGTTCGCTCGCTGGTATGTGCGCGCGCTGCTCGAACCGTGCTCCTGGCCGATGAACGTCAGCGTGCACGACGTGTTCCACTGGCGCTTCGCCAAACCGCTCTCCGAGGGCCGGGTCGTGCTCGACTGGCTGGACACCCGGCGCCAGCCCTGGTTCACCGCGGCGCGGGCCAAGGCGCGCGGCGAGTTCGACGCACTGTGCGCCCTGCGCGCCGAGCTCGGGTTCACCGAGGACATCAAGGCCAGCAAAGCCAATCCGATGCTCTACTTCGCGCTGAGCTGAGGGGCGATCGCCGCCGGATCCGGGGCGGGACGGTCCGGGGACAGCTGCCCGATGGTCAGCCGCGACCAGTCGATCAGCGAGCCGACCGCGATGCCGTGCGGCGCCGTGGTGGCGAACCCGGCGATGTTCTCCGCGCCCCGTTCGAGCAGCGAGCGGCCTCCGGTCTGATTGCCGCGGGCCAGATGGGTGAGCCCGACCGCGAGCTGGGCCAGGCCGCGCCAGAGCTCGCGTTCGGCCGGTGGGCAGCTCTTCCACGCGTCCTCGAGGACCTCGTGGGCGTGGAACGGCTTGCCCTCGTCGAGCAGGCGCTGCGCCAGCTCGAGCGATTCCGCCGGGCTGCGCACCGTTCCCTCCTCGAGACGTTCGACGCCCTCCGCCCCGCGAGGCAGCGGCCTGCCGAGCCCGTCGCGGGGGCGGGAGTTGCGGGCGCGGCCCTCCTCATCGCGGTCCCGTTCGGTGTCCATGGCCGCGACTGTACCGTTGCTCATCTACGTTTCCCGGGTATGCAAAGCAGTGCTGGCACGGATGGTTCTGTTCGGGTTCGCCGCTTACACGATCGCCTGGGACACCCTGGTGCCGATGGCGAGCGGAACGGTGAACGCGCTGGTGGTTCCGGTGCTCGCGATCGTGTTGATGTGCGTGGTGGGGCGGTGGCAGCGGAACCAGGCCGTGCGCCCGCACACCAGCAATGGGTGGTTGTGGCCGTGGATCGGGCTCACCGTGGTGCTGAACGGGTTTCTCGGTCCGCGCCTGTTCGGTGACCGGCCGCTGGTGTGGCTGGCCTGCGGGGTGGTGACGGCGGTACCGGTGCTCATCGAGGCCGTGCGCGTGCTGCGGCGCTGCGGTGACCCATCCGCGGCACCGGCTCGACGAGCTGATCCACACCCCGGTGTGATGCCCTCATGTCGGCAAACGCCCGCGCACCTGGCTGGCGATCACCGAACAGGGCAGGGCGGCGTTCGAGGGGCACTACGCGACACTGCGCGCGATCGGAACCGGCGCGATCCCGGATACCGCGGAACGTATCGAATCCTGAGCGGATAGGCTAACGTGCGTACTCGTGCGCAAGAAGCGGAAGAGAAGCAGACACCTGATCCTGACCGCCGTTCTGCTGCTGCTCGGCACCACGCTCGCAGCCTCGGAAGCGGGCGCCGCGCAGCGGAACGTGCTCTATGACAAGGCGAGCACCTATCCGCGGATCCTGCGGCTCGCGCACAACGGCTTCGCCAACGGGCGCATCCTGACCAGCATCGAGGGCTGGTCGGGCAAGGACGGCATCGGGATCATCCACCAGAGCACCGATGGGGGCCGGACCTTCCAGCGACTCTCGACGATCAAGGATCCCGAGGCGGCGAACGGCCGGGGGATCTGCTGCGGCGCGTTCTACGAGCTGCCCCAGGATGTCGGTTCGCTGGAGGAGGGCACGCTGCTGTGGGCCGATACCGTCGGATTCAACGCCCCGGACGCGCAGCGCCGGACCCAGTTGCGGCTGTGGGCATCCGAGGACCGCGGCCGGTCCTGGTCCTTCGTTTCCACGATCGCGACCTCGCCGACCAGTGACCCGATCTGGGAACCCGAGCTGGAGGTGGCCAAGGACGGCAGCCTGGTCGCGTTCTACTCCGACGAGAGCGACAAGAGCCATCACGACCAGAAGCTGGTGCAGGTGCGGTCCACGGACGGGGTGCACTGGGGCGGCTACCGGGAAACCGTGGTGAACGAGCAATGGTCGGTGCGCCCGGGCATGGCGAGCTCGCTCCGGCTGCCCGACGGCACTTATCTGCTCGCCTACGAGGTCTGCAACAACGATCCGGGGCACCTGTGCAGCGTGTACACCCGCACCTCGGCGGACGGCTGGAACTACGGTGATCCGCACGATCTCGGCACCCTCGTGCGCACCCCGGACGGCAAGTACGCGCGGCACACCCCGACGATCAGCTGGAGTCCTGGCCCCGGGCAGCACGGCACCGTCCTGCTGATGAGCGAGATCCTGGTGAAAAAGGACGGCAGCTACGCCCCGGGCAACGGGAACACGGTGCTCGGCAACGACCACAGGGGCGCGGGGAACTGGTACGAGATGCCCGCCCCGGTGCCGGTCGACAAGCCGGACAACAAGCAGTGCAAGAACTTCAGCCCCTCGATCGTGGCCTCCCGGGACGGGCGCAGCGCCACCGAGGTCACCACCGATCTCGACGGAAAGGTGTGCAAGACCTACTACGGAACCGGTCCGCTGACCCCGAGGTGATCCGCTCCGCCGTGCCCTGCCGGGGGAGAAAGGGGTGCACCCGGGTCCGTGCGGGTCTACCGTCGCGGCATGGCTGATGTGGACACCCCGGAGATCGCGACCGTGCGGGCCTTCCTCACCGCGCTCGAGGAATTCGACCTGGACACCGCGATCGGCCTCGGGGACGAGGACATGGTCTACCACAACGTGTCGCTGCCCGCCGCGCGCGGAATCGGCGCGGTGGAGAAGACTCTGCGCACCATGACGCGCTTCGGCACCGGCTTCCGCGCGGAGCTGGTGAACATCGCGGGCAACGGGCCGGTCGTGCTCACCGAGCGGATGGACACCCTGATCGTGGGCCGCTGGCAGTCCCGGTTCTGGGTGTGCGGGACCTTCGAGGTGCGCGCGGGCCGTATCCAGCTCTGGCGGGACTATTTCGACTGGGCGAACGTGGCCGGGGCGAGCCTGGCCGGTGCGGCGCGGGCGATCGCCGGGTCGCTGCGCGGCGCGGCACGCTGACCCTGGGCGAGGCACCCGGCCGGTATCGGATGTCGCGCACCTACCAGAATGGCGGCCGTGACCGCGCAGATGAGCCCGCAACCAGATGACCTCGTGCTGTCCCTTTCCGGTGTCGGTGTGCGAAGGGGGGAATCGGCACTGCTCGAGGGTCTCGACTGGGTGGTCGAGCCGGACGAGCGCTGGGTGATCCTCGGTCCCAACGGCGCGGGGAAGACCACCCTGCTGCGCATCGCGAGCGCCGAGCTGCACCCCACGACCGGGACGGTGGACCTGCTCGGTGAGCGGATCGGCGAGACCGACGTGTTCGAGCTCAAACCGCGGATCGGGTTCTGCTCGGCCGCGCTGGCCGCGCGGGTGCCCGCCGAGGAGACCGTCGCCGATCTGGTGGTCAGCGCCGGCTACGCGGTACTGGGCCGCTGGCGCGAGCAGTACGAGGGCATGGACACCGCGCGGGCCCGGGAACTGCTCGATTCGCTGGGCATCGCGCACCTGGCCGAGCGCACCTACGGAACCCTGTCCGAGGGTGAGCGCAAGCGCACGCTCATCGCCCGGGCGCTGATGACCGATCCGGAACTGCTGCTGCTCGACGAACCCGCGGCAGGGCTCGATCTCGGTGGCCGGGAGGACCTCGTCGCGCGGCTCGCGGACCTCGCGAACGACGTGGACGCGCCGGCGATGGTGCTGGTCACCCACCACGTCGAGGAGGTTCCCCCGGGCTTCACCCATGCGCTGCTGCTGCGCGAGGGGGAGGCGGTCGCCGCGGGGCCGGTCGAGCAGGTGCTCACCGAGGACAACCTGTCCGCGACGTTCGGTCAGCCGCTCGCGCTCTGGCGGGACGGGGAACGCTACTTCGCGCGCCGACGTACTACCGGGTAGCCTCCAGGGGACTCGAGTAACGGCAATCACCGAAGGGTGCAGGAGCGGAGGCGCTGTGGCGGAGTTCGTACGGCTTGAGGTTGAGGGAGCCATCGGCACCATTCGGTTGGACCGGCCACCGGTCAACGCGTTGAACCGGCAGATCCAGGAGGAGATCCGGGAGGCCGCGCAGGAGGCGAACGAGCGCGCCGATGTGCGCGCGGTGATCGTCTACGGTGGTCAGAAGGCCTTCGCGGCGGGTGCGGACATCAAGGAGTTCGCCCGGATGTCGCACGCCGAGATGGTCGCCCGCGCCGAAGGGCTGTCCAGCTCGATCGGCTCGGTCGCCGGGATCGCGAAACCTACCGTGGCCGCGCTGACCGGTCCGGCCCTCGGCGGCGGGTTCGAGCTCGCGCTCGCCTGCGACCGGCGCATCGCCGCGGACAACGTCAAGCTCGGCCAGCCGGAGATCCTGCTGGGCATCATCCCCGGTGCGGGCGGTACCCAGCGGCTGGCCCGGCTGGTGGGCCCGAGCAAGGCCAAGGACCTCGTCTACACCGGGCGCTTCGTGCTCGCCGATGAAGCGCGCGAACTGGGCATGATCGACGAGATCGTGGCACCGGACGACGTGTACGAGGCCGCCAAGCGCTGGGTCGGCCAGTTCGAGAACGGTCCGGCGCTGGCGCTCGGCGCGGCGAAGGCGGCTATCGACGGCGGACTGGACACCGACCTCGGCAACGGACTTCGCCTGGAGAGCCACCTGTTCGCCGGGTTGTTCGCCACCGAAGACCGTACGATCGGCATGGAATCGTTCATCGAGAACGGTCCGGGCAAAGCCACCTTCACCGGGAAGTGAGGCGCGATATGACCGAGGTTCTCGATCCGGATCCGAACCCCAACGCCAGCGCCGAAGAGGTCAAGGCGGCCTACCAGGATCCCAAGCTCGCCAATGTGCTCTACCACGACTGGGAGGCGGGCACCTACGACGAGAAGTGGTCGATCTCCTACGACGAGCGCTGCATCGAGTACGCCACCGGGCGGTTCAAGCTCATCGGCGGGGAACACCACTGGCCCTACGGCCGCGCCCTGGAACTCGGCAGCGGCACCGGCTTCTTCCTGCTCAACCTCATGCAGGGCGGGGTGATCAGCAAGGGCTCGGTCACCGATCTGTCCCCGGGCATGGTGCAGGTCGCGCTGCGCAATGCCGAGCAGCTGGGCCTGGACGTGGACGGCAGGGTCGCCGACGCGGAACGGATCCCGTACGAGGACGACACCTTCGACCTCGTGGTCGGGCACGCCGTGCTGCACCACATCCCGGACCTGGACACCGCGATGTCCGAGATCATGCGGGTGCTCAAGCCGGGTGGGAAATTCGTGTTCGCGGGGGAGCCGACCAAGATCGGCGATGCCTACGCGCGCCGGCTCGGCCAGTTCACCTGGTGGCTGACCACGAATGTGACCAAGTTCGGCCCGCTGCGCGAGTGGCGGCGTCCGCAGACCGAGCTCGACGAGTCCTCCCGGGCCGCGGCGCTCGAGGCCGTGGTGGACATTCACACCTTCGATCCCTCCGGGCTGGAACGGATCGCGCTCGCCGCGGGTGCGGTGGATGTCGAGGCGAAGACCGAGGAGTTCTCGGCCGCGTTCCTCGGCTGGCCGGTGCGCACCTTCGAGGCCGCGGTCCCCGAGTCGAAGCTCGGCGTCCGGTGGAAGTTCTTCGCCTACAAGGCATGGCAGCGGCTGTCCTGGCTGGACGAGAACGTGCTGCGCCGGGTGGTGCCGCGGGAGCTGTTCTACAACGCGCTGTTGACCGGCCGCAAACCCCAGCCGCCCGTGCGGATCTAGTTGGCCTACGCATTCGGGCTCGCGGATGTCGCGTACCTGCGTTCGGCCGCCGGGCGGGATGCGGTCGCGGCATTGCGCGGGCTGGAACTGAGTGCGGCGAGCCGGATCGAGGACGCGGCAAGGGCACGGCGGATCGCCGGTGAGTACGCCGCCGCGGCCCTGGAAACCGTGCTGCTGCAACGGAAAGCGGCGGCCAAGTTCGCCGAGCCCCAGCAGTGGCTCTACACCGGGGACGCGCTGCAGCAGGCCACCGCCGCCCCGGTCGCCGCACACCGGGCGGCGCGGCTGGGTGACCGGCCGGTGCACGACGTGACCTGTTCGATCGGCGCCGACCTCGCCTCGTTCGCGCCCGGTTCGCTCGGCTCCGACCTGGACGAGGTGCGCCTGGCCATGGCGCGCGCCAACTGCCCGGAAATCCCGCTGCTGCGCGCCGATGCGCTCGCCCCGGCCAGCCGCGGCCTCGCGGTGTTCGCGGATCCGGCGCGCCGGGACGGGGCCGGTAAACGGACCTGGCGGCCCGAGGATCTGCGGCCCCCGCTCGACGAGCTCTTCGCCGCCTATCCGGACCGGGATCTGGTGGTGAAATGCGCCCCGGGACTGGACTTCGACGCGATCGGGCCGGACCGCGAGATCGAGATCGTCTCGCTGGACCGGCAGGCCCGTGAGGCCTGCGTGTGGGGCGGTTCCCTTGCCACGCCCGGGGTCCGGCGCCGGGCGACGGTGCTCGACTCCGCCGGGGGAGCCGACCGGCTCACCGATGCCGACCCCGGGGACTGCCCGGTGAGCCCGGCGCGCGACTGGCTGATCGATCCGGATCCCGCCGTGGTGCGCGCCGGACTGGTGCGCCAGTACGCCTGCCGTCACGGGCTCGCTCAGCTGGACGAGCGGATCGCCTACCTGACCGGGGACAGTCCGCCAGGGGATGCGCGCGCCTTCCGGGTGCTCGAACAGTTGCCCTACAACGAGAAACGACTGCGTTCGGCGCTGCGTGCGCGCCGGATCGGCCGGGTGGAGATCCTCGCGCGCGGAGTGCGGGTCGATCCGGATGTGCTGCGCGGCAGGCTGAAACTGTCCGGAACGCAGGGCTGTTCGGTGATCGTCACCCGGATCGGGGCGAAGCCCATTGCCTATCTGTGCCAGGCGCAATAGCGTCACGGGTGTGGACTCGAACGAGGAACTCGCGAGCGTAGCGCGGGACTGCTGGCAACTCCTGGAACTACTGCACATTCCGGTGTATTTCGCTCCGGAGGCGGCCGAAGAGTTCGGGAAACTGGGACTCGAACCGCGGGCCGGTTATTTCGCCTCCCGGGCGGGTGGTTTCGGCGCGGTCGGGGCGCCGGTGATCGCCGCGACCTTCTACACCTTCTCGACCGAGGTGATCGAGGCGGCCATTCCCGCGGCCTGGCGCATCGTGAGCCCGGAGCAGGTGCTCGCCGCCCGTTATCGTGGGGTCGGGGCCAGTCTGCGCCGGGTGTTCACCGATGAACAGGTGCGCGAGGCGGCCGGACTGGTGCGGGAACTCGCCGCGGGACTGAATCCCCGTGGCCGGGCGCTGTTCGGTGCGCACGCCGGGCTCGACTGGCCCGAGGATCCGGTGCTCGCCCTCTGGCACGGTGCGACCCTGGTGCGCGAACACCGCGGTGACGGGCACATCGCGGCCCTGCTCGCGAACGGGGTCTCCCCGGTGGACGCGTGCATCACCGCGGCCGTGCACAAGGGACAGTCGCTGAACTTCCACCAGAAACTGCACGGCTGGCCCGAGGAAGAATGGCAGGCGGGGCTCCAGGGGCTGATCGGCAGCGGCCTGCTCGCCTCGGAGTCCGAGCTCACCGAGCGCGGGACCGCGCTGCGCGAATCCCTCGAACAGCGCACCGACGAACTCGCCACCGAGGGCTGGGAAGGCTTCGGTGCCGAGTCCGGGCGGCGGCTGCGCGGGCTGCTCGAACCGCTTGTCGCGGAGCTGCGCGCCTCGGAGGTGCTACCGAAGGCGTTCCGCGGCTGAACCGGCGGGCAGTCGGACGGTGAACTCGGTGGCTCCCGGTACGCTGCGCGCCTCGACACTGCCGCCGTGTGCCGTGCTCACCGCCGAGACGATGGCCAGCCCGAGTCCGGTGCTGCCCATGGCCCGCGAGCGGGAGCCGTCCCCGCGGGCGAACCGTTCGAACACCGTGGGCAGCAGCTCGGCCGGAATCCCCGGACCGTCGTCCCGGACCACGAGCAGCGCCGTCTCGTCCACGGTGGACAGTTCCACGGTGACCGCGGTTCCCTCGGGCGTGTGGCTGCGCGCGTTCGCGAGGAGGTTGGCCAGCACCTGGTGCAGGCGCTGTTCGTCACCGATCACGAGGACCGGATCGTCCGGAAGGGACAGTCGCCAGTGGTGGCCGGGTCCGGCGATGTGCGCATCGTTGACGGTGTCCGCCACGAGCCTGCTCAGGTCCACCGGTTCGTGCCCCAGCGGGCGCCCGGAGTCGAGCCTGGCGAGCAGCAGCAGATCGTCGACGAGGCTCGCCATCCGGTTCGCCTCGGCTTCGACCCGCCCCATGGCATAACCGATGTCCGCGGGGACCGAATCGTGGCCGCGCCTGGTCAGTTCGGCGTAGCCGCGGATCGCGGTGAGCGGGGTGCGCAGCTCGTGGCTGGCGTCGGCGAGGAAGCGGCGCATCCTGGTCTCGCTCTCCTGTCTGGCGGAGAGTGCGGCGGAGACGTGCTCGAGCATCCGGTTGAGCGCGCTGCCGACCTGGCCGACCTCGGTCCGTGCGGTCGCCTGATCCTGGGGGACTCGCGCGACCAGCTCGACCTCGCCGCGGTCCAGCCGGGTCCCCGACACCTCGCGGGCGGTCCCGGCGACCCGGTCCAACGGGCGCAGGGTGCGGCGGATGACGAACCTGCCGGCGAGTGTGGCGATGAGCAGCCCGAGGAAAGCGACGACCGCGAACAGCCCGGCAAGGCGAGCCACCGTGTCCTCGACGGTACTCAGCGGTGTTCCGATCACCACTGTGCGGCCGTCGAAGGAGTGCACCGCGCGCAGCCGGTAGCCGCCGAGCTCACCGACGCTCATGCTGTGCGCGCGCCCGTCGATCGGGATCGTGGGGAGCACACCGGAGTCCGCCGCGGGCACCGGCTGCTGGTCACCGATCGACGGGCCGAGCACCGCAGCCGCGGTGACCCGACCTCCGGTGATCGTGGCGCCGAGCGTACCCGGAGGGATCCCCGGCTGGCGGAGGAAATCCAGCGGCTGATGCCGCCAGTCCGGCGGCCTCAGGTTCTTCGGTGGTCCGTGCTCGATCCGATCCACGGCGGGGCGCAGCTGCTGGTCCAGCTCGCTGATGAGGAACTGCCGCAGGAACAGGCTCGCGACCACACCGATGATCGCGCACACCACCGCCAGGATCACGACCTGGCCGATGAGCAACCGGGTGCGCAATGACCATCGCCGGGGATCCCGCCAGACCGGCCGTTCAGCCCGCGGGTTTGAGGACATAGCCCGCCCCGCGCATGGTGTGGATCATCGGTTCCCGGCCCACGTCGATCTTCTTGCGGAGATAGGAGACGTAGAGTTCGACGATATTGGCCTGGCCGCCGAAATCGTAGCTCCACACCCGGTCCAGGATCTGCGCTTTGCTCAGTACGCGTTTCGGATTCCGCATGAAGAACCGCAACAGCTCGAACTCCGTCGCGGTCAGCTGGATCGGCTCGCCGCCACGAGCGACCTCCCTGCTGTCCTCGTCCAGGCACAGATCGCCGACCACCAGCTGCGCCCCCGAGGTGAGCGCGGTGATCCCCGTCCTGCGCAGCAGCGCGCGCAGCCGGAGCACCACCTCCTCGAGGCTGAACGGTTTGGTCACGTAGTCGTCCCCGCCCGCGGTCAGCCCGGCGATCCGGTCCTCGACGGAGTCCTTCGCGGTCAGGAACAACACCGGCAGTCCCGCGGTGTCCGCGCGAAGCCTGCGCAGTACCTCGCGGCCGTCCAGGTCCGGCAGCATCACATCGAGCACCACGATGTCCGGCCCGAGCCGCCGCGCGAGCTGGATGGCGGTCACTCCATCGGTCGCCGCATCCACCTGCCAGCCCTCGTAGCGCAGGGCCATGGCGACCAGTTCCGCGATGGCGGGTTCGTCGTCCACGACCAGCACCCGCACCGGCTGGCCGTCGGGGCGGCGCATCTGCCCCGCACGCTCCTGTTCCGCACCGGTCATGTGTTCATCCTGGGCACCGATCCGGTGTGGTTGCTATGAGTTTCCTGTGCCCCGGCTGTGAACCTGTCACGATCTCAGGTCGTACACGGTCTGCTCACCGACCTTCTCGGCCGTGAAGTGCTGTTTCACCCAGGCCGTCAGCTGTTGCGCGCTCGCCGAGCGAGCCCCGGATCCGCCGGGATGCCGTTCCCCGGCTCCCGGCGGGCCACCGTGCCCGCCGCCCGGGCCGCCGCCTTCGACGAAGTAGGCGATCTCGCCGTCGCGGACGTAGGTCTTGAACTGTTCGAGGGTGGGAGAGTCATCGCTTCCGGTGAACCCGCCGATCGCCAGCACCGCCCTGCCCGTGGCGAGCTCCATGCTCGCGGCACCGTTGGCGCCGACGGTCGCCGCGGCCCAGCGGGTGTTCGTGGCGCCGAGAAGTTCCGTCATGGCTTTGCTCGTGGACATTCCCGGCATTCCACCGGGGCGTGCACCGTCCGGTCCACCGGGCCCCGCCCTCCCGGGACCTCTTGGCAGGTCTCCCATGTTCGGCTGCGCCGGGCCGGCGATCGGGATCCCACCGCTCTGTTTCGTCGTCGTGGTCTGCACGGCGTACGCGGCGCTTCCGGTCAGCGCGGTCAGTACGGCCATGGCCGCCAGTGCCACGGTGAACCGGCGTGCGCGGTGTGCGCCGGTCACGACCAGCGCGGCGAGCAGCAGCGAAAGCACCAGCACGATCCAGCGCAGTGCGGGCAGCCAGTCCGGAGCGCGGTTCAGCAGGACGAAACCCCAACCGCCGGTGGCGGCGAGCATCGCGGCGAGCACCCAGCGCGCGGCGAGTTTCTCCCTGCGGCGCACCAGTTCCCGGGCGCCGATACCGACCAGGGCGGCGACCGCCGGGGCGAGGGCGACGGTGTAGTATGGATGGACGGTGCCCGCCATGAAGCTGAACACCAGCCCGGTCACCACCAGCCAGCCGCCCCACAGCAGCAGCGCCGCGCGCGTACGGTCGGTGCGCGGGCCGCGCCTGGTGAACCAGAGCCCCGCGGCGAGGCCGAGCAGCGCGGCGGGCAGCAGCCAGGAAATCTGGGTGCCCATACTGTCCCCGAACAACCGGCCGATTCCGGTGCTGCCGCCGAACATCGCGTTCGCCGCGCCACCCGGACCACCGCCTGGACCACCACTTGGGCCGCCGCCACCCGAGCCGCCGCCGGAGTTGCCCTCGCCGCCGAAGATCCGGCCGAAACCGTTGTAGCCCAAGGCCAACTCCAGCAGGCTGTTGTCGGTCGACCCGCCGATGAACGGCCGCGTGGCGGACGGCCAGAGTTCGACGAGCGCCACATACCAGCCCGCCGAGACCACGATCGCCAGCCCGGCTGTGAGCAGGTGACCGATCCTGCGCCCGAGCCCGGCGGGCGAGGCCACCAGATAGACCAGCGCGAATCCGGGCACCACGAGGAATGCCTGGATCATCTTGGTGAGAAAGCCGAATCCGATCAGGACCCCGGCCGCGAGCAGCCAACCCGGCCGCGCCTGTTCGGTGGCGCGCACCGTGCAGTAGGCAGCGGCGACCAGCAACAGAACCAGCAATGCGTCCGGATTGTCGAACCGGAACATCAGCGTGGCGACCGGGGTCGCCGCCAGCACCAGACCCGCCAGCAGTCCAGCGCCCGGTCCGGACCAGCGCCGGACCGTCGCATACAGCAGGCCGACCGCGGCAACCCCCGCGAGCGCCTGCGGGAGAAGCAGGCTCAGACTGGAAAACCCGAGGATCCGCGCGGAAAGCACCATCAGCCACAGTGCGGCGGGCGGTTTGTCCACGGTGATCGCGTTCGCGGGATCGAGCGAACCGAACAGCCACGCTTTCCAGTCCTGGGCGCCTGCCTGCACGGCGGCAGCGTAGAACTCGTTCGCATAGCCGTTCACACTGAGATTCACCGTGTAGAGCAACGCCGTGAGGCACAGCAGCGCGAGCACCGCGGGCCGTACCCAAACGGCTTGTGTCTCCGGGCCGAGCAGGAGCCGGGAAAGCCGGGTGCGGGTCCGTGGTTCGGGGTTCATGGTTTCGGTGACCGTGGTGGTCATTTCTGCCTTTCGGTCGGGGCGCCGATCATGTCTTGGGCTGTCGTCGTGGATGGAACACCCAGCCACGCAACAGGATGAAGCGCAGTACCGAGGCGGCCAGGTTTGCCAGCACCAGCACGAGGAGCTCACCGCCCTTGCCCGCGCCGGGATAGTGGTGCAGTGCCCACAGGGAGCCACTGGTGAGACCGAAACCGAGCGCGAAGACGATCAGCCCCTCGAACTGATGCCTGCCGACATGCGCCTTGCCGCGTATCCGGAAGGTGAGCCGCCGATTGGCCGCGGTATTGGCGAGCGCGGTCAGCAGCAGGGCCGCGAAATTGGCGAGCTGCGCGTTCATCCCGGTCCGGAAGAGCAGGTACAGCACCAGATACGCGGCCGTGGACAGCACACCGATGCAGGAGAACCGCACCAGCTGGCGCAGCAGGCTCGGCGATTGCGCGGCATCGGCCGGTCGTCTGCCGAATCGGCCGGTGATCGGATCGAGGGGCAGCCGCCCGGCGGCGAAGGAACGCGCCAGGCGCCACATTCCCTTCAGATCGGCGAGCGCGGTGGCCACGATGTCCACTGTGGACTCGGGATCGTCCTCCCAGTCGACAGGGACCTCGTGGATGCGCAGCCCGCTGCGTTCGGCGAGGACCAGCAGCTCGGTGTCGAAGAACCAGCCGGTATCGGACACCAGCGGCAGCAGCGGGCGGGCCACATCCGCGCGGATCGCCTTGAAGCCGCACTGTGCGTCCGAGAACCGGGCCGCGAGTGTCCCGCGCAGCAACAGGTTGTAGCACCGCGAGATGAACTCGCGTTTCGGCCCGCGCACCACATTGGCACCGTGGGAAAGCCGGGTTCCCACGGCCAGATCCGAATGCCCGGAGATCAGCGGCGCGACCAGTGGGGCGAGCGCGTCCAGATCCGTGGAGAGGTCCACGTCCAGATAGGCGAGAACCGGGGCATCGGAGGCCGACCAGACCGCATGCAGCGCCCGGCCCCGGCCCTTCTGCTCCAGGCGGTGCCAGCGCACCTCGGTGAATTCCGCGGCGAGCCGCTGTGCGATCCGGGGTGTCGCGTCCGCGCTCGCGTTGTCCGCGATGATGATCCGGTAGTGATAGGGGAAGGTCCGGGACAGATAGGCGTGCAGCCTGCGGATGGAGGCTTCGAGAGCGGTCTCCTCGTTGTACACCGGTACGACGAGGTCGAGGACCGGAACGCCCTCGCGCAGCGCGAGCTCCGCGAGATCGGCACGCGGCCGCGGCCTCCCGGTGCTGGGGAACGTGGATTCGGCGGGCGTCATACCGGGAAATCTGCCCGTCCGAGTTGTACTCGCCATGTGCCCCGGCTGTGCGTGAGCTGTGCGTGCGGGCCTGGCGCCGCAGGGCGATGATCTCTAGGCTGCGCTCGACAGGAATTCGCTGAAGGGAGCGTTCATGCTGGGGTCGACGAAGAAACGCGGGAGAGTCCTCGCGGCTGCGGCCGCCGCGGTGGCGGTGGCGGCGAGCGGCTGGGGGATCGGCACGGCGACCGCGGGCGCCCCGCGTGTCTCCGCGGCCGCCGGTTCCGAACCGGCGAACATCGACCAGGTCAAAACGGATGTGAAGAACTACTACGGGGACTACCTGGACGCTGCGGGGCATCACCACGCTTCGCCGGACAGCAGGTGGGCCAAGGACACCGGGGCGCAGATCGCGAAGGCGAAGAAGTTCCTCACCGAACAGCTGGCGAACGGGGTGCGGAATCCGGCGATGGTGCTGGACATCGACGACACCTCGATGCTGACCTACGGCTGGGAGGCGGACGTGAATTTCGCCTATGACGCCAAGAAAGCCGAGGAACAGATCGACAAGGGGAATTTCACCCCGATCAAGCCGACCCTGGAACTCACCAAATGGGCCACCGCCCGCGGGGTGAAGCTGTACTTCGTCACCGGCCGCCCGGAACACCAGCGCGCGGCGACCGAGCGCAATCTCGCCGCCAAGGGATACCCGGATCCGTCCGGGGTTTTCCTCAAGCAGGAGAAGGCTCCGTCGCCGTGGCTGCCGTGCGGGCTCGACTGCGACACCGTGCAGTACAAGTCCGGAACCCGCGAGCACATCGAGAAACTGGGCAACACCATCGTGCTGAACATCGGTGACCAGAACTCCGATCTGCAGGGCGGGCACGCGGGCCTCGGGGTGAAGCTGCCGAACCCGATGTACTACCTGCCCTGAGTCAGGGTACGGCGCAACAGCTCGCGCAGCGCCGGGACATCCGCTTCGGTGGCGACCTCGGTCAGGTGCGCGCCGGAGGCGCTGGGGCGGCGGTCGGCGATCGTCGCCCCGCGTCCCGGCCCGAACGTGGTGTCGACCTGGACGGGCAGCTCCTCGGTGCGCACGATGCCCGGCCGGATCGCCTCGGCAACGGCGAGGGAATCGTGCATCAGGATGGCCTCCTCGCCGAGCGCGCTGCTGTAGTGCGCGAGATAGTCGTCCACCAGCCCGGAAAGCGCGGCACCGAGCGCTCCCGATTCGCCGAGCGAGCGCAGCCAGGCACCGTCCACGGTGGTTCGGCTGGTGACGTTGAGCCCGACGAGCACCCGGTGCAGGCCGTCCTCGCTGAACACGCGCGCCGCGGCCTCCGGATCACAGGCGATGTTGAACTCCGCGGACGGGGTGACGTTGCCGCCCTCGGTCCCGCCGCCCATCAGCACGATCCGGTCGATCTTCGCCTTCGCCCACGGGTGCGCGGCGAGCAGCGTGGCGATGTTGGTCAGCGGCCCGATCGGGGCGATGGTGACCGGTTCGGTGGCCGCGTGCAGCAGGTCGGCGAGCAGGGTGACCGCGTGCCGCTCGTCCAGCCCGCGCGGGTGCTCGGGAAGCGTGTGCGAACGGCCGGAGAGTCCGTCGGCGCCGTGCACGGTCTCCTCGGGCGGCATTCCGGGGTGCACCAGCGGACGCCCCGCTCCCGCCGCGACCGGGATCTCGGCGCGCTCGCACAGGCTCAGCAGCCGCAGCGCGTTGCGCGTGGTGTGCTCGAGCGGGACATTGCCGAACACCGTGGTCACCCCGAGCAGCTCGACCTCGGGATCACGTGCGGCGAGGGCGATGGCGAAGGCGTCGTCCACGCCGGGGTCCGTGTCGATGATGAGTTTGCCCATGCCCCTATCCTCGCGGAACCCTTCGACGCGTTAATGTCCGACCATGACTTCGATGTGGGGCGCCTCGGTCGCTTCGCGGCTGGCCGCGGTACGCAGGTCCGGGCGGGATCCGGATCAGGCCAGGTTCCTGACCCTGGACACGCTGCGCTGGATCCGGCGCAACCGCGCCTACACGCCCTGGTACCTGGTGCGCTACTGGCGGCTGCTGCGGTTCCGGCTGGCCAATCCGCACGTGGTGCTGCGCGGCATGGTGTTCCTCGGCAAGCACGTGGACCTGCACTGCCGCCCCGGTTTCGGCAGGCTGGAGATCGGCCGCTGGGTGCACATCGGGGACGGCAACTCGATCCGGTGCCACGAGGGCTCGCTGCGGATCGGGGACAAGGTCGTGTTCGGCAAGGACAACACGGTCAACTGCTACCTGGACGTGGAGATCGGGGCGACCTCGATCATCGCGGACTGGGTGTACATCTGCGATTTCGACCACGTGACCTCGGATGTGCACGTGCCGATCAAGGATCAGGGCATCGTGAAGTCCCCGGTCCGGATCGGCGAGGACACCTGGGTCGGAGTGAAGGTCTCGGTACTGCGCGGCAGCCGGATCGGCAAGGGGAGCGTGCTCGGCTCGCATGCCGTGGTGCGCGGGGACATCCCGGAGTACTCTATCGCGGTCGGCACCCCGGCGCGGGTGGTCCGCAACCGGGTCGAGGACTACGAGGCGGACGCCGAACGGCGCGCCGCGGTCGCGGACATGTCCCGCAAGGCCGCGGAGGCGCTGACCGAGACACTGCGGCACTCGGAAAGGCACTCGGAAAACGGCACGGCCGGGAGCGGGGACTCAGCGTAGGAAGGCGTTCCCGCTGGCGATCTTGGGGCGGCCGAGCTCGCCGTGCGCGAGGATCCGCGCGTTCGCGTACACCCCCGCGGTCTGCTCGGCGATCCTGGACCAGTCGAACTGGGAACCGAGCCTCGCCCGGGCCGCGCGGGCCCGTTTGGCCGCGGCGGCCGGGGCGTGCAGCACCGTGGAGACGGCCCCGGCCAGCTCGGAAACATCCCCCGGGGTGAAGGAACAGCCGGTCACCCCGTCCACGACGACCTCGCCCAGCCCGCCGGCCCTGGAGGCCACCAGCGGGGCACCGGCCGCCGCCGATTCCAGGGCGGCGATGCCGAACGGTTCGTAGCGCGAGGGAAGCACCACGACCGAGGCGGCCCCGATCGCGGCGACGAGCGCGCGGTCGGCGAGGTGCCCGACGAAATCCACGGCCCTGCGCACCCGGAGTTTGCGGGCCTGCTCGATCAGGATGGGCAGATGCCGCCCCTCTCCGGCGATCACCAGCCGGGTGCCGGGGTGCTCGCGGCGGATCTTGGGCAGCGCGGCGAGCAGGTCCTGCGCACCCTTCTCGTACTCCAGCCTGCCGAAGAACAGCAGCAGCGGGGCGCCGTCCGGGGCGTACTGCTCCCGTGCGGCGGCGATCCTGCGGGTGCTGGTGCGCCAGCCACGCGGCTCGATCCCGTTGTGGATCACGGTGATCTCGTCCTCCTCGCGTTCGAAGAGGTGCGCGATCTCCGTGCGCATGGCCGTGGAACAGGCGATCAGCGCGTCCGCGCGGTTGGCGAGCCACCACTCGACCGAGTGCACCTGCTGGTTGAGCGGATGCGAGAGCCAGCCCGCGTGCCGCCCCGCCTCGGTGGCGTGGATGGTGCCCACCAGCGGGATCCCGCACTGTTCGGACAGCGCGATCGCCGGATGGGTGACCAGCCAGTCGTGCGCGTGCACCACATCCGGGCGCCAGTCGCGCAGCAGCCGGTTGCCCGCGCGCACCATCGCGTGCCCCATCGCCAGGGTCCACGCGACCAGGTCGTCCTCGAAGGCCAGGTGCGGCGGGTCCTCGGCGACACTGACCACCCGCACCCCCTGGGCGACCTCATCGGTGCTCGGATGCGTGGTGGCGTCCGTGCCCGCCTCGCGGCGGCAGAGCACCACCACCTCGTGCCCCTGCTCGACGAGGCGCGTGGCCAGCGCGTGCACATGCCTGCCCAGCCCGCCGACGACGACGGGTGGATACTCCCAGGACAGCATCAGCACGCGCATCGTGTTCCTCAACCTCCCGTCCGGGCGAGTTCTCGGGCATCGAGATGGCCGAAGACCGTGTCGGTATGTGGATCGGCACCGGCCGCGAGCGCGTAGCACCGTTCGGTGTGCACCGCGGCGCGTCGCTGTGCGTAGTCGACGGCCGAGTCCTTGCTGACCATGAACGCCCAATCGCTCGCGAGCGCGAGCATCGCCTCCGAGGCGAGCCGGTCCAGCCGCGGATCGCGGAACTCGCCCGATTGATCATCTACCGCCGATAGTAGAACATGTTGCAGTTTTTCGTTAGCCTCGACGATGTCCGCGACCTTGCCGCCCTCCCAGACCCGCCAGTCCTTCCCGGATCCCCAGGAGGAGGCGGGCAGCTCGACCGGGGCGCCGACGTGCCCGGACTCGGCTGCCCCGCGCAGCGTGGTCACCTCGATGCCCGCCTCGGGCAGCGCCCGCAGCACACCCTCCAGCCAGGCGGGACCCTCGTGCCACCAGTGCCCGTAAAGCTCGGTGTCGTAGGCGGCGACAACCAGTGAGGGCTTGCCGTGCCGCTCGCGCAGCTCGGTGAGCCGGGAGCGGACCAGGTCCACGAAATCGGCCACGTGCTTGTCCACGGCCCGCGCGGCCCGCTGTGGCTCGTAGGGCTTCTTCTCCCCGGGCGGCACCGTCTTCCCGGTCACCCGCGAGGGTTTGAGTCCGGAAGGGTGATCGAAGGTGTGGAAATCCCGGTAGGCCGGGTCGCCCGGATAACCGGACTTCGGTGACCACACCCGGTAGGCGACCTCGAGATCCCGGCCGAAACAGAGCACATCCGAGTCACCGACCGGGCGCGCGGCCGCGGTGTCCCCGTGCAGCGCGGGACCGTCCACCAGGAAGCGGCGCACCCCGGCGGCCGCGTATCCCGCCTCCATACCGGGGGAGTAGCCGCACTCCGGGGCCCAGATCCCCTCCGGCGTGGAACCGAGCCGCAGCGTGGTGTCCGCGAGCCCGCTGCGCAGCGCGAACTCCCGCAGCCGCGGATCGAGCAGCGGCTGGAAGGGATGGGTGACCGGACCGCCGAGCAGTTCCACCGCGCGGGCGTCCACCAGGCGGCGCAGCAGCGGGGAGAACCCGTGCCGCCAGCGCGTCTCGAAGTCCTCCAGCGCGTGCTCGGCATCCCGGTACTCCGCCGCGGCCACCTCGCGCAGCAGCGGATCGGCCGAACGCCAGCGGTTCGCCGCGTACTGCGCGCGCACCGACCAGTTGCCCAGCCAGTCGTGCGCCCCGCGCAGGCTGTACGGATCGTCCAGCTGCGCCGCGAGCACCGGGGTCACGCCGAGGGTCAGCACGTCCTCGCGCCCTTCGGCGGCGAACCGTTCGAGCATCCGGACCAGCGGCAGATAGGAGTGCGCCCAGGCCTGGTAGAGCCATTCCTCGCCGACCGGCCAGGTGCCGTGCCCGGCCAGCCAGGGCAGGTGACTGTGCAGCACCATGCAGAAGGTGCCCAGTTTCTGCCCGGTCATGGGCGCACCGCCACGGCGACCAGGTCCAGGCTCTCCTCGAGCGCTTCGGCGTGCAGCGCGAAGTCCTCCGCGCGGATCGCGGTCACATCGGCGAGCAGCCCGGACGGCCAGCTCGCCTGTCCGGGGAGGGAATGCAGCACGACCTCGAGCTGCGCGTCGATGATCGAACCTCCGTAACGGGCGTCGAGTTCACGCAGGCCGGGCCCGTGATGGACCCCGAGCAGTTCGCGCACCTCGAAACCGGCCGCGCTCAGCAGCCCGGCGAGCTCGGCAGGTGCGAGTTCCCTCGTATGGTACGGGTTCAGCGGGGTGTCCTGGCCCGGTGAGAAGGTCAGCCGATTGGGTGTGGTCACCAGCAGGATTCCGCCCGGGCGGAGCACCCGGTGGCAGTCGGCGAGAAAACCCTCCTGATCGGGGAGGTGTTCGAGCACCTGGGAGTGCATGATCACCTCGATCGCGCCGGTGCGGACCGGGATCCTGCCCAGGTCCGCCTGCACCGCGGGGACGCCGTACTCGGCGCGCACATGGCGCACCGCGTCCAGGTCGTAGTCCAGCGCGAGCACCGAGGCGGCGCGCTCGGCGATCATCGCGGCGCCGTAGCCCTCACCGCAGCCCGCCTCGAGCACCGCCCGGCCCGCGCAGTGCGGCAGCAGCTCCTGATAGGCGATCTCGTGGCGGCGGAACCAGTAGTTCTCCTCGGCGACGCCGGGTACCGTGCGTTCCCCGGCCAGGTGCAGCGTCGTCTGCGGGTCGGTCACCCTTGCCCCATTCGCTTCGGTTACCGGATGGTAGGTGCACGGTACCCAAAACGGGCGCGACTCGGCAGGGCAGCCCCGTGCGGGCGGTTCCGGCCCGGCCCGGTTACGGCGTGCCCGTGGGGTCCAGGTGGTACAGCTCGGGCAGCGAGACCTTGATCGGTTCCTGGGTGGTCCGGGCGATCACCACGATCACGGGTTCGTGTGGATCGGGGTTCTCTTCCCGGTGCGGGACGAATGGCGGTACGAGGAGGAAGTCGCCGGGGGCCGCGGTGAGCCGGACCTCCTTCGTGCCGTCGTGGTAGGTGAACACCGGATGCCCGCTGACGACGTAGATGCCGGCTTCCGAGTCGCCGTGATGGTGGTTGTCCGTCGCGCTCGACGGCGGATTCTCCACCAGCCCCATCCAGAGTTTCCGCGAGCCGACGGTGCCGCCGCTCAGCGCGGTGAAACCGTCCAGCTCGCCGGATCGCACGAGATGGACGCGGTCGCCTTGCGGGGGAATGGATCGGGGGTCGTTGCCGGTGTTCATGGCGGGTGCCTTTCCGGTGCGGCCGACAGGTTTGCGTTCGGGACGCCATCCTGCGGCGACCACCGAGAATCCGGCAACGTTCTTTGCCGTATCGGCAAAGAGCGCGGGCGACCGGTCAGGACAGTTCGGCCTCCGCGGCGGCGAGGGTGGCGAACTCCTCCTCGGGGGCGTTCGCCACCAGGTGATGCCGGCTGTAGAACCAGAAGTAGGCGATCAGCACGAGCAGGATGCCCGCGGTGATGAGTGCGGCGAGGATGTCCACCAGGAAGGTCGCCACGACCGCGGCGACGGCGAGCACCATGGACACCGAGGTGGTCACCGCGCCTCCCGGGGTGCGGTACGGGCGGGCTAGCCCGGGTTCCTTACGGCGCAGCACGATGTGCGAGAGGTTGAGCAGCACATAGGACACGGTGGCGCCGAACACCGCGATGTTGATCAGCTTGGCGCCGTCCTGGGTGAGCGCGGCGAGCAGGAAACCCACCGTTCCGGGCACGATCAGCGCCAGATACGGGGTCTTGCGCTTACCGGTGACCGAGAGCCAGCGCGGTAGGTATCCGGCGCGGGAGAGCGCGAACAGCTGGCGAGAGTAGGCGTAGATCGCGGAGAAGAAGCTGGCGACGAGCCCGGCCAGGCCCACGTAGTTGACCGTGGTGGCCAGCCAGCCGTCCCCGGCGGCGGCGCGCGCGGCCGCGGGGAGGGGATTGTCGCCGTGCCCGACGACGCTGGCCCCGCCACCGCCGGCGGTGGTGAACAGCACGGCGAACCCGAGCACGAGCAGCACCCCCATGGCGAGCTTGATGCCGCGTGGCATGTCCCTGCGCGGATCGCGGGCCTCCTCGGCGGCCAGCGGCAGCCCTTCGACGGCGAGGAAGAACCAGATGCCGTAGACCAGTGCGGCCAGGATTCCGGTGACCCCGAACGGGAGGAACCAGCTCGAACCGAAGGATCCGTTCGGCGGGATGTCGAACAGCCTCGCCGTGGAGAAGTGCGGGATCATGCCCGCCGCGAAGACCACGAGCCCGAGAATGGCGAGCACGGTGATCGCCAGCAGCAGCCGCAGTGCCTCGCCGACCCCGCGCAGGTGCACCCCCACGAAGATCGCGTAACAGACCAGGTACACCGGCCAGCCGTTGGTGATGCCGAACAGGTGCAGGGATTCCACGTAGCCGCCGATGAACACCGAGATCGCCGCGGGCACGATCGCGTACTCGATCAGGATCGCCGCCCCGGTGGTGAAACCGCCGAGCGGGCCCAGCGCGCGGCGGGCGAACCCGTAACCGGCGCCCGCGACCGGGAGCGCGGAGGACAGTTCGGCGAGCCCGAGGGTCATCGTGGTGTACATGACGGCCATCAGCGCGGTGGCGATCAGCAGCCCGCCCCAGCCGCCGAGGGCGAGCCCGAACTGCCAGCCGGAATAGTTTCCGCTGATCACGTACGCGATGCCGAGACCGGCGAGCAGCACCCAGCCCGCCTGGCCGGTGCGCAGGCTCCGCGCTCGCAGGTAGTCCTTGCCGGCCACCTGGAAATCGGCGCCGGAGCGGTGCTGTGGTCCGTCCATGCGAACCTCCTCACGCCATCGGGATGGTTGACACGAACTCACCCGGTTCTGTTTGATGAACTCAATGGGTCACTGTAGATCCATTGACTCTTCAGCGGAAGGACCAAACGGATGGCCGAACGCAGCGGGATGCTCGATCTCGCCGGGCTGCGCGCACTGGTGGACGCCGGAACGGTGGACACCGTCGTCGTCGCGATGACCGATATGCAGGGCAGGCTGGTCGGCAAACGGTGCTCGGCGCGGTTCTTCCTGGAGGAGGTGGCCGAACACGCGACCGAGGCGTGCAACTACCTGCTCGGCGTGGACGTCGAGATGGCCACGGTCGGCGGCTACGAGATCACCTCCTGGGAACGCGGCTACGGGGATTTCGTGCTGCGCCCGGATTTCGCCACGCTGCGCCTGCTTCCCTGGCAGCCGGGGACCGCCCTGGTGCTCGCCGATGTGGAATGGCTGGACGGCGCCCCGGTCCCGGTCTCTCCGCGGCAGGTGCTGCGCGCCCAGCTGGACCGGCTCGCGGAGCGTGGGCTCGAAGCCTTCGTCGGCACCGAGCTGGAGTTCATGGTGTTCGAGGACAGCTTCGAATCCGCGTGGGACAACGGATATCGCGAGCTCACCCCGGCGAACCGGTACAACGTCGACTACTCGATTCTCGGCGGCAGCAGGGTGGAACCGCTGCTGCGGGACATCCGCACCGCCATGGACGGTGCGGGGATGTACGTGGAATCCGCGAAAGGGGAGTGTTTTCCCGGTCAGCACGAGATCGCGTTCCGGTACGGTCCCGCGCTTTCCAGCTGTGACAACCACACCATCTACAAGACCGGCGCGAAGGACATCGCGGCCGCGCACGGGAACAGCCTCACGTTCATGGCGAAATACGATGAGCGCGAGGGAAATTCCTGTCATATCCACATCAGCCTCCGGGATCGTTCGGGTGGCCCGGTGTTCGCGGGCGGGAACGGAATGTCGCCGCTGATGAAGCATTTCCTCGCCGGACAGCTGGCGGGTCTGCGGGATCTCACCTATTTCTTCGCGCCCAATATCAATTCCTACAAGCGCTACGCCCCGGGAAGTTTCGCGCCGACCGCGGTGGCCTGGGGGACCGACAACCGGACCTGCGCGCTGCGCGTGGTCGGGCACGGGCACTCGCTGCGCGTGGAGAACCGGGTGCCCGGCGGGGATGCGAACCCCTATCTCGCGGTTGCCGCCCTGATCGCGGCCGGGCTGCACGGGATCGAGAACGAGCTGCCCCTGGAGCCCGAACTCGCCGGGAACGCCTACACCGCGGACAAGCCTTCGGTGCCCGCCACCCTGCAGGAGGCCGCGGATGCCTTGGCGCACAGCGAGATCGCGCGCACCGCCTTCGGCGCGGATGTCGTGGCGCACTACCTCAACGCCGCGCGGGTCGAACTGACCGCGTTCGGCTCGACGGTCACCGATTGGGAGCGGACTCGTGGTTTCGAACGGTTCTAGCGGTTCTCGGGCACCGGTCATCGGGCTCACCGCGTACGCCCAGCGCGCGCGGTTCGGCGTGTGGGACACCGAAAGTGTTGTGCTGCACCGGAACTACGTGGACGCGGTGAGCCGGGCCGGTGGAGTGGCCGTACTGCTTCCCCCGGTGCCCGGGACGGCGGAAGCCGTGGTGCGCGCGGTGGACGGGATCGTGCTCTCCGGTGGGCCGGATGTGGAACCCGCCCGCTACGGTGCCGCGCGTGCCGCCGAGACCGGACCGCCCGCCGAGGACCGCGACGGGTTCGAACTGGAACTCGCGCGGGCGGCACTGGATCGCGGGCTGCCGATTCTGGGCGTGTGCCGGGGATTGCAGATCCTCAACACCGGGCTCGGTGGCACCCTCGAACAGCACATCGAGGATCCGAGGGCGCCGACCCATCAACCGGCTCCCGGGGAGTTCGGCGCGCACGAAGTGACCGTCGCCCCGGGCTCACGGCTCTCCGGGGTGCTCGGCGAGCGGGCCGGGGCGCGCTGTCATCACCATCAGGCGATCGGGCGGCTCGCCGAAGGATTGCGCGCGGTGGCGCACGCCGGAGACGGCACGATCGAGGGCGTGGAGCTGCCCGGGGAATCGTTCGTGCTCGCGGTGCAGTGGCATCCCGAGGCCGCGCGGGGAGACGACAGATTGTTCGAAGCACTGGTACGGGAGTGTGTATGAGTTTCGCCGTTGTCAATCCGTCGACCGAGCAGGTGATCCGCTCGATCGAGCTGGCGAGCGCGGAGGAGGCCGACGCCGCCATCGCGAAGGCGCATGAGGCCTGGCCCGCCTGGCGCGAGCTCGCCCCCGGGCGGCGCGCGGAACTCCTGCGCGCCTTCGCCGATGAGGTCGACGCGGACCTGGAGAATCTCGCCAGGCTCGAGGTGGCCAATTCCGGGCACACGATCGGGAACGCGCGCGGCGAGGCGGGCAATGTCCGGGATGTGCTGCGGTACTACGCGGCTGCTCCGGAACGGTTGTGCGGCAAGCAGATCCCGGTCGCGGGCGGACTGGACGTGACCTTCCATGAACCGCTCGGCGTGGTCGGGGTGATCGTGCCGTGGAACTTCCCGATGCCGGTCGCCGGCTGGGGTTTCGCGCCCGCGCTCGCCGCGGGGAACACGGTGGTGCTCAAACCCGCGGAGAACACTCCGCTCACCGCACTGCGGCTGGCCGAGCTCGCCGAACGCGCCGGGATCCCCAGCGGGGTGTTCACCGTGCTTCCGGGGCTCGGAGACGTTGTGGGGCAACGGTTCGTGGACAATCCGGTGGTGCGCAAGGTGGTGTTCACCGGGTCCACGCGCACCGGGAAACGCGTGATGGCCGGTGCGGCGAACTCGATCAAACGGGTCACCCTCGAACTCGGCGGGAAGAACTCGAACATCGTGTTCGCCGACGCGGATCTGGACCGCGCCGCGGCCGCGGCCCCCTACGGCGTGTTCGACAACGCGGGCCAGGACTGCTGTGCCCGCTCGAACATTCTCGTCGAGCGCCCGGTTTACGAGCGGTTCCTGGAACGCATGGAACCGGTGGTGCGCGGGTTCGCCGTCGGGGACCCGGCCCGGGAGAGCACCGAGATGGGACCGCTGATCTCGGCTGCACACCGGGAGAAGGTGCGTGGCTACGTGGACGGCGCACCGGTCGCGTACACCGGTTCCGCGCCGCAGGGACCCGGTTTCTGGTTCCCGCCGACCGTGCTCGCCCCGATCGCCGCGGACCACCCCGCGGTCACCGAGGAGGTGTTCGGCCCGGTGGTCTCGGTGCTGCCCTTCGACACCGAGGCCGAGGCGGTCGGGCTGGCCAACAACACCGAGTACGGGCTCTCCGGTTCCATCTGGACCCGTGATCTGGCCAGGGGGATCCGCGTCTCCCGCGGGGTGCGGGCCGGGAATCTCTCGGTCAATTCGCATTCCGCGGTGCGGTACCACACCCCGTTCGGCGGTTTCGGGCAGTCCGGGATCGGCAGGGAGCTCGGCCCGGACGCGGCCGAGGAGTTCACCGAGACCAAGAACGTATTCATCAGCACGGAGGAATAGGGATATGCAACGGTTCGAGGGCAAGAGCGTGGTCATCACCGGGGGAGCGAGCGGGATCGGCCTGGCCGCGGCGCGCCGCTTCGCCGAAGAAGGGGCCACCGTGGTGATCGGCGACCTGGACGAGGAGAACGGCCCCCGGTACGCGGCCGAACTCGGCGGGCACTTCGTCCGGGCCGACGTGGCCGAGCGGGATCAGGTGGAGAACCTGTTCGCCGAGACGAAACGGCGCTGCGGCAGCGTGGATGTCGCCTTCAACAACGCGGGAATCTCCCCGAACGACGACGGTTCCATTCTGGAGACCGGGATCGAGGCCTGGGAGCGGGTGCAGCGGATCAATCTGACCAGCGTCTACCACTGCTGCAAGGCGGCCATCCCGTACATGCGCGAGCAGGGCAAGGGCTCGATCGTGAACACCGCGTCGTTCGTCGCGGTCATGGGCGCGGCGACCAGCCAGATCTCCTACACCGCCTCCAAGGGCGGAGTGCTGGCCATGACCCGCGAGCTCGGTGTGGAGTTCGCCCGCGAGGGGATCCGGGTGAACGCGCTGTGCCCCGGACCGGTGAACACCCCGCTGCTCAAGGAACTGTTCGCGAAGGACCCGGAGCGTGCCCAGCGGCGGCTGGTGCACGTGCCGGTCGGGCGGTTCGCCGAGCCGGAGGAGATCGCCGCGGCCACCGCGTTCCTCGCCAGTGACGACGCCTCGTTCATCACCGCATCGGAATTCCTCGTGGACGGCGGCATCTCCGGCGCCTACGTCACCGCGATCTGAGACCGTCCTGGTCACACCGGGTCGATCACTCGGTGTGACCAGGGTGTCCACTCCTTGGTGACGGGTTTCCGGCGCCCGGCGCAGCCGCTACACTGCCGGGCGACAACAAGATACGGGCCGCTACGGCGCGGACGGGAGAGCTCGCGGATGCGGGCACCGAAGGAGCAACCACCCCGGCAAACTCTCAGGTCCAGATACCGTCCATCGCCAGGCCACTCTGGAAAGCGGGCATCCCGGATGCCCCACCAACGGTGCAAGTCGCCCCCGCGGCGGCGAAGCTCTCAGGTCCCATGACAGAGGGGGAGTTCCCACGGGTGAGGCCACCCGTGACGCCGGACCGAGAGGAGCTCCCGATGGACCGAGAACCAGGCTGCGCCCGTAGGCTCGTGGGGTGACCATGAGCACAAGCCCCTTACAGGACGTACACGCCGAACTCGGCGCCAACTTCACCGATTTCGCGGGCTGGCAGATGCCGCTGCGCTACGGCAGCGAGCTCGCCGAACACAAGGCCGTGCGGGAGTCGGCGGGCCTGTTCGACCTCTCGCACATGGCCGAGATCGCGGTGACCGGCCCGGGCGCGCTCGCCGCGCTGAACTACGCCTTCGTCGGCAACATCGGCACCGTGAAACCGGGCCGCGCCAGGTACACGATGCTCTGCGACGCGAACGGCGGAGTGCTCGACGACCTGGTCGTGTACCACACCGGGGAGAACGAATACCTGGTCGTGGCGAACGCGGCCAACCACGATGTGGTGCTCGCGGAGCTGACCGAACGCGCGGGCGGCTTCGACGCCGAGGTGACCGACCGGACCTTCGAGACCGCGCTCATCGCGCTGCAGGGCCCGGAATCGGCGGCCATCATCGCCGAGCACAGCGATACCGAGCTCGACACGCTCAAGTACTACGCGGCCCGCCCGGCCACCGTCGCCGGGCTCGAGGTGTTGCTCGCCCGCACCGGATACACCGGGGAGGACGGGTTCGAGCTCTACCTGCCGAACGCACAGGCCCCCGAACTCTGGCGGGTGCTCGCCGCGCACGAAGAGGTCCTGCCCTGCGGGCTCGCCAGCCGGGACACGCTGCGCCTGGAAGCGGGAATGCCGTTGTACGGCAACGAACTCGGCACCGGGACCACGCCCGCGGACGCCGGGCTCGGGCGTGTGGTGCGGTTCGACAAGGAGGGGGACTTCGTCGGCAGGCAGGCGCTCGCCGATGCCGAACAGACCCGCAAGCTCGTGGCGCTGCGCGGTACCGGGCGCCGCGCCCCGCGTACCGGCTACCCGGTGCTCGCGAACGGAGCACCGATCGGGGAGATCACGTCCGGCGCGCTGTCACCCACGCTTGGTTACCCCATCGCGCTCGCCTATGTTGAGCTCGGAAATGCCGAGGAGGGCACCGAGCTCGCGGTCGACATCCGCGGCCGCTCGACCGAGCCGGTGACCGTCGTCGCACTGCCTTTCTACCGTCGAGGAGAGTAAGACATGACCATCCCGAACGAGCTTCGCTACAGCAAAGAGCACGAATGGATCGCCGTGGACGGGGATGTCGCCACGGTCGGGATCACCGCCTTCGCCGCCGAGGCGCTCGGCGACGTGGTCTTCGTGCAGCTGCCGGCGGTCGGGGAGAACATCGGCAAGGGCGATGCGATCGGTGAGGTGGAGTCCACCAAGTCGGTCAGCGATGTCTACTCGCCGCTCTCCGGGGAGATCACCGAGGTCAACGGGGCCACCGAGACCAACCCGGAGACGGTCAACGAAGCCCCCTACGAGTCCGGCTGGCTGTTCAAACTGCGGCTCTCCGACACCGGTGAGCTCGATGCGCTGCTCGACGCGGGCGCGTACGCGGAACTGATCAAGGAGGCATGATTTCCATGAGCACCTTCGAACAGGCACTCGCCGAGGTCGACCCCGAGGTCGCCAAATCGGTGAACGCGGAGCTGCACCGCCAGCAGCAGACCCTGGAGATGATCGCCTCGGAGAACTTCGCTCCGGTCGGTGTGCTCGAGGCGCAGGGTTCGGTGCTGACCAACAAGTACGCCGAGGGCCTGCCCGGGCGGCGCTACTACGGCGGCTGCGAATTCGTGGACGAGGTGGAGAACCTCGCCCGGGACCGGGTGAAGTCGCTGTTCGGCGCCAAGTACGCGAACGTGCAGCCGCACTCCGGGGCGCAGGCGAACGCCGCCGCGATGTTCGCGATGCTCAAGCCCGGTGACACCATCCTCGGTCTCGACCTCGCACACGGCGGGCACCTGACCCATGGGATGAAGATCAACTTCTCCGGCAAGCTCTACAACGTGGTGCCCTACCACGTGGACGACACCGGCCGGATCGACATGGGCGAGGTGGAAAAGCTCGCCAGGCAGAACCAGCCGAAGCTGATCGTGGCCGGCTGGTCGGCGTACCCGCGCCAGCTCGACTTCGCCGAGTTCCGCAGGATCGCCGACGAGGTCGGTGCGCTGCTGCTGGTGGACATGGCGCACTTCGCCGGACTGGTCGCCGCCGGGCTGCACCCGAACCCGGTGGAGCACGCGCACATCGTGACCACCACGACGCACAAGACCCTCGGCGGGCCGCGCGGCGGAGTGATCCTCACCAACGACCCCGAGCTGTCCAAGAAGATCAATTCCGCGGTCTTCCCCGGACAGCAGGGCGGTCCGCTGGAGCACGTGATCGCGGCCAAGGCGGTGGCGTTCAAGGTCGCCGCTTCCGAGGAGTTCGCCGACCGGCAGCGGCGTACCGTGGAAGGTGCGCGGATCCTCGCCGAGCGGCTCGCCGCCAAGGACTGCGCCGAGGCCGGGGTCAAACTGCTCACCGGGGGCACGGATGTGCACCTGGTGCTCGTCGACCTCGTGGAGTCCACTTTGGACGGTCAGCAGGCGGAGGACCGCCTGCACCAGATCGGGATCACGGTCAACCGCAACGCGGTGCCGAACGATCCGCGTCCGCCGATGGTGACCTCCGGGCTGCGGATCGGCACCCCGGCACTGGCCACCCGTGGTTTCGGCACCGAGGACTTCACCGAGGTCGCCGAGATCATCGCGGCTGCGCTGAAACCCGAGTGCGATGAGGCGGCGCTGCGTGAGCGGGTGGCCGCACTGGTCGCCAAACATCCGTTGTACCCGGCGCTGTAGCCGGCCTCGTCGAAGGAGCGCGCGCATGGCCATCAGCGTGTTCGACCTGTTCTCCATCGGTATCGGACCGTCCAGCTCCCACACCGTCGGCCCCATGCGCGCGGCACGCATGTTCGTCGCGGGACTCGCCTCGGATGGTGAGCTTCCCGCGACGAAACGCGTCGCGGCCGAGCTCTACGGATCGCTGGGCGCCACCGGTTTCGGGCACGGCAGCGACAAGGCCGTGCTGCTCGGACTCGAGGGTGAGGACCCGGAGACCGTGGACACGGCCACCGTCGCCGAGCGGGTCGAGCGGATCCGCGCGGTCGGCCAGCTGTGGCTGGACGGTAAGTGGGAGATCGATTTCGTCGAGGACACCGATCTGGTGCTGCACCGCAGGAAATCCCTGCCACAGCACCCGAACGGGATGATCTTCCGGGCCTTCGACGCGGCGGGGAACCCGCTGCGCGAACGGACCTATTACTCGGTCGGCGGCGGTTTCGTGGTGGACGAGCGGGCCGCGGGCGCGGACCGGATCACCCCGGACACCACCCCGGTCGCCCACCCGTTCCATTCCGGGCGGGAACTGATCGAGGCGGCGAACGAGGCCGGGCTGCCCATTTCCGGGGTGATGCTGGAGAACGAGCAGTCCTGGCGGGCCGCCGAGGACATCCGCTCCGGGCTGCTGCGCATCTGGCGGGTCATGCGCGAATGCGTGGACAGCGGCTGCGCCACCGAGGGCACCCTGCCCGGCGGGCTCAAGGTCAAACGGCGCGCCCCGGAGCTCTACCGCAAGCTCTCCGGTGAGCCGTTCTCCACCGACCCGCTGCGCGTCATGGACTGGGTGACCCTGTTCGCCCTCGCGGTGAACGAGGAGAACGCCGCCGGCGGGCGGATCGTGACCGCGCCGACCAACGGCGCCGCCGGGATCGTGCCCGCCGTGCTGCACTACTACTGGCGGTTCGTGCCGGGGGCGAACGAGGACGGCGTGGTGCGGTTCCTGCTCACCGCGGGCGCGATCGGCGTGCTGTACAAGGAGAACGCCTCCATCTCCGGCGCCGAGGTCGGTTGCCAGGGCGAGGTGGGCTCGGCGTGCTCGATGGCGGCCGGGGCACTGTGCGAAGTGCTCGGGGGCACCCCGAAACAGGTGGAGAACGCCGCCGAGATCGCCGTGGAGCACAACCTCGGGCTCACCTGCGATCCGGTCGGCGGACTGGTGCAGATCCCGTGCATCGAGCGCAATGCGGTCGCCTCGGTCAAGGCGATCACCGCGGCACGGATGGCCATCCGGGGCGGCGGGGAGCACTACGTCTCGCTGGACAAGGCGATCAAGACGATGCGCGAGACCGGTGCGGACATGAAGCGCAAGTACAAGGAGACCGCGCGCGGCGGGCTCGCGGTCAACGTCATCGAGTGCTGAGGGCACTAGTGTGGTGGCGTGACTGAGCACCTCGAGGTTCCCATCGCCGGGGCGGCGCTGCTGCGCCCGGTCCGCGCGGGCAACGCCTTCGAGGAGACCGTGGAGCGGGTGCTCCAGGCGATCCGGCTCGGGGTGCTGGGCCCGGGGGACCGGCTGCCCGCCGAACGGGAACTGGCCGCGCGCCTCGCGGTCTCCCGGGCGACGCTGCGGGAAGCGCTGCACGCGCTCGCCGAGGCCGGATACGTGGAATCGCGCCGCGGCCGTTATGGCGGCACCTTCGTCACCGGGACCGAACCGGAAACGGGGGCGGCGGAGCAGCAGGGCACCGAGGACTCCGTGGAGGACGTGCTGGTGCTGCGCGGGGTACTGGAACCGGGTGCGGCCGCGGCAGCCGCGGAGACGGAGCTCACCGAGCAGGCGCGGGAACACCTGCGGTCCCAGCTGAGCGCGAGTTCGGGAAGCGCCCTCGAGGAGTACCGCCGCAAGGATTCCCGGCTGCATCTGGCGATCGCCGAGGTCACCGGTTCGGCCTCGCTGACCGCCGCGGTCGCGGATGTGCGGTCCCGGGTCAACGGGTTGCTCGACCGGATCCCGTTGCTCGAGCCGAATCTGGCGCACTCCGATGAGCAGCACGAGCGGGTCGTCGGCGCGATCCTGGACGGTGATCCGGAGGCCGCGCGGGTGGCGATGGCCGAGCATCTCGCGGGCACCGCGGCGCTGCTGCGCGGCTTCCTCTCCGGTACCTGATTGGGGCGAATCCGGCCCGCTACTTCACGGCCCCTACACTGTGTCATCGGCTCGCGGGGTGCGTTCCGTGACAGGCCAGCCTTGAGATGACCGGAGGACAGACGGGTGAGTGAACGGGCGGATGTCTGGAT
Organism: Sciscionella sediminilitoris; assembly: GCF_000737195.2. Classification (GTDB taxonomy): domain Bacteria; phylum Actinomycetota; class Actinomycetes; order Mycobacteriales; family Pseudonocardiaceae; genus Sciscionella; species Sciscionella sediminilitoris. The sequence continues at coordinate 33,673 of NZ_JALM01000006.1, forward strand.
GGTCATCCCGGTGTTCAATGAGGGTCAGGTCATCGCCGAGGTGGTCCGCGAGGCCAGGCGCACCTTCCCCAACATCGTCTGCGTGGACGACGGCAGCCGGGACAACTCGGCGAGCGAGATCCACGCGGCCGGGGCACACCTGGTGCGCCATCCGGTGAACCTCGGCCAGGGCGCCGCGCTGCAGACCGGCATCGAGTACGCCCGGGCCCAGCCGGGCGCCGAATACTTCGTCACCTTCGACGCGGACGGCCAGCACCAGGTCGAGGATGTGCTCCGGATGCTGCACCGGCTGCGCACCGAGGAGATCGACATCGTGGTGGGCACCCGCTTCGGCAAATCGGCCGACACCAGCCACATTCCCTGGCTCAAGCGATTCGTGCTGCGCACCGTGGTGCTGCTGTCCCCGCGTACCCGCAGGCTCGGGCTCTCCGACGCGCACAACGGGCTGCGTGCCTTCAACCGCAAGGTCGCCTGGGACATCAACATCCGGCTCAACGGCATGGGGCACGCCTCCGAACTCGTGCACATGATGGATGTGCACCGCTGGCGGGTCGCCGAGGAACCCGTGACCATCCTCTACACGGCGTACTCCATGTCGAAGGGCCAGTCCCTGTTCAACGGGGTCAACATCGTGTGGGATAGCGTGCTCAAGACCGGACCTAGGCGGTGAAACCGACCATGATCGTGATTCAGATCCTGCTCATCCTCGCGGTGCTCCTCGGCCTGTTGCTCTTCCTGCGCCACCACGGCAAGAGCAAGACGGCGGCAAGCGTGAAGGTCGGCTTCGCACTGTTCCTGATCTTCGCGGTGATCGCGGTGCTCGACCCGAACCTGCTCACCGATGTGGCGCACTTCGTCGGCGTCGGCCGGGGCACCGACCTGGTGCTCTACGCGTTCATCGTGGCGTTCGGATTCGCGACCATCAACACCTATCTGCGGTTCAAGGAACTGGAGTTCCGCTACGCCAAACTGGTGCGCGCGGTGGCCATCCAGAACCGCCAGCTGCCCGAGGACGGCGAGGGAGAACCGGAGCCGGAGCAGCGCTCCTGACCCCGGTCGCCGCACGCTCAGCCGCGGAAGTAGTCCACGGTGCGTCGAACCCCCTCGGCGATGTCCACCTGCGGGCGCCAGCCGAGTTCGGCGCCCGCCCGGCTCGCGTCCAGCGCGGAATCCCGTAGGTCACCGAGCCGCGCGGGAGCGTACTCCGGCTCGTCGGCCGCGCTCGCCGCCCGCGCGACAAGGCCGTGCAGTTCGCGGTCGCTGGTGCGTACCCCGGTGCCGATGTTGTAGCGGCGCCCGTTGCCCACGCTGCCCGCGGCGGCGAGGAACGCGGCGGCCACATCGCCGACGTAGACGTAGTCCCGGGTGTTGCCCCCATCGCCGAACACCTTGGTGGGTTCCCCGGCGAGCAACAGCCCGGCGAAGATCGCCACCACCCCGGCTTCCCCGTGCGGGTCCTGGCGTGGCCCGTACACATTGGCGAGCGCGAGATTGGTGCACTCCAGGCCGTAAAGGTGGCGGAAGGTGTTCAGGTAGATCTCCCCGGCCGCTTTGCTTGCCGCATAAGGGGATTCGGGGTCCACCGGGGAGGTCTCGGTGATCGGGAGCTCGGGCGCGCTTCCGTAGATGGAACCGCCCGAGGAGGAGAACACGATCTTGCGCACGCCCAACTTGCGCGCGGCCTCGGCCAGATTGATGGTGCCGAGCACGTTGGTGCGGGCGTCGGCGAGCGGATCGGCGACACTGGACCGCACATCGATCTGCGCGGCGAGATGGAAGATCACCTCGGGGGCCGCGTCCCGCACGATGCCGGGGAGCTCCTCGCCGGTGATGTCTGCCTCGACGAGCGAGCAGTTCCCGCCGGCCAGCGCATCGGCGAGATTGTTCTTGCTGCCCCTGCTCAGGTCATCGACGACGGTGACCCGGTGCCCCTCGGAGAGCAACAGGTCGACGAGGGTGGATCCGATGAATCCGGCTCCGCCGGTCACGAGTGCGTGCATGGCAGGCAGCGTAGGACATCAGAGAGCACGCCTGGGAACCCGTGCCCTGCTGCGCTGCGACATTGGCGAAGTACCTTCGCGGACATCGGCGAAGTACCTTCGCGAGCCTGCGGGGCGATCCGCGGCGAAGGCGCGCAATCACCGCGGAACCCACTGCGGCACAATCCTCCGCCGTTGCCTCGGGCGCGGGGGTCCCGCGGGATGCCGAATCCACGCCGACTCCCGCTCGCGACGGGCGATGGCTCCCGGACGCGCTCCTCAGCGGTTCGTGACCGCGTGCCGCAGCAGCGTGCCGAGCACCGCGCGGTCCTTGCCGAGTGCCGCACCGGGTACCTGGGTGAGGGCGTGCAACCGGGAGCCGGAGTGCACCCGGGCCGCGCGGGCCGCCTTGCGCCAGCCGAGCGCGCCGAACCGCCGCGCGGTCTCCTGGAACAGCGCCCGCTCCTCGCGGAAGCGGTCCCCGTCGGTGGCCATCGTCGAGGACACGCTCGCCCCGTGTCTGCGGTACTTGAAACACGCCTCGGTCAGCACGAGCAGCCGCTCGCCCCGTTCGATCAGGTCCAGCTCGAGCGCGAGATCCTGGGTGGTGCGCAGATCGGAGCGGAACCCGATCGCCGTGATCGCCTCGGTGCGCCAGCTCAGCGAGGGGAAGTACAGCCAGTTCCCGCGCAGCAGGCTGGCCGCGAGCGGTTCCCCGCCGAGTACCAGTTCCTCGCGTACCCGCGGCGCGTAGATCCGGTGTTTGACCGCGTCGGCGAGCCCGGTCGCCGGTTCGCCGTGTTCGTCGATGACCTCGACGCCCGGCTGGATCATCCCGATGCCCTCGTGCCTCGCCGCCGCGGCGCGCACGGTGCGCACGTAGTTCGGCGCGAGCAGGTCGTCGGTGCCGAGCAGGGTCACCCGTTCGTACTCGGCCAGTTCGAGACAGCGCTGGAAGTTTCCGGTGACCCCCAGATTGCGCGGGTTGCGGAAGTAGCGGACCCGCTCATCGGCGAGCGAGTCGAACCACTCGGGAACCCCTTCGGCGTCCCCGTCGTCGACCACGGTCAGCCGCCAGCCGCCGGTGTCCTGGGCGAGCACGCTGTGCACCGCCTCGCGCATCAGGGCGACGTCGCCGTAGAACGGCAACAGGATGTCGATCTCGGGTTGGTTCTCGCTCGTAAGCTCGCTCATCGTGCCCATCCTGGCACCTCGCCGTATCGGTTCCGAAGCGAGGTAGTACCTGGACGATGGTACAGGTAGTGTGGTGAGAACCATCACGGGATTCACGCGCCTGTGCTGGTTGCGCCGCCGCTACCGATAAGTAACATCAGCCTCGACCTGTGCAAATCCGCATGTCATGGCAAGGTTTGCGCAATCGGGAAAGCAGCAAGAAACCAGCTAGGCCCATTTACACGAGGAGGTCGAGGCAGACCGATGAACATCGTCGTCCTTGTCAAGCAGGTGCCGGACACCTATTCGGAGCGCAAACTCAGCGATGCCGACAGCACGCTCGACCGCGACTCCGCCGACGCCGTGCTCGACGAGATCAATGAGAAGGCCGTCGAGCAGGCGCTGCAGATCAAGGAAGCCGGAGAGGGCGAGGTGACCGTGGTCTGCGTCGGCCCCGACCGGGCGACCGACGCGATCCGCAAGGCGCTCTCCATGGGCGCGGACAAGGCCGTGCACGTCTGCGACGACGCCCTGCACGGTTCCGACGTGCTCGCCACGGCCAAGGTGATCGCCGCGGCGATCGGCAAGGGCGACGCGCCCGACCTGGTGCTGGCGGGCAACGAGGCGACCGACGGCGGTGGCGGGGCGATCCCGGCCATCCTGTCCGAGCTGCTCGGCCTTCCGCAGCTGACGCACGCCCGCGAGGTCAGCATCGAGGGCCAGACGGTCAAGGCCACCCGGGAGACCGACGAGGGCCTGACCTACCTCGAGGCGAACCTGCCCGCGATCGTCTCGGTCGCGGAGAAGATCAACGAGCCGCGGTACCCCTCCTTCAAGGGCATCATGGCCGCGAAGAAGAAGCCGGTCGAGACGCTCACCGTGGCCGACCTCGGGGTCGACGCCGGTGAGGTCGGCCTGGGCAACGCCTGGTCCACGGTCACCGAGGCCGCGCCGAAGCCCCCGCGCGCCGCGGGGCAGAAGGCCGAGGACGAGGGCGACGGCGGCACCAAGATCGCCGAGTACCTGGTCGCGCAGAAGCTGATCTGAGCAACCCCGACGAGACGGAAGAAAGAGGAGAACAATGGCAGAAGTACTTGTGCTCGTCGACCACCTCGACGGGGAAGCCAAGAAGTCGACCTTTGAACTGCTCACCGCCGCACGCCGGATCGGGGAGCCCTCCGCGGTCGTGGTCGGCGCCGCGGGTTCGGCGGCCAAGCTGAAGGACTCGCTCGCCGGATACGGAGCCGCCAAGGTGTACGCGGCCGAGTCCGAGGACGCGGGCACCTACCTGGTCACCCCCGAGGTGAACGCCCTGGTCGCGGTGGCCGAGCAGGCCTCGCCCGCAGCGGTGCTCGTGCCCGCCACGGCGCGCGGCAAGGAGATCGCCGCCCGGGTCGCGGTGCGGCTGGGCTCCGGTCTGCTCGTGGACGCGGTCGACGTCGCCGAGGACGGCAGCGTCACCCAGTCCATCTTCGGTGGCGGCTTCATCGTCAAGTCCAAGGCGAGCAAGGGTGCCCCGGTGATCAGCCTGCGCGCGGGCTCGGTCGAGCCGGAGCAGGCCAGCGGTGCCGCGGCGGAGGAGACCGTCTCGGCGCCCGCGGTGGACGCCGCGAAGTCGGCCAAGATCACCGGTAACGAGCCGATCGTCGGCGGGGACCGCCCGGAGCTCACCGAGGCCTCGGTCGTGGTCTCCGGTGGCCGCGGTGTCGGCTCCGCCGAGCAGTTCGAGGTCGTCGAGAAGCTGGCCGACTCGCTCGGCGCGGCCGTCGGTGCCTCCCGTGCCGCGGTCGACTCCGGTTACTACCCGCAACAGTTCCAGGTGGGCCAGACCGGGAAGACCGTGTCCCCGCAGCTGTACATCGCGCTCGGTATCTCCGGGGCGATCCAGCACCGGGCCGGGATGCAGACCTCGAAGACGATCGTCGCGGTCAACAAGGACCCGGAGGCACCGATCTTCGAGATCACCGACTACGGCATCGTCGGGGACCTGTTCAACGTGGCCCCGCAGCTCACCTCCGAGGTGCAGGGCCGCAAGGGCTGATCATTCAGGGGTAGCCCAGAGGACTGAAACATCGCGGGCCCGGTGCGTATTTCGCACCGGGCCCGCGATGTTTGTGGGAAGGTTCACCACCCCAGTGGAACAGGTCATACTGCGCCCGGGTTCCCCATGGATACCAAGAGTTTCCTGTATGTTTGCGTGTGAGGTCACGGTAAAGCGTGGCGTCGGAAAATGGCATCGAGTAGACAGAGCTTATGACTTCCTCAGAACTGTTGGCGAGCACGCCCGCGAGCGCGGCGAGCGGCCAGTACTCACTGTTGGTGACGAGGGACCCGGACGAGGTACGTGCGGCACAGCGGCTGCGCTACGACGTTTTCGCGGGGGAAATGGGGGCGACTCTTCCTACCGAGGAACCCGGCATCGATATCGATCCGTTCGACGAATTCTGCGACCACATCGTGGCGCGGGACGATTCGACCGGCGCGATCGTCGGCACCTACCGGATGCTCTCACCCGCGCGGGCCCGCGAGGCCGGGAAACTGTACTCGGACACCGAATTCGACCTGAGCAACCTGGACGCGCTCCGCGACGAGATGGTGGAGGTCGGCCGGTCCTGCGTCGCGCCTGGTCATCGCAACGGGGCCGTGATGAGCCTGGTCTGGGCCGGGATCGCCAAGTACCTGCTCAGCGCGGGCGGGAAATACCTCGTCGGCTGCAGCTCGGTGCCGGTCGCCGACGGTGGCGCGGAAGCGGCGGGCGTCTGGGACATCGTCTCGGCCAAGCACTACGCGCCCGAGCCCTACCGGGTTCAACCGCTGCACCCGTTCGATGTGGACAACGCGCCCCGGCCGACAAGGGGGCGGATTCCCCCGCTGCTTCGCGGATATCTCCGGCTCGGCGCCTGGGTCTGCGGGCCGCCGATGCTCGACGCGGAATTCGGCGTCGCCGATTTCTTCATCCTGTTCTCGATGGACAACGTCGACCATCGCTATGTCCGGTTCTTCCTCGGTGATCAGCTTGGGGACCAGAGCGCATGATCAACCCATACCTGCCTGTCGCGCCGTGCGGCTCCGGGTGTGTCGCGGGTAAACCGGCAACCGTTTCCTGGTTGCGGGTGACCGCCCGGTTCATCGTCGTCATCGGCATGCTCCTGCTCGCGCTCTGCACCTCGCCGGTGCTGTTCGTGCTGCGTGGGCGCCCGCGGCAGCGCTACGTGAAATGGCTCTTCGGCAGGCTCATCTCCGCGTTCGGCGCGCGTCTGGAGGTCCACGGCGCCACGGCCTTCGGTTCCGACTTCGGCGCGAACCCCGGCCAGGGCGAGCGGGACGACGCCAGCTACGAGAAGCGCGGCGCCCTCGTGGTCAACAACCACGTCTCCTGGCTGGACGTCGTCGCGGTCAACGCGGTGCACCCGATGCGCGCGCTCGGCAAGAGCGAGATCGCCCGCTGGCCGGTGATCGGCTGGCTGGCGAAGGTCGCCGGCACCATCTTCCTGCGCCGGGACGAACTGTCGACGCTGCCGGGCACCATCGCCGAGGTCACGAAGGCACTCCGGGCCGGATCGCTGATCAGCGTCACCCCCGAGGCGACGACCTGGTGCGGGCTCGCCTCCGGGCACTTCCGCCCGGCGACCTTCCAGGCCGCCATCGACGGCGGGGTTCCGGTACTGCCGATCGCCATCCGTTACCGGCTCGAGGACGGCACCCCCACCACCTGGCCCGCGTTCATCGGGGACGACACGCTGCTCGACTCCATGCTGCGCACCGGGCGGCTGCGCGGGCTCGTCGTGGAACTGCACGTGCTGGACGAGATCGCCCCCGGCCGCGCCGCCGATCGGCGCGAGCTCGCCGCGATCACCGAGCGGGCCATGCGCGCGGTGCTGGACGACGGCCGCGCGGAGATCCCGATGGCCAGGCAGCACCCCGTCAAGGAGCTCCGCCCGGAGTAATCCCGGACTGGACCTCCAGCGCTGTCGAGGTCGCAAGGTGGGTGCCATGACATCCACCTCGGAGCGCGCGGAGTCGTTGTGGTCCCGGCATTACCGCTCCACGGCCCTCGGCGCGGTCCTGCTGATCACCCTGGTCGCCTTCGAGGCGATGGGGGTGGCCACCGCGATGCCGACGATGGTGGCCGCGCTGCACGGTGGCGCGCTCTACGCCTGGCCGTTCGTGGCCTACCTCGCCGCGAGCATGGGCACCACGGTGCTCGGCGGCGCGTGGTGCGACAACCGTGGCCCGCGGTTCCCGCTGCTGACCGGGCTCGCGGTGTTCTGCGCCGGACTGGTGCTCGCCGGATGCGCGCCGACGATGCCGCTACTGCTGCTCGGGCGCACCGTGCAGGGCCTCGGCGCCGGTCTGCAGGCGGTCGCACTGCAGGTGCTGATCGCGGCGGTGTTCCCGGACCGGTTGCGGCCCAAGGTCTACGGGCTCACCGCGGCGGCCTGGGTGCTTCCGGCGGTGCTGGGTATGCCGCTGGCCGGGCTCGCCGCGCAGTACGCCTCCTGGCGGCTGGTCTTCCTCGCCCTGGTTCCCTTGGTGCTGCTCGGTTTCCTGCTGCTGGTGCCCGCGGTACGGGGACTGGGCGGACCTGATTCCGGAGCCCGCCCCGGGCCGGGGCGGCTGTTCGCCGCGCTCGGGGTGACCGTGGGCATCGCCGGGGTGAGCTGGGCCGGCCAGCATCCGGGGCCGGCCGCGCTCGGCTACGGCCTGCCCGCGCTGCTGGTGCTCGCCCTCGCGCTGCACCGGCTCCTGCCGCGCGGCACGCTGCGGGCGCGCCGCGGGCTGCCGGTGGTGGTGCTCGCCCGCGGGCTGATGGCCGGGGCCACCGATGCGGTCGAGGCCTTCCTGCCCCTGGTGCTGACGGTCGTGCACGGGTACTCGCCGGTGCTCGCCGGGATACCGCTCACGATGATGGCGCTGGGCTGGTCGGCCGCGTCCTACTGGCAGGGCAGGCACCCCGGACTGGCCAGGGAACGCCTGCTGGGCACCGGATTCGTCTTCCTGGCCCTCGGCCTGGCCTGCGTGCTCGCGGTGACCGCGCCGTTCGTGCCCGGCTGGCTGGCGCTGATCGGCTGGCCCCTGGTCGGTTTCGGCAACGGCATCGGGATGCCCAGCATGAACGTGCTGCTGTTCCGGCTGTCCCCGGAGCGGGAGCGCGGCCTGAACGTCTCGGCGATGCAGCTCGCCGACCGGGGCTCGGCCACCCTGTTCATCGGGCTCGGCGGGGCGCTGCTCGCCGGGCTCGGTGGCGCGGGGGAGCCCGGCCCCGGGGTGGCGGTGCTCGTGTGCGGAATGCTCCTGCTGTGCGCCGTGGGTGCGGTCGTCTCGCGAAGGGCCAGGTGAGCTCGCGTATCCTGGGGGACGTTATGCCGTATCTCGACCATGCCGCGACCACGCCGATGCGCCCCGAGGCGATCGCCGTGCTGACCGAGGCGCTCCGGGAGGCGGGCAACCCCTCCTCACTGCACGCCTCGGGACGGGCCGCGCGCAGGCGGGTCGAGGAGGCGCGCGAGTCCTGCGCGGCCCGCCTCGGTGCCCGCGCCTCCGAGGTGATCTTCACCGGGGGCGGCACGGAGGGGGACAACCTCGCGGTCAAGGGGATCTACTGGGCGCGCCGCGCGGAGGACCCGCGCAGGCGCCGGGTACTCGTCTCGGCGGTGGAGCACCACGCCGTGCTGGACACCGCGGAATGGCTGCGCGACCACGAGGGGGCCGAGCTCGTGGTGCTCGGCGTGGACGCGAGCGGCAGGGTCGCGCCGGAGGAGTTGCGCGCCGCCATCGGGGACGATCCGGACTCGGTGGCGCTGGTGAGCGTGATGCTGGCGAACAACGAGGTGGGGACCGTGAATCCGGTGCGCGAACTGGCCGCGATCGCCGCGGGGCACGGGATCCCGGTGCACACCGACGCCGTGCAGGCGGTCGGCGTGCTCGAGGTGGACTTCGCCGCGCTCGGCGTGGCCGCGCTGACCTGTAGCGCGCACAAGATCGGCGGGCCGGTCGGGGCCGGGGCGCTGTTGCTGCGCAGGGACACCGCGTGCACCCCGGTGCTGCACGGCGGCGGACAGGAACGCGAGGTGCGCTCGGGAACCCTTGCCACCGCGGCGATCCTGGGTTTCGTGCGAGCCCTCGAGCTCGCGGTCGCCGAACGGGAAACGCATGCCGGGGAACTGGCCCGGCTGCGGGCGCTGCTGCTCACCGCCGTGCGTGCCGCGGTTCCCGATGCCGTCGTCAACGGGCCGGAACACGGTGGCCTGCCCGGGATCGCCCACGTGACCTTCCCCGGCTGCCGCGGTGACACGCTGCTGGCCGCACTGGACGCACGGGGGATCGAGTGCTCGACCGGATCGGCGTGCACCGCCGGGGTTTCCCGGCCGAGCCACGTGCTGCTCGCCATGGGGGCGGATGCCGAGGCGGCACGCGGCTGCCTGCGGTTCTCCCTCGGGTACACCTCGACGGACGCGGATGTCACCGCGCTCGGTGCGGTGCTCGGGGAAGCCGTGACCGGGGCGCGCGGGCGTGGGGTGCCCTCGCTGCGCCGGAGGAAGACCGACCGAGTGAAGGAGATGTCATGAAGGTCCTCGCCGCGATGAGCGGTGGTGTCGACTCGGCGGTCGCCGCCGCGCGCGCCGTCGAGGCGGGCCACGAGGTGACCGGGGTGCACATGGCGCTCTCGGCGAAACCGGGCACCCTGCGTACCGGGTCCCGTGGCTGCTGCACCATCGAGGACGCCGGTGATGCGCGCCGCGCCGCGGACATGCTCGGGATTCCGTTCTATGTCTGGGATTTCTCCGAGGAGTTCACCGAGGAAGTGGTCGCCGACTTCCTCGCCGAATACGAGCGGGGCCGGACCCCGAACCCGTGCGTGCGGTGCAATGAGCGGATCAAGTTCGCCGCGCTGCTCGAACGCGCGATGGGGCTCGGGTTCGACGCGGTGTGCACCGGGCACTACGCCCGACTGTCCACTGTGGATGATGCGCCGGAGTTGCGCCGCAGTGTGGACGAGGGCAAGGACCAGTCCTATGTGCTGGCCTCGCTCACCGCGGAGCAGCTGCGGCATTCCCTGTTCCCGCTCGGTGGCAGCCGCAAGTCCGAGGTGCGCGCGGAGGCCGAGCGGCGTGGCCTCTTCGTGGCGCGCAAACCGGATTCGCACGACATCTGCTTCATCGCGGACGGGGACACCCGCGGATTCGTGGAGTCCAGGCTCGGCACCCGGCCGGGCAACATCGTGGACGACGAGACCGGCGAGGTGCTGGCCGAGCACGCTGGTGTGCACGGCTTCACCGTCGGCCAGCGCAAGGGGATCGGTGTCGAGGCACCCGCGGCGGACGGGCGTCCGCGTTACGTGCTCTCCCTGGAGCCGGTGACCGCCACCGTGCGGGTGGGTTCCCGGGACCGGCTGACCGTGGACGAGATCCAGTGCTCCGAGGTGATCTACCCGGGCGGGCAGCAGCTCGCCGGGCCGACCGAGGTCACCGTGCAGATCCGGGCACACGGCGGGGTCGCGCCCGCGGTGGTGACCCCGGTCGAGGACGGGGTGACGGTGCACCTGCGCGAGTCCATCAGCGGGGTCGCGCCCGGTCAGAAACTGGTCGCCTACAGCGAATCCGCGGACGGCGACCTGGCACTGCTGGCCGCCACCATCGACGGGACCGCGTAGTATTCGAGTAAGAATCGGCGCCGAGCTCACCCGCGTGCGGTATTTGCGGAGGATGCTTTCCGGCGCCGATTTTTTCTGTTTTCTTGACGCCGGGCCGTCGTTTTTCTGATGTTGTTCGCTTCTCGTTCATCTGACGCCGCCGGTTGATAAAAGCTTCTTAAAACCACGGTAATCACCCGGGATTCCCTCTTACGCCCGGTGAGTCATGTCACTGTTTGTGCCTTGGTGATACCTGGGCGTAACGTCATCGACACGAATTTCGCATCGGCCTAAGGCAGCCCGTTCGCCATTCGAAATCGCGTGGACCAATCAAATCGGTTTCCGAGTAATAACTAGGGAGGGTTCGCCATGGATGTCGCATTCGCGGGCGGCGTGCACGGTCCAACGGCACTCGAATCGTTTCTCGGTATCACCTTGGACGCGCTCGCCGAGGGTGCCAAGGACAGGGAGGGCCCGATCCCCGCGGGCGATCCGGCCACGCTCGCCCGGCGGTGGCGCACCGAACTGGGCGAACTGCTGCCGGAGACCGGATCCGAACCGGGCGAGGTGCTCGCCGGGCTTGTCCGTCAGCTCGCCGCGGGTGCGGCAGATCCCTCGGATCCCGCCTGCGCAGCGCACCTGCTCTGCCCGCCGCTGGCGCTGGCGGTGGCCGCCGATACCGCGGCTGGCTCGGTGAACGCTTCGCTCGATTCCTGGGACCAGGCCCCGCTGGCTAGTGTGCTCGAGGAGCAGCTGGTGGAGGCGTTCTCCCGGCTGGTCGGGTTCCCGGACAGCTCTGCCGGGGTGCTCACCTCGGGCGGGACCGAGTCGAACCTGATGGGCCTGCTTCTCGCGCGGGACAACGTGATCCGGCGTCGTCGCGGGGTCGAGGTGGCCCGCAGCGGGCTCGCGGGTACCGGGGACACGTTCCGGATCCTGTGCTCGGAGGCCGCGCACTTCTCGATCGCCCGGTGCGCCGGTTTCCTCGGTCTCGGCGAGGACGCGGTGCTTCCGGTTCCCGTCGACGAGGCGCACCGGATGCGGCCCGAGGAGCTGACCCGCAGCCTGGAGATGGTGCGCTGCCGTGGCCGGGTGCCGCTCGCGGTCGTCGCCACGGCGGGCACCACGGACCTCGGCGGGATCGACCCGATCGCCGAGCTCGAGCCGATCGCCCGCGAATACGGCGCCTGGTTGCACGTGGACGCCGCCTACGGTGGGGGAGCCCTGTTCTCCGCCAGGCTGGTCCGGTTGCTCGAAGGGATCGAGCGCGCCGATTCGGTGAGCCTTGATCTGCACAAGTTCGGCTGGCAGCCCGTCGCCGCGGGCGCGTTCCTGACCCGTGCCGCGGACAGCTTCGCCCCGCTGGACCGTACGGTCGCCTATCTCAACAGCGAGGACGATGAGCGCGCCGGATACACCAGCAGGCTCGGGCATTCCCTGCGCACCACCCGGCGCGCCGACGCCTTCAAGGTCGCGGTCACCCTGCGCAGCTTCGGCAAGGCCGGGCTCGGTGAACTCGTCGACCGCTGCCATGCGCTCGCCGAGGACGCCGCCGAGTTCGTCCGGGAGCACCCGAAGCTGGAGCTGCGTGCCGATCCGGTGCTGAGCACCGTGGTTTTCCGTTACCTGCCAAGCGATCCGGCGCACGGCGCAGCGGTGAACGCGGAGATCCGCCGGTCGCTGCTCGCGGAAGGGCTGGCCGTGATCGGCCGGACCAGCATGCTCGATTCCTCCGGCGCCGAGGCGATCTACCTGAAGCTGACCTTGCTGAACCCGAACACCACGCCGGCGCAGGTGCAGGAATTGTTGCGACACATTCTCGCGAAGGGTGAGAGTGCGGAGGCCGCGCAGTGAGGCCACGCGGGCCCTATCTGCTCCTCGTTCTCGCCGCGCTGTGCTGGGGAACGCAGGCCACTGCCGCGAAGTACGCGCTCGGCGGGCTCGGCCCGGCTGCCGTGCTGCTGGCCGGTCTGCTCGGCGCGAACCTCGTGCTGTGGCCGCTGGCGCTGCTGCGCGGGCTGCGTCCCCCGGAACGGATCGGCCGGTATTTCCTGCTCGGCCTGCTCGAACCCGGACTGGCCTACGGACTGCTCACCGTCGGGCTCGGCTACACGACGGCCACGAACGCATCCCTGCTCAACGCCACCGAATCCTGTTTCGTGGTGCTGCTCTCCGCGATATTCCTCGGCGAACGGCTCGGCATCCGCGCGGTGGCCGGGCTGCTCCTGTCCTGTGCCGGAGTGCTTGCGCTGCAGGGGATCGGGGCGAACGTGCACGGCAACCTCGGGGATGTGCTCGTGGTGCTCGGTGCGCTGAGCGCCGCGCTCTACTCGCTGCCCGCCCGCGGGGCCGCCCGCACCACCGACGCCCTGTCCATGACCACCTACCAGTTCACCGCTGCGCTGATCCTGGCCATCCCGGTTTCCGTGCTGGCCTGGTCGACCGGGGCGGAGGCGCTGCCGCTGCACGCCGCGCCCCGGTTCTGGATCGCCGCGGTGATCATGGGAACCATCGGCTACGCCGCGAGTTTCCTGCTTTACAACCGGGCGATCGCCACGGTCCCGGTCGGTGCGGCGGGTATGGTGCTCAACCTCATCCCGGTGTTCGGCGTGGCGCTCGCGGTGGCCTTCCTCGGCGAACGGCTGCTGGTGTGGCATGCGGTCGGCGCCGTGCTCATCGGGGCCGGGATCGCCCTGTTCCCGACCCATCGCACCCAGGGAGGTGAGCAGAATGCCGGCCACCCAAGTAAAATCGGCGAATACGCTCCTTGACGAGACCACCCGGCACATCATCGAGCAGCTGCAGGAGGACGGGCGCCGATCCTATGTGACGATCGGGAAGGCGGTCGGTCTCTCGGAAGGAGCAGTGCGCCAACGGGTGCAGCGTCTCGCCGATGCCGGGGTGATCGAGATCTTCGCGGTCTCCGATCCGCGCCTCGCCGGGCTCGCGCGCCAGGCACTCGTCGCGGTGACCGTGGCGGGACCGCTCGATCCGGTCGCCGACGCGCTCGCCGAGTTCGACGAGGTGGAGCAGCTGACGATCTGCGCCGGGCGGTTCGACATCCTCTGCGAGGTCGTGTGCGCCGACGATGCGGACCTCGCGCTGCTGCTCTCCCAGCGGATCCGCACCGTTCCCGGGGTGCGCGGAGCGGAGACGCTCATCCATCTCGAGGTGCGCAAACGCCGCCACCGCTGGACCACGTGCTGAGCACCGGTCACAGCGGAACGCGTTCCGGGCGGCAGGCGAGCAGGCCGACCACGAGTTCCACGAGCAGCACCGCGAGCAGCGCGAACACCGGGGCTTCCCAGGCCCCGGTCGCTGTGTGCAGCAGGCCGAACAGCAGCGGGCCGAATCCGGCGAGCAGATAACCGACGCCCTGGCTCATTCCGGAAAGGGCGGCCGCCCCGGCGGGTGTCTCGGTGCGCGCGATCGTCAGGTACAGCGCGAGCGGCTGGGCCGCGCCCGCTCCGAGGCCGATCAGGATCACCCAGACCGCGGCGGTCGAGACCGGGGCGTAGAGACAGCCGAGGATCCCGGCCGCGCAGCACACCACGATCGGCGCCATCATCGGACGCTGGTCGCCCAGTTTCTCGGCGAGCATCGGGGTGCCGAAGGAGACCACCAGACCACCGACCCCGACCAGTCCGGCGAGCAGGCCCGCTCCGTCCGCGGAAATACCGCGGTCGCGGAACATGCTCGGCAGGAACGAGGTCATGGCGTAGAAGAACACGCTCTGCGCGCCCGCATAACAGGTGACCTGCCAGGCGATCCGCTTGCGGTAGATCCCGATTCCCGCGGCAGCGGGAGCGCTTTCCCTTGTGCCGTAACGGAACTGGGGAATCCAGGCGAGCGCGGCGGCCGCGGCGGGCAGGGCCCAGAGCCCGGTCGCCAGTGGCAGGTTCGCCCCGAGTGCGTGATAGAGCGGGACCGCGAGCGTGGTGCTGGCCAGCACACAGAACCCGTAGCAGAGCATGTACCAGCCGAGCACCGCGCCCGAACGCCGCCCGGCCCGCCGTTTGATCACGCTGATGGTGAGCACATTGCAGAAGGCCAGCGCTCCCGCCGCGAACACGGTGCCGAGGAAAAGGGCGAACGGTCCGGCGAGCATGCGCAGCGCCTGGGTGAGGGTGAGCAGGATGAGCGCGATCCCGATCGGGCGTTCCTCTCCGAACCGCCGGGCCAGGGGCGGGGCGAAGAACGAGACCACGCCGAAGCAGAACACCGGCAGTGCGGCGAGCGCCGTGACCGCGGAACCGGTGAGGCCGAACCAGTGCGCGACCTCCGGGAACAACGGCGGAAGGCTGGTGATCGCCGGGCGCAGGTTCAGGGCGATGAGCAACACCCCGAGTACCAGGAGCAAGGGGGTCGCTGTCCGTTGTGGACGTTGGATAATTTCCGCACGCATGATGATCGATCCTGGTACAGGATGATCCGGTGAAACAGGACTTCTCGACCGGGAACTTGTACAATCCGATCATGCACCGGATGCTGCGGGAGGACATCTTCGGTGCGGGAGGCATCGCGATCGCCGCGGAGGAGACCGAGCTCGGGGACCGCGGGATGGCCCCGCACAGCCACGACTTCATCGAGCTCGCGATCGTGCTCGCGGGCACGGCGCGGCACGCCTCCGCGGTCGGCCGGGTCCAGGTGCGCACCGGTTCGGTCGTCGCGCTGCGTCCCGGGGACTGGCACGCCTACGATCGCTGCGCGGGGCTGCGGCTGTGCAACGTCGGTCTCGGCACCGAGTTGCTGCATCGCGAATTGTCCTGGCTGCGTTCGGATCCGGTGCTGGGCAGCGTGCTGTGGCCGGTGGAACGGTCGAAATGGCCCGCGCGGCACCGGATCGCCCGGCTCGATCCGGGCACCCTCGAGCGCATCGCCGAACCGCTGCACGCGATGGCCGCCGGTCCGGCGCGCCGGACGGGGGAGCGCACCAAACGGATCGGGCAGCTGCTGTGCGTCATCGGTGAGCTCACCGCACACCGGGACACGGCCGTCCCGGTGACCCCGGAGGTGGTCGCCACGGCCGTGGGACTGCTGGAGGAGGAGCCCGCGCATCCGTGGTCGGTGCGCGAACTCGCCGCGGCGGCGGGGGTTTCGGCCTCACATCTGGCGCGGCTGTTCGGCGCGCACCTCGGCGCGGCTCCGATGGAATGCCTCGGCAGGTTGCGGGCCGAGCGTGCGGCGGCGCTGCTGATCGAGACCCGGTTGCCCGTCGCGGAAATCGGCCGCGAGGTCGGCTGGCCCGATCCGGCCTATGCGAGCAGGCGGTTCCGCGCGTTCTTCGGGGTCAGTCCGCGCACCTATCGCGCGCGCTATGCGAGCTCAGACCAGTAGGCCGATCGCGAGTACCCCGCCACCGAGCACTCCGCAGATGATCCCGTTGACCACGCGGTTCGCCAGCACGATCGCGACGAACTCCCGCAGGAACGCGCTCGGCAGGAAATAGAAGGCCGTCGGGGAACCGAGCACGTCGAGGCGTACCCCGATCCGCCGGGAGAGCAGTGCGGTGCGCAGCACGTGGAAATTGTTGGTCACCGCGGCGATCCGCTTCGGCCTCGGTTCCCGCGCGTCCAGGATCGCCCTGCTGTAGCGCAGATTCTCCTCCGTGGTGCGCGCCTGGTCCTCGAGTTCGATGTCCTTTTCCGGAATGCCCTTGGTGACCAGATACCCGGCCATGGCCTCGGCTTCGGAGACGGCCTCGTCACCGCCCTGCCCGCCGCTGACGACCAGGACCGGTGCGGTCTCGGCATGCTGGTAGATCCGGACCGCCTGGTCGAGCCTGCTGGCCAGCAGCGGGGGAACCCGTTCCCCGATCAGCCCGGAACCGAGCACCACGACCGCGTCGAACTTCCGCCTGCGCGCGGTGCGGCTGTAGACCACCGAGTACAGCAGGAAGGTGACGAACAGGAAGGCGAGATAGCAGGAGACCAGCACGATCGCGCCGAGCACCACACGGGGCCAGTCCACGTCGATCCGGGCGGTCAGCCAGAACGCGGCGTACAGCGCGAACATGCCGAGCCCGGCGAGCAGGGAGAGCAGGTTCGCGGGGCGCCGCCCCTCGCGACGCAGCATCGTGACGCCGTTGATCACCAGCGCGACCGGTAGCACGAGCACCAGCAGCAGCACGGCGCCGAAGAACGCGGTCACCAGTGCGAGCCCGATCCAGTGCACCTTCGCGGCGTTGGCGAACAGGAACAGCAGGAAGAAGATCAGCGTGATGCTGAGCCAGATCCCGTTGCTGTAGCGACGGCGGTCCCGCACCATGCCGATCGCGAAGAACAGCAAGGCGAGCGCCATCGCCACAAGAAAGAACGTGCCCATCCGCACTCCCCTCGAACACGCTTGGTGACAACTCAGTGTGGCAGACTCGCCGGTGAGGAGTGATGCCGCAATGTCAGAAACGTCCGCACCGTCCGCCGAACAGCTCGAGCGGTTGCACGCCTTCTACCGTGATCTGCACGAGCACCCCGAGCTGTCCTTCGCCGAGCACCGCACCGCGCGGTGCATCGCCGAACGGCTCGCCGGGCTGGACGCCGAGGTGACAACCGGGGTCGGTGGCACAGGCGTGGTCGCCGTGCTGCGCAACGGGGACGGTCCGCTGGTGATGCTGCGTGCGGACATCGACGCGCTGCCGGTCGCCGAGGCCACCGGGCTGCCGTACGCGAGCACCGCCACGGGGACCGGGCCCGACGGTGACGAGGTTCCGGTGATGCATGCCTGCGGGCACGATATGCACGCCACCTGCCTGCTCGGCGCCCTCGAACAGCTCGATGCCCGCCGTACGGACTGGTCCGGCACGGTCCTCGGGGTGTTCCAGCCCGCGGAGGAACTCGCCAAGGGCGCCGAGGCGATGCTCGCCGATGGGCTCTTCGACCGGTTCGGTACCCCGGAGATCGTGCTCGGCCAGCATGTCGCGCCGCTTCCGGCCGGTGTACTCGGGCACGCCAGCGGCCCGACCATGGCCAGCAGTGACTCCGCACGGGTGCGGATCTTCGGCCGCGGCGGGCACGGTTCCCGCCCGGACACCACCGTGGACCCGGTGGTGCTCGCCTCCTCGATCGTGCTGCGGCTGCAGGGAATCGTGGCGCGCGAGGTGACACCGACCGAGACCGCCGTGGTCACCGTGGGCAAACTGGTCGCCGGGACCAAGGACAACATCATTCCCGAGCAGGCCGAGCTCGGGATCAATCTGCGCGCGTACTCGCCGGAGGTCCGGTCCCAGCTGCGTGCCGCCGTGGAACGCATCGTGCGCGGGGAGTGCGAGATCAGCGGTGCGCCGAAGGAACCCGAGATCGAGTGGACGGTCAGCGCCCCGGTCACGATCAACGATCCGGAGGCTGCCGCGCGCACCGTGGCGGCGTTCACCGAGCGGTTCGGCGGCGAACGGGTCATGCCGATGCCGACCATCACCGCGAGCGAGGATGTCGGTGTGTTCGGCACGGCCGCCTCGATCCCGACGGTTTTCTGGTTCTGGGGCGGGCTCGACCCGGAGCGGGTCATGACGGCCTTCGCGCAGGGACGGTTCGAAAAGGACATCCCGAGCAACCACTCCCCGGAATTCGCCCCGGTGCCCGAACCCACGATCGTCACCGGGGTGCAGGCCCTGACCACCGCGGCGCTCACCTGGCTCGGCGCCACGCGCTGAGCAGTGGCGCTGCGCCACTCGTCCGCTACGTCACGGGGTCGGCCGTGCCGTGGGTGCGTGCCGCGGCGCGGGCTACCGTTGCCCATGCTCATCACGCGGGTAACCCGCCGCCGCAGTGACCGTTCCGGCCCGGAGCGGCACGCGTGAGCGCCGTCCATCCGGTCGACCGGCGCCCGGGAGCGGGCGAGCTCCTGCTCGGTGCGCTGCAGCATGTCGGCGCGATGTACACCGGGGTGGTGGCTCCGCCACTGGTGATCGGCGCGGCCGTCGGGCTCGATCCCGCGAAGCTGAGCCTGCTCATCGGGGCCAGCCTGTTCACCTCCGGGATCGCCACCCTGTTGCAGACACTCGGCATCTGGCGGTTCGGCGCACGGCTGCCGCTGGTGAACGGGGTGACCTTCGCTTCGGTCGCTCCGGTGCAGGCGATCGCCGAGGAACACGCGGGGCCTTCGGCGCTGGGCTACGTCTACGGCGCCACGCTCATCGGCGGTGCGCTGATGGTGCTGCTCGCTCCGGTGTTCTCCCGGCTACTCAAGTTCTTCCCGCCGGTGGTCACCGGAACGGTCATCACGCTGATCGGGGTGTCTCTGCTTCCGGTGACCGCGCAATGGGTCGCCGATCAGAAACCGTCAGCCGGCTGGCGTGATGTGCTGCTCGCCGGGTTCACCCTGCTGGCGGTTCTGGTGTGCAACCGGTTCCTGTCCGGGGTACTCGGCCGGATCGGGCTGTTGATCGGACTGGTCGCCGGAACCCTGCTCGCCTGGCCGCTCGGCGCGATCGACACGAGTTCGTTCAGCAAGGCGGAGGCGTTCGGGATCGCGAGCCCGTTCCATTTCGGTGCGCCCGCCTTCGACATCGCCGCGATCATCTCCATCGTCATCGCCGTGATCGTCACGATGGCCGAGTCGACCGCGGACATGATCGCGCTCGGGGAGATCGTCGAACGCCCGACCGGGCAGCGCACCCTCGCCGACGGACTGCGTGCCGACGGCCTGGCCAGTGCGGTGAGCACGGTGTTCGGCGGTTTCCTGGCCACCGCGTTCGCACAGAACATCGGAGTGGTCGCGCTGACCAGGGTGCGCAGCCGCTATGTGGTCGCCGGATGCGGGGTGCTGCTCGTGCTGCTCGGCATGTTCCCCGTGGTGGGCGGGATCGTCGCGCTGGTGCCGCAACCGGTGCTCGGCGGTGCGGGGATCGTGCTGTTCGGCAGTGTCGCCGTGGCCGGGATCCGCACCCTGACCCGGGCCGACCTGTCCCGGCCCGCGAACGTCGCGATCGTGGCCGCCTCGCTCGGCATCGGGCTGCTTCCGGTCGTGGCGCCGGAGTTCTACGCGCATTTCCCGGCCGCGGTGCGCACCATCATGAATTCCGGGATCAGTGCGGGATGCATCGCAGCGGTGGTGCTGAACCTCGTGTTCCGGGAACGGTCCGCCCGGGAAGCTTGATCCGGTTCAGGTGCCCTTGTCGTGCATACCGGTCGCGGTGCCTTGGCTGACCGCTTCTCTCTGTTCGCAGGTCTCCCATCCCGGGCTGTTCCCGGGCGCCCGGAAGCTGTTCCTGGGCCAGGCGGGTGAGCTCGTCGAATCCTTCGGTTTCGGTCTGGGCGGTGATCACGCGCGCGAACATGGTCCTCCTTCGGCGGTTGTATCCGGGTCAGGGACGGAGGGCGATGTCCTCGGGGCGGATGGGAACCCGGCTCAGTGGTTTTCCCGTGGCCGCGCGGATCGCGGCGACGATGGCCGGGGTGGACGAGATCGTGGGCGGTTCGCCGACTCCGCGGACGCCGTACGGTGCGTGTGGATCGGGGTATTCGAGGATGTGGGTGTGCA